>SVLM01000032.1 GCA_015067945.1 Oscillospiraceae bacterium
GATGTGGTCGGCATCTACGATATGGATGGCACTTTGGTTGCCAAGTACATCTACGATGCCTGGGGTAACTGCACCATTTCCGGCGATACTACCAATTACGCTCTTGCTCATGCCAACCCCATCCGCTACCGTGGCTACTATTACGATTCCGAAACCGGCCTCGGAGATAGCTGGGCAACAAAACTTTTATATCAAATGCGGACATTAACTGTCCGCATTATTTGTTATAGTCTGTTTACACCAAAGAAAGGAGCGAACAGACACATGGAAGAAATCGAAGTTATGCTGGAGCGGCACGAGCAACGCATCAAAACTTTGGAGCGTGAAATGGCGGAAATGAAAACTGTCCAGGCCGAAATCCGCTCCATGAACGATACCCTTGTGACGCTTACCACAGAACTCAAACACGCAAATGAGCATCTTGCCCGGCATGAGCAGAAAATTGACGAAATCAAAAGCGTCCCCAGCCAGAGCTTGCAGCAGATCCGTACCGCGGTCATTTCCGCCCTGGCAGGCGGCCTAATCTCTATGCTGCTGAGTATGGTGCTACGTTAAGAAAGGAGAACAATATGGATTATCTAAAATACATCAAGGCAGAGCTGCTGATTCTGGTTCCGGTATTGTACATAATCGGCTTAGGTCTAAAAAAGAGCAAACTGGCAGACAAGTGGATTCCGCTGGCACTGGGGATCACAGGTATCATCCTCTCTGCCGTTTGGGTGGTCGCTACCAGCCCTATCGCCACAATGCAAGATGCTGCTGCAGCACTTTTTACCGCCCTGACTCAGGGCATACTCGCCACCGGAGCCAGTGTCTACGCCAGCCAGCTCCACATCCAGGCACATAAAGAGGAATAGTCAAACCAAGCCACCTGCATCCAAGTGGGCGACACAAAATAAAGAGCGGCGGAGCCTGGTTAGGCTCCGTCGCTCTTTATTCAGGTTATTATTGTCGCTATGTATTGCACGGTTTGGATATGCCCCATTGCAATACGGTTATGGCGGTCAAATTTCATAGTTCGTGTGGCACAGTTGTTCTTGACCATCTGGCCGCCGAGGTCGCCGGCCTCGCGGGAGGTCAGGTGACCGTTGTAGCCGTTGGTCAGGTTCACGCCCACTTCCTGAGCAGCCTGCATCTTGAAGTTGTCCATAGCCTGACGAGCTTCGGGGATGTTGATCTGATTGTTGCTCTTCATAACATTCTCTCTCCTTTTTCGTTCTCTCCGGAAAGTAAGCCGCTTTCCGTGGAGAACGACTTTTTTCTTTCCGCAAACATAGCTTTGCCGAAACAAAAGGAAATATGATTGTTTCTTTTCGGAAATCGACACAAAATTTGGAAACGACGAATTTTGCACCTTTTTGGCAGCCGGAGTACGTGCGTCTGCCCTGTCCCTGATTTTCATCCACAAGTGCTGCTATATCGCAAAAAAGTACACGGTAGAGTGAAAAAAGCACAAAACTCTACCGTGTACCCATGGGTAATTCGATTATTTACTTGCTAAAAGTGTGAACTAAACGCAACATTGGTCACTGTATTACATTCAGCAACACTGAACTCCTCAAAAAACGAGGTGGCACACGGTGGGACCGACACCCCATGAAAACCCCACCGCGTGCCCGGGAGGAGGAACATAGCGAATGTTGCTTATCCATCAAGATAGTATATCCGCCTTGCTAGAACACGCAAGGACTCATTAACGCCACTTCCCTATAGGCAACAATACCACATTCGCATAATTATCTCTTTGCGATGATGCCTTTCGGATTGGTGCAAGAATACAAATCACCCGGTAGGTCACACCGTTACCACGTTTTTACTCCTCCGCAAACAGCATATTGCTTACGAACAGGTCTGTAAATGCACTATCCGAAGACAAATCCACATATACCGCCCGTTCAACCAGTGCGTTTAAGTTGTTCTGTTCGCAGGCATAGCGCACAGCACCCTGCAGGCAGCTATTATTGATGCACACACACTTTGTTTCCAATTCCTCCGGAATCAACCCGGTTTTGACGGCGTTTGCCAGGTTGATTTTTGCAGAAAAGCCGCCGGATATATAGACCTTTTCAATTTGGTCATAAGTCACGCCCTGCTTTTGGAGCAAGGTCTGGATTCCGGCGCACACCGCTGCCTTGGCCAGCTGGAACTGCCGAACGTCCCCTTGAGTCAGCTGCACACCGGGTGCAACCTGAAAAACTTCATCTTCCATAAAGCCGGTCGCATCCACTGCTTCATTTTGGAGCAGTTCTGCGATGATATCAAACAAACCTGTGCCGCAAATGCCCTTTGCCGGTGCATCGCCGATTGTGGCGGCGACACCGTTGGCATAGGCGTAGATTGCACCATCCGTAGCACTCATGCCGCAGGAAATGTTCGCACCTTCAAAGCAAGGACCTGCCGCTGCTGCCGTGCAAAGGATCGAGTCCTCGGAAAACAGCAGGATTTCTGCATTGGTTCCCAGATCAACCAGAAGGCTATACTTCCCTGCCTCCGGCATTTCCACGCAGTTGAGCCCTGCAACCAAATCCGCACCCACAAAGGACGCAATGGACGGCAGGGACTCTATGCTCTGCACACCGCGAATGCCTGCCTCTTTTGCAATCACACGCTTCTTGTCCAGGAATACTGGCATATACGGTGCAACGCCGATGGAGGAACAATCCACGCCAAGCAGCAAATGCAGCATCGTGGTGTTACCGGCAACATACAGCCGTTCCACCTGAGGCACAGCAAAGCTATGAATCAACGCATTGATTTCATCAACCAACACATTTTGAAGTTCTTGCACACCATATCGGTGGCAGAAATCAATTCGTGTCATGATATCCGCACCAAAGGCACGCTGGGGATTGGTGCTGGTTTTGATGCCGATGGCACATTGGTCATTCAAAGATACCAATGCCAGTGCTAATGTTGTGGTTCCCAGATCCAGCACAAAGCAAAGATCATCTGTTAATCTTTCCGATGTTTGGATGCCGGTTTCCGACACGATTTCACCAGCTTCCGGTATTTCTACCGTAATATCTGAATAGATACGGTACTGGCAAGCCAGCTCCTCTTTTCCGTTTACATGGACAAGACATTTTTTACATGTCCCTCTGCCGCCACAGGGGTGCTCCATGTGTTCCTGCATTTTGGGCAGGACTTCCGACAAAGATGCACCTTCAGGGACAAGGTATGCCTTGTCCCTGAGTTTAACCTTGTGCATAAAGTTCCTTAACGGTTTCGAAATAGGCGTCGATGTTCTCCCATTTTGCGGCAGCAGGAACATCGCAACCGGTAGAGATCATAAAGTTCGGATATTTTGCGAAATTATCGAACACATTGCACACTGCAGTGCGAACCTCATCCGGTGTGCCGGAACGCAGCAATACCGGGTCCACATTGCCCATCACCAGCTGATCCTCAGACATGGCATCCATGGCCTTTTGCAGGTCCACCGCATTGCCAAAATGGAAGATATCAGCGTGCAACTGAGCAATCGCAGGCATCATATCGCTGGCGGCGTTGCCGCAGTTGTGGTAGCAGATCACGAAGTCATCATCATTGACCGCGTCAAAAATCTCCTGCACATAGGGCATGGAGAATTCTTCTGCCAGCATAGGAGACAGCAAACCGGCAGCGGGTTCTGCCATTACAACGCCATCAGCACCGGCCGCTTTGAAAGCCTTGATGTATTCTTTAATAAACACAGTTGCCTTGGACAGCAGAGTATGAACCTCATCCGGGCTGTCGTAACACTCCATCATCAGTTCGGTCATATCAAACAGTCTGCCGGCCAAAGAGTAAGGGCCGATCACGCCGCAGAACACAGGGATATCTGTAATCTGCTCTTTTGCCTTGCGAACACCTTCAATATACAAGCCGGTTCTGCCCGCACCAACAGCGGGAACATCGATCTCATCGACCATGGTGATGTCATCGATAATGCCCTTTTCCACAGTGGGAATTTCGTCATCGCTGACGCGGATGGTGGCACCGAAGGCTTCTGCCTCAACGGACAAGTCCATCATATTCAACGAAGCACCAATGGCACATCTCTGGGCAATGGCTCGCATGCCCTTTGCCTGCATATCCGGCGAAGAGATCAGCTCCTGAATGCTGATATTCAGCAGCTGCGTAGAAGGAAAAGAAAGGACGGGAATGGTCTTTTCTTTATGTTGCAGCAGGCTCTCTACTTTTATCTTCATAGGCACTCCTTTAACAAAACAACACAAAAGTAAGTAACCGTATTAGCTCCATTGTTATAATTCAGATGCAGTTGCGAAGCCAGTTTCACCACATCAATACCGCAGGCTTCCACAGATACCACTGCCTTTTCCGGAAAACGGCAGGGTGCATCGGGATAAGTGCATTTTTTGCACAGCGTACAGCCGGCACAACCGAGCATCATGAAATTTTGACCTTCACACCGCAGGGCGTCTGCAATAGAATGCAGGATCGCCATAGTCTTTTGTTGACCATCCATCATGCCTTCAAAATCAAAGCAATCCTCAAGGTCATACTTGCAGGTAAATACCGCAGCCTGATCATATTCCCGAATCTTTTGCTCCAAGGCGGTATATTCACCGACACCGGGAGGGCAAGTCCAGCAGGTGCCGTATCTGCCGCATGCATTGGCTCTGCAAGCATCCGCCACCGATTGGGAGAATGGGATTAACCTCGGGTCTACGGTCTGATATTGAAAAATATCCTGCCGATTCAGCAGTCGATCAACATCCATAATTACTTACACAGCTCCACCGCCGCATCTGCGGCACTGGCAGCATCCTCGGTGTAAACATCTGCACCGATGGTCTGACGGAAAGAATCGGTAACGGGAGCACCGCCGATCATAATCTTTACCTTATCCCGAATGCCGGCAGCGTCTGCACACTTGACCACTTCCCCCATGACCTCCATGGTGGTGGTCAGCAGAGCAGAGCAGCAAATCACCTGGCAGTTCTGTTCAACGGCAGTCTGCACAAATGTTTCAGGTGCCACATCTGTGCCCAGATCGACGACTTCCAGGCCCTTGCCCTCCATCATCATCTTCACAAGGTTTTTACCGATGTCATGCAGGTCGCCCTGAACAGTGCCGATACACACCTTGCCGGTAGCCTGAACACCGTCCTCAACCAGTAGGGGTTTCAGAACCTGAACACCCATATTCATAGCACGGGCCGCCACCAAAACTTCAGGGACATACACTTCATTATTCTTAAACTTTTCGCCGATTACACTCATACCGGCCAGCAGGCCTTGATTGAGGATTGCAGTTGCAGGCAAGCCCTGATCAATGGCCTGCTGCACTAGTTCCTTGACCAACTTAGCTTTTCCCTTTTGTACATTCTCAGAAATTTCAACGATAATTTCCATAACACACTCTCCTTCGTAGGTTTGCTGTGACATTCTATATTGATACGGGGTCATTCCCATATATTTCTTAAAGATACGGTAGAAAGAAGGTACATCTTTTAAGCCACATCTATTGACGATTTGCTCATTGGTTAGTGATGTAGTCTGCAGCAATCTGCAAGCCATGCTGACCCTAAGCTTTCGGACATAGTCAGAAAAGGCATCACCGGTGACCTTTTGGAACATCCGGCTCAAATTAGACGGACTCACATACAGCCCAGCCGCAATTGCTTCCAGCGTAATATGGCTGTCTGCACAGCGATCCGACACCAGTCGCATCGCTGCCGACACAATTGCCCAATCCTTGCTTAGATTGACATCTTCTGTCTGAGCCATGTGAATATAACGACCCAGTTCTATTAAGAGCAAAGAGATTCTTGCTTTTACCGCAGCTTCCCAATCCTGTTTCCTGTTTTTCAGTTCCAGTGTCAGTTCCTCAGAGGTATCTGTAAACACCCGCATAACCCGTGAATTCAGCAGTGCATAGGAGAAAGGCACTTGACCGCGGAAAACGCCATAGCAAAAAGCAGCATCGGTGGGGTTGGACCAGGGTGCATCGAGCAGATGGGCAGGATCAAAGGTCAGCGTACACACGGTGAGCTTCTCTCCAGAACTTTTTGCAAAGAATCCGCAAGGAACACCACTACCCAAGATGAACATATCTCCGGCCCGGCATTCCTCCGGCTCATTCACGATTACACGAACGCCACAACCCTCTGTTACCACACACACTCGCACATGCTCACATATGTCCAATTGAGAAAAGTGAATGGTCGACGTGAAAACAGTTTCACAAACCATCGTACTTAAACGCACGAAATCATTGCTCACCATTTTGCTCCCTTCTCTGCCCTTTATCGCATCAAAAAGCAACCCCTCAATATACGGATATTGTACCATTGCATACACACTAAGACAATATGGTATTCGTGATTATCGCTTGCATTCCCATGCAACAAAACCATAGGGCGGTATCGTTCTCTGTCCCTGCTTCCTTTGACTATACCCGTCGATTATATCTCGATGCCCAGCTCAGTTCTTTCCTGAACATCTTCGTCGGAATGCTCCGCATAGTAAGGATCGATCATGTATTCCTTCAGGAACGGGAACACCAAATACTGTACCAAAAGCTGCTTGAAGCCCGGGAAAATACAAAATCCCAGCACTACAACCAGAACCGCTGACAGCAGATACGGTACATACAGCAACAGCACCGCCGCCAGGGCATAGCACAGCAAGCTGACAAAGCCGATCAGCAGATTGCTTTTTAAATTCAGAAACGCAAAGATAAAGGCATTTTTATATATGCTTACCAAGGGCAACCGGAACATCAAAATCTGCGGCCACAGATAATACTTCATAAACGAGAAGATCACCGTTGTCAGCAAACAGCAGCCCATGCCGAACACAAACATCACACCGGTTGTGGATAAGTAAAACCAGAAAACCAGAACCAGTGCTGCAGTAAACAGCAAATTGATCAATCCGGTGCAAAGGGCCTGTTTCCAGCATTTTTTAATAGCATCCCAGTATTCCTTAAAGCTAAAGAAGTACCGCTGCCGAGCCAAAGTGCCTGCCACATTGGCCATACCCACAGCAGCAAGTCCACTGAGCAGGAGCGTAAGGCTCATCGCACTGTAGACGATATTCAGCAGAATCGTGGGTTTTAGGTTAGCCCACCATATTTTGAAGAAAGTACAAAATTTCTCTTTTTTCATTTTGCTGCAGTACTCCCTTAATAGAATTTGGTTCATGCAGGGAGCAGTATGTACTGCCCCCTGCTTCCATTATCCTTCAAAGCAAGCCAGAACATCCGCACCGGCTCTTACAAAGGCAACGAACTCGTCCACTTCTGCGTGGATCTCGTAGGTGCCCTTGGTATATACTTTCTTATCCTTAGTCAGGATCCACTCGCCACCGGGAATATACACAGTTTTCACAGTCTGTCCCTGTTCCACAATGGGTGCAAAGATAATGTCATCACCAAACAGATACTGGCTGTCCAGCGTATAGCACTTTTCATCCTCGGGATACTCGAAGAACATGGGGCGGATAACTGGATAACCCTTTTCAGAGGCGGTGTCAAACTGTTTTTGAATGTACGGACGCAGTCTTTCACGGAGCATAACCAGATCCTTCAGAATCTCAAAGTTCTTCTCACCGAAGCTCCAAATTTCATTGGGATCGCCGGTGGGCTCTTTCACATCATTGGGCTCTCCATGGCGGATCCGGTTTCCGTGCAGACGCATCACCGGGCTAAACAGGCCAAACTGGAACCAACGGACGATCAGCTCCCGGAAATAATCGCTGGTAGTATCGCCGCCGTAGAAACCGCCGATATCCGTATTCCACCAGGGAATGCCGCACATGGCCATATTCATGGCACCCTTGACCTGGCAGGCCAGACTTTCAAAGGTAGACGCAATATCGCCGGACCAAACCAGGGATGCAAATTTCTGACTGCCCAAATAGGCACAACGGGTCAAGGTGATGATGTCCTCTTTGCCCATCTCCCGGAAGCCGTCGTACACCAGCTTTGCATAGTAGTAAGGATACAGCAGTGCCACCATATCGCCCCTGCCGCTATACATCAGCAGATTGTCGAACTGGGAGGGAGAGATTTCCGATTCCGCCACATCGAACCACAGTGCATCCACGCCGTTGTCGATGTAATTCTCTTTGAGTTTTTTCCACACATATGCTCTTGCGTCCGGATTGGTCACATCAATCTGTGCCTGCCAGCCGTAGAAGGGGAACACTCTGTCCGAACCACGCATGGTCCGCATGAGCATATTATTTTCCTTCATGTAGGCGTAGTTTTCGCTGTTTTCGTTGATGGTGGGCCACATGGAAACCAGCAGCCGGGTGTTCATTTCGTGCAGCTCGTCCGCCATAGCCTTCGGATTCGGCCAATACTTTTCATCGAACTTATAGTCGCCCTGCTCTGTCCAGTGGAAATAGTCCACGATGATGGCAGCCAGAGGAATGCCCAGTTCTTTATACTTTCTCGCTACCTCCAGCAGGTCTTCCTGGGTTTCGTAGCGAAGGCGGCTCTGCCAGAAGCCGGTTGCCCACTGGGGCATCTTCGGTGCATAGCCGGTCAAGTCTGCCAATGTGGTGCAGGCTTCCTTGGGAGTGCCGGCAATCACAACATAGTCAATAAACTTGGCATTGTCGCTGGTCCAGCGGGTGCGGTTGCAGCCCAGCTCACACAGACCCGGAGAGGGATTGTTCCAAATAAAGCCATAGCCCAAGGAAGAGTAGACATAGGGAATGGTACATTTGGCGTTCAGCTGGCACAGGTCAATGGTAGAGCCTTTGAGGTCAAATTCATTGTCCCAGCTGTGACCCAGGCCGAAGAAATGCTCACCGTCGTTGGCATCAAAATTGACGCTGACGGACCAGTTTTCTGTTCCCTTATTCACATATCGGCGGAAATCGCCGTTACCTTCGAATGTGTGTCTGCTCTTGTCCGCAATAATCACCTTGTCGCCGATCATAAAGGTCAGTTTGCCGTATTGCTCCAGCTTGACCCGGAGCGTACCGGCAGTTACCGTTACGCTGTGCTCTTCCTCGCAGACCTGGATGGGTAGACTCTGCGGCATTAGTGTGTAGTTTTCTTCAATGATTCTGCAATCCGGAAATGCCTGAACACGGATGGCGTTATTTCCGCAGGCACTGATCCGGATCAGCTCACCGGATCTAGAAAATAAAACTTCATTTTCCTTAATTACGAGATTGTTCATACTTAATTCCCCTTAAAAGAGCATAAAAATACGCATTAGTCCAAAACAACAGTATACCAATCCTTCGGCTTGTCGCCGGTCATGGGATCGATAATCAAACCATCTCCGTCCGCGTTGTACAGCACGGAGGAAAAACCGATTCTGCGTTTCTCAGGAATGCCGCCTAAGGAACTCCAGGGAATACTGACCTCTGTTACAAAACCAGTGTCTGTATTGCAAGCATCGTTTACGATTCCGTGGACGCAGATCGCTGCAGACGCTCCATCCAACGGACAGCACACAAACTTGCCGTTTGCATTGCCGCGGCAAGTTCGATGCAAACCTCGCACATTGAGATTGATCTTCCAAACATCTGCATTTATTTTTTCGTTTAACGGATCGCCTAAATTGATGAGAACATCTATGGAGTCACAGTCCTGGGCATTGTTATAAATGATGCGTTCATCCAGCCGCTCGATCAACAAATACAAGTTTTGGTCGTCATACGCAATCCGAATGGTTGCTTGTGCCTGGGAGGCACTTCCCACAAAGAACACAGAATCGTCTACCCAGTCTTCAGCACTGCCATCAACCACAATGGTTTGCTTAACTGCCTTGATCGTATGGTTCAGCTGGCCTTCGGCATACAGAATGCTCCTGGCGTCGCTCTGGCCGTCCATGGCAGCCATGACGACAGCTATAACAGTGTGGCTGTTTTTGCAGGCTGTGGCACCCCAATAGGCACCATGAACCTGGGTAAACGGCGTAGTGAAGGAAGAGAAATTCTTTGCTTCCTCATTTCCCAAGCCAACCAGAAAACTGCCGTCAACGCTATTTTGCGTATTGAAAGACAGCACAGTCTCTCCGGAGGGCATTTGTATCAGATACGGAGCATATCCACGGATATCACCGATGGCATTCCACCGGCGATCCGCTCCCGGGCCAATGCTTTCCGGAGTATAGTCCGGATAGACCCAATTGTGCTCCATACTGCTGTAGACGATACTAACTTTTTCCTCCGTCTTCAGGCTCTCGCAGGCATAGGCAATGCCCTTTCCCTCGTTGAGAACTACCGCCACCGGCATACCATCAGAAAACGCTTTTCCGTCACTCCCCTTCTGGGTCAGGCGAGAAAGCGACGGAACACGCCACTGCTCACCAGGGAGTTTCCCGGTCCAGGTCTTACCATAGTCATAGGAACGCACCAATCCGATATCCACAGAATCCCGGAGTCCCTGAGCAAAATACGGTGCTTGCTGGGTAAAATACATCTGAATCTCGCCGGAAGGAAGCTGGATCATATGAGGCTCCCAGTTGGCGCCCTGATAGGCAACCACAGGATTGCTCCATGTATGGCCAAAATCTTGGCTGATCATGACCTCGATGCCGTCACCAATATTTTTATGATAGCCCATTCTACCACGAACGGAGCAGGCAAACAAAAGCGTGCTGTTTTGCAGCTCCAGCAATTCTCCCGTTGCGTAGCAGATCATATCGTCCAATTCTTCGCTGTACCAGCGTGGGCGAATTGCAACCGGTCGATCCCATGTCACACCGCCGTCACGGCTCCGGGTCAGGTAAACGCTTTCGGACACCTGCCCCTCCTGAAATACCATCAAAAGATCGCCGTTGGACAATTTCTTGACTCTGGGGTATGATAATCGGGTCAAGAGCCCGTCGTCTGTTTCAAAGCTGGCAAACTGGCGGCGTTTTCGAAAGTTCCACCCGATGCCGTAGTTACCACCCAGCTTGATTTGACTGTTGAGCACATGAGGCTTCCGATTCAGATACTGAACCTCGGTAATGATGCTCGGGTTTCTTTGTTCCATATTTGCCTCCAACCTTAAGATAGCATACCGATATTGGTACAAATGGATGTTCTTCCCACCCCTGGGGCGGGAAGAAAGCATAAATTAACCTACAACCACAGTGAACCAATCGTTGGGCATATTGCCGGTCATGGTATCCTTGATCATGCCAAAACCATCATCATTATACAGAACAGCGGAGAAGCCGATCTTGCCATCCTCGGGCTTGCCACCGATGGCACTCCAGGGAATCTTGGCCTCCACAACATAGCCGGTATCGGTATCAGAATCGTCATTGACCGTGCCGTAGATGCGATAAGTAGTCTGGACGCCGGGCATAGCGTGGCCGACAAAGCGATTATTTTCCGTGCCGTGGCTGCCGCCGGTCATACCGGACAAAGACAGATTGAACTTATACACCTGATCATCAAAGTTTTCCTTATCCTTGGTACCCATGTTCAGGAGAATATCGATGGAGTCATTCTCGATGCCCAGGTCTGTGTCGTTGATGATATAGTCATCCAGACGCTCTGTCAGGATGTACAGATATGCGTCGTCATAGGCCAGGCGAATGGTGGCCTGAGCCTGAGAATCACTGCCCACAAAGAAGACGGAATCATCCTTCCAGTCTTTGTTCAGAGCATCCAGCTTAATGGTCTGCTTTACAGCTTCAATGGTGTGGTTCAGCTGACCTTCGGTATACAGAATGCCCTTCAGGTCTTCGCCGCCCAGCTCATTGACACCCACAGAGGCCATGGCAGTGGCGATGACCGTATGGGAATATTTTGCATGCAGAGAGCCCCAATACGCACCGTTATCCAGGGGGAACGGGGAACGGAAGCCGGAGAAGTCCTTGGCTTCGTCATTGCCCAAGCCCACCATGAAGCTGCCGGAAGCGGAGTTCGTGGTATTAAAGGACAAAACGGTTTCGCCGGAAGGCATCTGGATCAGGTAAGGAGCATAACCCTTCATATTTCCGATGGCGTTCCAGCGGCGGTCTGCACCGGGGCCGAAGCTGTCGGGCGTAAAATCGGGGTATCTCCAGTTCTTTTCCATAGAACTGTAAATAATGGAGATTCGCTCAGCGGTAACAAGACTCTCGCAGGCATAGACAATGCCCTTGCCGTCGTTCAGCACGACACCGACGGCCATGCCGTCGGAGCACTCTGTGCCATTGGTTCCGTTCTGGGGAAGACGGGACAGCGTTTCCACACGCCATTCCTCGCCGGGCAGCGTGCCGGTCCAGGTTTCGCCGTTGTCGTAGGAGCGAAGCAGGCCAACATCCACGGAGTCAGTCAGACCCATCGCAAAATAAGGGGCCTGCTGGGTAAAGAACATCTGCACTTCGCCGGAGGGGAGCTGAATCATGTGAGGCTCCCAGTTGGCACCGTCATATACGACCTTGGGCTCACCCCAGGTGTGGCCATGGTCCTTGCTGATCATCACTTCGATGCCGTCGCCGATGTTCTGCTGGTAGCCGCCATTGCTGCGGAAGGAGCAAGCGAACAGCAAATCACCGTTCTGCAATTCCAGCAGCTCGCCGGTGGCGTAGCTGATGGCCATTTCAATTTCTTCGTCATCACGCATCAGGCGGATTGCCTTGGGCGTATCCCAAGTCTTGCCGTCGTCTGTGCTACGCATGGTGTAAATATCGTTGGAAACCTGCAGATTCTGGAATACCATCAGCAGATCGCCGTTGGAAAGCTTTTTTACACGGGGGTACGAGAGCTTATCCAGCAAGCCCTCTTCTACCATCAGGTCCGTGAAGGTCTGTGCCTTTCTGAAGTTCCACTCGATACCCGTTTTTCCTCCCAGCTGGCTCTGGGAATTGATCACCTGTGTGCCGGTATTCAGATACTGTGCTTCTTTGATAGGATCCTTATCGGGAATCAGCAGAAACACACCGGTGGTGATCACCAGTGCCTCCATTACCAGAAACACTGCCAGGATGATAGCGATCACCGGAGAAAACTTTTTCATTTTCTTTTCCTTCATATCCATGTTCCTTTCTCATGTGCCTTGAACGATCTCGGCAACCTTTTCAGGAGAGATCTTGAATGTGCGATCAAAATTCAGAAGGCCATTCTGTTCCTGATAGACGTCCGTAAGCTGCGTGTAGCAATATCCCTGCAGATAGGGAATGCTGCGTAAACCGCGAATCAGGCTGCCAAATCTGAGCAGAAACGATTCCTCATTTTTTTCCAGTCCGTTATAGCCCCAGAATTCGCCCTTGCCGTTCTGCAGGGCAATGCCTCCGAATTCCGTTACCAGAATCGGCTTGTTTTCCAGCTTCTGACCGTCTGAAAGCAACAGTCTTGCGGCCGGCGTGGTTGCGAATATTCTGGCGATATCGGCGTAGTCTTCGCCAAACTTATCGCCATAAGGGCGGTAATCGTGGATGCCGTAAATATCTGTTTGGGATACCTGCTCCCAGCCATCATTGTTGCTGATAAACCGGGTGCTGTCCAGCGCCTTGATCATATGGTAGAGAGCCGCTGCGTAATTTTGCTGATTCCGGTCCGCTACGATGTTGCGAACGCCCCAGGATTCATTCAGCGGTACCCAGGCAATGATGCACGGATGGTTGGAATCCCGGAGAATAAACTCCTGCATCTGATTCATCTGCATCTGCATTTCGTCTGGGCCGAATTCATACGCGGAAGGCAGTTCTCCCCAAACCAGCAAGCCAAGCTTATCGGCCCAATAATAGTACCGGGGGTCTTCGACCTTCTGATGCTTTCTGGCTCCGTTGAACCCCAACTGTTTGGTGAGCTCCACATCCTTGCGAAGAGCCTCATCGCTGGGTGCGGTCATCATACCGTCCTCCCAGTAGCCCTGATCCAGGATCAGCTTCTGGTAGTAGGGCATATTGTTCAGCAAAATATATCCGTCCCGGATGGAGATCTTACGCATACCGAAATAGCTGTTAACCTGATCCAAGCAGCTCTCGCCCTGCATCAGGGAAAACTTTACATCGAACAAGTGAGGGGCATGGGGCCACCAGTAATGCTGCTCGTCGATAAAGTCCTTTTCTTCCAAGGCGATCGTCAGCACCGTACGCCGTCTTTGCAGGGACTGGCTGTGGATGGAAACGGGTCTTCCGTCAAAGGTGATCTCACTGGTGAGTATCAGCCGCTGTGCAGGCTCTGCATCCAGTGTTACCTCCAAGCGGATCTCCTTCCGGTCGATATCCGGCAGGATGCGGACATTGCGAATGTAATTTTCGCCGACGGTTTCCATCCAGACGGTCTGCCAAATACCGGAGCAAGCTTCGTACCAGCAGCGGTCGGCCTGCTCCTTCCAATACTGCTTGCCTCTGGGCTGGGAGCAATCCGGCCGATCCTCAACACGAAGCGTCAAATGGTTCGTGCCGGGAACCAAATATGTTTCTACGGAGAAATGGAACGGCGTATAACCACCGCTGTGGCTGCCGATCATCCTGCCGTTCAGATACACATCGCAGTTGTAGTCCACAGCACCGAAGTGCAGCAAAACACGCTTTCCGGAAAAGCTCTGCGGTACTGTAAATTCACGATGATACCAAAGAACGGGATGGGTTTCATGCTCGGCAATGCCGCTCAGTTCCGACTGATAACAGAAAGGTACTTCGATTTTACGACCATTGGGGAAATCCAGTTCCCAGCGTTGGGAAATACCTGCATTGTTATCATCAAAAGCAAAATCCCACTGTCCGTTTAGATTGATCCAATCTTCTCTCTGAAAATCCGGGCGGGGATATTCCTGGCGATAGGGCATAAATCTCACTCCTTGTGCATTAAAGGGGTGGATATGACACACATTTCGTTATGATTGTCATATCCACCCACTTTACTTATCGTTTGAATCCTTTATTGAAGGATCAGTCTTTCTTGGGACGTAGCTTTATGGCCAACAGGATTGCAACTACGGCCATAATCGGGATCAGCACAGCCACGGCGATCAGCAGTGCCAATGTATAATCCACGGCAGGCTCCACATTGGTACTTCCGCTGTTGGGAGTAGTCGCTGCAGGCTTTGTGGGCTCTGTGGGCTTCTCCGAGGGAGTCTGGGATGCATCCGGATTTTCCTCGGATGCCGCTTCGCTGCCGGGCTCCGTGGGTTCTACCACTGGTTCGTCAACCTCCAGCGGGCTCAAAGACACGCTGTCCAGATTGATACCGAAGTCGCCTTCGCCCTGCTCAGACAGCAGCTTGACGGAAGTGGTTTCGGCAGTCAGCTCGATCTCAATGGTAAATTCACCCCAGTTGCTCCAGCCGCCAGAGGACACGAAATCGTATTTCTCCAGCAGTTGGCCGTCAACATAGATACCCACCGCTGCAGGGTTTGCACCGTTGGCGTAACGTACGGTCAGAGCATAGGTTCCTGCCTTCATGACCTCCACGGGGAAATCCACACCGGAACCAGGATTGCACCACAGACCGGCAACAAAACCTGTGCCGGTATAGCCGGAATGCTCGGTGACCACGCCGACGCTCTTAAAGGGGTCGCCCATGACCCACAGGGCATCCTCCGCCTCCATCGTCATGCCCTTATTGGGGGTTACAGTGAAGGGCAGAACGGTTTTGTTATGCTCGGCGATCAATTCTTCCACAGTCTTAACATAGGGATCCTCGTCAGTAGCTGTGCCCTTAGGTGAGATCTCAATGTAGTCAAAGTTGGGAGCCGCAGCAACGGAAGTATCCTCATACCAATAAGTGATGGTATTGGTGCCCTTCTTCAGAGTCAGCTGCTCGGTCTTTCTCAGGTAGTTGTTCCACTGCTGTCCGGGCTTCAGCGAAGTATCCTTCTGCTTGTCGCCGTTAACATATATGCCGAACTTTGCAGGCTGGCCCTTAGCCTCGTTGTTGCCGCAGGCATATCCGACGGTAACATCGTACTCACCGTCTGCAGATACGTCCACTGTGAACTGAATGTGGGAGCCGCAGTTCATGAAGAAACCTGCTACGAAACCGGAACCGCTGTAACCGGCATGGCTGGCATCAAAGCTCATGCTCCAAGCCTGGTAGAACGCCTCGATTGCAGGGTACTGTGTACCTTCCACCTCAATGCTCTTGATCTTCAGCTCTTCCTGGACGGTATTGTATTCGTTCCAAAGAACAATCTTGTTGTCACCGGCGGTCAGAGTCACTGCGATCTCAGCGACCTGGTTCTCGCCCTTTGCCAGGGCAACCTCGCCAGCCTTCTTGCCATTGGACAGAACGGTCAGCTTGGCATCGCCGTCAGCAGAATAATTGACCTTAACGGTCTGCTGGCCGCCGTTGCCGGACCGGGCAGTGAATGTGGCAAATGCCTGGGGATTATTTTTAAAGCCGATCAGTGCATTGTCACGGGAAGACATGCCTGATTCCTGATATACAGCGTCCTCTGCTTCATAACGCACAACCTCATCGGCAGCTACGCAAATGCTCATTGCCGAAACGACAAGCACAATGACGCACAGCCAGGTCAGGTACTTTTTCATCAGTTTCATACAGACATTTCTCCCTTCTTCTTCAGCAGGACGATTGCAGCAACGGACAGCCCCATTGCGACTACTGCCGCCAGAAGCATAGACTCGTCACCGGTATTGGCAGAAGCTCCGTCTACGGAAATGCTCTTTAGGTTGGCACCCTGCTTGGCAGTATCGACCTTCCAAAGGGTAATGTTGTTGTCGCCCTTTTCCAGCTCTACCTCAACAGTATAGGTGCGATAGTCGCCCCAGGTGCCGGTGCAGGCCAGGGACAGATCGCGGACATGCTTGCCATTGACCAGCAGTGCCAGCTTAGCAGGCTGATCCTCTGCCTCGGGATTGCCGTTGGCATAGATCAGTGTAATCACGTACTTGCCGGCAGTGGTCACATTGGAAATGGTATATTGCACAGCTGCTTCGGGGTTGCTATAGAATCCTTCCAGCTGCTCTGCTCCTCCCATGTGGTTGGGGAATACAGCATCTTCAGCTTCGTATCTGGTGCCGCCAATTTCAATGTAGTCGATATTGGGAGCAGGATCGCCAAATGCGTTTTCTGCCCAGTAAGTAATGGTGTTCTCGCCAGCCTTCAGGGTCAGCTTCTCAGACTTTTCCAGGTAGGTGGACCAGTTGGCACCGGGTTCAAA
Organism: Oscillospiraceae bacterium; assembly: GCA_015067945.1. Taxonomy (GTDB): domain Bacteria; phylum Bacillota; class Clostridia; order Oscillospirales; family Oscillospiraceae; genus Faecousia. The sequence continues at coordinate 17,024 of SVLM01000032.1, forward strand.
GGTGGTAGAGCCCACCTTGTTGCGGTTGACATAGATTGCCAATGTGCCGGGGTTACCCTTTGCCTCATTAGTACCCATAGCATAGCCCAGAATCACATCGTACTCACCGGCAGCAGGAACCGTAACTGTGAAGGTGATGTGGGCACCGGGATTGCAGTAGAAACCGGCAACAAAACCTGTGCCGCTGAAGCCAGCATGACTTGCATCGATGCTCATCTGATTGGCGTTGAACAAGCCTTCCAGACCGCCCAGCGTCACTTTGAAACTGGGAGCCTTTTTGGGAATTTCGCGGGTCTCGACATAGTCGCAGTCCGCACATTCCCGCTTTTCCTCGCCTGCAACGCCTGTAGTAGCAGGCTTGACTACCGCCCAGTCGCCCATAGTGTGGCCGTTGGCATCCACAAAGTTGCCATCATAGCTGTCGGAGCACTTGGTGCAGGTGTAGGTGGTGAATCCCTTATCCTTGCAGGTGGGAGGTGTTACGGTGATCTGATAGTCATGCTCGCAGCATTCCTTTTGGCAGATATCGCAAATACCGTTGCTGTCCTCGTCCTTGTGTACGGCGGGAACCTCATCGGCATCCCACTTGTAGCCGCAGGCGGGATCGGTGCAGGTATAGGTAGTGAAGCCCTTATCCTCACAAGTGGGAGGCGTCACAACACCTTCGTCCTTGGTGTGGACATGGGCAGTCACATTCAGGCTGACCAGGTTAGGAGCAGCCTGGTTGCCGCCGTCGTCCGGCCGCAGGGGATTCGGCAGGGTCATGTCAAAACGCCAGTAACGAACGGTGTTGGTACCGGCCTTCAAATAGACGATCTCGGTCTGAGTTGCTTCGATGCCCCAGTTGTCCTGATCGGGCAGGAGGGTGTCCTTGACATACACGCCGTTGACGATCATAGCCAGCTTGGCATCGTTGCCGCCGGCCTCGGGGTTTCCGTTCTGGAAAGTCAGTGCCAGGGCATAGTAGCCGTCAGCAGGAACATTCTCGATGGTAAACATAGCCGCCGCCAAACGGTTGGAGTAGAAACCACCCAAAGGCTGGCCGCCCATGCCGCCGTTCTGGTAGGCACCAACTTCTTCGGCCTGCAGGCGGGTTGCGTCCGCATTGCCCAACTTGACATCCAGATAGTCGATGTTGGGGCCGCCGCAGCTGTTGGTGTTTTCATGCCAGAAAGTGATGTAATGCTTGCCGGCAGTCAAATTCAGATCAAAGGGAACATCCGCAAAGGTACCCCAATCGCCAGTGATGGGGAAAGACAGTTCCTTAACAAAATTGCCGTTGTCATAAACGGACAGGTAAACGGTCTCGCCCTTGCCGGGGATCAGCTGAGCTGCACCAAAAGCCTGTCGAAGGGTCAGCGTATAGGTACCGGCTTCAGTCGCCTCGTACGGGAAAGTAATGTGGGCCCCGTAACCGCCGGCGGCATACAGGCCAACAACGGTGCCGTCAGGACCCATGCCGTAGGGCATATAGAATGCGTCTGCGGCATTGATTGTTACATTGAAGGTCTCGTCTGCGTGAGCAACAGACAGTCCTGGTGCTGCAATTGCCAAAAGCATCACCAGCATCAGTGCATATGACAAAACTTTTTGTGCTTTTTTCATTTTTGTGCCTCCTGTTACTTATGAAATGATGTAGCTTCTTCTACACCTACTAAGATCAATTATATTTTACCATAAGATTCTTCCGAAAGGGCATAGCGAATTTTTGGCAATTTAGGGTAACGAATTGATTTTCTACATTTTTTCACTCCGGAGGGAACTATTTTTTGTCATATTGTACAATGCACAACGGGCGGCGGTTTACCACCCGTACACCTTCTCCCGACGCTCACGAATCATAACCACCGGCCGTGTGCATTTGTCAAGGAAAAGTAGACACTGCCGCTGGTGTTCTTTAACCAACGAAAGTGGGGGCAGATTTCTCTGCCCCCACAAGACGGAAAATTATAGGTTTGTCTTACTTTGCGAAGTAGGCATCTGCAGAAGCACTGAACTTCATCAGCAGCTTGCACAGATTCTCCAGAGTCTCACCGGCAGCACCGGAGGCCAATGCACGGTAAGCATAGCTTTCCATGCTGTCAACGGCAGTTGCCAGAACATTGCCGTTGGCATCGTAAACCACGCAGGTCACGATGGACTGGTAGTCTGCCACGGCCATGCCGATGACGGGAACCAGTGCATAACTGCTGCTGTTGTACATAGAGAAGCTCTCGCCCTCGATGCGGACAGTCTTGGGATTACCGTTGAAGTCGGTGTAGGTTGCGATGGCATACAGGTCTTTCCAGGTGCTGGCTGCACCGATCTTACTTGTGTAGAAGATGCAGTCCATCTCGATAGCGGACTCCAGAACCAGAGTGGTGTTGAAGGTTGCTGCGTCCTTGATCTGGTTGTTGGTAGGAGTAATATCCGCAACGGATGCCCATGCCTTCTGTGCATCGGTCAGGTCGGCATTCACCAGATTGCCGGTGTCGTACTTGAACTGTACCTGAGCTGCTGCACCGTAGTTCAGCATGTCAACCAGCAGAGTACGCAGGATTCCGTTCTTGCTGTTGGCATCAACGCCTGCCAGAGCCTTCAGGCCGCGGAATGCGTAAGCCTTGATGCTGTCGGACTCGGGGATGGACAGCTGCTGACCCTGAGCATTGTAGACCACGATGGTAACATTGTCGCCCATTTCCTTAGCAGCGATCTTGGAGTAGGATACCATACCGCTGACGTGCCATTCGTTCTGAGGAATGGTAACTACATCGGTAGAGCCGT
>SVLM01000033.1 GCA_015067945.1 Oscillospiraceae bacterium
CAGGGTACGCAGGGTGGCGTTCTTGGTGCCTGCACTGACACCTGCCAGAGCCTTCAGGCCGCGGAATGCGTAAGCCTTGATGCTGTCGGACTCGGGGATGGACAGCTGCTGACCCTGGCCGTTGTAGACCACGATGGTAACATTGTCGCCCATTTCCTTAGCAGCGATCTTGGAGTAGGATACCATACCGCTGACGTGCCATTCGTTCTGAGGAATGGTAACTACGTCGGTAGAGCCATCTGCATAGGTGTGGGTGAGAACAACGTAGTTATCCTCACCGGTCAGCAGGCTCTTGTCAACGGTGAAGTCCAGACGGAGCATAGCTTCCAGAGTAGCCTGGCTGGACTTGATCAGGTCGATCAGAGTGTGGCCACAGGCACAGGCATTGTTAGTATAGCTGTGAGCCTCGGTGACGGAATCGCCACAGCCGGCACATGCATAGGTGTGGGTGCCGTTGCCATTATCGGTGTAGGCGTAATCATGGGTGTGCTCGGCGGGGGTTACATTCAGGCTGACCAGGTTGGGAGCAGCCTTTGCACCACCGTCGTCCGGCTGCAGGGGATTCGGCAGAGTCATGTCGAAACGCCAGTAGCGAACGGTGTTGGTACCGGCCTTCAGATAAACGATTTCTGTCTGGGTTGCGTTGATGCCCCAGTTGTCCTGATCGGGCAGGAAGGTATCCTGAACATATACGCCGTTAACGATCATGGCCAGCTTAGCATCGTTGCCGCCAGCTTCGGGGTTACCGTTCTGGAAGGTCAGTGCCAGAGCATAGTAACCGTCAGCAGGAACATCATTGATGGTAAACATAGCAGCACTCAGGCGGTTGCAGTAGAAGCCCTGCAGGGGCTGTCCCCACATACCGGCATTCTGGTAGGCACCGACTTCTTCGGCTTGCAGGCGGGTTGCTTCAGCATCGCCCAGCTTCACATCCAGGTAGTCGATGTTGGGGCCGCCGCAGCTGTTGGTGTTTTCATGCCAGAAGGTGATATAGTGCTTGCCCGCAGTCAGATCCAGTTCAAAGGGAATATCCGCGAAGGTGCCCCAATCGCCGGTGATGGGGAATGCCAGTTCCTGAACGAAATTACCGTTGTCATACACAGACAGGTAAATGGTCTCGCCCTTACCGGGAATCAGCTGTGCAGAACCAAAGGACTGACGCAGAGTCATGGCATAAGTACCGGCCTCAGCTGCCTCATAGGGGAAAGTAATGTGGGCACCGTAGCTGCCGGCAGCATAGAGACCGACAATCGTGCCATCAGCTCCCATGCCGTAGGGCATGTAGAGTGTATCACCGGCATTAATAATCACATCGAAAGGCTTTTCAGTAACCTCAGGAGCAGAAACGCTAACCTGCTTAATATTAGCACCCTGCTTATCAGTTACAGTCTTCCAAAGAGTGATAGTGTTGTCGCCCTTGGACAACTCTACCTCGATCTCGATTGTGCTATACATATTCCAGTTTTCGGTATAAGGCAGATCAAGATCCTCGGTATACTGATCGTTAACCAGCAGTTTCAGCTTAGCGGACTGGCTTTCTGCCTCGGGATTACCGTTGGCGTAGGTCAATGTGAGGGTGTACTTGCCAGCCTCCGGAACATTGTAAATTGTGTACTTAGCTGCAGCACCGGGATTAACATAGAAACCGGCCAGGACGGAAGTACTGCCGTTGGCACCCATGACCCAGTTAACAATCTGTGCATCCTCTGCTTCGTACTTAGTGCCGTCAATTGCAATGTAGTCTACATTAGGAGCGGGATCTCCCCATTCATTCTCTGCCCAATAGGTAATGGTGTTCACACCAGCCTTCAAGGTCAGCTTCTCCGTTTTCTCCAGATAGGTAGCCCAGGTTGCACCAGGCTCAAAGGTTGTCACGCCAACCTTGCTGTAGTTAACAAAGACACTCAGCTCGCCGGGATTGCCCTTTGCCTCATTGGTTCCCATGGCATAGCCCAATGCAACATCGTATTCTCCGTCAGCAGGAACCTCAACAGTGAATGTGATGTGGGCACCGGGATTGCAATAGAATCCCTGAACATAGCCCGTGCCGCTAAATCCTGCATGCTCACTGCCGATGGTCATCTGAGCTGCATTAAATAAACTTTCAACACCCTTCATATTAACACTGAAGGAAGCGGGCAGGTAATCAGCAATGGGGTTCTCGCCCTTGACCTGTGTGGCCACTGCAGTGCTCATCCAATCGTTGATGTAGGGGGTAATAATTTCGTAGCCGTCAGCATTGGGGTGGATGTTATCAGGGATCAGGGTTGCCTTCTCTTCTGTGTTCAATTTCAGTTCGGCAGACAGCTCATCGTTATGGAAAAGATCCAGATAAGGAACGCCCCACTTATCACAGATATTCTTGGTCATCTCAACAAGGCTTTCCATTTTGTTGAGATAATCGACACCAACATCATCACTGAACCGGAAGTTAATAATATAGCCAAACTTGGCGTTGCCGTAGTGTTGATATGCATAGAAGAACAGCTCTTCCAATGCACCCGCAAATGTATCATTATCAAAGCTTCTCAAATCAAAGGAGTTAGATATTGCACCAATCGGAGTGGCCCAACAATCATTGACGCCGCCTTGCATAATGACATAGTCAAACTCTTTGTCAATATGCTGGGCCAACTGATAGATCATACGGTTTCTGCCGTTTGCGGTACCCACCGTAGCAGCAGAAACAGAGGCGTTCACCCAGTCCATGGAATGGAGTTCGCCGATTCTTCCACCCCAAGAGTAACCGCCGACATTATCCAGATGTCCATAGCTAATGGAGTCACCACTGAACAGTACAGACTTCTCCCACAGAGGATCCTCAGATTCTGTCGGTATATGGGGTGTAACATTCAGGCTGACCAGGTTGGCAGCAGCCTTTGCACCACCGTCGTCGGGTCTCAGAGGATCCGGCAGGGTCATGTCAAAACGCCAGTAACGAACGGTGTTGGTACCGGCCTTCAGATAAACAACTTCGGTCTGAGTAGCATTGATGCCCCAGTTATCCTGATCGGGCAGGAAGGTATCCTGGACATACTGACCGTTGACGATCATAGCCAGCTTGGCATCGTTGCCGCCGGCCTCAGGGTTGCCGTTCTGGAAGGTCAGAGCCAGGTCATAGTAACCGTCAGCAGGGACATCATTGATGGTAAACATAGCAGCACTCAGGCGGTTGGAATAGAAGCCGACCAGAGGCTGTCCCCACATACCGGCGTTCTGGTAGGCACCGACCACTTCAGCCTCCAGACGGGTTGCGTCAGCATCGCCCAGCTTCACATCCAGATAGTCGATGTTGGGGCCGCCGCAGCTGTTGGTGTTCTCGTGCCAGAAGGTGATGTAATGCTTGCCCGCAGTCAGATCCAGCTCAAAGGGAATCTCCGCAAAGACGCCCCAGTCACCGGTGATGGGGAAAGACAGTTCCTTCACAAAGTTGCCGTTGTCATAAACGGACAGGTAAATAGTCTCGCCCTTACCGGGGATCAGCTGTGCAGAACCGAAGGCCTGATTCAGGGTCAGGGAATAAGTACCGGCTTCAGCTGCCTCATAGGGGAAAGTGATGTGGGCACCATAACTGCCGCCGGCATAGAGGCCAACAATCGTACCGTCCGGGCCCATGCCGTAGGGCATATAGAATGCGTCCCCGGCATTGAGTGTTACATTGAAGGTCTCTTCGGCCTCTGCCTTAATGGCAGGCAGACCAGGTACTGCGATTGCAAAAAGCATTGCCAGCACCAGTGCTAATGATAAAACCTTTCGTGCTTTTTTCATTTCAAGTCCTCCTATTACTTATAAAATGATGCAGTGAATATTACGCCCATTAGCATCGTCCTTATTTTAGCATAGGATTCTCACAAAGGAGCATAGTGCATTTTTGGCATTTTAGGGTAATTAATTGATTTTCTACATTTTCCTATTCCCTAATTGACGATTTTTTGTTATATTATACAACATACAGAACTCCCGGAGGTGATGGATGTGCAGCACCCACAAACAACGCACCGGCGTCGCTACAGTTTAAAGACGCAGATCTTTCTGATTCTGTGCATATCTATTCTTATGCTTACGGCCTTGTTTGCGTTCATTTTCTTCAATCATGAAAAGCAAAATTTGATAGACAGCGCTATTGAGCACAACCTGGCATTGATTCAGCAAACTTCTTTGGCCTTGGATGACCACATGATTCAGCTGGACGCCATGGCCCGTACCATCGGCAACAGTGCTTATGTGGACTTTATTCTGCAGGTGTCCCCTGACACCATCAGTCCCCTGGAGTATGCCCAGAAGCTGGATCACATCCGGGATATCCTCTCAATTTATACCGTCAACGACCCCAACATCCACATCACCATTTTTGACGCAGACCAAATCTCCCCTATCCTCAGCTCCAATCCTTCGCTGGACAAGGAATACGATTTCACGAAGGATATGATCTACGAAGCTTTCCAGCGTTCATCGGATGACATGATCATTCTTCACGACAATCCCCAAAGCTATCTTTCCAGCCATGATGAAGCCGGCATTTACACCTTCGCTTATCGGCTTCGCTCCCGATACAGCCAAAACACCATCGGCTATATGATCGTAGATGTCCAAATGCGTTCTCTGCAGGAGTATCTCTCCTCCGACAGCCAAGTGAATTGGAACGGCACGATCTTAACCGCGGACAGCTCCGTGCTGGTCCACTACGGCCCGCCCATCGATATGGAAGATATCCGCACCGCGATCAACCACAACAGCAGCGATGCCTACTATATCGTAAGTCATAACAACATCATTTTTTCCACACAGCTTGATTTTAGCGGCTGGACCATTTTAAGCTCCGTCGATTACCAATCCATTCAACGCTCCACCTCCGCTCTGGAATCTTTGATTCTCATTACACTGATTGTCATGCCGATTCTCGTGGTCGGTATCGCATTTTTCCTGTCCAAGTATTTCTCCAAGCCGATCATTACCCTGACCAACAGTATTCAGGACGTACAGAAGGGCAATCTGACCGCCGTCACCACCATTCACAGAAGTGACGAACTGGGCTTACTTGCTCAGCATTTTAATGATATGCTGACCAACCTTCGAGCTTTGATCGAAAAGAACGAAGAAGAGGCCACCCTGCGGCAGAAAGCTCAAATACAGGAGCTGCAAAACCGCATCAATCCCCACTTCATCTACAACACGCTGGAGATGATCGCGGGAATGTCCACCACCTCCAGTGCCTCCTACATCCGGGGCGTTTGCAACCATCTAAGTGCCATGATGCGATATAATCTGCGGCCTGAGAACATCGTTTCGCTCAAGGATGAGCTGGCTCAGGTAGAGGATTACCTCGCCATTATGCAGCAGCGTTTCGGTTCGCTGTTTTCCTACGAAATCGAAGTGCTGGACACCGGCGTTTTGGATGAGCTGTTTTGCAAAATGGCCCTGCAACCGCTGGTGGAAAACGCAATCAAGCACGGCTTTCGCAGCATTCACCACAACGGCATTATCTGCATCACCCTCGGCAGGCAGCAAAACTGTTTTTACTGCATGATTCAGGACAACGGCTGCGGCATTCCCCGCGATGCACTGGAAAATCTCTTGTCCGCCATGAAGAACACCACCGCCTCCGACACGGCACTTTTGGCTACACCCCACCACGGCATTCTGAATGTCTACACCCGTCTTTTGATGCAGTTCGGTGACCGTTTGGAATTCCGTCTTGCCAGCCGGGAAGATGCCGGCACATCGATTACCATATTGGTCGAAACCGACACCCCCGCATGAACCGCATCATTTTAAATGATTGAAAGGTCGAGAACATGAGTACAGTTTATAAAGTATTAATTGTAGACGATGAGGCGTCCATTCGATCCAGTATCCGAGGCTGCATCGACTGGGAGCAGACCGGCTTTGTCATCGCCGCAGAAGCGGATAACGCACAAGACGCTCTGCGGCTTGTGGATGAGCTGGCCATTGATCTGGTGATTTCGGATATTGTGATGCCTGATATCGACGGTCTTAATTTTACGCAGCTTCTGAAGCAGCAGCATCCCCGGCTGCCCTGCATTCTCATCAGCGGTTTCGACAGCTTTGAATACGCACAGCGGGCTCTTGAGCTTCGTGTTGTGGGTTATTTGTTAAAGCCCATTGTCGCAAGCAAGCTGGAAGCCCTGCTGGCCAGCTGCAAGGAGATTCTGCAGCAAAATGAAGCTCTGCTGCAGGAGCGTAACCGGCATCAATTAAACCGAATTACCGCACACCGCACCCATTCGGCACAGAACGCTCCGGATCTCATCGACGGAAATTATTATCTCATGCTGATTTCTTCCCTGCCGGCTGTCTGCAAAAACTCCCCCGTGGATTGGCTGGAGTCTGCCCTGAAGCGCCTTTTGGCTCAAAATAAAATTCAAGCACATTCTATCACCGCCTACGACATCCCCCGTTACCCCGGCATTTACGGCATCATGCTCCACTGCAGTGCTCTGTCAATCCAATCCTATTATCACTTGGCGAATCTCTTGGCGGCTCAAATTAACAACGTCTCTCCCGACAATCCGTTCCAGACTCCTTGCTACATCGGTGTTGCGTACCCCTGCTCCTCCGCCAAGTCCGTGCATCCGGCCTTTAAGCAAGCCATCAAGAATTTGAGAATGATCCCGTTCCTGAACGCCGATATTTACACCGAAACCGCACTCGCCCGGAAAACACCCACAGAGTTTGCCGACTATCTGGCATCCTCCAGCGAGTCCATCCGTCTGTTGATGCAAAACCGCAAATTCGCCGACGCGAAGAAGTATATCAACCTTCTTCTGTGTAACGAAAATGCCGGGCATTTCACACCGTCGAGTGCCAACAGCCTGATTTCCTTAATGAGCAGCCAGCTGTCCCTGCTGATCGCATTGTATGATTTTTCCGACCTGGCTCAGGAAGTAGAAGCTCTTCAATCTCCGGTGTATCTGCTGAATTTCCACAATATTTCTCAATGGCGTAACGATATTCTGCGAATCGTCGACCACATTGAGCAATGCTTCTCGCAGCACAATCAAGACGACCTGGTTCACCGGGTGCGGAAATATTTGGCAGATAACTACGCCTCCGATTGGGATTTGACCGAATTGGCCGCTTTATTCTACGTCAATTCCAGCTATCTGAGCCATATATTCAAAAAGAAGACCGGTAAAACCATATCGGCCTATATTGAAGACCTCAGAATCCAAAATGCATGTACATTGCTTCTCACCACCGATGTTTCCATCGGTGATATCGCCGCAGCTGTGGGCTATTCCGACCCCAATTACTTCGCCAAGCGTTTCCGCAAAAAAGTGAAAAAGTCTCCCGTTGCCTACAGAAAATCCCCTGATACCAGCGGCAATTTATCACCGGACGATTTCGATGACACAGATGCCGAATAACATAACAACAGCCCACTGCACGATCGTGCAGTGGGCTGTTGTTATGAATTGTAAAATCAGTTGCTAAACAAAACGTTGTTGACAACGCTTTCCAGATATTCCTGTCTGCCGGAGCCGGGCAGCTCGGGAGCACCCATTTTTTCTGCGTAGGCAGCCAGCTCCTCCAGAGTGGCTTCGCCGGAGCGGATCTTTGCACCGATGCCGGTGTTGTAGCTGGAGTAACGCTCAGCGATGAATTCGTCAATGCGGCCATCCTCGATGATCTTGGCGGCCTTCAGCAGACCCAGTGCAAAGGCATCCATACCCAGAATATAGGCGTGGAACATATCCTCGACGGTGTAGGAGGGTCTGCGGTTCTTGGCGTCAAAGTTGAAGCCGCCGGTCAGGCCACCGGCCTTCAGCACCTCGTACATACACATGGTGGTTTCGTAAATATTGAAGGGGAACTCATCGGTGTCCCAACCAAGCAGGTAGTCGCCCTGGTTGGCATCGATGGAGCCCAGCATGCCGTTGATGGCGGAGATCCGCAGATCGTGCTGGAAGGTGTGACCTGCCAGAGTGGCATGGTTTGCTTCAATGTTCATCTTGAAGTCCTTGTCCAGATCGTAGTAACGCAGGAAGCCAATGGCGGTGGCTGCGTCAAAGTCGTACTGGTGCTTCATGGGTTCCTTGGGCTTGGGCTCAATGTAGAAATCGCCGGTGAAGCCGATTGACCGGCCATAGTTGACAGCCATCCTCATCAGGTTTGCGATGTTCTCCTGCTCGAACTTCACATCGGTATTCAGCAGAGTTTCGTAGCCTTCCCGGCCACCCCAGAACACATAGCCCCGGCCACCCAGCTTTACGGTGATCTCCAGAGCCTTCTTTACCTGAGCAGCGGCAAAGCAGTAAACATCTGCAGAGTTGGTAGAGCCTGCACCGTTCATAAACCGGGGGTTGGAGAACATATTGGCAGTGCCCCACAGGCACTTGATGCCGGTCTGCTGCATCTTCTCCAGAATGTAGTCAGAAATCTCATCCAGACGGCGGTTGGTTTCGGCAATAGTATCGGCCTCGGGCACGATATCCACATCGTGGAAGCAGAAATACTCGATACCCAGCTTCTGCATGAACTCAAAGCCTGCGTCAACCTTGGCCTTCGCATGCTCCATAGTGCCCTTCTCGGCACCAAAGGACTTGTCCGCAGTATCGCGGCCGAACATATCCGTGCCGCCGGCACACAGATTGTGCCACCAGGCCATGGCGAAGGGCAGATGCTCCTTCATTTTCTTGCCGGCAACGATCTGCTCGGGGTTATAGAACTTGAAAGCCAAAGGATTCTTACTCTGAGGGCCCTCATAGGGGATTACGGGAATATTGGGAAAAAGCATAACGGATTCCTCCTTATTGAATTTCAGGGAATATCGCCCGGACGGCGGGATAGATTTTTCTAAACTGAGCGTATCTGGCCTCATACTTGGCCACCAGGTCAGGCTCCGGCTTGACAGTAGACGCAACGGAGCAAAGTGCCTTGCAGCAATCCTTCACAGATGCATATTCGCCGCAGGCCACCATGGCCAGCATCGCACCGCCCATACCGGGGCCCTGCTCGGAAACGGGAACCTGCAGCTCGCAGTTCAGCACATTGGCGAAGATGCGTTTCCACAGCGGACTCTTTGCACCGCCGCCGCAGATCTTGGATGTATTGATCGCAATACCAAGGCTTCTGGCGACTTCCACGCTGTCCCGGATGGCAAAGGCCACGCCTTCCAGAACCGCCTGCACAACATCCGCACGGCTGGTATCCATGGTCATGCCGATCAGGGTGCCGCGGGCGTTGGAATCGTTGATGGGGCTTCTTTCGCCCATGAGATAGGGCAGGAAGAACACATGGTTCTCTCCCAGCTTAGCCTCAGTGATTGCAGCCTGCTCAGCTGCATGATCGGAGGTGCCCAAAATATCCTCCAGCAGCCACTTGTTGCAGCTTGCCGCTGAAAGCATACAACCCATCAAATGCCAGCCGCCATCGGCATGGGCGAAGGCATGGAGGCTGTTAGTGTCATCAACGCCGAATTTTTCGGAGGAAATGAACACCGTGCCGGAGGTTCCCAGAGAAATGTTGCAGCCGCCCTCGCCCACCACGCCAGTACCAACCGCCGCGGCGGCGTTATCGCCGGCACCGGCAACCACTTTCACATTGGCGGGAAGACCCAGTTTTTGAGCCATTTCCGGCGTGACACAGCCGATGCATTCATAGCTTTCAAACAGCTTCGGCATCTGTGCCTCAGAAATATGGCAGATCTCCAGCATTTCCTTGCTCCAGCATTTATGCTCCACATCCAGCAGGAGCATGCCGGAGGCATCAGAATAATCACAGCTATGTACCCCAGTGAGGATATAGTTGATATAGTCCTTGGGAAGCATGATCTTTGCGATGCGGGCGAAGTTTTCCGGCTCGTTTTCCTCCATCCAGAGAATCTTGGGTGCGGTAAAACCGGCAAAGGCAATGTTTGCGGTCAACTGAGAAAGCTTTTCCTTGCCGATCACTTCATTCAGGTAGTCCACCTGCTTTGCGGTACGGCCGTCATTCCACAAAATGGCGGGACGAATCACGTTGTCATTTTCGTCCAGCACCACCAGGCCGTGCATCTGACCGCCACAGCCTATGCCACGGATCAAGCCTGCATCAAAGCCTTCAATCAGTTCGGGGAAGCCTTCCAGCAGAGCCTTTTCCCAATCACCGGGATTTTGCTGGCTCCAGCCGGGCTGAGGAAATTCCAGCGGATATTCTTTTGTTACTGTGTTATGAATGGTGCCTGCGGCGTCCATCAGCAACAGCTTCAAGGACGAAGTGCCCAAATCAATTCCAATATAATACATTGTTTTCTCCTGTGTGCGATTAACCCTTGACGCCGGTCAGGGCAATGCCCTCAATAAAATGCCGCTGTGCAAAGAAGTAGATCACGACCAACGGCAGCACCAGAACGCAGGATGCGGCCATCATCAGGTGCCATTCGGAGGCGTATTGACCCTGGAAGTTGGAAAGGCCAATCGCGAGGGTCCAGTTTGCTTCGTCGGCCAGGTAGATCAACGGGCCGAAGAAATCGTTCCAAACGCCCATGAAGGTAAAGACACCGATGGTCAAAAGGGCGGGCTTGGACAACGGCAGAATAATGTTCCAGTAGATTCTGAAGTAGCTTGCTCCGTCCAAAAGGGCGGCCTCGTCGTACTCCTTGGGCAGCGTCATAAAGAACTGACGCAGCATGAATATGTAGGTAGCACTACCGAACAGCGATGGAATCGTCAAAGGTGCAAAGGTATCAAACGCACCAACGCTGACCCAGCCGACGAACTGCGGGATCTGCATAACGGTACCCGGAATCATCATACACGCCAACATGATAGCAAAGAATTTATTGCGATGTCGAAAGTTGATACGGGCAAAACCAAAGGCAACAAAGCTACAGCTGACTACAGTAGCAGTAACATTAAACACAAGCAAATACAGTGTGTTCTTCAGATACTGATCAAACGGGGCAGACTCAAAGGCTTCCTTAAAGTTCCCAAAATCGAATTTGTTTGGGAAGAATTGTTCCACATCCATTACATCCAGCGAAGTCTCCATAAATGCACCGCGGATCATCCAATAAAGGGGAAAGATCATGGAAATGCCGATCATAATCAGGATTAAGTAAACAAAGAAGCGGCCAATTGCAGATCGCCTTCTATGAGATTTTTTACGAACACCCATAATTAGCCTCCTTCGTAGTATACTTTCTTATTGCCGATAAAGAATGCAATCGCAGTGAACACTGCAATAACAAGGAACAAGACCCATGCCATTGCACATGCATAACCCATACGTCCCCACTGGAATGCATTTCTGTAAAGATGCAGCATGTAGAAAAGGCTTGAATTGTTGGGGCCGCCGCCAGTCATCAGGTAACTCTGACTAAAGCCTTGCAGATTGCCGATGATACCCATAATCACATTGTAGAAAATGACCGGAGAAACCATGGGAACAGTCAAACGCCAGAATCTGTGCCATGCATTTGCTCCATCCAGTTCCATACTTTCTTGCAAATGTGTAGGTACACCCTGAAGGGCTGCCAAATTGACGATAATACCACCGCCGGAGCCCCAAAGGGACATGATCAGAAATGCGATCAAAACTTCCTTTTCGTCATAAAGCCACAACTGTGGCTCCACGCCGAAGACCTCCAGGAAGCTGTTCAAAACACCGTTGTTGGGGTTGAAAATAATGATCCACAGTGCCGCAGAAGCAACCGCAGGTACAATAGACGGCAGATAGAAAATGGTCCGGAACAGAGAGCGGGATCTGATTTTTGTATTCAGGAGCATTGCGATGAACAATGTGTACATAACGCCGCAAGGTACCTGAATCAAGGTGTACATGACCGTAATCCGCAGGGACAGCGGCACATACTCGTCCTCTTCCATCATGAATTTATAGTTGTCCCAACCGATAAACTTCGGTTCGGAAACAATATCCCATTCCATAAAACTCATGACAAAGCTGAAGATCATGGGAATAAACACAAAGATTGCCAGACCGATCAGCTGCGGTGCAATAAAGAACATACCCCAGCGGAACTTCGTCTTCTCCCCCTTTGTCATTTTTGCGTGCCGGCGGCGGTACGCAATTCTTGACAATTCTTCAGATTTTTCTGTTGTTTTACTCATAATTTGGCACCCCTCCCAGAGGAATCAGTAGTGGCAACAATAACATTTGGGGCTTCCGACAATTAAGATCAATAAATCCTTGGAATCGGAAGCCCCATCATGTATTGAAATTAGATTAGATCAATCAATCCAGGGTATAGTTTCCCACACACCCTGCAGATAGGGTTTTGCCTTCTGGTCCAGATCCTTAACAATATCCCGCACAGGCTTATTGTTCAGGAAGCACTGATCCAGTGCAGACCAAATAACATTACCGACAGCATCCGAGTTCTTTACATAGTAAATGGTGCGAGTAGCAGTGCAATTCGTCACCAAGTCAGGAATCAGCTTGCGGAAATCAGCACCGTGATACTTATTGTCTGCCCAGGAAGCAAACTTATCGGCATCGGTGTACCAGGACTTGAAGGCGGGAATGCAGCTACCCTCCTCGGACAGCTTCAGGGAGAACTCGGGGTTAATCAGATACTGCAGAAACTCGAAAGCTGCTTCCTTATGCTTACTGCTTTCGAAGATCACGACGGGTTCGCCCCAAAGCTGATTGGCAGACTCCTTGAAGATGGGCAGCTCAGCCACGCCATAGTCGTACCAGTCTTCGGAAACAAAGCCGGCAATATCGTAAGTACCGGAGATAAAGGATGCCAGGCGGCCATCCTTCAGCATTTTGATCTGAGAGGACATACCGGCCATATCTGCCGCGGTAGGTGCAACCTTTTCCACAAAGGTCAGATCGGTCAGCTTCTGCAGAACCTCAATGGATTCGGGGCGGTCAACTGCCAGGCCGGAGCCGTCGGGCTCAAAGTAAGCACCGCCGTTGGACCACAGCAGGGGCTCGTTGATGTAAGAAGCGGTGGGAACAAAGGTGCCCCAGGTCTTGATCTTCTTGGTGTTGAAGCCGGAATCGCCGGGGTGATTGCCATCCTTATCCACCGTTACCTTACGCAGGATTTCTACATATTCGTTCCAGGTCCAGCCCTTGACATCTTCTTCCGTAACACCGGCATCGGCGAAAATCTGCTTGTTGTAGTAGACCAGAATGGTTTCCAGAGTTGCGGTAGCACCGTACAGCTTGCCCTGGTCATAGAACTTTGCCATAGGCAACATATCGTCGAAGTCGATGGTGCTGTTCTGGGTGTAGGGCGTCAGGTCAGCCAGCAACCCCTTCTGTGCCCAGTCATGAATGTAGTTGCCGTACATCAGGGCAATATCGGGCTCCTTGTGACCGGCGATCAAGGTCTGCATACGGCTCAGATAGTCACCGGGAACAAAGGTGGCCTTGACTTCAATATCGGGGTGGGTTCTGTTGAACTCCTCAATAACCTTCTTTTCGACTTCCTTTTGGCCGCCGGAAGCCCAGGTCATATAGGTGATGGTAATTTTTCCGTCGGAATTTCCACCGTCGCCATTGCCGGAACAGCCTGCAAAAATTGCGATGCTCATGCACAGACAGAGGATAATTGCAATTAACTTCTTCATATGAAAGCACTCCTTTGCTAATTTTATTTACAAATGTATTTTATCACCAAAACTACACATCTCAAAGTAGTAATTTTTTGGCGATATGGGGATTGTTTTGCTTATTTGACTGTATCAATCCATCAAAATATTACCCCCAAATTACCAAAAATATCAAGGAAAGCCCCGGCCTCTTTCGCTATAATCAACTTACAAACGGATGACTGTGGTATCCCTGTAAATGCAATATGATTTCAGTCAAAGGAGATACATTATGTTTTACTGCAAAAATTCTTGCCTGATTCGGGAGTATGACGGTGAAATTCTGCGTATTGAACCCTGGGGACAAAACGCATTGCGTGTGCGGTCCGGTTTTCCCCCGTTTGAGCAAGGCGAAGACTACGCATTGCTCCCCGTGGCGGAGCAAGCCTCGGGAATCCATATTCAGACGGATTACGCCACCATTTGCAACGGCAACATTCAGGCCCGTGTCACCGCCGACGGCCGTCTGGAATTTCGCAATGCCGCCGGCAAGCTTTTGCTGAAAGAGTATGTCCGCACCCGGGATGATACCACGCAATTTTGCAGTGCATTAGGCATTCCCGGCCGGCAGTACAAGCCGATCATCGGCGGCGATTACGCACTGATGGTTCGGTTTGAATCCGACCCCAATGAGAAGCTTTCCGGCATGGGTCAGTATCAGCAGGCGTTCATGGATCTGAAGGGCTGCACCCTGGAGCTGGCACATCGCAACTCCCAGGCCAGCGTGCCCTTCGTGGTGTCCAGCCTTGGGTACGGTTTTTTGTGGAACAACCCCGCCATCGGTCAGGTGACCTTCGGCAAAAACATCACCCAGTGGCGCGCAGAATCCACCAAAGGGATGGACTATTGGATCACCGCCGGCGATACACCTGCCGACATTATGCACCAATACTGTGCCGTCACCGGAACAGTGCCTATGATGCCTGAATACGGCCTGGGATTCTGGCAGTGCAAGCTTCGCTACCGCAATCAGGAAGAGCTTTTGAAAGTTGCCAGGGAATATAAGCGTAGAAATCTGCCGCTGGATGTCATCGTCATCGACTTCTTCCACTGGACGAAGCAGGGCGAATGGGAATTCGATAAGCAATTCTGGCCCGATCCTCCCACTATGATCCGGGAGCTCCGGGACATGGGCATCAAGCTGATGGTTTCCATTTGGCCCACAGTGGACAAAACCAGCAAATACTATGATGAAATGAAAGAGAAAGGATACCTTGTGAAAACCGAACGTGGTATTCGTACCACTATGGAATTCTTCGGAAATACGGTGTTCTTTGATGCAACAAACCCCGGTGCTCAGCAGTATGTTTGGGATATTGTGAAACGCAACTACTACGATGCCGGTGTCGAGCTGTTCTGGCTCGATGAGGCAGAACCGGAATACGGTGTTTACGATTTTGAGAATTATCGGTATCATGTAGGCCCCAACCTGCAAAAGGGCAATATTTATCCGCTGTGCTACTCCAAAGCCTTCTATGACGGTATGCGTAAAGAGGGCAAGGAAGAGATCGTCAATCTGGTCCGTTGTGCCTGGGCCGGAAGCCAGCGTTACGGTGCCTTGGTTTGGTCCGGCGATATTCACTCCGGTTTCTCTTCCATGCGGAGCCAACTGTACGCAGGTCTGCATATGGCCATGGCGGGCATTCCCTGGTGGACTACCGATATCGGCGGCTTCCAGGGTGGCAATGTTCACGACAAGACCTTCCGGGAGTGTTTGCTCCGTTGGTTTGCTTATGGAGCGTTTTGTCCCGTATTCCGCCTGCATGGCGACAGAGATCCCCATGTGCCCGATGAATTTGGCGGACCGCTTACCGGTGCTGACAACGAAGTCTGGTCCTTTGGCGATGAATTTTTGGAAATTTTTGAGAAATACATGCAAACCCGTGAACGCCTGCGTCCGTATTTAAGGGAACTGATGCACAAAGCTCACACCGACGGTGATCCGGTTATGCGGCCGCTGTTCTACAATTATCCGGACGACCCCAACGCCTGGGGTGAGTTGGATGCCTATATGCTGGGTGACGACCTACTGGTAGCACCCGTTGTGGAAGAAGGCGTCACCTCCCGGGCCGTTTACCTGCCCGCCGGAACCCGCTGGCAGGAGGTCTCCACCGGTAAATGGTATGACGGTGGCATGGCGGTCCAGGCCGCCGCGGAGCTGGATACCATTCCGCTGTTCCTGCGGGAGAATGGATCTCTGCAACGCTCGGTTTTTTCTCTTCTTTTCAAAGGATAAATTAGGGGGGCTGACATATGGAGACTCAACATCGGCGTAAACCTACCTGGTTAAAAGTAATCCTTGGCATTTTGACAGCACTCTTTTTGCTGATTGCCGTTACAGTATCCGTGTTTTTCGCCCTGTGGCATGATGAGATTGCAACCATCAGCAGCATTCAGCTGCTCCGGGATCGCTATGATCTTAACGGCGAAGGAGCTGTGTACACTATGCGGGTAAGCGGCGGCTTCTACCTGGATGATTTTGTAGCACAAGGCGGTGTCTCCAACGATCAGCAATTGGTGGATTTCATTGTTGAGCACTTTACCAAAGGCTTGTTTGATTTGGAGATCGCCACACCGGAAGCAAGCTGCTCTTCCTTTACCGCCAAAACCGCCAACAGCGACTATTTGTTTGGTCGGAATTACGATTCCGATATGACCAACGTCTGCATCGTCTTTACCGACGCTGCTCCGGGACGTCATGCCACCATATCCTCGGTCGATATAAAGTATTTGGGTATCGATCCAAATAAAAATATAGATACCCTTCAGGAAAAATTGCGGTGTATTGCTGCCACCTATGCTCCGCTGGATGGCATGAACGATGCCGGTGTGGCTTGTGCTATCTATATATCCGGTCAGCCGAAGATCCCTACAGACCAGAACACCGGCAAGCCGGGCATCACCCCCACCACCCTAATCCGCCTGATCCTGGACTACGCAGACAACCTGGAGGAAGCAATTGAAATTGCTTCTGCCTATGATATGCACGATTCTGCGGGTATGACTTGTCACTATATGGTGGCTGATGCCAGCGGCAGAAGTGCGATTCTTGAGTGGATCGGCGAATCCAACAGCACCGACTTTGACGGTGCTGAACGTCGGCTCTGCGTAACCTATTGCGATTCGGACGCAGAAGTCGGTCCTATGGAAGCAAAATACGATTCTCAAGTCATTACGAATTTCATTGTCCGGAAGGACTATTACGCAGGTACCGACATTCCTGGCGATGCCCAATCCCGGTATGCACGAATGTGGGAGGAATTGGAGAAAACCGATTGTATTCTCGCTGACGAACAGGCCGCAATGGATATTCTTGAGACTGTCGGCGTTAGAAAATGGGCCAACAGACTTGAAGGTACGCCTTATAGCATCGTCTTCAATCTAACAGACCGCACCATGCTTTGGATCCCCAATGAAAACTTCGGTCTTCCCAGTGCAGAATATGTATTTAGCTTTGACACGGAATAAATATTGAAAATTGTTCTATTAGGAGGAATTATCATGACCCCAAAACAACGATTGCTCGCGGCCATCCAGGGAAAACCCATTGACCGTGTTCCCTGGTCCCCCTTCCTTGCCTATTGGTGGGAATCCCAACCTCAGGAAAGGACCATCGGCGGACAGCTTCCCTATATGGAAAGCGTTGGCGCTGACCCCCTGCTCCGGGGTTTCCGCAGCCCCTGGAAGCAAAACTACAAGGGTGTAAATATTCGCTACGAAAACCATCCCACCCGTCGGTATGAAATTTGGGAGACTCCGGTGGGTACGCTGAAATTTGGCTACCACCTCTCTTCCGTCGGTAATACCTGGTTCCTTGTGGAGCATCCCGTCGAAGATGTGGAGGATCTGAAAATTGTACAGTGGATCTACGAGCATCTGGAACTCGAAGCTGACGGAGCCGCAGACGAGGAACATCGTCAGACCGGCGAAAGAGGTCTGTATGTGCCGCTGATTGGCTCGGAAATGAAAACCTGCTTCCAATCTCTTCTGGAAAAATGGGTCGGAACCGAAAACCTGGTGTACTTCCTGATGGATGAGCCGGAAATGGTCGAGGAATGCCTGGCTACCATGCGCTACGCCTCGGACAAAACAGCCGCTTTCTGCCGCAGCTCCAATGCTGAAGCCTTCCTTTTCTGGGAGGATACCTCTACGACCAATATCAACCCCAGCATGTTTGAGCAGTACATTGCCCCGGAGATCTCCTATTGGGCATCTGAGCTGCATAAGGACGGCAAGCTGCTCCTGCATCACGCCTGCGGCAGTCTGAAAGCCTTGCTGCCTCTGATGGCACAGACCGGCATTGACGCTATTGAATCCATCTCTCCCCCGCCCACCGGAAATATCGACATTGCTGACGCGTTTGCGTTGCTGTCTGAGAATGTGGCATTGATCGGCGGTATTGAGCCGGTGTTCTTCCAGGATTGTACAGAGGAACAGCTGGTAGAGCGGGTGAAATATCTTCTGAACGTAACCAAGGGCCGTCGCTATATTTTGGCAAACTCCGACTCCTGCCCGCCTGCTGTGGAGGAATGGAAATTCCGTTTGGTATCGGAACTGGTTAAAAGCCGATAATTGTTTCATATCCTAAAGCCTGCGTTACGGCATATCAGCTTCAAAAAGTCCGTTTCTGCAGAATAGCAGAATATATGTATAGCAGCGGAGCCCAGTTAGGCTCCGCTGCTATTTATTCAGGTTATTATTGTCGCTATGTATTGCACGGTTTGGATATGCCCCATTGCAATACGGTTATGGCGGTCAAATTTCATGATTCGTACGGGGCTTTTTTGACCATCTGGCCGCCGAGGTCGCCGACCTCGCGGGAGGTCAGGTGACCGTTGTAGCCGTTGGTCAGGTTCACGCCCACTTCCTGAGCAGCCTGCATCTTGAAGTTGTCCATAGCCTGACGAGCTTCGGGGATGTTGATCTGATTGTTGCTCTT
>SVLM01000005.1 GCA_015067945.1 Oscillospiraceae bacterium
ACAACCATGAGCGCATCCAGAATAAAACTGGAGTGGCGCCGCTGACGCTGCGCCACTCCGCATAAAACTAAATATTGCCTACATAGGGGGCTTTTTGTGCTGTCCGCACAAACTGGGGCTGTACAAAGCGTCGGGGGTTAACTTATTTTGCGGTTTTTACCAATCTGCAACGCTGCCGTCTTCAAAATACTGCCGGGGCGTGGTCCATTTTCCGTCGTAGATCTTTTCTGCGATGGCTTTTTCGTCCAATTCTACGCCAAGACCGGGCTTGGTGGGCACTTCGATATAGCCGTCCTTGATGACGAAGGGATCTGTGATGTAACCCACACCCAGATCGCCCTTGTCCGGGTTTCCGGGATGTTCCTGCACCAGGAAATTGGGGGAACAGGCGTCCACCTGCAGGCAAGAGGCCAGGGAGATGGGGCCAAGGGGATTGTGAGGTGCGATAGAGCCGTAATACATCTCCATCATGGTAGCGATCTTCCGGCCTTCAAAGATACCGCCACAGTGGCAGATATCCGGCTGGACAATGCTGACTGCCTGCTTTTCAATCAGTTCCCGGTATTGCCACTTGCCGAACAGCCGCTCGCCGGCGGCGATGGGAATGGTGGTGGACCGGGCGATATTTACCATGCAATCTACATTTTCCGGCAGGCAGGGCTCTTCGATAAAGAAGGGCATATAGGGCTTTAGCTCCTCTGCCAGCCGAATGGCCATGGCAGGGCTGACTCTGCCGTGGAAATCGATAGCCAGATCCACATCCCAGCCGATGTGCTCACGAATACGGGCAAACCGCTCCACGTGGGCCTTGGTATTCGCCGGAGTATCTACCTGGCGGATGGGAGGGATGATTGAGTATTTCAATGCGGTGTAGCCGTCGGCCAGGCGCTGATCGGCGATATCCAGCATTTCTTCCACGGAAAATTCGCCTACCACTGCGGTGCGTTTGATGTGGGTATACATTCGGATCTTGTCCCGGCATTTTCCGCCCATCATTTCATAAACGGGACAATTGTAGTATTTGCCCTTGATGTCCCACATTGCCTGCTCGATGCCGCTGATGGCAGAGAGCATCAAGGGGCCACCGCGGTAAAAGCCGCCCCGGTAGAGGGCTTGCAGGTGATGCTCGATCATCATGGGATCCTTGCCGATCAGATATTCTTCAAACTCCTTGATAACAGCCTCCACTGCGGTACAGTGACCTTCCAGCACCGGCTCACCGAGGCCGTAGATATCGGTATCGGTATGCATTTTTAAGAACATCCAGCGGGGTTTGACTTTAATGACTTCCAGTTTTGTAATTTTCATTTTGATTCCTCCAAGTCTGCCAAAGTGGCAAATTCCCGGATAACTTCGATCTCTCTGGGATCATAAGGACGGTGGTTGGGGCGGTACAGATCGTGGAACCATTTGGTGAAATCCACATCCGGGGCAAGGCCGTTGTGATAGGCGTGCCAGGTACCTTCCCAGGGCTCGTAGGTCTGATATTTGCCGGCCACAAAGCCCCAGTTGTAGCAGCCGATCTTTTCTAAGTAAAACAGCGGGAACAGGGTAAACACATCGTTGTGCAGGCAGCGGCCCAGCCACTCGGTGCAGATGATGGGGCGGCCTTCCTTTTTCAGCCGGTGGATCACCTTGATGTGCTCGTTGTAGGGCTGATAGGAGTGGTAGGAAATGATATCGGAATTGTCTAGTGCGTATTGCTCCGGGGCACTCAAAGGGATACTTTCGTCGCCCTTCATGCGGAACACACCGGCGGTCAGGGGCTGGACGGGGTCGAGGCTCCGCACCAGTTCAAACAGTGCCTTGATGTTGGGCAGGGTGATCTCCGCCCGACGGCTATTGCCTGGCTCGTTGTATACGTCCCAAATGCAGATCCGCTGGTCGTCCTTGTATTTTGTCACGATTTCCCGAACCATGGCGAAATAGTCCTCCCGGCTTTCCGATTCGTCCAGATAGAAGTGGGGTGCAGGGCCGCTGTGGGCACCGTGCTGGGAATGCATTTTGCCGCCGTGGTAACCCCAGTCGTAGGTCTGCTCTCCAACGTACGGCATTTTCCAGCGTTCGGTTTTGGGTGGCATACAGTCGTTGGCCAGCACGATCATGCAGGATTGGCCGTATTTGGCACAGAGGGCAATGTACCGCTCAAATCGCTCCATGAAGCCGTCGTGTTCCTCTTTCCAAACTACATATTCCAAAATCAACCGGACGGTGTTGAAGCCAGTTGTCTGCATCAGCTTCAGTTCCTCCTCGGTAGTCTGAAACCGCTCCTCAAAGCCTAGGGCTTGCCACTGGTCAATGCGGTTGGCACAGTCTGCACTCATATAGTTGCAGCCCCGGAACCAGGGCCGGGCGTTATACCAATCCCAAATTCGTTCCTTACTCCATCTCATACAAACACGCTCCTTTTGTAGATATATCCATTTTATCGCCTGACAGGTTGACATGCCAGCCAATTCCCGGTATATTATAGCCAAAAGGTTAGGTGATGGCGATGAAATATCAACTGGAAAATTTCAACGGGAGCTACGATTTTCGCAGTGGCTTTCATGAAAACTGGTATGTGGAAGCCCATATCCATGAATATTGCGAGCTGCTCTATTGCCAAAGCGGCACAGCGGAGGCAACGGTGAACGGAAAGAAAATCCAAGTGCCCCAGAAGCACTTGATTTGGTTGCCGCCCAACTGTATTCACCAGTATCGGTGCGAAGGGACACGTGTGGTCTGCGCCGTTTTCTCCCACGATTACATTCCGCTGTACTTTGCTCAGGTGGGGCAGGCTCGGTCGACGGTTGTGCCGGTGTGCTTTTTTGATATGGAGCAGGTGTTGATGGGGTTTCCCACGCTGGACAGAGGGGAGAAGTTGCTCATCAGCGGATATTTGAATCTGATCTGTGCCCGGGTGCTGCAGCAGACGGAGCTGGAGCAGACAGAAACCCAGGATAGCGTTCTGTATCAAAAGGTAATTTCCTACCTTGCGGAGCATTTCCGGGAAGAAATTACGCTGGAAGCGGTGAGCAATCACTTTGGTTATAATGCGAAGTATCTTTCCCATTGCCTGCACACACTTACCGGGGTGCATTTTACTAAACTGCTGGCACTGTATCGCATTGAATATGCCAAAAAGCTGCTGACGGATCAGCACACCGACATTGGCCGGATCGCTATGGATTGCGGCTTTACCGCGGTCAATACTTTTAACCGCAATTTCAAGGCCATCACCGGCATGACCCCATCGGAATACAAAAGGCAAAAAATACTGTCATTCTGAGCGGAGCTGCGATAGCAGCGAAGTCGAAGAATCCGTATTCTTTTGTATAGGAGAACCCGTTTGACGGACGAGCGATGCTCGCCCCTACGCCCGACCACGGTAGGACTTGTAGGGGCGGCCATTGGCCGTCCGCGGACGAGGGAGGATATGTCCCTATAAGTGCAAAAACAGCAAGTCAGCTTTGACTTGCTGTTTTTTGTCGTTTTCTTTACCGGCCCAGCATTTTGCGGAACAGGGCCATATACTTTTCGGCAGGCTTGTTCCAGCTGAAGTCCTGACACATATCCCGGTACTGGAGGCTTTGGAAGCCCTCCCGGTTTTGATTGTACAGATTCAGGCAACGCTTGACGGCGGCATAGAAATCATCGCCATTGTAGCTCTGGAAGGTAAAGCCCAGGCCGTTTTCTCCGTTTTCGTCCACGGGGGGGACCGTGTCCTTCAGGCCGCCGGTGGCGTGAACTACGGGCACAGTGCCGTAACGCATGGCGTTCATCTGGCTCAGGCCGCAGGGCTCGGACTTGGAGGGCATCAGATAAATGTCACCGCCGGCGTAGATCCGGCTCGCCAGACCCAAATCGAAGGTGATCTTGGCGGCTACCTGATCCGGGAATTCCGCGGCCAGCTCCCGGAAGAACTGCTCAAACTGAGGCTCGCCGGTGCCCAGAATCAAAAGCTGGCAATCCTCTTCCCACAGCAGGCTCCGGGCAATATAGCACAGCAGATCCAGTCCCTTGTGGCCTGCCAACCGGGTGACCATGACCATCAGCGGGACATCCGGCTTTTGGGGCAGACCCACTTCCTGCTGCAGGGCAGCCTTGCAGGCGGCCTTGCCGGGGATGAAGCTGTCGGCGTTGTAATGTGCCGGCAGGGCGGGGTCGGTCTCCGGATTGAATGTGCCCACATCAATGCCGTTGGTAATGCCGGTGAGCTTCCAGCTGGCGTCGGAAATAATGCCGTCCAGGCCGTGGGAGAAGTAGGGATACATCAGCTCCCGGGAATAGGTCTCGGAAACGGTGGTCACCAGATCGGCGGTTTCAATGGCACCTTTCATCATGTTCACCGAGTGGTTCATGTCCATGCAGCCCCGGTATTCCCAGGGCAGACCCAGCACGTCATCGAAGAAGCCGGCGTTTGCCCAACCCTGATACTCGATGTTGTGGATGGTGTACATACACTTGGTGTTGGGGAAGTCGCTGCGGTACATGGCCCGCAGGTAGGTGGGGACCATGGCGGTCTGCCAGTCGTTGCACTGGATCACGTCCGGCACAAAGCCCATCAGACGCAGGCCGTCCAGGCAGGCCTTGGAGAAGTAAGCATAACGCTCGCTGTCGTCCATGTCACCGTAGATGGCACCGGGGCGGTGGCCGAAGTAGTAATTGTTGTCCACAAAATACACCTTCACGCCATCGGTGCGGCCCTGCAGTGCCATCAGGCCTGCATACTGCCGCCGCCAGCCCAGCTGAACCTCGTACTGAGCCATCAGCTCGGTCTGGAATTTGGGATTTTCCTTGATTTTTTTGTAGTATGGCAGGATCAGCACGACCTCGTTGCCGGGAATCCTGGCCAACGCGGCAGGCAGGGCCTCCATAACGTCGCCCAGACCGCCGGATTTTACATAGGGTGCACCCTCAGAAGCCAAAATGGCTATCTTCATACGACGCCTCCTCTTGTGATGATGACGGGATTGTTCGGTGTGCCGATGAGCTTGGCACCGGGACGGACAGTCACATCCTTGTCCAAAATAACGTATTTCAGCTGTGCACCCTCACCGATTACCGCATCGTTCATAATGACGCAATCGGAAATCTCTGCACCGGGATAAACGGTAACATTACGGAACAGCACGGAATTACTGACCTTGCCGCCAATGAGACAGCCGTCGGCAACAACGATATCTGCAGTGTCGCTGTTTTCACCGTAGAAGGTGGGAACCCGGTCACGAACACGGGTATACACGGGGTGGTTGTAGCCAAACAGATCGTGGCGGGTTTTGGTGTCGATCAGGGACAGGGTGTTTTCAAAGTACTCGGAAACGGATTCGTTGTACAAAACCACGCCGGGGAACTGGTAGACGTTGATGCTGACCTCGCCCTTCTGCCACAGACCCAGAACCAGATCCCGGTCCATGTGGAACAGATTCCGGGCGATATGCTCCCGAACCTGCTCAGCCAGCCACTTCTTGGAGGTTACGAAAATATCCATCGTAGCCAGATAGCCCTTGGGGGCTGCGTAGTCAACAGCGATGTCCACAGCCTCGCCCTTCTTGTCCAGCTTGATGGACAGATCCAGCTGCTTTTCGCCGTTGGCGATGCCGGCCTTGGTGACTACGGTAATGTTACGGCCGCTGGCGATATGAGAAGCCAGCACATCCTTCATATCGATATTGCACAGGATGGTGGAGCCGGTCATGATCACATACTCGTCCTCGTCGCCGTAGGTCAGGAAATTCATGGCGGAGTACAGAGATTCCAGCTTACCGCGGTAGCTGTCAGTGGCGGACATGGCATAGGGGGTTAAAAATTCCAGACCGCCCTCTTCCAGCTCCAGGCCCCATTCTTCACCGGCACCGATGTGGTTGATCAGAGACTGATAGTGGTGACGGGAAATGATGCCGATATGCCGCACACCGGCGGCGGTGAGGTTGGACAGCGCAAAGTCCACCTGGCGGTAACGGCCGCCAAAGGGGACGCTGGCGGTGGTGCGGTGTTCGGTCAGACCGTCCAAAGAACCGTCGTTTGCAAAGATAATACCCATTACTTTCATGGTGCATACCCTCCTTACAGCATATCACCGGGCAGCAGCACGGTGTTGGCTTCCACAACGGCACCCTTGGAGGTGACGCTGATTTTCTTCTTGTCCTTGGGTTTGAAAGCACCGCCGACAATGGCGTTGCAGCCGACGCGGCTGTTTTCTCCCAGAATGGCGTGGCGGACGATGGCACCGGGCTCAATGACGACACCGGGCATGATCACGCTGTCCTCCACTAGGGCGTTTTCACCGATGGTGCAGCCCATGGAGATGATGCTGTGGCGAACGGAGCCGTAAATTTCGCTGCCTTCTGCCACAAAGCAGTTAACAACCTTAGCGTCTTTGTCGATGTAGGAAGAGGGCAGGGCACTGTTCCGGGCGTAGATGGTGGAATTCTTACCGCCTCGCAGATCGAATACGGGTTCCTTGCCCAGCACGTCCATGTTGGCTTCCCACAGGGACTGGATGGTACCCACGTCCATCCAATAGCCGTCGAACTCGTAGGCCATCAGCTTGTGGCCGGCGTTCAGCAGGTTGGGGATGATGTTCTTGCCGAAGTCGTTGGAGGAATTGGGATCCTCTTCGTCGGCGATCAGGAACTCCCGGAGGGTTTGCCAGTTGAATACGTAGATGCCCATGGAGGCCTTTGTGGACTTGGGCTGAGCGGGCTTCTCCTCAAACTCGTAAACGGAGTTGTCGGGGTTGGTGTTCATGATGCCAAAGCGGCTGGCCTCTTCCAGAGAAACATTTCGCACGGCGATGGTGCAGGAGGCACTGTTCTTCACATGGTAATCCACCATGGCGGAGTAGTCCATCTTGTAGATATGGTCGCCGCCCAGAACCACAACATATTCCGGGTCAAAACGCTCAATGAAGTCAATGTTCTGGTAGATGGCGTTGGCGGTGCCCTTGTACCAGCCACTCTTTTTGTCGTGGCGTTCATAGGGGGGCAGCACCTGAGCACAGCTGTGGGTCTTGTTCAGGCCCCAGGGCTGGCCGTTGCCGATGTATTCGTTCAGCTCCAGAGGCTGATACTGGGTCAGAATGCCCACAGTGTCGATGCCGGAGTTGACGCAGTTACTTAAGGGAAAGTCAATAATGCGGTATTTGCCGCCGAAGGGCACGGCAGGTTTTGCGGTGTTCTCAGTGAGTACCTTCAGACGGCTGCCCTGGCCACCGGCCAGCAGCATGGCAATGCAGCGTTTTTTCTGGAAATACATGTTGACAGCTCCTTAATATAGTAAGATTTTTTAACATTCTTCGACTGATATAATTCCATATATAACATACCATATTTTAAGCAATTAGGAAAGTGGAAAAATGGCTAAAATCTCAAGTGACTTTCTGGCATTTTCCACAATAATTTCTTGTCAGCAGTGAAGTTGCGTGGACATATCGACAGTTTTTGAGAGTTGGTTGACATTCTTGGGGGACGGGAGTAAACTATTAGTATCACAAAAAAAGGAGGCGTAACCATGGACCCCGACACAAGCGGCAGTATAACCGGTGATCATAGTTTGCGGGTCATGGTGTGCCCGTAGACCGAACCGGTGTATTTGCCCTCTGAAATGGTAAAAAAGGAGGAAATACACAAATGGAAAGATTTGAAATTGTAGAAAAAGCACTCCTCAAAATGCTGGAGGAGAAGAAGTACAGTGCCCTGCGGGATATTCTGCTGGTGATGAATCCCAACGACGTAGCCCAGCTCTTTGACCAGGTGCCCCCGCAGAACATTCCTCTACTATTTCGGCTGCTGCCCAAGGAGCAGGCAGCGGAGACCTTTGTTGAAATGGAGCCGGAGGCACAGGAATTGCTGATCCGCAGCTTTTCGGATAACGAGCTGAAAGAAATTGTGGATGAGCTGTATGTGGATGATGCGGCAGACCTGGTGGAGGAGATGCCCGCCAATGTGGTTAAGCGGATCTTAAAGCAGGCGGACCCGGAAATGCGTCGGTCTATCAATCAGATCCTCCGCTATCCGGAAAATTCCGCAGGCAGCTGGATGACTACGGAATATGTATCCCTGCGGCCGGAAATGACCGTGGAGGAGGCCATTCTGCGGATTCGACGGCAGGGCGTGGATAAAGAAACCATCTATACCTGCTATGTGACCAAAGACCGGGTGCTGGTAGGTATTGTATCTGTAAAGGATCTGCTCCTTGCTCAGGATGACGAAACCAAGATTGAAGATATTATGTTAACTAACCTGATCTCCGTTTCCACCCATACGGACCAGGAAGAAGTGGCCAGAATGCTCAGCCACTACGATTTCCTGGCACTGCCGGTGGTGGATAAGGAGAACCGGATGGTGGGTATCGTCACCTTCGACGATGCCATGGACGTGCTGGAAGCGGAAACCACCGAGGATATGGAGCTGATGGGCGGTATGACCCCCTCGGAAAAATCCTATCTGAAAAGCGGTGCCTTTGATCTGTTCAAGAACCGTATCCCCTGGCTGATGCTGCTGATGGTGTCGGCTACCTTCACCGGACTGATCATCACCGCCTTTGAGGGTGCTTTGGCAGCCCAGGTGGCGTTGACCGCCTTTATTCCCATGCTGATGGGTACCGGCGGTAACTCCGGCTCCCAGTCTTCCGTTACGGTGATCCGTGCCCTGAGTCTGGACGAACTGAAGTTCTCCGATGTGGGCCGGGTGCTTTGGAAGGAGCTTCGTACCGCTTTGCTCTGCGGCGTGGCTTTGGCGGTGGTGTGCTTTGTGAAGATCTGGCTGGTGGATAAATTGCTCATGGGCAACGATCAGATTACGCTGATGGTGGATCTGGTAGTATGCCTGTCTCTGTGCGTCACGGTGGTGGCAGCGAAGGTGGTTGGCTGTCTGCTGCCCATCGGTGCCAAGGCCATCAAGGTAGACCCGGCGGTCATGGCCAGTCCGTTCATCACGACCATTGTTGATGCACTGTCTTTGCTGGTCTATTTCCTGCTGGCGAAGATGATTCTGGGCGTGTAACAAACAGAAAACCGGCGTTCGGAACGCCGAACGCCGGTTGGTTATTTGATCTTACTGGCCCCGCAGCCAATCCAGGGTTTCCTTGCAGTCGTCGCAATAGGTGATTTCTGTTCCCAGAACATCTTCCTTGTGCATAATTCCGAATTTTTCCTCCCGGCAGAAGTCGCAGGTGTAGAAGCCAATGCAGCCGGTCAGCAGGGAAGTCAGTACTACGATGATCAACAGAATACAAATGAGCTTTTTCATGTAAATTACCCCTTTTCGTGTTTTGCATTATTGTATCAGCGTTCCGCGACCGACACAATCAACCATTTGTAAGGTAGCATAAACGGTCGAATCTGTCAAGAAACAATCGTTTTTTGCGGAATGAATCATTTTTATACAGACCCTTGACAAGGGGAGTCTTTTGTGATATCATCGCCCCACAAACAGCAAACAGCTTATTCTGTAAAGGTTTAATTTCCTACAGGGAAATTATGCCCATTTGCAGGATAGGCTTTTTTTGTGCCTTCCTGTGAAAATTTCATATCAGGAGGGAATTGTATGAATCATTATTCCGACCCCACTGCCAACAGAGCGTTGGGCAGCATCAACCGGGAGTTTTCCAGGCTGGAAAAGAAGGCGAAGCAAATTCGCCGCCGGCTGAAGGAGGGCAGAATGAGCCCCGAGGAGCTTGAAAAAGCACAAGCGCAATTCACGGGCATCTATCGCCACGTTTTGACCCACGTCCTCAACAGCCCGGAGGACAACGAATAAGCACCTCCGGTGCTGTCATCCTATCGCAGGGGCAGAAACAACCCCCTTCGGATTCCTCCGAAGGGGGTTGTTAGCTATGTGGATGCTTTAGAAATTGCTATCAGACAGAGGTGGTGGCGTTGGCAGCCTTGAGGCTCTGATATGCATTGGCATAAGTAGCATTCATGTAGGGTACAACCCAGATGGCAGCAATGCCAAGGGTAAGGCCGCACAGCATGGCCCAGCCGATGAAGGACAGACCCAGCACAAACAGATCCATCTTGTAGCCGTTGGTCATGTACTTGGATGCAGTGATGCATTCCCGTGCAGACATGCCCTTGTTCTCAGCCAGGATGTACATGGACATGGAGTAAGAGAAGGACTTAACGATGCCGGGGATTACAAACAGCAGAGACCACAGGAAGGTATACAGACCGGTCAGGAAAGTGACCTTAAAGGCACTCCAGAAGTCGTCGAAACCACAGAAGGAATCTCCCGCACTGGGCTTTTCGCCACCGATGACCATCAGGTAAACCCGCACCATGCTAAGTGCAAAAGCAGGAGTGACGACAACGGTTGCGATGATGGAACCCATGGGGATCAAGCCCAGGACAAAGTTGGCAATGGCAGATACTGCTCCGATGATCAAGGTAATCACAAACAAAATACCGATCTTACCCTTGATTTGCTGTTTTGCGTTGGCTTTTAATTCTGCTCTATTCCTATCTACGCTCTCCTTAATATTATTGGGAAAACCCGTGAATAAAATATCACATATTTATCCAAAAATCAATAATATTTTTGTAATGCGAATTTCTGTCATTGCGAAGGAGCGAAGCGACTGTAGCAATCTCCTGATTGTTTCTCCTATCCGGGGGATTGCCACGGCAGCGAAGCTGCCTCGCAATGACACCGCATTCGGAGGGGGATTGCCACGGCCCGTTGGGCCTCGCAATGACATGAGGTTTTAAGCATGACAGAGAAAAGCATTGACAAAACCTTCTAACTGTACTACAATAATAGTACACTAATACAAAAAGGAGTGATGGAATGGACTGGAAACTGGACAAATCCCGGCCCATCTGCCCCCAGCTTTGCGAGCTGATCTGCGTGGCCGTGGCAAACGGAACCATCGTTGCAGGGGAGAAATTGCTTTCAGTGCGGGAGATCGCACTGGCGGCGGGGGTCAATCCGAACACGGTGCAGAAATCCTTTGAGGAGCTGGAAAGACGGGGCGTGATCCATTCGGTGCGTGGCTCCGGCTGGTATGTCAACGAAAATACCAATGCCGCCGCGGTTGAGGTAAATTCCCTGCGGATGCAAAGGACCCGGGACTATCTGGCGGCTATGGCACAGCTGGGCTGTGACCCGGAGCAAATCAACCAATATCTGAAGGAATGTCAGGGAGGAACACTATGAGTGAGCTTTTGAAAATTACGGGCCTGACGAAGCGGTACAGCAATGTGTTGGCTTTGGACAATGTAGATCTGACCGTCGGGCCGGGCAAAATCATCGGTATTCTGGGCCCCAACGGATCGGGCAAAACCACGCTGATCAAGCTGATCAACGGTCTGCTGACCCCCACCAAGGGCAGTATTCTGATCAACGGCAGTGCGCCCGGCGTGGAGACAAAGAAGGTGGTTTCCTATCTGCCGGATAACAATTTCCTGCCGTCCTGGATGACAGCAGAGCAGATTGTGGAGCTGTTTTCCGATTTCTATGCGGATTTCCGTCCGGAGCTTGCCTATAAAATGCTGGATCAGCTGGGTGTGCCCAAAAATATGCGGCTGAAGAATTTGTCCAAGGGCAACAAGGAAAAGGTCTGCCTGATTCTCGTTATGAGCAGAAATGCCCTGCTTTACGTACTGGATGAGCCCATTGCGGCGGTTGATCCTGCTACGAGAGACTATGTCATCGCCACGATTATCAATAATTACAATCCCAATGCCACGGTGCTGATCTCTACCCACATCATTTCGGATATCGAGCCGGTACTGGACGAGGCGATCTTTATCAATAGAGGAAAGGTCGTGCTGCATAAGACGGTGGACGAGATCCGGCAGGAGAACGGCATGAGCGTTGACGGACTGTTCCGGGAGGTATTCAAATGGTAAAGAAGCTTCTGAAACACGAATTTATCTACTACATCCGCAGCTTCGGTCTGTTTTTGCCCATTGTTCTGGTGATTGCCGTCATGGCAAGGGTGTTCCGGTGCTTTGATGACAGTAATGCCGTGAACAGAATTATGATCTATTCGTCTTCCATGATCCTGATCGTTGCCTGTGCGGCCTTGGTAATTCTTTCTGCGGTAATTGGCATCGTACGTTTTTATAAAAATATGTTTTCCGCAGAGGGCTATCTTACCTTTACCTTGCCGGTGACCAATGCCCAGCATATTTTCGTCAAACTGTTGATGTCCATCGTATTTGAGGCGGTTTGTCTGATGGTGGTTACCGCAGCCGGTGCGATTGCCCTTTCCGGTGATGCTTTGGCGGCTTTTTGGGACGGGTTGTGGCAAATGCTGCGTGGGATCGATGCACAGATCGGCACCGGCCATATGGTTGCACTGATCATCGAGTGGATCCTTTTGGCGGTGGCCTCTGTAGTGTCGGGTATGCTGCTGTTCTATGCCTGCATTACCGTGGGACAGACAGCGAAGAAGAACCGGATCATCAAGGCCATCGGAGCCTATTTTGTCTATTATATGATTACCCAGATTGCCGGAACGACATTTACCGTGTCCATAATGATGCTGGAGCTGAACGATGCTCTGACCGATATTCTGGAATGGATCGTCTACCACCCCATGGCTTCCATGCATATGTTCTTCTGTGGCACGATTTTGCTGTACACCGGTTTGTCGGCAGTGTTCTGGCTGATCACCCAGCATATCATGACCAAGAAGCTGAATCTGGAATAAACAGCTGCACCCCTCGCTGATTGCGAGGGGTGCATAATATTTTACACGTTAGGGCTGCTTCTTTTCCGCGTTCAGAGGGTCTACCACGATATTGGGGTAGGGGTTGACGATGACGGTGCGGTAGGTGTGGTAGATCACCATACCCGGCTTGCCTGCCGGAGGCTTTTTCACCTGCTTCACCGGGGTCACGTCCACGGGGATATTCTGTCCCCCGGTGGCCTCAGCGTAGTAGGCAGCCAGCTGGGCTGCCTGGGTCACCGTGTCGTCGGGAACGGGTTTTCCGCTGCAGGCAATGATCACATGGCTGCCGTGAACCTTTTGTGCATGGAGCCAAAGGTCGTCCTTTCGAGCCATTTTGAAGGTCAATTCATCATTTTGCCGGTTGTTTCTGCCCACATAGATGGGCACGCCGTCGGTGGATTCAAACCGCATGGGCGGCAGCTTGGATTGCTTCATCCGCTTTTTGCCGGCGTCGGCCTTTACATAGCCACCCTGCTGCAATTCCTGACGGATTTCCTCCAACTCCTGCTCGCTGGCGGCCCGGTTCAGCTCGTCCAGAACGCTGAGCAGGTAGGTAAGCTCGATTTCGCCCAGCTCCAGCTGACGGGTCAGCTCCTTTTCGGCATTTTTCATCCGGGTGTAGTCCTTGTAGAATTTTGCCGCATTCTGTTGTGGGGAGAGGGTATTGGAAAGGGGAATCTGGATGAGCTTCATTTCCTCGTCGTAGAAATCTTCCGCCTCCAGAAGGGTCTGACCCCGTTGAATCCGGTGGATGTTGGCGGTGACGATGTCACCCAACTGCCGCAGCCGCTCCCGGTCGAAGGTTTCCTGCAGCTCCTTCTCCTGAATCGCCATTTTCCGGCGAAGCCGGGTGCATAAATTCTGGACGGTTTTCCGCAGGCCCTGACCCTTTTGCCGCAGGGCATCCTTCCGGTCCCGAAGGGTATAGAAGGCATCCAGCAGTGCCGAGAAGCTTTCAGCCGATTCGCAATGGCCGTACTGCCGGATGGGGCAGAAGGCAAATTGCTTGGGGGTGCCGTCGGCCTGGGCATAATACCAAGGGGCGGGACGGGTCATATTTTCCCGGAAGAAAAGCCGTAGCTTTTGTCCCCAAATAACCGGATCCGCCCCGGTAAGCCGGGCATCGCAATCTCCGGCGGCGAAGAGGGCGGCCTCCCGGCAGATCAGGGGAGAGAGTCCTCCCAGCGTGTCCATCAGCCGGTCGGCCAAAATATCCGCCCCGGGGGCAGTTAAAAGGTTTACATAATCCTCCTCAGAAAGGCACAGTGGGTCGGCCTTCGCCACCGGCTCGGGCAGCTGGTAGTTCAGTCCGGGCAGGGCAGAACGTTTTGCACTTTCGTCCAGCCCGATTCGCCGCAGGCAATCGATGATCCGTCCCTCCGGACTCAGCAGATACAGATTGCAGGTCCGGCCCATCAGCTCCGCAACCAGCTTTTTGCGTACCATATCGCCCATTTCGTCTATGCAGTCGAATGTAAAGATGGCACAACGCTCCATAGGCAGCTGATGAATATCTACGAGCCGGCCGCCGGAAAGATGCTTACGCAGCAGCATACAGAACATGGGCGGCTCCGGAGGATTTTCCGGGGATGCGAAAGTCAGGTGCAGCCGGGGAGCGGTGGGATTGGCGGCAAAAAGCAGCTTTGTCCGGCCTTCCCGGTGCTTCAGGTGCAGCAGCACCGTGTCCCGGCTGGGTTGGTGGATTTTCTCCACACGGATATCCTGCAGAGTGCGGATCTCCTCCAGCACGCAGGTCATATAAAATGCGTCAAATGCCATAATGGCCTCCGTTTGTCAGTGGTATGGAGGAATACTTTCCTCAGTGTTTGTTGTCATTGCGAAGCCCAGAGGGCCGTGGCAATCCCCCGGAGTCGGAGAAAGACTTTGGAGGTTGCCACGCCAGTGTGAGCACTGGCTCGCAATGACAAAAAAGTGATTACGCATCCACCATCAGGTGGAACAGTTCGTTGAGCCGGTCGGTGCAGCCCGCCAGATACAGTGCCCCGAACAGGGTTTCCAGTCCGGTAGCTTTGGAATACTCCTGAGGCGTGGCGGATTTTGGGGCGGCATGGGAGTGGGCGTTTTTGCCACGGCGGTAGTAGGCCGCTTCTTCCTCGGTCAAAACCGGGAGAATCTTTTCTACAAGCCTTGCCTGGGTAGGGGCTTTTACCAGCTCCACCGATTCCTTGTGCAGCCGCTTCACCGTCTGACCGCCCTTGGCACACAGATATGCCCGGCACAGAATTTCGTACACGCCGTCACCGATGTGGGCCAGACCCAAATTGGAGATGGCATCGATCTGCTGCTTATCCATATGCATCTGAAAGTAGTTTTCCATACTTGCCGTCCTCGATTCCGGTGAGATATTTTCCTTACAATAACAGATTTTGATAAAAAAGTAAAGTGGGCCGGCAGCTTGCCGGCCCGTGTGCATCAATATTTCAGATACTTTCGCAATTTCGCCTCGGCACGGTGCAAGGTGCGGCAGACCGTGCTTTTGTGTACCTGACACTCCTGTGCGATCTGAGGCAGGGTTTTCAGCTGGAAATAGTAGGCGATAATCACTTGGCGTTGCCTGGGGGTCAACTCGTTGTCGATGACCTTTTGTACCCGCTTCATCTGCATCTTTGGAGGCAGCCGCAGACCAAGGTAACCCTCAAACTGTGTATTTATCATTTCGGTAGTACCCCTTTTCGTAGTATCGTGCGGTGAGCTCAGCCAATTCATTCATTTGGGTCAGCATGGGCGTCAGCTCTGCGATCCGCCGCTTGATTCGCCAGATTTCCTCCGGGTCGTCGGTTTCCCGGAGCATTTGCCGCAGCTGCCGCAGGCGGTTTCGCAGCGGTACAGCGGCGGCCTCGTAGTCTTTGCTCATTTCAAGGAGCGTCATGGCTATCTTGTGCACATCGCAGGCAGTGTAGTCCCGGCCGGTAGAGCTCACCGCCGCATTCCTGGCAGAAGCCAGCCGGAACAGCAGCCTGCGGATCTATGTAGAGTGTAGGCTCGATCCTGAGATTCATGGGCATCATCCTCTCTTGTAAAATTGGGCAGTATATTTTGTCGATTTCTCTCTCGTTTCTCTCTGTTAATTTCCATCTATTTCCAGTTTTTATATTATACTACACACTTCGTGTATAGTCCGTCGAAACGTGTAGACCCAAAATTCTCCCAAATCTGCCATGGCGTTGTGCTATACTTGTCCCATGGAAAGGAGCGATGAAGATGCTTGGACCGAGAATCGCCGCACTTCGCCGCAGTGCAGGCTTGAGTCAGGCGGAGCTGGCACGGGAGCTGCAGATCAGCCCCAGTGCCGTGGGAATGTATGAGCAGGGAAGGAGGGAGCCTTCCGGGGAATTGCTGGTGGCTATGGCCCGGCAGTTCGGTGTAACCACGGATTATCTGCTCACCGGCAAGGCTACCACGGAGCAGGAAGAAACTGTGGCCCATCAGGCCCTGCTGGACACCCTTCGCACAGCGGATCAGCGGCTCCAGAAGCGGGATAAGCGTCCCTTTTCCCGGGAGGAATTGGCGGTGCTGATGACCGCAATGCTGCTGGAGGCTTGACGGAAGCACTCCTTTTGGGGTATGATGTACCCAAAAGGAGGGTTTTTTGTGGACGATCGGCAATTTATGGAAGAAGCACTGACGCTGGCACGGCAATCGGCCGCGGAGGGAGAAGTGCCCGTTGGCTGTGTGATCACCTGCAATGGACAGATCGTAGGTCGGGGCCGCAATCGCCGGGAACAGGAGAAAACTGCCCTGGGTCACGCTGAGATCCAGGCCATTGAGGAGGCCTGCCGCGATTTGGGCGGCTGGCGGCTTTGGGAATGTACGCTGTACGTGACGCTGGAGCCCTGCCCCATGTGTGCAGGAGCCATCATCAATGCCCGGATTCCACGGGTGGTGTTTGGTGCCAGCGACGGCAAGTACGGTGCCTGCGGCTCGGTGTGCGACCTGTTTTCCATGGCGTTTAACCACCATCCTACAGTGGAAAAGGGTGTTTTGGGGGAGGAATCCGCGGCACTGATGCAGGAATTCTTCCAGAATCTGCGAGTGGAGCTTCGCAGCCGCCCCAAGTGGAAACGCCCCTAAATCGCATCGCTTTCTTCCGACTTTTTTCGCCCTTAACGACAAAACACGACATTTTTTCGGGAGGAAGCCATGGATCATCAACGGCAAGCCCTGAGAATGGGCGGGGCAGTCATCGCCTTTGCCATACTTTTGAGGCTGTTTGCATTTACATTTTCTGCCGCCCGGGACATTTTTCAGGAAACTGAATGGCTGTCCCTGGCGGTTTTTTTACAAACCGGTCGGGTGGTGCGGTATCCCCACGCTCAAAAAGAACCCCCGGAAGCAACACAACCCACCCGGCCTCCACAGCCCCAGCCCCCCATAGCACAGCCGGTGTTTTCCGAGACGGATCTTGAGAAGGTTGACCTGATCAATGATAGCGGCTACAAGCTGGATTTGGAGCCTTTACTGACAACCGCACTGAGCTGGGATTTGACCGACGGGCAGCCGGCAGTGCTGATTCTGCACACCCATGCCACCGAGGCCTACACCCCTTCGACAGGGGCGGAGTATGCAGCCTCCGGGGACTACCGGACATTGGATGCCCACTATAATATGGTGTCTGTAGGAGAAGAGGTTGCCCGGATTTTGCGGGACGGTGGCGTGGAGGTCATTCACGATAAAACCTATCACGACTATCCGTCCTACAACGGCTCCTACGGCAATGCCCGCAATACCATTGCCGCCTATCTGGAGCAGTACCCCTCGATTCGCATGGTGCTGGACATCCACCGGGATGCGGCGGCAATGAGCAGCGGCGGTCAGCTGAATACCTCCGCAACGGTGGGCGGTCAGCCTTCGGCACAGATCATGGTGGTCATTGGCACCGATGCCTCCGGAAATTATCACCCCAACTGGCGGGAAAATCTGGCCCTGGCGCTGAAGCTGTCCGCACAGCTGGAACGGGAGAATCCCGGCATTACCCGGCCCATCCACCTGCGGCCGGAGCGGTTTAATATGGATATGACGGTGGGGAGCCTCTTGGTGGAGGTGGGGGCGGCAGGAGATACTCACGAGGAGGCCATGCTGGCGGCCAATGCCCTTGCCCGGGCGGTGCTGAGCCTTGCAAAGGGAACATCACAGTAAATTCCACCAGCTGGGGCTGTGGCTCTCCTCCAGCATGGTGCAGATGCTGGCAATCCGCAGGCACACCGCAGAGAATTGGGAGGTATCTCCGAGGGTTTGACAAAGGGAAAGCTGATCGAACAAGCTGGCGATTTCCTCCAGAGGCTCATGATCTACCAGTGCGGCAATCCAGTGGCGGCGCTGCTCCCAGCTTGATCGGGCAGAGGCTGCCAGTGCCTTGGCTTGCTCCCAATCCGGCAGACTGAGCTTCGCGGCCTGTTCCAGACGGTTGACAAGATCGCCATGGGCATGCTGCATGATCATGGTGGCACCCAAACCCATGACCAGGAGAACCGCGAGAATCAGAATCCCAATCCACAGCTTTTTCATTTTGCGGTCTCCTTTCGCAAAAAATAGATCCGGTCGCTTTTGTCAACCGTCAAAAGCCAGGTTTCGGCAACGGTGGCATCCTGCTGCTGCAGAACCTGGTTCAGCCAGGCCCGGTCCTTGCCGACGAGCTGCAAATTTTTTGCATAGATCTGTCCGTCACCGATGATGGTGATGGGCAGATATTGCTTTTCTACGGCAACGGACATCTCCTTGGCGGAGGCAGGACGGTGCTGGGGGAAGGGGAACACGGATAAATTGCCGTCGGTTTCCAAAATGGCGTATTGGACGGTGTTCAGGTCTAAAATGTCCTTTTCCCGCAGGTGACCGGTGAGTTCATCCAGAGTTACCCGGGTGCGGCGGAGGTTGTCCTGCAGAATATGACCGTTTTCGATCAGGATCACCGGCTTTCCGCAGAGCAGACGGCGAAAGCGGATGCTGGCCATGGAAAGGGCGGTGAGAATGAATTCCACGCCCAGAATGGTCACCATAGGTACAAGACCGGTGTGCAGCGGAACGCCCTCGTCCTGCATGGGAAGGGCGGCCAGATTCGCCACCAGCATGGTTACCACAAATTCCGAGGCCTCCATTTGCCCGATTTGCCGTTTGCCCATCAGGCGGATGACAGCAATGAGTGCCAGATACAGCACGATGGTGCGGATATAGGAAAGGATCATGGGCATCGCTCCCTTGCATTTTTGTTAGGTTTTCCCAAAACGGGAAGACTATGCAAAAACCCCTCCGTCACGGAGGGGTTGCAGAAACCAAAGGCTCCCTTGTGTAAAGGGAGCCGGGTTGACATGATTTACATTTAGCGAATATCTTTTTGCCCGTAGTGAAACATTTTTAGACCAAGCGTCTGACTGATCATCAACAGGGATTGAAAGATAATTTCTACATCATCGTCCTCGTCTTCAACGCCCAACCGATCACATATGCGTTGGTATGCGTCATAGGCATTATTGTATAACTCTGAACAAGGCTCTCCATCGGCAAAGGCATTTTCGATGCCGGGAGCACCGCAGCCCGGTATATAGGCACCAATCAAGGTATAGTAGACATATTCTGCATAATTTTCGTGCATAAACTCACCTCATGTTGTAGATATACATAGTATATCTAATATACCTAGAAAAGTCAACGCGGAAAGATATACAATGTATACGGGTGATAATATGAAGAAAACAGAGTTTATTACATTTAGAACCGATGCAAAGACAAAGGCAATTCTGGAAAAAGTTGCAGATGAAAAGAAATGGTCGATTTCTCAATTATCTGCACAAATCATTCAACAATGGATTACAGACAACGGCTTGCAATCTGAAAATGCAGAGCAATAAAGGACGTGCGGCGTG
The DNA here is from genome assembly GCA_015067945.1 of Oscillospiraceae bacterium. Lineage (GTDB taxonomy): Bacteria > Bacillota > Clostridia > Oscillospirales > Oscillospiraceae > Faecousia. Next base: position 19,542 of record SVLM01000005.1, read on the forward strand.
CACGTCCTTTTTCTGTCCGGAGAAATTGACTTTTTTCCGGCAATCGGCTACAATAGCAGTATCTTGCGAGTAAGGACATACAGATATGAAAAAGATACTGAGCTTATTGCTGATTCTGGCGATACTGCTGTGCGGCTGCGTTCAGGGGACGCCTCCGGAAACGGAAACCAGAGTGCCCATTCCGGAAACCGACCCCTATGTGGGCATGACCAAGGCGGAATTTTACGAGAACTATACCCCGGCCACCAGCTACATGGATGCCTACTACCGCTCCCAGCACGGATTTTTGTCCGGCTCGCTGGAGGTTCCCGGTCAGGATGCCACCGTGGCGGACTACCGCCCCATGGAGGGTGACCGATACATCCGCAACACCCAGGCAAAATACCTGGACGACGGCAATACCTATGTGGTTGTGGACGGCAACGGCAATGAAGTGATGCGTATTTACAAAGACGGCGGCTACATTACTTTGGAAGAAGTGGCGGCCTATATGTACGCATTCGGCGGCTCTAATGGCACCTTCCCGGCAAACTATACCTCCGCCAAGAAAACCAAGCCCACCAACAGCATTTGGGATGAATACCTGCGGGTGAATCACTCCTATTTTTCCGGTGATACCAGCAGATATCCCTACGAACCCGTGCTGCCCAATATTTCCGGCTGCGGCGGTACGCTGCAGTATTACGAAATGGACATCGGCACCACCGGCACGGTTACCCCGGGCTATGAAACCCCGGTCATTTACAACAATGGCACTAAGATCAACCGGGGTGCTGCCCGATTGGTCTATGCCCGTGAAGACCTGAACAAGAACGGTATTTACGAGCAAAATGAGATTTTTGTATTCTACACCCACAATCATTACAATGATTTCCGGGAATACTTAAATTACTACGGCGGCTGGGGTGAGATCTTCGGCAACATCACCGGCGGCGGTGAATATAGCAGCAAGTACAACTGCAATCCTACCCCCTATGTCTCTACGGCATACCGGGACTTTTACTGATCAAAACTAACGGAGGACGACCATGGCTCTGAACGACGAAGAACTGAATAGACGCCGGGAAGAGCGAAAGCGGGAAAAGGCCTTGTTGGACAGTCAGCTCCGATGGCTGAAGCTGGGTGCAATCATCACCGCGGTGATTTTGGTGCTTTGCGGTGCTGCGTTGCTGATCACCAACGGGCTGATCAAGCCCCAGCAGACCGTACCTCCCCAGCTGCAGACGCCGGCAACCTCAGTAACCACTGCACCTACCCAGCCTCCGGAAACCACGCCCACTGAGCCTGCCATTCCCAATACGGTGATCCATTATCTGGCCGGTGGCAATGTGAATGTGACGGATCAGACCGTTTCTGCCGGTCAGGGCGTCAACGGCTATGACTACACGGGTTTGTTTATGGATTTGGCAGGCGTTTTGTCCGGAAGTCATCTGACCTCGGTGAATTTCGAGGGCAACATTTTTAGAGAAAGCTACGGTTCGGAGTCCGCCTGTGCCCCCCCGCAGCTGATGACGGCTCTGCGGAACGCCGGCGTGGATATCATCCAGACCGCAAACTCCTACACGGTGCACAACGGTCTGCGTGGCTTGACTGCTACCCTGGATGCCGTCCGGAACGCCGGTATGGAACCGGTGGGATCCTTTGCGGATCAGGGGGAATTCGACAGAACCCGTGGCTTCATCATCCGGGAGGTGGAGGGCATCAAGATCGCCGTGGTGGCCTTCACCAAGGGCATGAACGGCATGGGCCTGCCCCAGGGCGGCTTTGTCAACCTGCTCTACACCGACTTTTCCACCACCTATCAGAATGTGGACTCCGAGGGAATTTCCAAAATTCTGCGGAATATTTCCTACGAACAGCCGGATATTACCATTGCTCTGGTACACTGGGGCAGTGAAAACTACGACAACATCAGCAAGACCCAGGATCAGATCAAAGATCTGCTTCTTAGCGGCGGTGTGGATGCCATCGTCGGCACTCACCCCCACTATGTGCAGAAGATCACCCAGGATTCGTCAGGCCGGGTGGTTGCCTATTCCCTGAGTGATTTGGTGGGCGGTAATGACACCAAGTATTCTGTTTTGCTGGATCTGGAAATCACCAAAAATGGCCAAACCGGTGCTGTGAGCATTACCGGCTACGATTATGTGCCGGTATATTATGCCGATGAGCGGGAAACCGGTGGAACGGTACGGCTGCTGCGGATTCGGGAGGCCATCGCGGCCTACGAGAATAATTTCCTGGACAAGGTGTCCCAGGAAACCTACGAGGCCATGAAAAATGCTCTGGAACGCATCGAAGCCCGTGTCAATGGTAAATAACAACCAACGCAAGCAAATCTGTCGTTGCGAACCAGTGACCGATGTCACTGGTGTGGCAATCTCCAAAGGTTTTCGAAACCTCCGGGGGATTCCCACGCCAGACTTCGGACTGGCTCGGAATGACACGTTAACGAAAATAAAAATCAGCGTGTGCAAAAGCACACGCTGATTTTGTATATAGGTTACATTTTCTTCAGTTCGGTCAAAATCTCGGCACCGCTTTCCAGCACCAAATGGGGCTTGACATCAGATTCTGCCAAAGTCTGCAGGGTGGATTCACCGGACAGAACCAGCACGCCGGTGCAGCCGGCATTGATGCCGGATTTGACATCGGTGTAAATCCGATCACCCACGACCGCAGTTTCCTCCGGCTTGTAACCCAGCTTTGCCATAGCCAGCTGGGGCATCAGGGGGCTGGGCTTGCCGATGACGACGGGCTCCTTGCCGGTGGCATTCTTGATGCCGATGCACACGCTGCCGCAATCCGGCACGCTGCCAAACTCGGTGGGACATACCAGATCCGGGTTGGTGGCAATGTAGGGCAGCTCGGGGCGGGTCAGCAGCAGGTAACTCACATCGTGGAGCTTCTGGAAGGTCAGTTCTGTGTCAAAACCCATAACGATGCACTCCACCTTGTCAAGGTCGGTGGTAACGGTGAAGCCTTCGCTTTCCAGCTCTGCAACCAAAGAACGGGTGCCGCAGACATAGAGGGTCTTGCCGGGGTGATTCTGCTTCAGGTAGAAGGCGGTTGCCTGGGAGGAAGTCATAAAATCCTCCCGGGTGGCGGCAATGCCCAGCTTTTCCAGTTTTTTTACATAATCGGCCACACTCTTGGAGGAGTTATTGGTCATAAACAGATACTTACCGCCGGTGCGACGGATTTGGCTCAGCAGCTCGATGGTAAAATCGTACAGCCGGTCACCTAAGTACAGCGTACCGTCCATGTCGAACAGGTACAGTTTGGTGTTATTTACAAGGGTTTTTACATCCATGGCACACCTCAGTCCACCGCTTTGGTGATAACCACTTCCGTGCCGAACACATCGGTCAGAATCACCTGGCCGATGGCTACGGGAGCTTCTACGGTGGTTTTCCGCAGAAGAGCCATCACATCCATCATCTTGCCCTTGGGCACGGGTGCGGCGGTCTTGACGGAAACCATGGTGTCCTTACGGTTGGAAACCCGGACAGTGGAAGTCACGGTGCGGACGGGATTGGTGCACTCGTCAATGGCGTACTTCTCGCCCTTGGGGCAGGTGAAACCGGTAACAACCAGCTTGCCGCCCTCTTCCTTGACGGTCATGGGGCAGCCTCGGGGGCAAATAATGCAGGTAATATTTCTTTCCATTACAGTTCCTCCAATGCGACCACGATGGGTTCGGTGATGTTTTCCAGCATTTCTGCCTTGATGTTGATTTTCTCCATCTCACCGGGTGCGGCCTTCAGCCGCTTTGCGGTGGCCAGAACCTGATCACCGGAAGTGACGGTGAATTTGACTTTGCCGAAGGGCTGGGTCACACGCAGGAATACAGAAACATCCTTGCCGGTTTTCCGGACATTCTGGGGAATCACATAGCGAACACCGTTGCCGGGCTTGGTGGGCACTGCATCGCCGCTGGCGGCACCGTTCAGAATCAGCTCGGCGGCACCGATACCGGCACGCTCAGCCTCCTCGGAAACATAGTCCACCAGATCATGAACCTGCAGAACATTGCCGCAGGCGAAGATGCCGGGGATCTGAGTCTGGCAGATATCGTCAACCAACGCACCGTTGGTGATGGGGTCCATGGGGATGCCGCAGGCACGGGTCAGTTCGTTTTCGGGAATCAGACCTACGGACAGCAGCAAAGTGTCGCAGGGAATGTAACGCTTGGTCTCTTCGATAGGCTGACGGCGTTCGTCCACCTGAGCGATGGTCACGCCCTCCAGCCGCTTGTCGCCGTGGATCTGTGCCACGGTGGTGCTCAGATACAGCGGAATGCCGAAGTCCTCCAGACACTGGACGATGTTCCGGGTCAAACCGCCGGAATAGGGCATCAGTTCGCAGACGGCCTCCACCTTTGCACCCTCCAGGCTCATGCGGCGGGCCATGATCAGGCCGATGTCACCGGAGCCTAGAATGACAACCTTCTTGCCCACCATGTAGCCTTCGCAGTTCATCAGCTTTTGGGCAGTACCGGCGGAATAGACACCGGCGGGACGGCTGCCGCAGATATTCAAGGCACCGCGGCTCCTCTCCCGGCAGCCCATGGCCAGAATCACAGCGTCAGCCTGGAATTTCAGAATACCCTGGCGGCTCTGAGCGGTGACGATCTTTTCGGGGGAAACATGGGTGACGGTGGCTTCGTAATAAACCTTGATGCCACGCTCCATGACTTTCTTTTCGTAAACAGCGGCATACTCCGGGCCGGTCAGCTCCTGACCCAGCTTGTGCAGACCGAAGCCGTTGTGGATGCACTGCATCAAAATACCGCCCAGGTGGGGTTCCCGATCCAAGATCACCACATCGGTGACGCCCCGGTCATAGGCGGCAATGGCTGCTGCCATACCGGCGGGGCCGCCGCCAACAACGATAATTGCGTGTTTTTCCATATTATTCACCGATCCTTCCTGTCAGCATGTAGCTGTCGCCGCCGCTCTTGGTGACGGATTCCATGGGAATGCCCAGCTCTTCGGCAATCAGGGCCATGACGTAAGGGCCGCAGAAGCCGCCCTGGCAGCGACCCATGCCGCCGCGGGTACGCCGCTTAACGCCGTCGATGTCCATAGCACCGGGATTCTTGCGAATGGCCGCCCGGATCTCGCCCTCGCTGACGGTTTCGCAGCGGCAGACGATTTTGCCAAAGTCGGGATTTTCCTGAATGTAAGCGTTCTTTTCCTCGTCGGTCATTTCCCGGAAGGCGTGCATATTCTCCCGGTTGCCGTTCCAGTCGGCCTTCTCGGTCAGTACCAGACCGGCCTTGGAAAGCAGCTCCACCGCATACCGGGCGATGGCTACACAGCAGGTCAGGCCGGGAGAGTCGATTGCTGCCACATGGACAAAGCCGGGGGCGTTCTTGGACGCTTCGATGATAAAGTCACCGCTCTTTTCGGAGGAACGGACACCGGAGAAGGAGGTGATGACCTGACGGAAGTTAACGGAAGGCACGCTCTTGGCGGCCAGCCGCTGTACCTGCTCCAAGCCTGCGGGGGTGGTATCCCGGCTCTCGGGAGTTTCGACCTTCAGTGCGGTGGGGCCGGTGAGCAGGTTGCCGTCTACAGTGGGGGAGACAAGAATGCCCTTGCCCTCTTCGGAGGGAACCTGGAAAATGGTGTGGCTGACCCGGCTGCCCTCGGTCTTATCCAGCAGGATGTATTCGCCGGCACGGGGAATGATGGTAAAGTAGTCATCGCCCACCATGGCAGCAACCTTGTCAGAATAGCCGCCGGCACAGTTGAGGATGTACTTGCCGGTGACGGTCTCGCCGCTGGCGGCGGTAACCGCGTAGCCGTTTTCGTTCTTTTCAATGGCGGAAACAGCGAAGTTCCGCTTCAGGCTTACGCCGTTGTCCATGGCATTTCCCACTGCGGCAATGGTCAGGTCGTAGGGGCAGATGATACCGGCGTTGGTGACATGCAGGGCACTGGTGATGGCGGTGGAGAGGTTGGGCTCAATGGAACGGGCCTCGTCGCCGGTGAGGATTTTCAGACCGGGAATGTTGTTGATCTGACCCCGTTCGTAAAGCTCCTGCACAGCAGGGTCTTCCTTTTCGCCGAAGGCACAGACCATGGAGCCGTTATGTAAGCAGGGGACGTGGAGCTGCTCGGCGGCTTCGTAGAGCATTTCTACGCCGACGGTGTTCAGTTTGGCTTTCAGGGTACCGGGCTCCGGGTCGTAGCCGCCGTGGACGATGCCGCTGTTGGCACGGCTGGCACCGGTGGCCACATCGTTTTCCTTTTCCAGCAGGCAGACGGACAGGTTGTACCGGGAAAGCTCTCGGGCAGCCATACCGCCGACCACGCCGGCACCGATGATGATCACATCAAAGTTCATGGTTTCAAATCCTTTCAAAATATGTAAAAAATATAAAAAAGAGAAACGCAAAAGGAAGACATATGTTTCAATGTCCTTCTTTTCCGTTTCTCTTAATCTCCAACGGTAAAATATTCGGTTTTCACAGCTCCCACAGACCGGGAGAACCGGTAGAAATGGCGGTGGCACCGCTGCTAAGTGCGGCAGTAATTTCCGCCTTGGTCTCGATCAGACCGCCGGCGATGACCGGAATGTTTCCGGAGGCAAAACGACGGATCGCCTTGGGCAGAACACCGGGCATGATCTCCATAAAATGGGGATTGGTGTTTTTCAGCATTTCCTGAATGCTCTCCAGACCCTGAGAATCCAGAATGAAGAACCGCTGAATGGTCAGCAATCCCAAATCTTTGGCAGACCGGATGATCTGAGCCTTGGTGCTTAAAATGCCGTCCACACCGCAGTTTGCCAGGTATTGCAAGCCGGTTTTGTCCCGGCCGATGCCTTCGGCCAAGTCCATGTGGACAAATATGGCCTTGCCGGCTTCGTGAGCCTGGGTAACTTTCTCGGCTACGGTCAGCAAATCTGTTTCCAAGCAGAAGAGGACTGCTGCTGGGGATGCCAAGGCTTGCTGCCAGGAGCTTTCCCGGACAGCGGCAATGATAGGGCAGTCTTCCAGGCGATTAAGCAATTCACTGGCACGCATAAGCTCACTCCTATCCATTGTATAAATTTAGTTTACTGCAAAAATATGGTATTGTCAAGGTGAAAAAGTATTTGGGGTGGTCAAAGAGTGGCATTTGTGCTGTTGTTGCGGAAAGAAGGATTACAATGGCCTTTGTAGGGGAGGGTCTTGACCCTCCCGCCGACATTGGGGTAAATTCATTAGGGAGGGTCAAGACCCTCCCCTACGGAAATAAGGAATATGGAAAAAGCCCTCCCGCCAGGGAGGGCTTTTGGCTTATCCGAAGAAAATCGGCAGGAACTGACAGCACAGAACCACCATGATCAGTGCCAGAGGATAGGTGGCGGCGTAGGCCACAGCCACGGCCTCTGTCTTGGTGACCTGCATCAGGGTTCCCAGGGCAGGGGTGCTGGTCATACCGCCGCAGATGGAGCCCAGAGAACTCAGCACATCGATTTTGAAGACCTTGACCGCCAGAATATAGCCGACGATCATGGGCAGAATGGTCATCACCGCACCCAAGAGGAACAAGCTCACGCCGTACTGTCCCAAAATGGCGATAAAGCCCTTGCCGGCCTCGGTACCTGCACCCATCAGGAACAGGGCAAGGCCCAATTCCCGAACTACATTCAATGTCTTTTTGGGAACATCGATGGCCACCGGGCCCGCATGGGCAAAGTGACCCATTACCAAACCGGTCAGCAGAGGACCGCCGGAAGTGCCCAGGGAAAATACCGCACCGCCGGGCAGAGGAATTTCGATCTTGCCGATCAGCACGCCCAAAATGGCGGCAACGGCAAAGGCAAACAGACCGAATTCGTCCAGATTCTTGTAGCTCTTCTTTTCCAAAGTTTCACCGGGGGCAGAGGCCGTTCCTGCCAGCCGCTGGCGTTCTTTCTCGATGTCGATCTTCAGCATCTTGGGAATCAGCTGGACAAACAGCACCACACCCACCACGCCGAAGGGATAGGCAATGCCGTAGCCCACAGATGCCTGATCACTGCCGGTGGCTTCAATAGCAGCGGCCAGACCGGGGGTGCTGGTCAGGGCACCGGACATCATACCCACGGACAGATCCACGGGGATGCCTGCCAGAGTGATGACACCAACGCATGTCAATGCACCTACCAAAATTACGGCGATGCCCAAAAGCACATAGGAAACAGCCTGCTTCTTAAAGTTCCGGAAAAATCCGGGACCGGCAATAAAACCGACGGAAGTAACGAAACTAATCAAGCCGATATTCTTAACAATACCCGGCACCAGCAGGCCAAAATGGCCAAAGACCAGTGCCACCAGCAAAATGCCGGAGGTGCCCAAAGACAGACCCTTGATGGAGATGCTGCCCAGCAGATAGCCCAGAGCGGCAATGCAGAAAATAATCATGATTTCGCTTTGGAAGATGGCACCAAGGCTTTGAAGAAATTCATTCATGAATCACGCAACTCCTTAAGCATTCTGCTTATTCAGGTAGGCCGCACGGCCGGTTTCATACAGGTTATTGCCCTCGCTGTCGATGATGACCACCAAAGGCATATCCTCTACATACAGCTTACGCAGAGCCTCTGCACCCAAGTCTTCATAGGCGATCAGTTCACACTTTTTAATGCACTTGGCAAGCAATGCACCGGCACCGCCGATGGCACCGAAGTACACGCCGCTGTACTGTTTCATGGCTTCCACAACTTCCGGCAGCCGGGCACCCTTGCCGATCATGCCTCTTGCTCCCACGCTCATCATGGTGGGGGCGTAAGCATCCATACGGCCGGAGGTGGTAGGACCGGCAGAGCCGATGACCTGACCGGGTTTGGCGGGGGTGGGGCCTACATAATAAATGGTGGCATCCTGGGGGTCAAAGGGCAATTCTTCACCCCGGGCCAGAGCCTCGCACATCCGCTTGTGACCTGCGTCACGGGAGGTGTAGATGGTGCCGGTGAGCAGAACGCTGTCGCCGGCTTTCAAGGTTCTTGCCAGCTCCTCGGTCAGAGGCAGAGTAATTCTCTTTTCCATTTACAGCACCTCCGTCTTATGCCGGGTCACATGGCAGTTGATGTTGATGGCACAGGGCATACCGGCAATGTGGGTGGGCAGGGTCTCAATATTCAGGCCGATGGCAGTGGTTTTGCCGCCAAAGCCCTGAGGGCCGATACCCAAAGCATTGACTTTTTCCAGCATTTCGTCTTCCAGCTCTGCGTAGAAGGGGTCGGGATGATGGGTGTCCAGGGGACGCATAATGGCCTTCTTGGCCAGCAGGGCGGCCTTGTCGAAAGTGCCGCCGATGCCCACACCGATAACCATGGGGGGGCAGGGATTGGGGCCGGCATTTTCCACAGTTTCCAGAATGAAATCCTTGATGCCCTGCAGACCTGCACTGGGCTTGAACATCCGGATGGCACTCATATTCTCACTGCCAAAGCCCTTGGGGCCTACGGTGATTTTGACCTGATCACCGGGGACAATTTCGGTGTAGAGCATGGCGGGGGTATTGTCGCCGGTGTTGCCACGGCGGACGGGGTCGCCGACTACGGATTTGCGCAGGAAGCCCTTGTCGTAGCCACGGCGGACGCCTTCATCCACCGCCAGCCGCAGGTCACCGCCCACAAAGTGGACGTCCTGACCGATCTCCAGGAAGACGCAGGCCATGCCGGTGTCCTGACAAATGGGGACATTCTCCCGGTCAGCGATATTGTAGTTTTCAATGATATTATCCAACACACCCTTGGCGATCTCGCCGTCCTCGCAGCTGCGGCAGCGTTCGATGGCACATTTTACATCACCGGGCAGGTGGTTGTTGGCTTCAATACACAGCCGCTCCACCACATCGGTGATTTGGCTGACGTCAATTTCACGCATAGTTTGCCTCCGTTCTTGTTTTGTTGCTGGGGCATAAACCTTCCCCCGGGGGGAAGGTGGTCGAGCAGAGCGAGACCGGAAGAGGAATGGCGAAAAGTAAAAGGTTGTTTCAAGTCTGCAATGTCGTGCAAACTGTCAGTGTTCCGCCCGTATTCCTCTTCAGTCACCTAAAGCGGTTCCGAAGAGCCGCTTTAGGTGCCAGCTTCCCCTCGGGGGAAGCGTATATACGCTTGCTCGGTAGTGTGTTGTTATCTCTCGTGTCTTGCGTACTTGGGCAGCAGCAGGGGAGAAACGCCCGTCTCTGCACAGCCGGCCTCTTTCAGCATTTCGGCATACTGGTAAATATGATCCAGGTTGGGTGTGCCCAGCTCGACTTCCTTGGCCTTGGCAGCGGCAGCCTTACCGGCATTGCGGCCAAAGACGATAATATCCAGCAGGGAGTTGCCCATCAAACGGTTACGGCCATGGATTCCGCCAACAGCCTCACCGGCTACCAGCAGGTTGGGAATAGCCTTGGTAAAGCCCTCGCCGCCGATCTCCAGGCCACCGTTCTGGTAGTGCAGAGTGGGATATACCAGAATGGGAACTTTTCGCATATCAATACCGTAGTTTAAGTACATACGCAGCATTGCAGGAATTCTCTTTTCGATGGTTCCCTCACCGTGGATCATTTCGATCATGGGGGTATCCAGCCATACGCCACTGCCCAGAGGGGTATCTACGCCCTTGCCGTTGGCACATTCGCGAATGATGGCAGATGCGGAAACGTCTCTTGTTTCCAGAGGATGTGCATAAGCCTCACCGTCTTTGTTGACCAGCATGGCACCAATGGAACGAACCTTCTCGGTAACCAGTGCACCGAAGATCTGGCTGGGGTAGGCAACGCCGGTGGGGTGGTACTGGATGGTGTCCTGATACAGCAGGGGAGCACCGGCACGGTAGCCCAGAATCAGGCCGTCAGCAGTAGCACCGTAGTGGTTGGAGGTGGGGAAATTCTGATAGTGCAGACGGCCTGCACCGCCGGTGGCGATGATGACGGTTTTGGCTCTGGCGACCAGGTAATCACCGGTTTCCATGTTCAGCAGAACAGCACCGGCAACCTGACCCTTCTCGTCCTTCAGCAGCTCCACAGCGGAAGTGAATTCCACAACGGGGATCTTCCGGTTCAGCACCTCGTCGCGGACGGTACGCATGATTTCTGCACCGGAGTAGTCCTTGCAGGCGTGCATACGCTTCCGGGAAGTACCGCCGCCGTGGGTGGTGACCATCCGTCCGTCCTCGTCCTTGTCGAACATGACGCCCAGCTTATTCAGCCAGCGGATGGCATCGGGAGCCTCCATAACCAGCCGCCGGAGCAGCTCGGGACGGGCAGCGAAGTGACCGCCGCCGAAAGCGTCCAGATAGTGCTGGACGGGGGAATCGTTTTCCTTGTCGGCAGCCTGAATGCCGCCTTCGGCCATCATGGTGTTGGCATCGCCAATCCGGAGCTTGGTGACCACCATAACATTGGCACCGGCCTCGTGGGCCTCGATGGCAGCGGATGCACCGGCACCGCCACCGCCGATGACCAGAACATCCACATCATAGTCGATTTTGGTCAGGTCGATATTTTCGCTGAGCAGACGGCTGTTGGAGTGAATCAGATTGGTCAGCTCCACCGGGGCCTTCTGTCCCTTGTTGGGACCGATTTTGATCTCCTTGAAGCCTTCGGGCCGGTAGTCCGGGTGGTAGGCCTTCAGCAGCTCGCTCTTTTCCTCGGCGGTCATGCGGCGGGGCTCCGTGCCCATACGTGCAGCACGGGTGGCCTCTACCTTCTTAATGGATTCCATCATAGATTCCGTAAACATAATGACCCCTCCTTACTTTTCAATATCCCGGTGGTTGTACAGTTCCTGCATTTCGGAGATGGGCTTTTGCATAATGGCCTCGATCAGTGCATCGTAGGCACCGGAGTTGATCTCGGCCACCCGGTTCTCCAGATGTTCGGAGGCAGGGGCAATGTACTTGCCGGTCAGGCGGCGTGCCAGCAGACCCACCATAGGGTGGCTGATACCGGCGGGGCAGCGGACGGAGCAGCAGCCACAGCCGACACAGTCAAAGCTTTCTTCGGCACACTTTTCAAATTCGCCACGCTGGGCGTAGGCAATGTACTGCATAACATTCAGGCTCTGGGTGCAGGCCTTGGTGCAGGCGTTGCAGCCGATGCAGGCGTAGATTTCGGGGTACAGCTCCATCATCACCCGCTGATCGGCCTTCAGACCCTCAATGTCGTAGGTCCGCTTGTCGGTGGGGAAGAAGGGGATGGAGGCCACATACATGCCCTCCTGAACCTGAGTTTGGCAGGCCAGGCAGGTTTTCAGCTCATTGCTGCCCTTAATGCGGTAGATGGTGGCACAAGCACCGCAGAAGCCGTGGCGGCAGCCGCAGCCCCGTGTGAGGGTATAGCCGGCATATTCCATGGCGGTCATGATGGTCAGATCGCCGGGAACGGAATATCTTTTGCCGAAAAAGTAGACATTTACCATGTTTTCCATATTTGGCATCGTCCTTTCGTGGTTTAGATTATGGCGGCGAAGCCGCATAAGCTTCCCCCGGGGGGAAGCTGGCACAAAATTCCGAAAAGGGATTTTGTGACTGAAGAGGAATGCGGGCAGAAATCTATGATTTTGAATCAGTGTCAGACTTTGTAGTAGGCCTGTTGACAACTCTGCATTACAGTATATCGCCCGTGTTCCTCTTCCGGCTCAGGCTTTGCCTTCGCCACCTTCCCCTCGGGGGAAGGTTTGGCGGCTGTGCCGCCAGCAAAATTAGTACTCGTTAGGCAGTTCGTCGATTTCGTCGAAGCGGAACACCGGGCCGTCCTTGCAGACATACTTGGTGCCGATGTTGCAGCGGCCGCATTTGCCGACGCCGCACTTCATCCGCAGCTCCAGGGTGGTGTAGACCTGCTCGTTGCTAAAGCCCAGTTCTTTCAGGCCCTGCAGGCAGAATTTGATCATGATGGGAGGTCCGCAGAGCAGAGCGACTTTGTTGGTGTCGAAATTCAGCTCCTTCAGGTAGCTGGGAACAAAGCCAACATGGCCGTCCCAACCCTCCTGCTCCCGGTCAATGGTCAGGTGCACATTGACACCGGGTGCTTTGGACCAAACCTCTTCGATCTCCTTACGCTGCACCAGATCGTCAGCAGAGCGGGAGCCGTAGAGAATATCCACAGTGCCGTAGTTTTCACGGTTGTCCAGCACATAGTTGATGACGCTTCGCAGGGGAGCAAGGCCGATACCGCCGGCGATGAACAGCAAATTCTGTCCTTTCAGGGCAGTTTCTACCGGGAAATTGTTGCCGTAGGGACCGCGAACCAAAATCTCATCGCCAACCTGCAGGGTGTGGAGCTGGTCAGTCAGCTGACCGCAACGCTTAATGGAAAATTCCTGATACTCCTTATTGGTGGGAGAGGAGGTGATGGAGAACATGGCCTCGCTGACACCGGGCAGGCACACCATGGCACACTGGCCGGGCATATGCTCGAAGAGCTTGCCGCCGCCGGGGGCGTTGACCCGGAAGGTCTTGACATCGGGGGTTTCCTCCCGGATGTCGGTGATGATGCCAACCTGAGGAATCAGCGTATCATGCATATAGCCGGGATGACAGGTACATTCGTGCATCATTTACCCTCCTTTGCAAAGGCCTTGATGACCTTGACGATATTTAAGTGGCTGGGGCATTTGTCCACGCACCGGCCGCAGCCCACGCAGGAGAACATTCCGTCGTTGTTGGCGGGGAAGTAAGCCAGCTTGTGCATGAAACGCTGGCGGAACCGCTGCATTTGGCTGGTACGGTTGTTGCCGTGGGCCATCATGGTAAAGTCGGAGTACATACAGCTGTCCCAGCAACGCATCCGCTGAACGCCAGAACCGGTGTTGTAATCCTTAATGTCGTAGCACTGGCAGGTGGGGCAGACAAATGTGCAGGTGCCGCAGGCCAGACAGGGCTTATACAGCTGCTCCCACAGCGGGGAGTCAAACTTGGTTTTGGCGGCTTCCGCACCCCAGCCTTCCAGAGAAAGATCCTTTAAGGGGAGCTTTTCCTGAATGGAGCGGATGGCTGCCTTGGCATCTTCCACGGCAGCGTCATCGGTGCTTTCCAGCAGAGAGGACACAGCGGCGGTGAGAGACTCGCCCTTTTCACTTTGGGGCAGCCAGTAGAGGTGTTCTCCTGCGAACCAGGTGGCCACATCTCCCTCGGGAGCAGCACAGTCAATGCCAAAGCAATGGCAGAAGCAGGATGTGTCCGGCTTGCTGCAGGCCAGGGAAACCACGGTGCCATGCTTGCGGCGGGCGGCGTAGTAGCTGTCTACCGGGTCGGACAGAAATACCTTGTCGAGGACGGCAAGGCCCCGGACATCGCAGGCCTTCATGCCGAAGACAACGAAATTCTTGTCTTCCAGCTCCGCTGCGGTGACGGACAGCTTGCCGTCGGTGCGGTGGCAGGAGTAGAGATTTTCGCTCTGGGGGAAGAATACATCCTTGCCGGAGCGGACGGTCTTCAAAGTTTCCAGATCCACATCGGCATCTTCGCTCCAGGGGGCGAAATTGGTCTTACCTGCAGTATTCACCGGCAGGTACAGCTCGCCTTTGGCGGCAATGGCAGCCAGCAGGGCAGGAATGTCAGCTTTTGCAATGCGATACATATCCTTACCTCCTTCCAACGCCGGGTTCGGCGTCGTCGGTACGGAAGCTGGTCAGGGGGGCGGCAGCGTCAATATCTGCACCGGCCTGGTACTCGCCGTACAGGCTGTTGATATCTTTAATGAACTTGCGGTTGAACAGATGCAGAGGAATACCCTGGGGGCAGACACGGCTGCACTCACCGCAGTCGGTACACCGGCCTGCCACATGGAAGGCACGGATGATGTGGAACATTTTTTCCTCAAAGGAGGTGGCGTTTGCTTTCTGTGCGGAGTCGAACTTGGTCGAATCAAACACGCACTTGCGGCAGGAGCAGGCGGGGCACACATTCCGGCAGGCATTGCATCGGATGCATTTACTCAGCTCCGCCTGGAAGAAGGCAAATTTTTCTTCCGGGCTCATGGCCTCGATCTTGGCAATCTCGGCAAAGCGGTCAGAATCGCAGGTATCCACGCTCTCGCCAATCAGCTCGTCGTAGATCTTATGATCCTTGCCCTTGCAGACATGGCACCGCTCCAGCATGGCGTCCTTGTAGGCAACTTGCTTATCACCGTACAAGGTTTTGACGGTGAGCATTTCGCTGCAGTCGGGATAACCGGCACCTTCCACGGACAAAATGCCCTCGGCACCTAAGTTTTCGATCTTCAGCTTGCCCTTGCAGCCAACACCGATGATGTAGGCCTTTTCCCGGTCAATCCGATGCTCCTTGATCAGCTGGTTAAAGCTGTAGGAATCGCAGGGCTTCAGGAAAACCAGAGTTTTGCCGTCGAGCCTGCTGGCCTCGATCATGTACTTGGAAAGATTGGCACCGCAGAAGCCGTTGTAGACGAAATTGCTTTCCAGATCTTCAGCGGTTGTGAAGAAGGCAGGCTCTACGTCCCAATCATTCTCGCCCTTACGCCAGCCGAGAACCCGGACAATTTCACCGCTTTCCAGCAGGGATTTGGCTTTATTAATCAATTCTTGCATCGCAAATCCCCCAATCTGACACTGGGGCCCAGTGTCCGTACTTTTGCAACAAAGCTGTTCATGGTTTCCGAGAACTTCACGCCCTCGGCGGCGGATACCCATTCGACCCGGGTACGGCCATTTTCTACGCCCAGATAGTCCAGCATGCTAAACAGCAGGGTCATCCGGCGACGGGCGTAGTAGTTGCCGGTGGAGTAGTGGCAGTCACCGGGGTGACAGCCGCACATGATCACGCCGTCGGCACCCTTTTCAAAGGCACGGAGGATGAACATGGGGTTGACGCGGCAGGAGCAGGGCACTTTGATGATTTTTACATCGGCAGGATAAGCCAGTCGGCTGGAGCCTGCCAGGTCTGCACCTGCGTAGCTGCACCAGTTGCAGCAGAAGGCTACAATAGTGGGTTTCCAATTTTCATTTACCGGCATATTGCATCCACCTCCGCAAGAATTTGTCTGTTAGAGAAGCCCTGCAGGTCCATCGCACCGCTGGGGCAGGTTACGGTACAGGCACCGCAGCCCTGACACAGAGCACCGTTGACCACCGCAATGCGGCGGGTCTCCCGGATGCCGTGGTCGTTGACCAGTTTGTCTTCGTAGGAAATTGCACCGTAGGGGCACACATTGGCACACTGGGAGCAGCCGTTGCACAGCAGCTCATCTGCCTTGGCTGTGCAGGGGTTGGTCTTCAGCTTATCCTTGGCCAGCAGGCCGATGACCTTCACCGCTGCCGCACCGGCCTGAGCCACGGTTTCAGGAATGTCCTTGGGGCCCTGACATACACCGGACAGGAACACACCGGCGGTGGGGGATTCCACAGGCCGCAGCTTGGGGTGTGCCTCGGTGAGGAAATTGTTGGTATCGATGGAGGCGGTGAGCATGGTAGCGATCTTCCGCACATCAGGGTTGGGCTCGATGGCGGTGGCCAAAACCACCATATCCGCCTTCTTCAGGATCTGCTTGCCCTCTAAGAGGTCAACGCCCTGAACCAGCAGGCTGCCGTCGGCCTGGGGAGAGACCTTGCCCACCTGACCCTTGATGTAGTTGACACCGTAATCCTCCACAGCCCGGCGGTAGAATTCGTCGAAATTCTTACCGGGGGTACGGACGTCGATGTAGAACACCGTCACATTGGTATCCGGGTACTTATCCCGGATCAGCATGGCGTGCTTGGCGGTGTACATACAGCAGATTTTGGAGCAGTAGGGCTTGCCCCGATCGTCGGAGCAGCGGCTGCCCACGCACTGAATGAACACAATCTCCTTGGGAGCCTTGCCGTCAGAAAGACGCTCCAGATGACCCTTGGTGGGGCCTGCGGCGTTCATGATCCGCTCCAGCTCCAGAGAGGTGATTACGTCTTTACTCTCGTTGTAGGCATATTCGCCGTACTTATCCAGCTTGATGGTGTCAAAGCCGGTGGCAACCACGATGGCACCGTAGTTTTCCGTGATGATTTCGTCCTGCTGGGTGTAGTCGATGGCACCGGCCTGACAGAACTTTTCGCAGATGCCGCACTTTCCGGTCTTCAGCTTGATGCAGTTGGCGGCATCAATGACGGGCACATTGGGAATGGCCTGAGCAAAGGGCGTATAGATAGCACTGCGGGTATTCAGGCCCCGGTTAAATTCATTCAGCGGCTTCTTGGAGGGGCATTTTTCCTGACAGATGCCGCAGCCGGTGCATTTGTCCATGTTGACATAGCGGGCCTTCTTGCGGATATCCACTGTGAAATTGCCGACGAAGCCGGAAACCTTTTCCACTTCGGAGTAAGTATGGATGGTGATATTTTCGTGGGCAGCGGCCTCCACCATCTTGGGGGTCAGAATACAGGCGGAGCAGTCCAGGGTGGGGAAGGTCTTATCCAGCTGGCTCATGCGGCCACCGATGGAGGGGGTCTTTTCCACGATGTCCACCTTGTAGCCGGCATCGGCAATGTCGATAGCGGTCTGAATACCGGCGATACCTCCGCCGATGACCAGTGCCCGCTTGGTGACCAGGCTTTCGCCCTGCTGCAGCGGTGCGTTCAGATGCACCTTGGCAACGGCGGCACGCATCAGAATGGTAGCCTTTTCCGTAGCCTCGGCCATGTCCTTGTGAATCCAGGAGCAATGCTCGCGGATGTTGGCGATTTCCACCATGTAGGGGTTGATGCCGGCCTTCTCCGCAGCCTTGCGGAAGGTGGCCTCATGCATCCGGGGGGAGCAGGAGCAAACCACGATGCCGGTCAGCTTCTTT
The DNA here is from genome assembly GCA_015067945.1 of Oscillospiraceae bacterium. GTDB lineage: Bacteria > Bacillota > Clostridia > Oscillospirales > Oscillospiraceae > Faecousia. The sequence continues at coordinate 37,295 of SVLM01000005.1, forward strand.
TCTGCGACGGCAGCGGCGATCCGGGACTGACCGGCCTCACTGCACATATAGGGATAGTCTTCCGCGTGGACGACGCCCTGCTCGCGTAGGGCCATCTCCACAACTTTCTTTACGTCTACCGTGGCGGCGATATTACTGCCACAGTGACAGACAAAAACACCAATTCTTTGCATGGCAGTTACCTCCGATACTTTCTGAACGCACTCATCAGCAGCTGCTGGGGCGTTTCCTTATCCAGCAGGGCAGGAACCTCATCGGGTGACAGCAGCTGCTGACCCCGGCTGCGGACGAATACCTGCCGGGCGGCGTCGATAAGCTGACCGGGCTTGACACCCCGGGGGCAACGCTCCACGCAGGCAAAGCAGCTCAGGCACTTTTCCAAAGATTTGCTCTGCATCAGTGCTTCGATGTTTTCGTTCTGCACATAGCTGACAAACAAATGGGGCGGAATGTCCATCTCGTCAAAATTGGGGCAGGAGGCAGAGCATTTGCCGCACTTCATGCACTTGAGAGGATTGACACCGCTGATTTGTTTGATCTGTTCGATTTGCTTGTTCATCAGGCATCCTCCTTTACACCCAAAGCCTCAGCCAGCAGCTCCGTGAAGTAGACGATGGGCAGCTTGCTGTTCTTGGTCAGGTTAAACTTGCACAGAGGGCAGGCGGTGACCAGCAGGTCTGCACCAAAACTCTCGGCAGAATTTGCGATCCGCTGGCACATATTGGTTGCACCCTGAGGATCCTTCAGGCTGATGTAGCCGCCGCAGCACTCGTTGCGGTAGGGATAAACCACCGGCTCAGCACCCAGAGCCCGGATGAAATCCTCCAAAATGGTGGGGTTTTCCGGATCATCAAAGGCCATTACGCCGCTGGGTCGCAGCAGCAGGCAGCCGTAGTAAGCACCGATCTTTTTGCCGGTGAGAGGATTGACAACCTTTTTCTTCAGCTCGGCAAAGCCGACCTTGTCCCGGAGCACTTCCAGGAAGTGGAGAACCTCGGTTTCGCCCTTGTAGGGCTCGGCAAGGCCCATGTAGTTGTTGGCACGGGACTGAATGTCGGCAACATTCGCCATATCGTCGTTGACCCGCTTCATAACATGGTGGCAGGCAGAGCAGACGGTCACCAGGCTCTGATTCTTTTCCTTTGCTTCATTTAAGGCACGGACGCAGGAAAGCTTGGATGCGATCTCGTCGGTACCCAGGGGGTATACGCCGCCGCAGCACTGCCAGTTATCAAGCTCTTCAAGCACGAAGCCCAGAGCCTCTGCAGAGGCTCTGGCGTAACGGTCAAGATCTTTGGCTTTGGTTCGCAGTGTGCAGCCGGGATAGTAGCTGTATTTCATATCGTTTCCTCAATTCTGTGAGAGTTCAAATGTGGAACGCCGCCAGGCGTCGCTTCCCCCGGGGGGAAGCTGGCATCACCGCATGGTGATGACTGAAGAGGAATGCGGGCAGGGATGGTTGGATTTTGCAGTAGACCTAGGCTTGGAAGCAAGTCTACAATGCTTCCGTGTATTGGATTGCATCCCGTGTTCCTCTTCCGACCTCGCTTACGCTGGGCCACCTTCCCCTCGGGGGAAGGTTTTTTATCAAATATCCAACTGTGCAATAACAGCCTTCAGGGCGTTGGCACTGAAACGCATCTTCTCTTCTTCCTCAGCGGTCAGCTTCACGGGAACCTTGCCCTTGACACCGTTAGGACCGATGACGGTCATGGCACTCAGACACACATCCTCCACGCCGTATTCGCCGTGCATCAGGGAGGATACGGTGGCGAAGGAATCGTAAGCTGCGGTGAGCTTCTTGAGAATCTTCATAACGGACACGCTGACGGCATAGAAGGTAGCACCCTTCTTGGCGATGATCTCGCCGCCGGACTTCTGGACATATTTCAGAGTGGCTTCCTTGTCCAAAGGTTCAGTACCCTTGGTTGTCATCAGTTCCTCGTAAAGATCCAGATCGCAGCCGGACACAGAGGCCAGGGACCAGGGGATGAAGCTGGTGTCGCCATGCTCGCCGAAGACATAGGCGTGGATGTTGTTCTGTGCGATCTTGAAGTGATCGCTCAGGTCGTAACGCAGACGGGAAGTGTCCAGAATGGTGCCGGAGCCCAGAATCTGGCTTTCGGGCAGGCCGGAGATCTTGGTGAACACATAGGTCATCACGTCCACGGGGTTGGCAACGATGACGTACAGAGCGTTGGGGGCGTATTTCACGATCTCGGGGGTGATGGACTTCAGAATATTTACATTGGTCTGAGCCAGGTCAATCCGGGTTTGGCCGGGTTTGCGGCCCACACCGGAGGTGATGATGACGATGTCAGAACCGGCGGCATCGGCGTAGTCACCGGCAATGACGGAAATCGGCTCACGGAAGCTGGTGCCCTGAACGATGTCCATGACCTCGCCCTCGACCTTATCCTTATTGATGTCGATCAGAACGATCTCGGAAGCAACATCATCCAAAGAGAGAGTGTAGGCTATGGTTGCACCCACGTTGCCGGCACCGATGACGGTAATTTTTCTGCTCATAATGAAAACCTCCTGAAATGTAAGTAGAGAATTTTTGTTTCGGTAGTCTGTTATCGATAATTTTTTCTCGATAGCCACATTATACGGGAAATAAGCGGAAAAATCAACTGGTTAATGCAGGGAATGATAGCCAAAATCACGGGAAAATTTGGCGGTGCTTTATACAATATGTATAATAACTAATAAATTGTCAGTTGGCAATCGGTTTGGGATATGTTATAATGAAAAAAGAACAAAAAAGGAGGCATTCATTTGCAAATCGTCGGAATACAGAAAATGACGCTGCTGGACTATCCCGGACGGGTGGCCTGCACAGTGTTTTTGGGCGGCTGCAATTTCCGCTGCCCCTTTTGCCATAACAGTGAGCTTTTGGACGGCTCGGCAACACCGGTGATGGACGAGCAGGAGCTACTGACCTTTCTGGAAAAGCGAAAAGGCCTTCTCGACGGTGTGTGCATCACCGGTGGCGAGCCCACCCTGCAGAAGGATCTGCCGGAATTGCTGACGGAAATAAAAAAGCTGGGGTATGCCATCAAGCTGGACACCAATGGCTACCGTCCCGATGTCTTGAAGAAATTGGTGGATCAGGGTTTGGTGGATTATGTTGCCATGGATGTAAAAAATTGCCCGGAGCGTTATGCCCAAACCGCGGGCCTGCCGGGGTTGGATATTACGCGGATCGAGGAGAGTCTTGCCTTTTTGCTGTCCGGGGCGGTGGACTATGAGCTTCGCACCACCGTGGCAGAGCCTTTGCATGATCGGCAGGCCATGGAAGCTATTGCCCGGTGGCTGGAAAAAATTTCCCCCAAAAAGAAGGTCAAGCGGTTTTTTATTCAGCCCTTTGCAGACCGGGATACCGTACTTTTTGCCGGTCTGAAAGCACCGGAAAAGGCGGAATTGGTGGCTTTTCAGGGCATTTTGGCAGGTTATGCCGAAGAAGTGTCCATTCGTGGCACTTAATAAAAAACCACAACATCTTGTGTTTGCACAAGAAAATATATGGCATATATTGAATTTTGTGGTTGACATTGAAAAAGAAGCAAGGTATAATACAGGCGTTGTCGCGTTTACGGGCTGTGACAATGCCTGTATTTTACATATGAGAGGGGAAAAACACTATGTACCGTGTTGCAAAAAGAGACGGCGGCACTGTGGAATTTGAGATTTCCAAGATCAGTGCGGCCATGGTCAAGGCCTTTGAGGCCGTCAATAAGCAGTATCATCCCAGTGTGATCAACCTGCTGGCTCTGCAGGTCACTGCGGATTTTGACCCCAAGATCGAGGATGGTATCATCGCCGTGGAGGACATTCAGGACTCCGTGGAACGGGTGCTGTCCGATGCCGGCTATGCGGATGTTGCCAAGGCCTACATTCTGTACCGCAAGCAGCGTGAGAAGATCCGCAATGTCAACTCCGCCCTGCTCAACTACAAGGATCTGGTGGACAACTACCTGAAGATCAACGACTGGCGTGTGAAGGAGAATTCTACCGTCACCTATTCAGTGGGCGGTCTGATTCTTTCCAACTCCGGTGCCATCACTGCCAACTACTGGCTCAGCGAAATTTACGATCAGGAGATTGCCGAGGCTCACCGCAGTGCGGCCATGCACCTGCACGATCTGTCCATGCTTACCGGTTACTGTGCCGGCTGGAGCCTGAAGCAGCTGATTCAGGAAGGCCTGGGCGGCGTTGTGGGTAAGATCACCTCTTCTCCTGCCAGCCACCTGTCTACTTTGTGCAATCAGATGGTCAATTTCCTGGGCATTATGCAGAATGAATGGGCCGGTGCTCAGGCATTCTCCTCTTTTGATACCTATCTGGCTCCCTTTGTCAAGGTGGACAACCTGAGTCAGAAGGAGGTCAAGCAGTGCGTGCAGTCCTTCATCTACGGTGTGAACACCCCCTCCCGTTGGGGTACTCAGGCTCCTTTCTCCAATATTACGCTGGACTGGACCGTTCCTGCCGACCTGAAGGATATGCCTGCCATCGTCGGCGGTAAGGAGATGGACTTCACCTACGGCGACTGCAAGAAGGAAATGGACATGGTCAACCGTGCCTTCATCGAGATCATGATCGAGGGCGACGCCAATGGCCGTGGCTTCCAGTATCCCATTCCCACCTACTCCATCACCCGTGATTTCGACTGGAGCGAGACCGAGAACAATAAGCTCTTGTTTGAGATGACCGCCAAGTACGGCACGCCCTATTTCTCCAACTACATCAACTCCGATATGGAGCCCTCCGATGTCCGCTCCATGTGCTGCCGTCTGCGTCTGGATCTGCGGGAGCTGCGTAAGAAGTCCGGCGGCTTCTTCGGCAGCGGTGAGTCTACCGGCTCTATCGGCGTTGTCACCATCAACCTGCCCCGGATCGCATATCTTGCTGAGAATGAGGCGGATTTCTACGCCCGTCTGGACAAGCTGATGGATATCGCTGCCCGCAGCCTGAAGGTCAAGCGTACCGTCATTACCCAGCTGATGGAAAACGGCTTGTATCCCTACACCAAGCGTTACTTAGGCACCTTCGGCAACCACTTCTCCACCATCGGCCTGATCGGCATGAACGAGGTGGGTCTGAATGCCAAGTGGCTCCGCAAGGACCTGACCCACAAGGAAACCCAGGAATTCGCCAAGGAAGTGCTGGATCATATGCGTGAGCGGCTGAGCGACTATCAGGAGCAGTACGGCGATCTGTACAACCTGGAGGCAACCCCTGCCGAGTCCACCACCTACCGTTTTGCCAAGCACGATAAGGAAAAGTATCCCGGCATTATCACTGCCAACGAAAACGGCACGCCCTACTACACCAACTCCTCCCACCTGCCCGTGGGCTACACCGAGGACATCTTCTCTGCTCTGGAGATTCAGGACGATCTGCAGACCCGTTACACCTCCGGCACCGTGTTCCACGGCTTCCTGGGTGAGAAGCTGCCGGATTGGAAGGCTGCTGCTGCTCTGGTCCGCAAGATCGCAGAGAATCACAAGCTGCCTTACTACACCTTGTCTCCCACCTATTCCGTCTGTGCCGACCACGGCTACATTGCCGGTGAGCATTTTGAATGCCCCATCTGCGGCAAGAAGGCAGAGGTTTACAGCCGGATCACCGGTTACTACCGCCCCGTGCAGAACTGGAACGACGGCAAGAGCCAGGAGTACAAGGACCGCAAGGTTTATAATGTAGGTACCTCCGTACCCAAGGCAAAGGTTACCGCCCCAGTACAGAAGGAAGAAGCTCCCTGCTGCTGCGAGCAGCCCAAGGCGGAGGTCGCTTCCGGTGCCAAGGCCATCCTCTTCAGCCGTGTGACCTGCCCCAACTGCCGGGTTGCCGAGCAGCTGCTGAGCAAGGCCGGTGTGGCATACGAGAAACTGATTGCTGACGAGAATGTGGAGCTGTGCAAGGCTTACGGCGTCAAGGGTGCACCCACCCTGGTCATCACCGACGGTGAGAACTTTAACAGCTATTACAGCGTGCCGGAGATCAAGAAGTATCTGGCTAAATAAAAACCACAGGGCCGGGCATCCGCCCGGCCCTTGATATGTGATGGTTAGAATCTTGGCTCTCCCAAAGGGAGAGGCAAGGATGTGCTGTTTTGACAATTTTGAAGCGGAAAGAAGGTTCTCTATGTATGATATGATCGTTGTGGGAGGTGGCCCGGCGGGACTGACCGCGGCCATTTATGCCCTCCGGGCCGGCAGAACCGTGCTGGTGATTGAAAAAAGCGGCTTTGGCGGACAAATCGCCTTTTCTCCCAAGGTGGAGAATATTCCCGGCACCATCCAGATCAGCGGCAGTGAATTTGCAGACCACCTGACGGATCAGGTGATGAACCTGGGTGCGGATGTGGAACTGGAAACCGTTACCGGTGTGGAAACCATAGGCGATATCAAGCGGGTTACCACCGAAGAGGGCGGCGTGTATGAAGCGAAGACTGTGATCTTGGCAGTGGGTGTCAAGCACCGCACGCTGGGATTGCCCGGCGAGGAAGACCTGATCGGCAAGGGTATTTCCTTCTGTGCGGTCTGCGATGGTGCATTCTATGCCGGTCAGGAAGTGGCCATGATCGGCGGCGGAAATTCCGCCATGCAGGAGTCACTGTTGCTCAGCGATGTGTGCAAGCAGGTGACCATCGTGCAGAATTTGGCGGATTTCACCGGCGAGAAAAAGCTGGCTCAGGCCCTGGCGGCCAAGGAAAATGTCCGGGTGCTGTTCAGCACTGTGGTCACCGGCTACCTGCAGGAAAAGGGCGAGCTGACCGGCTTGAAGCTGCGTAGCGAAGTGACCGGTCAGGAGCAGGAGCTGGCTGTCAGCGGTGCGTTCCTGGCTGTGGGTCTCATGCCGGAAAATGACGCTTTTGCCCATCTGTGCGGCCTGAATCCCTGGGGATATTTTGATGTAGGTGAGGATTGTGCCACCCAGACTCCCGGCATTTATGTTGCCGGTGATTGCCGGAGCAAGACTGTCCGGCAGGTGACCACCGCCGCCGGTGACGGTGCGATTGCTGCCACCAACGCCTGCCGCTATTTGCAGAGCAAGGAGTAAAGGGGTTTCTCCCGGGGAGAGTTTTTGTGCGGAGCACCACGCCAATAGAACTGTCATTGCGAGGAGCGTAGCGACGTGGCAATCTCCAAAGGGGCTCTCCTGACCGGGGGATTGCCACGGCCCGTTGGGCCTCGCAATGACAGAATACGGGGGAGGCAGGGAATAGCATAAAATCGGGCGTGTTCGACTTGAACACGCCCGTAAAATTTACTTTTCCAGAGCCATGACCTTTTCGATCCGCCGGGCATGCCGGTCAGATCCGGAAAATTCGGTATTCACCCAAATGTCCACAATTTCCAGAGCCAGCTCCTGACTGATGATGCCGGCACCAATGGCCATCATGTTGGTGTCGTTGTGCTCTCTGGTCAGCTGGGCACTCTTGGTGTCGGAAAGCAGGGCACAGCGAATACCCCGCACCTTGTTGGCGGCAATGGACACGCCGATACCGGTGGTGCAAAGCACGATGCCCCGGTCACAGCAGCCGTCAGCGACCGCCCGTGCTGCAGCGGCGGCAAAGTCGGGGTAATCGCAGGAATCCGGCGTATGGGTGCCGAAATCCGTCACTTCATGACCGGCATCGGTCAAATGCTGTACGACCTTGTTCTTCAGCTCCAAAGCTCCGTGGTCACAGCCGATGGAAATCTTCATAGTAAACATCCTTTCTTTACAGCACCAGACCGCCATTAACGCTCAGTACCTGTCCGGTGACAAATTCTGCCTCCGCAAGATACTCCATGGCCTGGGCGATATCGGCAGGGGTTCCGTTTCTGCCGACGCAGCTTTCTTCTGCCAACGAAGCCATGGTTTCTTCGGAAACGCTGGCACACATATCCGTTTGAATCACACCCGGTGCAATGCAGTTTACCCGGATACCGCTGGGACCCAACTCCTGTGCCAGAGCCTTACTCAGTGCGATGACCGCACCCTTGGTGGCGGAATAGGCCGCCTCGCAGGATGCACCGACTTGTCCCCACATGGAGCTGACGGTGATGATACAGCCACTTTGCTTCTTCAGGAATTTGGGCATAGCAGCGTTGACGCACAGGTACATTCCCTTGACATTCACGGCAAACAGCCGGTCCCACTCGTGTTCCTGCAGATCCTGCATCAGCCCGTAATGGCAGATGCCGGCGTTCAGAATCAGCACATCCACATCCGGGATCTGCTGAAATGCGGCCCAGACCGCATCGCTGTCTGCCACGTCGCACCAAATGGCGGTGGCACCGGTTTTTTCAGCCACGGCTTTGGCGGCTTCGTGATTCTTTTCGTAAAGGAAAAATACCCGGTGACCCTTTTGGGCAAATAATTCTACGGCTGCAGCTCCGATACCCCGGCTGCCGCCGGTAATAACAACTGTTGACATAGTACACCTCGTAAAAAAGGCTGCCGCGGCAGCCTTTTTGGATGGATTATCTTCTGCGGCTCTTGGTGCGGTGATCGCTGTATTGCCGAATGGAGGAAATTTTACTGTCGGATTCGGACATAAAAGCCTTCAGCTTCTCTTCAAAAAGCTGATCTGCGGTCTTAGGTGCGGGGGGCGGAGTCGGTGCAGTGCGGGCAGGACGGGGCTGTGCATTCTGGGCAGGGGCGTTGCGGAAATTGCTCCGGGGGGCAGCTGCTTCCCGAACGGGCTTTGCCTCCAGCCGCTTGATGGACAGATTGATCTTGCCGTTTTCGTTGCCGATGACCACGACCTTTACATCCTGACCCTCGGTAAGGTGCTGACGGATGTCGCTGACATAGGCGTTGGCGACTTCGGAAATATGTACCATTCCGGTTTTGCCCTCCGGCAGGGAGACGAATGCACCGAAATTGGTGATGGATTTGACTTTACCTTCTAAAATGGCTCCGACGGTTAACTCCATAGTTTGCTTTGCTTCCTCCAAAATAATAAAATGCGGTTACTTAGACGGATCAATGATCACGCTGTCCGGATCCACAAGACCCAGCTCTTCCCGGGCGATCTGCTCGATGCCGGCAACGGTGCCCAGACTGTCGATCAACGAGGACAGCCGGTTGTTTTCCTGCTCCAGCCGGGAGGCCTGCACCCGAAGTGCGTCGGTTCTTGCCTGAGCGTCCCGAATGGCTCCGCCCAAAATGATCAGAGCCACGGTGCAGATGATGATGGCACACAGTACCACGATTTTTGTGATGTTGCTGCTGCGTTTGTAGACCAGCTTCACATTGCGTAGAAGATTGTTGAATCGTGCCATGACGGGCTCCTTTCTTTCGAGGCTTTCTTAACTTATCTATTGTACCCGATTTTTCGCCAGATGCAAATAGATTTTTGAGAAAAATCCGGCTTTTTTTCAAAAATTTTTTCAACAGAACCAGCGGAAAGGTAATTATTTTCCAAAATCCGGCAAAAAATGGCCTGGCCAACCGGGATACAGTCAGCCGCCAGCCGACCCAGCCTGCCAAAAGGCCTGTCCAGTATCCGATCCGCAGATCCCCCTGACAGACAGAAAATCCCAAAAACAGCCATGCCCAAAAAGTGGCCAAAATGAAGAAAAAATCCCCCAAATGCCGATGCTTCATGGGTCGAAAGAAGTCATAAGCAAGACCCAAAGCCAGCCCCAGCAGGAAGCTGATGCCCAGCCGCCCGGCGGCTTCCGCCGGGGTGATCATCCGAAGAGCCTGCCCAGCAGGCCGCCCTTGTGCCGGGGTTCTTCATAAATCAGTGCCGATACGCTGCCCTCAACGGCGATCTGGCCACCGTCTACAGAGAGGGTTTTCAGCTGCAGCTGCTGTCCGTGAACAGACAGCGTACCCAGCTCGGTACGCAGTACTACAGAGGTGTCGTCAAAGCTGACAACCTCCGCAACGCCGGTCATGGTCAGCTGATGCCGCTCGTTCAGGGTCAGGCGGTGTGGCAGTGTCATAGGATCGGTCATGTCCATCCCTCCTCGCAAAAGGCTATGCGAAGGGAGGAGGGATTATGATAAACATGTAGGGGAGGGTCTTGATCCTCCCATCGCAACTGCACCCAATAACCATAGGGAGGGTCAAGACCCTCCCCTACAAAGGGGGGGTGCAAACGTGCAAGTGAATATGAAAAGCAAGGGCGTTAAACCCTTGCTTTTGCTTATTTTTGTCCGGTGACCTGATACATTTGGTCGTTGGAAATTTTCACGGTGACGGTCAGGTGGGCAGAAAACAGTTCCGCCAAATTATCTTCGTGCATTAAGCCAACGCTTACCTTGCTGGCAGGCCCCTCGTGGCGGTGGTCAATGGCGGCACGGCTCATGCCGTGGGCAACGGTCAATGTGCCGCCGGGCTTGAGCATGGTGCAAAGCGTTGCAATCAGGCCTGCAGGGTCGGGGAAGTGAGGGAAGGCGTTGTAGATCACAATACAGTCAAACTGCTTGCTAAAATCCACTTTTTGCACATCGCCGCAGATGACGTCCACCCGGCCGGGGAATTTTTGGGCGGCGATCTTCGCCATCTCCGGGGAGATGTCCACCGCGGTAACGGAGGCCACATTTCTGGCCAGATAGTCCGGGAACAGCACGCCTGTGCCGCAGGCCACATCCAAAACATCCTTGCCGGCGGAAACCCCGGCGTTGTCCAAAATGGTGGAAATAATGGCATCACTGCGGATCATATCCGCATCCCACTGGGGAGCCAGCCGGTCAAAGAACTGAATTACATCCTGCTGGTTCATGAGATTTTTTCTCCTTTGGGGTAACGCACCGGCAGCAGCCGGGCCTTGGTCAGAGCGAAGATCACCAGGGGCATCAGCACCAGCTGCAGCACAATGCCGGGGATGCCGGATACCAAAGAGGTGGTGACCCATGCGAATGCGGGACTTCCGGGGGTAAAAATCAGGGCCTTGGCAAGGCCGGATACGGTGCGGCCCAGAAGCATGGCGGTGACCATGCTGATGTACAGATCAGCGGTGTAGCTCCGGGTGCGGACAAACCGCATCATCAGGCCGGTGATCAGACCGTAGGTGGCACATTCCACCATCATGCTGGGCAGCATGGCAGCAGGGGGCATACCGGTGATCACGCTGGACAGCAGAGGTCCAAGCAGGCCGGTGACCAAACCGAAGGGCCAGCCGCAGGCCAGACCGCACAGCAGAACCGGGATGTGCATGGGAAGAAACACCGTGCCGGCGTTGGGAATGGCGTGGAAGGCGATGGGCAGAACCACACACAGTGCAACGCACACGGCGGCAAAAACCATCTTTTTTACATAGGTAAATTTCATGGAGGAGGTCTCCCCTTTCTTGATTTTGACCACATTATATCCGCCCGAAATTGCTTTGTGAAGCCCCCTGGGGGGATGAAATTTAGTTGAAAATTGAAAATGGAAAATTATCCTGTCATTCTGCAAGGAGGGTGCAGCAAAAGGCTTCCCCCGGGGGGAAGCTGTCGTACAAATTGGCTCTTCGAAACCGATTTGGGTGACTGATGAGGAATGCGGGCAGAAAAGTAATTATTTTGTATGGGTTTCGTACTTGGTAATAGGTCTGATAACGATTCCGTATATCAGTTTGTCTCCCGTGTTCCTCATCCGTCTTCAAATTTGCCTTGCAAATTTGAATCCACCTTCCCCTCGGGGGGAAGGTATTGGGACAAAAACCCACGCCGGAAACTTCCGGCGTGGGTTTTATCCAAATTTATATGTCATTGCGAGGGGGCGTAAGCGACCGTGGCAATCTCCTAAATGTTTCTCCTAACGGGGGGATTGCCACGGCCCGTTGGGCCTCGCAATGACACCGTGCTTGGAGGAGCTTGCCACGCCAGTGTGCTCACTGACTCGGAATGACATCTTTTCTCGTTAAGCGATCCGTTTGGCAATGACCACATGGCGGCCAACGGCTTCGCCATTTTCGTAGATGGTGTATTCGCAGGTGGAGAGGGTGATCAGCTTGTCACCGTACTGGGCAGTGATGCCGGTGTCGTAGTAGGCAAGGGCTTTGACATTGTTGATAAACTGGTTAAAATCCGCCTCATCCTTGGCATCGTCAAAAAGGTGATAGGCATAGCCGTTGCCGTAGGTTCCGCTGGTCTTGAAGGCCACAATGACCTGATACACATGACGCTCGTACAGCGTGTCGAAATAAATGTACTGGTGGGACTCCCAGAAGGACTTACGCTTGTAGCCGTCCAGACCGGAGAACATGGAGCCGTCCTTCATGTGGTGGCCGTAGAGGGTGATGTTATCGGAGGGCTTGAACACATCGCAGGCCTCCCGGACATAAATCGCACCCCAGGCACTTTTCTTGCCCTCGAAGGTGTGATCCAGGTAATAGTCCGGACGGGTGGGGGACTGGAGAACGGGATAGCTGATTTTGGTGTCCGGCACGGTGATCCAGCCAACCAGCTCCTGATTCTTGTCGTAAAACACCTGCAACTCCTCCAGAATCGTAGGCTCCGTGGGGCCTGGGGGGTCTGTAGGTTCTGTAGATTCACTGGGAGCGGTACCGTCTGTGGGTTCGGTAGCCTCGGTGATGGGGGGCCGGGAGGGGGGATTGTACTGATCCAGCAGGCTGTCGTATTCACTTCTTGCCGCGTTAGAGCGAATCAGATAGTCCGCAACATATATGGCACTGGCAATGAAGACCAGGCAGAAAAAGCCCAGCAGTATATAGTAGGCGATCTTCTTGGCCAGCTTCTTTTTTTGGGGGTTCTGTTCCATAAAAGAGTATCCTTTCCTTAGGGATTGCCCATATATCATACAGAATTTCCCACAGAAAGTAAAGAATTATTTTTAGGTGCGTCAAGGAGAAACAAATGTCCGCCATAAGCTAAAAGAGGATTGCTTTTATATGGAAAGGATGATAGAATAGCACTATTCATCTGAGAAAAATCCAAACAAAGGAGTAAATTACCATGATTTCCAGAGAAATATGCCAGCGTGTGCTGAGCAAGGCCGTTTCCACCGGTGCGGACTATGCGGAGCTCTTCGCTGAAAACACCGTCAATCACGCCATCAGCATGATCGCCAGCAAGGTCGATGCCATCAAGGACGGCGTCATTGCCGGTGCTGCTGTCCGTGTCTACAAGGGACTGCGAAGCGTTATGGCTTCCACCGTCGACACCAGCGAAGCAGGCCTGATCCGCTGTGCCGAGCAGGCTGCCGAGGCACTGGGTCAGGGCACTGCCGAGATCGACATTGTTCTGAAGGAACGGATTTTCGGTGATATTCACCCCGTAAAGATCGTTCCCTCCAGCATCGGCAACAAGGAAAAGGTGACCATCCTGAAGGAAGGCTATTTTGCAGCCAAGGACTATGACGAATCCATTACTCAGGTCACCGGCTCCCTGATGGATGTGGATCACAACATCCTCATTGCCAACTCCGAGGGTATCTATGCTCAGGATCGGCAGGTTCGCACCCGGATCGCTATCAACGCCGTGTCGGATAAGGGCGACGGAGCCCAGACCGGCTCCTGTGCCCCGGGCCGTCGGATGGGTCTGGAGATGTTTGATTTCATCGATCCCAAAAATGTGGGCATTCATGCCGCCAAGCAGGCCGTGACCATGGCCGGTGCCGGTTATTGCCCCGCAGGCGTTATGCCCGTTGCCATCGACAACGGCTTCGGTGGCGTTATCTTCCACGAGGCCTGCGGTCACTCTCTGGAAGCTTCCTCCGTGGCTTACGGCCGGAGCCAGTTTGTGGGCAAGCTGGGTGAAAAGATCGCCAACGAAAAGGTCACCGCCATCGACGACGGCACCATCGCCAACGCCTGGGGCTCTATCAATGTGGACGACGAAGGCACCCCCGCACAGAAGAACGTGCTGATCGAAAAGGGTGTGCTGAAGTCCTACATGATCGACAAGATGGGCGGCCGCCGCATGGGTATGGCCTCCACTGGCAACGCCCGGCGTCAGAGCTATGCCTACACCCCCACCTCCCGTATGACCAACACCTACATCGCCGCAGGTGATGACAGGAACGAGGATATCATTGCCTCCATCGAGTACGGCCTGTATGCCAAGGAAATGGGCGGCGGCAGCGTCAACCCCGTCACCGGTGAATTTAACTTCTCCGTCAATGAGGGCTACATGGTTCGGGGCGGTAAGATCTGTGAGCCCGTCCGGGGTGCAAGCCTTGTGGGCAAGGGCAGTGAAGTCATTCAGAACATCGATATGGTCGGTACTGACCTGGATATGGGTCAGGGTATGTGCGGTTCTTCCAGTGGCAGCGTTCCCACCAATGTGGGTCAGCCCCTGATCCGCGTATCCACCATCACCGTCGGCGGCAGATAAGGAGGTAACGAATATGGATTTTAATGCTTTCAAGGAAGCCGTCATTGCCAAGTGTGCCGAGCTGGGCATCACGGAGTACGAGATTTATTACCAGAATGCGGAATCCACCAGCATCGGTGCGTTCCAGCATGAGATCAACCAGTTCACCTGCTCCACCGAGGGCGGCGTGTGCTTCCGCTGCATCTATGGCGGAAAGATGGGCTATGCCTCCACCGAGGATCTGAGCATCGCTCAGGCCGCTGCGGTGGTGGAAAAGGCTGTGGACAATGCCTCCTGCCTGGAGGCAGAGGAGCAGGTGTTCCTTTGCGAGGGCGGTCAGGAATATCAGCCGTTGGAGGATCGCTCCTATCCGCTGCCCGGTACGGAGGAAATTATCTCCACCGTGCTGGCTACTCAGGATAAGCTGTACCAGGCCGATCCTGCGGTGATCGACGGCAGTCAGACCCAGGGCGTGGCAGAGCGGAGCGAGATTGCCATTTACAATTCCAAGGGCCTTGACCTGCACAGCGTTACCACGTTGTCCGGCCTGGTTGCCGTGGCGGTGGTTACCAACGGTCAGGAAATGGCCAACGACTATCAGATAAAGCTGGAAAAACTCAGTGCCATCGACACCGATGCTCTGACCCAAAAGGCTGCAGCCACCGCCAAGCAGAAGCTGGGCGGCGACGTGGCTCCCACCGGCCAGTATCCCGTAGTGTTTGATCCTGAGGCCATGAGCGATCTGCTGCAGGTGTATTCTTCCATCTTCTCTTCTGAGATGGCACAGAAGGGCCTGAGCAAGCTCTCCGGCAAGGAAGGCGAGGTCATCGCTTCCGAGGCAGTGACTTTGGTCGACGATCCGTTCCACAAGGCCAATCCCATTTCCCGGAATTTTGACGCCGAGGGAAGCCCCACTTACTGTAAGAATGTCATCGAAAAGGGCGTATTCAACACCCTGCTGTACAACCTGAAGACCGCCGCTGTTGCCGGTAAGAAAACCACCGGCAATGCATCCAAGGCCGGTTATGCTGCTGCGGTGGGCATCAGCCCCTTTACCATGTATCTTGCTCCCGGTTCTGTTTCCGAGGATGACCTGCTGGAGCAGGTGGGTGAGGGTGTGTATATCAACTCTCTGGGCGGTCTGCACGCCGGTGCCGATCCCATTTCCGGAGACTTCTCCCTGCAAAGTAGTGGCTTCATGATTCGTGACGGCAAGAAGGCAGAGTATGTCAAGTCCTTCACCGTGGCCGGCAACTTCTACGATATGCTGAAGAATATCAAGGCCGTGGCCTCCAATCTGGAGATGCCCGGTATGTCCGGATTCGGTTCTCCCAGCGTTTTGGTGGAAGGCTTGTCCGTGGCAGGTAAATAAATTTCCGTGTACAATAGACAATATCGGCATGATTCGGACCGGGTCATGCCGATATTTTTGCCAAAAATTGCAAGAAAAGCCAATTCATCTTTCTCTTGCTATTGCGTTTTCGGGACGGCTGTGGTAAAATGCAGCTATTCAAAAAACCAATTTGCAATTTATTATTGGAGGTAATGTCAAAATGGGTTATATCGACGAAACCTTGCAAAGAGTCATTGACCAGAATCCCAACCAGCCGGAGTTCCATCAGGCAGTGAAAGAGGTGCTGGAATCTCTCCGGCCTGCCATCGAAAGCAACGAGGAAGCCTACCGCAAGCAGGCTCTGCTGGAGCGGCTGACCACCCCTGAGCGCTGCATTCTGTTCCGGATTCCCTGGGTGGATGACAAGGGCCAGGTGCAGGTCAACAACGGCTACCGCGTCCAGTTTAACAGTGCCATCGGCCCCTACAAGGGCGGTATGCGTTTCCATCCCAGCGTCAATCTGTCCATTATGAAGTTCCTGGCCTTCGAGCAGACCTTTAAGAACTCTCTCACCGGTCTGCCCATCGGCGGCGGCAAGGGCGGCTCTGACTTCGACCCCAAGGGTAAGTCCGACCGGGAAATCATGGCCTTCTGCCAGAGCCTGATCACTGAGCTGTACAAGTATATCGGTGCGGATACCGACGTTCCCGCCGGCGACATCGGTGTCGGTGCAAGAGAGGTCGGCTTCATGTTCGGCCAGTATAAGCGGATTCGTGGTGTTTACGAGGGCGTGTTCACCGGCAAGGGCCTTTCCTACGGCGGCAGTCTGGCAAGAAAGGAAGCCACCGGCTACGGCCTGCTGTATCTGACCGAGGAAATGCTCAAGACCAACGGCCATTCTCTGGCCGGCAAGATCGTCG
The DNA here is from genome assembly GCA_015067945.1 of Oscillospiraceae bacterium. Classification (GTDB taxonomy): domain Bacteria; phylum Bacillota; class Clostridia; order Oscillospirales; family Oscillospiraceae; genus Faecousia. The sequence continues at coordinate 53,815 of SVLM01000005.1, forward strand.
CTGTTTCCGGTGCTGGCAATGTGGCAACCTATGCCATCGAGAAGGCATGGCAGCTGGGAGCAAAGCCCGTGACCTGCTCCGACTCCACCGGCTGGATCTACGATCCCGACGGCATCGATGTGGCCACCCTTATCGAGGTCAAGCAGGTAATGCGTGCCCGGCTGACCGAGTACGCAAAGCGTCGTCCCAACGCCCAGTATCACGAGGGCAAGGGCGTTTGGAGCGTTAAGTGTGACGTGGCTCTGCCCTGTGCAACCCAGAACGAGTTGCTGCTGGAGGATGCCAAGATGCTGGTGGCAAACGGCTGCATGGCCGTAGCAGAGGGTGCGAATATGCCCACCACGCTGGAGGCTACCAAGTATCTGCAGGAGAATGGGCTGCTGTTCTGCCCCGGCAAGGCTGCCAACGCCGGCGGCGTTGCCACCTCCGCACTGGAGATGACCCAGAACTCCGAGCGTTTGAGCTGGAGCTTCGAGGAAGTGGACGAAAAGCTCAAGGGCATCATGGTCAACATTTTCCGCAATGTGGATGCTGCCGCCAAGAAATACGGTCGCGAGGGCGACTATGTGGTGGGTGCAAACATTGCCGGCTTCCTGAAGGTTGCCGATGCCATGATTGCTCAGGGCGTGATCTAAGAACATATGAAAAACTTCCCCCGGATTCATCCGGGGGAAGTTTTTGCGTTTTGAGAAATAACAGAGCAGCGAAGCTGCTATGGCTTCCCCCGGGGGGAAGCTGGCACAAAATTCCTGTAAGGGATTTTGTGACTGATGAGGAATGCGGGCAGAAAAGTATTGCGCTTGGAAAAGGGAAGTACTTTGCAAAAGGTCTGAATGCGGTTCTACATATCAGCATATCTCCCGAATTCCTCTTCCGACCTCGCTTTGCTCGGCCACCTTCCCCTCGGGGGAAGGCTTTTTACAGCCGGTATTTTGCCTGATAGGCGGCGAATTGGGCAGCGAAGTCCGGGTTTTCCTGCTTCAGCAGGTGGTTGTTTTCGTGAATGTTCCGGTTATGGTGGGCAAGGTCGATGACGGAGTTGGCAACGTTGGCACAGTGGTCACCGATACGCTCCAGTCCTGTCAGCAGATCCGACCACACAAAGCCGGTCTCAATGGTGCAGCTGCCACCCTGCAGCCGGACAATGTGCCGGGTTCGCAGTTCGTCCTTCAGGTCGTCGATGACCTCTTCCAAAGGCTCTACCTGCCGGGCAAGGGCAAGGTCGTTTTCCAAAAATGCCCGGAAGCTGAGGTCGATGATCTCCCCAACGGCGGAGGTGATCACCGCCAGCTCCTTCTTGGCGGCATCGGAAAGAGAGCTGCCCTTTTCGTGCAATTCCCGGGCACCCTCCATCAGGTTGCGGCAATGGTCGCCGATACGCTCCATATCACCGATGGCTTTGAGCAGGGAAGCGGCCTCCATGTGGGCATCCTCCGTAAGGTCCAAGGCACTGAGCTTCACCAGATAGCTGCCCAGCACGTCCTCATAGTGGTCGGTGAGCCGTTCACCCTTGAGAATTTCGGCTTCGGTCTCCTCACTGTACTGATCCAGAATCGCCACGCCCTGCAGGTAGGTCTGCTTGGTAACGGCTGCCATATCGGCGGTGACGCAGCGGCAGCGTTCCAAAGCCACGGAGGGCACAGCCATCAGATGCTCGTCCAGCTCCACAACCTGCTCTTTCTCCTGGGTATCGGGAACCAGCTTGCAAACCAGCTTTTCCAGTAGCTTGTCGCAGGGCAGCAGCAGGGAGGTACATACAATATTAAAAATAGTATGGCATACGGCAATGCCCAGGTGAGTGGCACTTTGGCCGAAGATTGCCGGTGCCAGGATAAGGTCAATCAGCAGGAAGAGAATTAAACATGCAATCGTGCCGATCACATTAAACAGCAAATGCACCATGGCAGTACGCCGGGCGTTTTTGTTGGTGCCGATGGAGGACATGATGGCAGTGATGCAGGTGCCGATGTTTTGGCCCATGATGATGGGGAACGCGGCGGCGTAGGAAACAGAGCCGGTGGAAGACAGAGCCTGCAAAATACCCACCGATGCGGAGCTGGACTGAATTACAGCGGTGAGGATCGCACCGGCCAGCACACCCAAGATCGGATTGGTAAACAGCAGGAACAGCTCCGTGAACCAGGCTTCGTCTTTCAAACCTGCCACAGCACCGGACATGGTGTCCATGCCGAACATCAGCACCGCAAAACCCAGCAGGATCATGCCCAGATCCTTTTTCTTGCCGTTTTTCAGGAACATATAGAAAATGATACCGATCAGTGCCAAAATGGGGGTAAAGGAGGTAGGTTTGAGCAGCTGAACGATGGGGTTGCTGCCCTCAATACCGCCTAAGCTGAGAACCCAGCTGGTGACGGTGGTGCCCACATTGGCACCCATGATCACATTGATGGCTTGCCTCAGGGACATCAGACCGGAGTTTACGAAGCCAACGACCATGACGGTGGTGGCGGAGGAGCTTTGAATGACCGCTGTAACACCTAAACCCGTGAGAAAACCGGCCATTTTTGTGGATGTGAATTTCCCCAGCAGGCTTCGAAGGCTGCTGCCGGCGGAGCGTTCCAAGGCCTCGCCCATGATGTTCATACCGAACAGGAACAGGCACAAACCGCCGATCATGGTGAGGATGTCAAAAATGCTCATATCGCTTGCGTCCCTTCTTTTTCTATAGTATATGCAGATTCTTCGTTTAATCCGGCGTTGCCAAACGCCGGCAGGCATTTGCCAGGGCACCCAAGGTGTTGCAGGAGATCATGGTACAGCCGGAGGCCATTACCTGAGCACTACGCAGATAGCTCCAGCGATTTTCAGGGATCGGGTTCAGCCAGATTACCTTGCCGCAGAGGTGCTTTGCTTTTTGCAGAGCCTCGTAGGCCCGGCGGGTCTCCACGGTTTTGGTGTCGGAAAGAATGATCAAGGTGGTGGAATCTGTCAAAATCGGCGGCCGCTGCCCGGAAAGGTATTCCAGAGCGTTGGCAAGATTCGTGCCCTTGCCGTAAATGCCGGAGCGGCTGACATAGTCCCGGAAGATATCCATGTTTTCCAGACTAAAGGCGTCAGCCTCCACCGTGGATTCCGAAAAGAGGAAGACTTTGGAGCTTTCCGAGGCCTGATTCAGGGACTGAATAAACCGCAGGGCGAATTCCGAAAATTGGATCATAGAGCCGGAAACGTCGCAGAGCATCACCATGTGGCGGCGGCGACGGGGCTTTTTCTTATATTTGAGCCGGTAGAAGGCTCCGCCGGTTTCCAAGCCCTTGCGGATGGTCTTGCGAAAATCCAGCACGCCGCTGCGGCCGGAGCTTTTGTTCCGGGAGGCAAGCTCTGCGTTGATCTGCTGTGCCAGGGTTTGGATGATGGAAATGGCCTTGGGAATTTCCTCGTCCCGGAATTCAGAGATGTCCCGGAACAGCAAGCCGATTTCCGGATCTGCCGCTGCCACGTTGGTGGCGGCATCTTCCATCCGCATCTGCTGCTCCAAAAGGGATTTGGTAAAAACAGAATGAATGAAATTGCCATACAGCTCCGGGCTTCGCTCGGCACTGTTTTTGTACTTGTCCAGAAAATCCAGCAGTCGCTGCCGCTCAGATTCCGGCATGGAGGCGAAGGTGTTTCGCTGCTCCTGGCTGAGCATCATGGGCTGACCGTTGACCTGCAGCTGCTCTTGAGAGGCTGCCCGGATGGCTTCCATTTGGGCGTCCTTTTCCGCTTGTTCCCGGGCAAGGGCCCGCATAACATCCTCGCTGACGAAAAAACCGTCGAAAACCCGGTCGAAAATCAGCTGCTCCTCCCGGGATTTGGCATAGATGGCGGATAAGGCCTGTTTCACAGTCTGCCGATCCGCAAAACCCAGATCGATCAAAATCCGGCAGGCGTCGGCAGTTTCCTGATGACTGACTTTGAATCCCTCAAGCCGGAGCATTCGGGAAAAGGCGGTCAGCTTGGCAAGATAGACCTGATGGTCATCCATGGTGGTGACCTCCGCAGTGGTGACCGCAGTTGCATTCTTCGGCAGGCTTTGTGTCCATGGCGGCAATATCCTCGCTGTTTTTTAAGATAAAGCCGGCGGTCTGCCGCAGAGCATCGGGAGTCAGCTCCTTCACGCCCAAAGCATCCAATGCGGCGGCCCAGTCCAAAGTTTCGGCAATGGAGGGCTTTTTCAAAATCGCTTCGTTGCTCCGCAGCTGCTGAACCGCCAGAGCCACCTGGGCACAGAGTTTGTCGTCCACATGGGGCAGCTTTGCCCGGAGGATGGCCAGCTCCTTTTCCATATCCGGATATTCAATATATAAATAGGCACAACGGCGACGCAGAGCCTCAGAAAGGGGACGGGCCCGGTTGGAAGTCAGCACCACAAAGGGAATGGTGTTTGCCTTGACGGTGCCGATCTCCGGGATGGAAACCTGCATATCCGACAGCAGCTCCAGCAGGAAGGATTCGAATTCTTCGTCGGCCTTGTCGATTTCGTCGATGAGCAGTACCACGGGCTTTTCGGATTTGATGGACTTCAGCAGGGGACGCTCCAAAAGGTACTCGTCCCGGAAGAGGGAGTCGGTCAATTCCGCCTTGTTGCTGTCGTCCTTGTTGATCTGGATGGACAAAAGCTGCTTCTGGTAGTTCCACTCGTACAGTGCCTTGCTCTCGTCCAGGCCTTCGTAGCATTGCAGCCGCACCAGATCCCGGTCCAGGGCGGCGGCCATGACCTTGGCGATCTCGGTTTTGCCCACACCGGCGGCACCCTCGATGAGCAAGGGGCGGCCCAGCTTCAGGGCAACATACAAGACCGTGGCCAGGGTTTCGTCATAAATATAGTGTGCCTGATCCATTTTGGATTTTAACGTTTGCAGATCCATAACATACCTCTCGTGTGGTTTTTCTTTTATTATACCAAGTAATGGGTGCTTTTGCAACGGATGAATTGGTAACATTTGACAGAAGTGCCATATATAGGTGGCGTTAATAACGACAATATAGACATGTTGCACAATGGGTGTCTTTCAAAATTGTGCGTAAAGTAGAATCTGTCCGTCAGGGAAAGAAAAGTAGTGCAAATTCGAGCGAGATGTTGTATGATTATGGGGCAGCCGCAGAGAACGCGGCTGCTCGCTACGTCCGAAGAAAATCGATAAATTGGTATCGACATGACGTCTGAAAAAGGGATCCCTTTTTCATGTTCTCGTTTCGAGAACATGATGAAACCTTGGCTTTCACAGTCAGAGACTGTAAGCATACATTAACTCACTATTTTAGGAGGAAAACAAAATGAAGAAAATCATCGCACTGCTTTTGGCTGCTATGATGGTCATCGGTTTGTTTGCTGCCTGCCAGCCTGCTACCGAGAATCCCGGCAGCAACAACGGCCCTGAGAAGATCACCCTGACCGTCTGGGGCCCCACAGAGGACCAGAAGGAAGGCAACAGCTACCTGAAGGCTATCTGCGACAAGTTCGCAGAAGCACACCCCGAGTACGACATCACCTGGAACTTCGGCGTTTGCTCCGAGGGCGACGCCGGCACCAAGGTCACTCAGGATCCCGAGACCGCTGCTGACGTTTACATGTTCGCAAACGACCAGCTGGGTGCTCTGATCCAGGCCGGTGCTATCGCCAAGCTGGGCGGCACTGTGCTGGACCAGATCAAGGCTGACAACTCCGAGGCCATGGTCAACACCGTTACCTCCGGTGACGGCGTCTACGGTGTTCCCTACGCGATCAACACTTGGTTCATGTACTACGACAAGTCCGTCTACACTGAGGAAGACATCAAGTCCCTGGACGCTATGATGGAGAAGAAGGCTGTTGCTTTCCCCATCACCAACACCTGGTATCTGCCCGCTTTCTACTTCGCCAACGGCGGCACCATGTTCGGTGACGGCACTCAGGGCTCCGAGGGCATCAAGTTCGGCGGCGACAACGGTGCTGCTGTTACCGCTTACCTGGCTAACGCTATCGCTTCCGGCAAGCTGGTCGATGCTGACGGCAACGGCTCCGGTCTGGACGATCTGCGTAACGGCAAGGTCGGTGCATACTTCTCCGGCACTTGGGATGCTACCGCAGTTCAGGAAGCTCTGGGCGAGAACTTCGCCGCTGCTCAGCTGCCCTGCATCACCATCAACGGTGAATCCAAGCAGCTGATGAGCTTCGCAGGCTCCAAGGCTCTGGGTGTCAACCCCCACTCCAAGCACCTGAAGGCTGCCAACCAGCTGGCTGCATTCATGGGCTCTGCTGAGGCTCAGGAGCTGCACTACAATATGCGTAACGGCGATGTGGTTCCCTGCAACACCACCCTGCTGAAGGGCGAGACCTTCTCCAAGAATGTGGCTGCTGTTGCTCAGGAAGCTACCTTCTCCAACACTTCCGTTATCCAGCCCTCCATCCCCGAGATGAGTGCTTACTGGACCAACGCCGGCTCCATGGGCACCGGCCTGGTCAACAAGGAAGTCACTGTTGACAATGCTGCTGAGAAGACCGAGGCATGGAATACTGCCATTAACAACACCGGTCTGTAATCTGTAGGTTAACATCCGCTTAGAAACAAACATCTGGCGGCGGCAAGGAAACTGGCCGCCGCCTCTTCAAACTTAGTAGAAGGGGGAGAGCACAAGATGTCCAATGCTCTTGCTAAATCCGCTGCTGCTCACGGAAAACCCGGAAAAGCCGGCTCTCTGGGCAGTGCTCTGAAAAACGGCGGCCCCATAGTGTGGCTTTCCTGCCTGGTTATGGGCTTGGGAAATATCTTCGCAGGTCAGATTGTCAAGGGCCTGCTGTTCCTGCTGATTGAGGTTGCAGTTATTGTATTTATGTTCCTTCCTGAGGGAGGACTCCACTGGCTTTCCATGCTTCCCAGCCTGGGCGATCGGCCCATGCAGGAGGTTTGGGATGAGGTCGACATGATCTATAAGTATATTATTGGCGACCAATCCAACTTGATTTTGCTGTACGGTGTCGCTACCGTATGTATCCTTGTGGCACTGGTTCTGTTCTGGCAGGCCTCTGTACGCAGCGGCTACCAGGCTCTGTGCGTAAAGCGTCAGGGCAAGAAAGTACCCGGCATTGTGGATGATGTAAAGTCTTTGTTCGACGGCAATATCCACAAGCTCCTTATGACTCCGCCATTTTTGTGTCTGCTCATCTTTACCGTCATTCCGTTGCTGTACATGATGTGCATGGCATTTACCAATTACTCCAAAGAAGGTGACCACCTGATCCTGTTCGACTGGGTGGGTTTCAAGAACTTCCTGTCTGTTTTTGACAGCAGCTCTACCATCGGCAAGCAATTTGGCGATGTTTTGATCTGGACCCTGGTTTGGGCATTCTTTGCCACCTTCCTGAACTTCTTCCTGGGAACCTTCCTGGCCATGATCATCAACCGCCCCACCATCCGCTGCAAGGGCCTGTGGCGTGGCGTTCTGTCTTTGACCATTGCAGTGCCCCAGTTCGTTTCCTTGATGATCATCCGCAGCATGTTCCTGGAGCGAGGCATCGTCAACGAGATGCTGCAAAACTGGGGCATTTTGGGTGCGGAGGAGACGCTGCCTTTCCTGTCCAATGCAAACTGGGCAAGAACCCTGGTCATTTTGGTGAACCTCTGGGTTGGTATTCCCTATACTGTGATGCAGGTGACGGGTATCCTGAAAAACATTCCTGCGGAGCAGTACGAGGCCGCCCGGATCGACGGTGCCAATGCCTTCCAGCAGTTCCGCAAGATCACCTTGCCTTACATGATCTTCGTGATGACACCTTACCTCATCACCCAGTTCACCGGCAATATCAACAACTTTAATGTTATTTACCTGTTCACCAGAGGTGATCCTCTGGGCGTGGGCAATACCGCAGGCGATACGGATCTTCTGGTTACCTGGCTGTACAAGCTGTCGGTGGATCAGCAGAAGTACGATGTGGCCGCGGTCATCGGCATTCTGACGTTCCTTGTTTTGAGCGTGGTGTCGCTGATCACTTACCGCAGCAGCGGATCTTACAAGAATGAGGAGGGCTTTAAATAATGGCTAAGAATAGTACTCCCGTTAAGATTCGCGGCGGCATGAAAGCCCGCCGGATCACCACGGATGTTATCAGCTATATTTTCCTGAGCATCGTGTGTCTGATTTGGGTCATTCCCTTTGTGTATCTGGTGCTGCACAGCTTCCGCCCGGGCCCCGGACAGTTTAAGGAGTATTTCTTCCCCAAGGAGTATACCTTTGATAACTATATTGCACTGTTTACGGACTTCTCGGTGCTGAACTTCCCCAGAATGTTCCTGAACACCCTGTTCATTGCTACCTGCAGCTGCATTATTTCCACCTTCTTTGTGCTGGCAGTTTCCTACAGCCTCAGCCGTGTCAAGTGGAAGATGCGGAAACCCTACATGAACATGGCCATGGTGATCAATCTGTTCCCCGGCTTCATGTCCATGATGGCGGTTTATTTCCTGCTGAAGGCTCTTGGCCTGACCGAGGGCGACAAGATCCCTCTGGCGATGATCATCTGCTTCTCCTCCGGTGCCGGTACGGGCTTCTTCGTCATGAAGGGCTATATGGATACCATTCCCAAGGCTCTGGATGAGGCGGCTTATCTGGACGGTGCTACCCGTTTTCAGACCTTTACCAAGATCACGTTGCCGCTGTGCAAGCCTATGATCGTGTATCAGGTCATTACTTCCTTTATGGGCCCATGGGTGGACTTCGTGTTCGCCAAGGTCATCGCCCGTGCCAATGCCAAGTACTTTACCGTTTCCATCGGCTTGTTCAGCATGCTGGAGAAGGAATATGTGGATACCTGGTATGTCCGGTTCTGTGCCGGTGCGGTGCTGGTGGCCATTCCCATCTCCGTGCTGTTCCTGATCACCCAGAAGTTCTATCAGGAAGCCATGAGCGGCAGTGTGAAGGGGTAAGCAGTGAGGAATCGAACCCCCGATAGGTTTTCAGGGGCAGCTTTCCGCCAATACTGCGGAAAATCCCTTGAAAATACCAACGGGTATTCCCTGCGTGATTTTTCTTGTCTTGACGAAAAGCGACTCTCTGAAAACTGCAGAGCACCCCACTGCGAGGATTTTCGCTTTGGATTTTTGTGCAGATGACGCAGTCTTGCTGACGCAAGACAAGGAAGATAAAGAAAAATACAAACGAAAGGACCGCAGTGGGGCTGTCGAGGCTCGAATCCTCACTGCTTAATGTATGAAGAGCAGTATGCGTTTCGTATGTCTGCTGCTTGCTGTGCTGCTTCTTGCAGGCTGCACTCCTGAATCAACCACCGCCCCCGAGTCATCGGGGGCGGAATTGACAGAAAAAGCACTGCAGCAGATCAAAAGCCTGGGAACAAGCCCGGATGACAATTACCGTATCTGGTATGAGCTGTTTATCTACTCCTTCTGCGATTCCGACGGAGACGGCATCGGCGATATCCGGGGCGTGATCTCCAAGCTGGATTATTTGCAGGAATTGGGGGCCAACGGCATTTGGTTTATGCCCATCCATCCCAGCTCCACCTATCATAAGTACAATGTCCACGACTACTACGCCATTGACCCGGCCTACGGCACCATGGAGGATTTTGACGCTCTCATGGCCGAGTGCCAAAAGCGGGATATCCATGTGATTTTGGATTTGGTTGTGAACCATACCGGCTCCGAGCATCCCTGGTTCAAGGAGGCGGTAAGCTACCTGCAGTCTCTGCCTGCCGGGGCAGAGCCAAAGGTGGAGGATTGCAAATATCTGGATTACTACTATTTCACCAAGGAAAAGAAGTCCACAAACCGGATCGTCAACGGCACCGATTGGTACTATGAAGGCGTTTTCGACTACCAAATGCCCGACCTGAACTGGGGCAGCGATGCTGTCCGCAGTGAGGTCAAGGCGATCATGGAATTTTGGCTGGGCAAGGGCGTGGCCGGATTCCGGGTGGATGCTGCCAAGGAATTCTACACCGGCATGACCGATCCGAACATCGAGGTTCTGAACTGGCTGCAGACCACAGCCCTCTCCATCAAGCCCGATTGCTACATGGTAGCCGAGGTTTGGGAAGGTTTTGCCCAGATTGCGGAATACTATAAGAGCGATTTTTCCAGCATTTTCAACTATGCCTTCGGCAACAGCAACGGCAAGATCATTTCCGTGCTGCGAGGTGCGGGACAGCCCGGCGTGGTCTCCACCTACGCCACCGGCCTTGAAAAGGCGGACAAGGCATACAGTGCCAACAACCCAGACTATATCGACGCACCCTTCCTTTCCAATCACGATGTGGGTCGCATCGCCGGCTTTGTTGGAAGAGATGAAAACAAAATCAAGCTGGCCGGTGCTATGAATCTGTTTATGAGCGGCAGTGCCTTTATCTACTATGGCGAGGAGATCGGCATGGTTGGTGCAGGCAACGACCCCTCCAAGCGGGCACCCATGTACTGGAATCCGGAGCGGAATAACGGTACCACCAATCCGCCGCCGGAATGCGAAATTCCTGCGTCCTATCCCTACGGAAGTCTGGCGGAGCAGACGAATTCCGATAGCTCCATTTACAATTATTACCGTCAGGCCGTGGCCATCCGTCAGGCACTGCCGGTGATCTCTCACGGACGAACCACTGCGGAAACGGCTCTGAACATTGGTTGCGTCAGTGCCCAGAGAAAGACCTGGGGCGAGGAAAGCTGTATTATTTTGATGAACATCGATACGGCTTCCGCCACGGTGGATCTGTCCGGCTATGCAGATTGGAAGTTGGTTGCTTCTCTGTCAGCCAACGGCGAAGCCGTCTGCATGAACGGGAACGAATTGCAGCTGCCAGCCTATGGTGTGGCGGTTTTGTTACCCAATTAATGTAAGCTACCGGCGGCTCGGAAAACCGGGCCGTCGGAGGCTCCCTGCGAAGAAAGGAAATTTCCATGGAACGACTGAATGAACAAAAACCCACCCGGGGCATATCCGCAGCGGCACTGCGTAACTGGGGATATTTGTTTTTGCTGCTGGGTGTCATCGCAAGGGCAGTGATCCAGAATGGAATTCTGAATCTGCAGGGGGTTACCTCACAGCAGCTGCTGTCTGCTCTGCAAAGCTCCGACGAAGCCATGGGTTTGGCCACGGTTTCTCTGGTGCTGCAGGCGTTGGAGGCCTGCGGGGTGCCGATCTTCGCGTTTTTGTTGGTGGAAGGCTTCTGCCATACGTCGAATTTTGGAAAATATCTGGGCCGGGTGGCTTTGGTTGCAGTTCTCAGCGAAATTCCTTATAACCTTGCCATGGGCGGCTCTTTGCTGGCGATGGGTTCCCGAAATCCGGTTTTTGGGTTGGTTTTGGGTTTGATCCTGCTGTGGTTTTACCGCTACTACGGTGAAAAATCCGCCAAGCATATTTTTATCAAGGTCGTTGTGGCCTTGGCGGCCATCCTTTGGTGCGGCATGCTGCGGATCGAGCACGGAGCCTTTACCATCCTGCTGATCGTGGCGGCTTGGCTTACACAGGGCAAGCCCATGCGGACACTGGTCTGTGCATTGACTGCGGCGGTGGGCGTGGTGTTCTCCATGCTCTATCTGGCTGCACCGGTCAGTGCATTGGCGATCCATTTTTACAACGACGAAAAAGGGGAGAGCAGCCGCGTTTTTGCCCTGCTGTGCTACCCCGTGATGTTGCTGGCTGCGTATTTTGCAACGTTTTTGATTTGAAAAACCCACGCCGCCGGAATTCCTTGGCGGCGTGGTTTATAACGATCAGGTGATGACTATGAAATTTGTATACGGAAAACAAGATATGACCGATTTGGCCAGAGCTCAGGAAAATTGCTTCCTGCTGACCAACGGCTTGGGTGGCTTTTGCTCCATGACGGCAGCGTTTTCCGCTGCCCGGAATGACCACGGCCTTTTGCTGTCTGCCCGAACCGCACCCAATGACCGGGTGCATTTGGTACACAGACTGTCGGAAAAGCTGGTGGGCAAGGAAACAGTGTTTCTCTCCACGCAGGAGTTTGCCGACGGCACTGCCCCGGAGGAGGGCTTTTTGCAGCTGTCGGATTTTGTCTGGGACAATGGCCCGGTCTGGCACTATGAGATCGGTGGTGTGACCGTCACCCGCCGGTGTGCCATGGGTTTTGAGAAAAATCTTACCGCAGTGTGCTATGCTGTAGACAACGGCAGTGAAGTGCCGGTGACCCTGGAGGTCACGCCCTGGATGCAGTTTGCTCCCAAGGGCAATCCCCCGCAGGAAAAACAGCGGATCACATTCAGCAGCGGAAAAGTCACCGGCGGCGGTCTTTCCCTGCGGTTCAAAACCAATGGCGTGTGGGAAAAATTCCCCACCCGGTGGCAGCGGCTGCATTATGCCCACGATGTAAAGGACGGCCGTCCGGAAAGCGGATTGGTTTCTGCCGGAGGGCGGATCTATATCACGGTTGCACCCGGTAAGACGGAGAATCTTGAGATTTTGTTCTCCGATCAGGGCATCCGCACCACGGTCGAAAAGCTCCTTGCCCAGCAGGAAAAACGGCTGAAGGCCCGGCAAAAGCAGGGCAATTTCCAAAATGAAACCGCCCGGCAGCTGGCCGCCGCGGCAGCGGATTACATTGCTCACCGGGAATCCACCGGCGGCAAGACCATTTTGGCAGGTTTTCCCTTTTTTGGCGATTGGGGCAGGGATACCATGATCGCCCTGTCCGGCTGCGTGCTGGCAAGAGAGGATTACGATACTGCCGCCAGTATTTTGCGGACATTTTTGGCCTATGAAAAGGACGGCCTTGTACCCAATTTGTTCCCAGAGGGGAACAATGCCCCAATGTATAATACCGTGGATGCGGCACTTTTGCTGATCAACAGCATTTGGCTGTACTATCAGCGGACCCGGGATCGGGCTTTGCTGGAAGAGGCCTATCCGGTGATGGAGCGGATTGTGACGGCCTACAAGCAAGGCACCCATCACGGTATCCACATGCACACCGACGGACTGATCTGTGCCGGTGAGGGTATGGATCAGGTTACCTGGATGGATGTGTGCGTGGAGGGGATTTTGCCTACGCCCCGACACGGAAAACCGGTGGAGATCAATGCCTATTGGTACAATGCCCTGATGGTCATGTCCCGGCTGGCACCCCTTTGCGGCAAGTCCGGGGCGGACTACGAAATTCTGGCACGACAGGTGTCGGAATCCTTCCGGGAGAAATTCTGGCGGGAGAAGGAAGGCTATCTGAAGGATGTGATCTCCGGTACAGAGGCGGACAATCAGCTGCGGTGTAATCAGATCTGGGCGGTGACTATGCCCTTTGGCATACTGACGAAAGAGCAGGAACGCAAAATTGTGGAAACGGTTTACCGGCATCTGTACACACCGGTGGGCTTGCGAACCTTAAGTCCGGAGGATCCCCAATTCCAGCCTCACTATGGCGGCAGTCAGAAGAAACGGGATCTTGCGTATCATCAGGGTACGGTGTGGCCCTTCCCTTTGGGGGCGTACTACCTTGCTTATTTGAAGGTTCACGACAATTCCCCTGAGGCCAGGGCTACGGTTTACCGGCAGTTGGAGCCGCTGCAGGCGGCTCTGCGGGAGGGCTGTGTTGGTCAGCTTCCGGAAATTTACGAAGGTCTGCACCCCGGAGCATCCCAGGGCTGCTTCGCCCAGGCCTGGAGCGTGGGCGAGCTGCTGCGGGTCTATGAGGCACTGGAGAAAGGATACCATTATGAAGCTTGATAAAACCAAACGGGGCTGGTGGGAATCTGCGGTGTTCTACCAGATCTACCCCAAAAGCTTTCAGGACACCGACGGCGACGGCATCGGTGATTTGAAGGGCATTATCTCCCGGCTGGATTATTTGGAGAAGCTGGGCATTGACGGCATTTGGCTGTCGCCGGTGTGTCAGTCTCCTCAGGTAGATAACGGCTACGATATTTCCGATTATCAGGACATTTATCCCGTGTTCGGCACCATGGCGGACATGGAGGAGCTGATCCGGCAGGCAAAGGACCGGGGCATTTCCATCATCATGGATCTGGTGCTGAACCACAGCTCCGATCAGCATCCCTGGTTTTTGGAGGCAAAAAAGGGAAGAGATAATCCCTATCACGATTACTATGTCTGGCGTGACGGCACGCAGGGCAAATTACCCAACGATATGGGCTCGGTGTTCGGCGGCCCTGCATGGACCTATGTGCCGGAGCTGGGGCAGTACTATTTCCATCAGTTCGCTCCCCAGCAGCCGGATTTGAATTGGGACAATCCCAGGCTGCGTCAGGAGCTGTACCAAATGATCCGCTTTTGGGTGGACAAGGGCGTAGGGGGCTTCCGACTGGATGTAATCGACCAGATTGCAAAGGTGCCGGATGCATTCATTACCGCCAACGGCCCAAGACTCCATGAATTTTTGGAGGAATTATCCCGGGAAGCTTTCCGGGAAGATGGCCTTGTCACAGTAGGTGAGGCCTGGAGTGCCGATGTACCCCGGGCACAGCAATTCAGCAGCAGGGACGGCAAGCAGCTGAGCATGGTGTTCCAGTTCCAGCATATCGGTCTGGATCAGCAGCCGGGAAAGCCCAAGTGGGATACGAAGCCGCTGCATCTGCCGGATCTGAAAACGTGTATGGAGCGTTGGCAGCTGGGCTTGCAGGAGGAGGGCTGGAACAGTCTGTTCCTCAATAACCACGATCTGCCCCGGATCGTTTCGAGGTGGGGTGATGATGGGGTCTATCGGGTGGAGTCGGCGAAAATGCTGGCCACTATGCTCCACGGTATGCAGGGCACGCCCTATATTTATCAGGGTGAAGAGCTGGGCATGACCAATGTTCGGCTGGAGCTTTCCCAATACCGGGATTTGGAGATTCACAATCTGTACGCCGAGCGAACTGCTGCCGGCTATGACCCTGAAACGGTGATGGAAAGCATTTATGCCCGGGGCCGGGACAATGCCAGAACTCCCATGCAATGGACCCCGGGGGACAATGCCGGCTTTACCACCGGTACACCCTGGATACCGGTGAACGAAAATCACAGCTTTATCAATGCGGAAGCTGCCTTGGCTGACCCGGATTCGGTGTTCCACCACTACCGGCGGCTCATCGAATTGCGAAAGACCTATGAAGTGTTCCGTAAGGGCAAATTCCGATTGCTGCTGCCGGAAGACCCCAATATCTTTGCGTATATTCGCAAAACGGAGAAAGAAACCTTGCTGGTAGTCTGCAATTTTTCTAATAAGGAGCAGGCTGTGGATGGAATTTCGGTGCCGAAAAATGCCCGGTGTCTGCTGAGCAACTATGCCGATACGGCGGAAGCTTTGCGGCCTTACGAGGCGAAAATGTACCTGTGGTAAATAAAAAACACAAAAACACCGGATTGCTTGTGCTTGTGTAATCCGGTGTTTTTGCTTTTTGTTGTGGAGATATGGCATTTAGGGTTGATTTTCGCGGTGGGGTATGCTACTCTATAGTAGCAATATTGTGGGGTTTTATACGAAACACACGAGGAGGGGCACTGTGGGAACAACAATAAACACAGAAAGAGCGACATCCCATGAACAACTGAATACAATTGATATGTCCGGAAGAAAAGGATATTACTTTGTAAAACGGCTGTTTGATTTTTTATTTGCTCTGTTGACGGGACTGGCTTTGCTGATTCCTATGCTGATCATCGCACTGTTGGTGAAGCTGGACTCCAAAGGTCCTGCCGTTTTTCGGCAAGAGCGGTTAGGGTTAAACGGAAAACCCTTTACCATTTATAAGTTCCGTTCCATGCGTCTGGATGCAGAGGTAAACGGCCCTAAGTGGGCAGACAAGGACGATGACCGTTGCACCAAGCTGGGCAGATTGCTGCGTAAAACCAGACTGGACGAGCTGCCTCAGGTGATTAACATCCTGCGTGGCGACATGAGCTGGGTCGGTCCTCGGCCGGAACGGGTGTATTTCTACGATGAATTCGAAACATACATTCCGGGCTTCCGGCAGCGGCTGCAAGTCAAGCCGGGCCTGACCGGTCATGCACAGGTCCACGGCGGTTATGATCTGTCGCCGGAGGAAAAGCTGGTCTATGATATGGAGTACATCGAAAAGCAGAGCCTGCGGCTGGATCTTGCCTGCGTAGTCAAAACTGTGCGGCTGATCTTCACCCACGAGGGTGCAAGATGACCGGCCCGGCGGTTTGCGTCATCATGCCGGCCTACAATGCCGGTCGGTTTATTGAGGAGGCCATCCGCTCTGTTATGGGGCAGACCTTTGAAAACTGGGAATTACTGGTAATTGATGACGGCTCGAAGGATGATACGGTGGAAGTGGTCCAGCGGCTGTGCCGGGAGGATGACCGGATCACCCTGCTGCGCAATCCCCAAAACATGGGCGTTGCCCGAACCCGCAACAGAGGGCTGGAGCTGTGCAACGGCCGCTATGCGGCATTGCTGGACAGCGATGATGTCTGGCATCCGGAAAAACTGGAAAGACAGCTTCGCCGGGCGGAAGAAACCGGTGCCCAGCTGCTTTACAGCTCCTATGCCATTATGGACGAAAACGGCCAGAGTGCCAGAGGCGATTATCTGATTCCTGCCGAGACGGATTTTTCCGCCCTGCTAAAAGAAAATGTGATTGGCTGCTCCACGGTGATGCTGTCGCCGGAGATTGCAGAAAAATACCGGTTTGAAACGGGTTATCACCACGAGGATTATGTGCTGTGGCTGCAGCTTTTGCGTGACGGCTATATAGCCGCAGGCTGCACCGAGGTACTGACCCGGTGGCGGTATATCGCCAATTCCCGTTCGTTTGACAAACGCAAAAGTGCGAAAAGCCGCTGGCGTATTTACCGGGAGTACCTAAAGCTGTCCCGGTGGCAGAGTGCATGGGCCTTTTGCGGCTACGCCATGGCCAGTCTGAAAAAATACGGACGCAAAGCAAAACCAACAAAGGAAGGGGCGTGCAGTTATGGAGAAGATCCATGCAGCCCATCAACAGGCGATGTGCCAGCTTCTGGAGGAGTTGGACAGAGTTTGTAAAAAGCTGAATATTCCCTATGTGCTGTTTGCCGGCTCCATGCTGGGTGCGGTGCGGCATCAGGGATTTATCCCCTGGGATGACGATTTGGATGTGATTTTGCTGCGGCAGGATTACGACCGGCTGTTGCAGGAAGCGGAGCAGGTCCTTGATTCGGAAAAATTCTACCTGCAAAAGGAGTTTTCCGAGCACTGGCCCATGTTCTTCTCCAAGCTGCGGCTGAACAACACCGCGTGCCTTGAAAAGTATCACCCCAAGGATCCTCAAACCCATCAGGGTGTGTATCTTGATATCTTCCCCTGCGACAACTGTGCCAAGTCCGGCTTTGGACGGAAGCTGCAGTTCTGGGCTTCCAAGGTGGTCATCGCAAAGGGTTTGTATCGCCGTGGGTACGAGACCCACAGCCAAAAGAAAAAGCTGTTCATGCAACTGTGCCGGCTGCTGCCGAACAAGCTGTTCCTTGCCATCACCAAATGGGGCAGGGAGGACAGTGCTTTGGTCCACAGCTTTTTGGGCGGAGCATCCGGCTTCAAAAAAAGCGTATACCCCAGAAAGTGCTTTCTGAATCAAACCCAGGCGTTATTTGAAGGGAAGGAATACCCCATACCTGCCGGTTACGACCGGCTGCTGCGTATTCTGTACGGGAATTATCACCAGCTTCCTCCGGAGGAAGACCGGCTGTGTAAGCAGCATGCAATTTTGGTGGATCTGGAAAATTCCTATGAGAAATACGCCCACTTCCGGGATGATATGGAATTTGAAGTCCATACACGCAGCATCCGCTGACCGGATAAAAATCGTACACCAAGGATAAACAGAACATTTATGAGCAGGAAAGAAACCCGGACAGGCATGCATTTGAATATCCGGCTGGTAAGAGGAATCCTTGTTTTGCTGGTATTGTCCCTCTGCCTGCTGTTTGGAAGCAGCTGCCGTCAGGGTGACGGGGAGACGGAAATCCAGACCGTTCCGACATGGAGTACGGAAACCTCCCGTCCAACGGAGGAAATCCCCTCCACGGAGGGCACTTGGTCCACGGAAACGGTGACACCTACAGAAACGGCAGAAGCCACACAACCGCCATTCGTTACAGAACCCCACCTCACAGAACCCCAACCCACCGCCCCCCCTGCGGAAAGCACCGAGCCGCCTGTGCAGGAGCCTACGGTTCCCGAAACAGTGCCGCCCATGCAGATCCAGGTCAGCCCGGATCAGACAGAGGTGCTGCTGATTCCCCAAAAAGTACAGGCATTTACCCTGCGGGATCTGACCAGGCCGTTGGAAGATGATATCTACAATTACAAGGCAGCACACCGCCGTCTGGACACCGGCGTTCCCGTAACGCTGTCCGTCAAGATCACCAACATCCCTCAGGGCGTGGCGGTCACATCCATTGTGTTCACTCTGGCAGACAATGAAGACCTGACCAACGGGCAGATCTATCGACCTGCCGGCAATCAGAGCTCTGTCAAGGTGCCGTTCCTGCTGGCAAATAAGCAATATTATTACCGGATCTGCATCTCGTTCAGCGACGGAACCACCCGGGTGCTGGAAACAAGCTTCCGCACTGCGGCTGCTCCCCGGCTGCTCAGCGTTGACGGTATCGTCAATGTCCGGGATATCGGCGGCTGGAAAACCGCGAACGGCTCTGTGATCCGTCAGGGTCTGCTCTATCGGGGCAGCGAGCTGGACGGTGCGGTGAAGTCTGAGTATAAGCTGACGGCAGAGGGGCTGCGGCAAATGCGGCAATACTTGGGCATCCGCACAGATATGGATCTTCGGTCTCCGGCAGAGATCGGACAGTTTACCTATCCTCTGGGCGAGGATGTGACCCACAGCGTCTACGATGCCCGTCCATACACCGCTATGTTCCACAGCCCGGGAAGGGCAGCGGTGCTGAAGATCTTTACGGATCTTGCAAATCCGGACAACTATCCGGTGTACATGCACTGCACCTACGGTGCGGACCGTGCGGGCACTGTCTGTTTCCTTCTGGAGGCCTTGCTGGGAGTCAGCGAGGAAGACCTGCAGCGGGAGTATGAGCTGTCTACCATGTGTTATACGTGGGTGGATTCCTATGGATATAGAACCATGGTGGAGCAGCTGAAGACCTGGCAGGGCGATACCCTGCAGGAAAAGGCGGAAACCTTTGTGCTGTACTGCGGTGTCACCCGGGAACAGATCGACCAAATCCGTCAGATCCTTTTAGAAAAAACGTAAACCACGGAATTATTCCGATAAAATAAACACCAAAGCACCAAGCCCTCGGCAACGGTGGCGGGAGATTCCAAAGATTGGAGAGTATTTTTATGGAAAACAAATCTGCAGAAAAGAAACCGGGTATTGAGATCAACCTGCAAAAATTGTTTAGCGCAATACTAAATAAGATGTGGTTGGTCGTGCTGGTTGCTGTAGTGGCGGCGATCGTGACCTTTCTGGGCACATACTTCTTTATTCAGCCCCAGTACCAGTCCGCTGCCATGTTCTACGTCAACAACAGCTCTTTTTCCATGGGTGATGCTTCCTTCAGTATCACTTCTTCGGATATTACCGCGTCCAAGAGTCTGGTAAAATCCTATATCGTCATTCTGCAGACCCGGCAGACCATGGATGATATTATCGACTATACCGGTGTGGACCGCACACATAGCCAGCTGCTGTCGATGATCTCCGCCCAGTCGGTGGACAATACGGAAATTTTCAGGGTTGTGGTTGAAAGTCCCGATCCTCAGGAGGCAAAGAAGATTGCCGATGCCATTTCCTACATCCTCCCCAAGCGAATCTCCAGTATCATTGAAGGCACCTCCGCCAAGGTCGTGGATATGCCCAAGGTACCGGTGAATCCCAGCTCTCCCAGTTATACCACCAATGCCATCATCGGCTTCCTGATCGGCTTGACTCTGACGGCCAGCGTCATTGTGCTGATGGAGATCTTTGACGTCACCATCCGCTCCGAGGATGATATTGCTCAGAACAGTGAGCACCCCATTCTGGCATCTGTGCCGGATATGAGTGCCCCCACCAAGAGCGGTTATTATTACGGCTACGGCAGTAAGAAGAGCGACAAGGTAAGCCTCAACGGAAAACAGCCCACTATGGTGGGCAAGGGCATTGCCTTTACTGCAACCGAGGCCTACAATCTGCTGCGTACCAAGCTGCAGTTCTCTTTTGCCGGCGACAACCGCTGCCGTGTGATCGCGGTGTCCAGTGCCATGTCCGGCGAAGGCAAGAGCTTGTCCGCTGTCAACCTGGCCTACTCCATGAGCCAGCTTGGCAAGAAGGTGCTGCTGATCGACTGCGATATGCGTCGTCCTTCTCTGAACGTCAAGCTGCCCATCAAGAAGACTCCCGGCCTGTCAAACTATCTGTCCGGTCAGTGTGCATTGGATGCGATCTTCCAGCCCTGCGGTATTGTAGGCGAGGAGAATGCATTCCAGGTGGTTTCTTCCGGCCGAAATCCCCCGAACCCCATTGAGCTGATCAGCTCCGATAAGATGAGCAAAATGCTCAAGACTCTGCGGCAGTCCTATGACTACATCATTTTGGATATGCCTCCCGTTGGCGAAGTCAGTGACGCTCTGGCTGTGGCACAGGATACCGACGGTGTTCTGCTGGTGGTTCGACAGAATTACTGCAACCGCGTCGTTCTCAACGACACCATTCGTCAGTTTGAGTTCATGGAAGCCAAGATTCTGGGCATTGTCTGCAACTGCTCCACCAAGAGTGGCGGTGGCTACTCCAAGAAGTACTACAGAAAGTACGGCAGCAAATATGCCGGCAGATATGCCACTGCCCAGGCTGCGGCAGAAGACAAGCCTGTTGAGCAGGAACCTGCGGAGGAATAAGCGCAAAGGCTGCGGCTGGTGCGGCGAAAAATATCGAAATACACATGACTTAGTGGGTAAAATTTCAAAATTTATCCATATAATGTGGTTGACAAATGCTGTGAAAGGCTGTATACTGATAGAACAGAATGTATTCACCATGGGGGAGGATTGGGCTTTTGCCCGGCGATCGTTAAGAGACAGACCCCGTTTGTTGAATACGATGTTATAGTAAACCCGCGTCACCGGACGCAATAAATATCTATGGAGATGAGTAAAATGAAAAAGGTTGTTTGCTTAATTACTGCAATCATGCTTTGCATTTCTCTGGCCAGCTTCGCTTTTGCTGATGCTGACGTAGAGTTCGTGCCCAGCATTTCTTACAAGGGTGCTCCCGAGGTTGTCGGTGGTGGCACCATTAACGATCCCAACGGTACATCCTCCGGTGAGGTTCCTATGGATCACCTGCTGATCACCCCTCTGGCCGAGGCTGAGACCTCCACCAAGATTCCCGCAGAAGCCAGAGACGAGCTGCTGTATGTTTACGACGAGCTGAACAAGGGTAACATGAAGCTGCCCTACAGCGGTGAAGTGGATGCCAGCAAGATGATCGTCAGAGATCTGTTTGATGTCAGCTGGATCTGCGACGATGGCCATAAAGAACTGGTTGCTCTGCCCGGTGTTACCGTTACCCTGACCTTCGATATCGGCATTCCTGCAAATACCGATGTGGTTGTCATGACTTACATCAACGGCACCTGGTCTGAGATCGTTTCTGTTAAGAACAACGGCGATGGCACCATCACCTGCGTGTTCGAGGACTTCTGCCCTGTGGCTATTTCTGTTCCCGTTCCCGATGGCGGCTCCAGCGACACCGGCGATAAGTCCAACATCACCCTGTGGGTCGTTCTGCTGGCTGTTTCCTCCGTTGCAGTTGTTGCAATGGTCGTCCTGCGTCGCCGCGAGCTGATGAAGTAAGCAAACGAATAACGATAAAAAAGTAACATGGGAGAATATATGCGATGAGTAAGCAGAAACCCAAAGGCAGTGTTGTCTATTTCTGTATCATCCTGCTCCTGGTGCTTGTTATGATTTTTAGTGGGCTCCAGATTTTGGAGTCCACTATTTTTCATACCGGACAGGAGTCGGGCAGACCGACCACTTCCAAAACCATCGTCAGAGATGGCGTAGAGTATTTCCCCCGTCAGGATATCACAGTGTTCATGGTGCTGGGTATCGATAAGTTTGGCCCGGTGGAAGCCAGTCCTTCTTACAATAACAGCGGCTTGGCTGACGTGATTTCTCTGCTGATTTTCGATGAGACCAACCAAAACTGCCGGATCCTGCAGCTGAACCGCGATACCATGCTGGATGTCCGGGTGCTGGGCCTTGGCGGCAGATACGCCGGCACCAGATTCGGCCAGTTGGCACTTGCACATATGTATGGCACCGGTCTGGAGGACAGCTGTGAAAATACCCGCGAAACGGTTTCTCAGTTCCTGTACGGCCTGCACATCGACTACTATATGTCCATGAATATGGACGCCATCAGTGTCATGACCGATGCGGTGGGCGGCGTTCAGGTTGAGGTTAAGGACGATTTCTCCGCTGTGGATCCCACCATCCAGATGGGTCAGATGCTGCTCAACGGTCAGCAGGCTATCAATTTTGTCCGCACCCGTAAGGATGTTGCCGACCAGATGAATGTGACCCGTATGCAGCGGCACAGAGAGTTTATGAATGGTCTGCTGTCGGGCTTGCAGACAAAGCTGGACAGCGATGAGACCTTTGCACTGAACACCTATGAGAGCGTTTCGTCCTATATTGTCACAGATTGCTCCGGCAATGTGATCAGCTCTATCGCGGAGCGTTACGGCGATTATCCGCTGGTGGAGATCGTCTCTCCCGAGGGCGAAAACAAGAAGGGCACTCAGTACATGGAGTTTTATGTTGATGCAGACAAGCTGGATGCACTGATCCTGCGTCTGTTCTACGCACCCAAATAAGAAAATGCACCGATTATCAAGGGCAGATGCGTTGGCATCTGCCCTTTGCTTTTGCGGTTGGGGAGGGGAAAAGGGTTGACTTATGTGGCAATCGGTGGTATGGTATCAGTGGCGTATTATGTGCTGCGAAATGCGTCGAAATTTGTGCAAAATATGAATACGGATGTGAGTCAGAATGAATTTTCACGGTAAAATAAATTGGGTTCCTGTGATTGCGGTACTGGCCGTGATTTTTGTGATATTGATGGTGATTGTGGTTGGTTTGGACAATCGAAATGCATCGAATCCCGGCGACGGAAACCAGAATTCTCAGCCCTCCGGCATCGAACCGCTGACGGTCTTGACGGTCACGGATCAGGGCGATAAGGTGATCGTTGCAACCAATTACTGTGCAATAAAATACGCCTATTCCATGTCTGATTTGGTACAGGTGGAAACCATCAACGAAGACAACAAGGCAATTCTGCGTTTTTATACTGTATTAAACGGCACAAAAATGCCGCTGTACGAGATGGTCTTTGGTGGGCAGGAGGGCATCCCCCTGGGATCGGTTACGGTGGGTAAACACACCTTGCAGGTGTATATGGTGATCCATGAATCCATGCCCGGGTTGGATGACAGCAGCCGTATTGCGTTCATTGCTGCTCAGGAAACCATCAATGATGTGGCATCGTCCCTGAAGGAAAATTCAAATTTTGTACCGGCGGACTGAGGACCGGCAATCTGAAATTTAGGAGGCCTCTATGAGCAAACTGCAGGTGCTGCTGGCTACCAGAAATCAGCAGGATTTTTCCATTGCGGAACAAATGAATATTTCCTGCGATGCGATCATCGCCAATCAGGCCGAGCAGGATTGCTTTGCACAGCTGCAATCTTCTGCCGGTGAGTGGAAAATGATCACCACTTCCACCAGAGGTGTTGGCTTAAACCGCAATATTGCTCTGTTGGCGGCCACCGGCGAGTTTGTGCTGTTTGCGGACGATGATGTTGTCTACAACGACGGCATGCCCGAAGCGGTAATTGCCGCCTTTCGGGAGAATCCCAAGGCGGATGTGATCATTTTTGGTATGGATATTGTCAAAAACGGGGAGGTTACGGAGCGGCGTCACCTGCAGAGTAAACGCCTTCGCGTGACCAATGCCATGCGGTTTGGCACCTATACCATCGCCGCCCGGCGTCAGGCACTGCTGCAGCACAATATCACCTTCCATCAGATGTTCGGCGGCGGCTGTCCCTTCGGCTCCGGAGAGGATTCTCTGTTTTTGAAGGCCTGCTTTGACCATAAGCTGCAGGTGTATTCCCATACCTATGTGCTGGGTACTTGCCGCAAGGATACATCCACATGGTTTACCGGCTATCACGAGAAGTATTTTTACGATAAGGGCGTGCTGCTGCGGCATCTGTTTCCCAAGGCCCATTATTTGGCGGCACCCTATTTTGCCTTTCGCTTCAAAAGAAAAACCCAGATTCCGGCAATGCAGCGGCTGAAGCTGATGCTGGCAGGCATTCGGGGCGGCAAAAAAATGTTACCTTATGAGGATGCACTATGAAAATTCTGATTGCAAACAACAATATGAAGGTTGGCGGCGTGCAGAAAAGTCTGTGCAATCTTCTTTGGGAGCTGGAGCGGCAGGGGGAGCATGATGTGACCTTGCTGCTGTTCGCCCCGGTTGGCGATTATATGGATATGCTGCCTCCGGGCATCCGGTGCATCACCGCTAAGGGACTGTTTCGGTATTTCGGTGTCAGCCAGGGGGAGACCCGGGGTGCGGACAAGCTGAAGCGGGGTGCACTGGCGGCGATTTGCCGAATTTTTGGCAGATCCGCAGCTGTGCAGATCATGCTCTGGAGCCAAAAGACACTGCCGGAGGAATACGATTGTGCCATGTCGTTTTTGCATAACGGCAGAAATAAGTCCTTTTTTGGCGGTGTGCAGGATTTTGTACTGCATCGGGTAAAGGCCAAGCGGAAAATCACATTTTTGCATGATGACTATGTAAAATGCGGGGCAAACCACAAGGTCAACAACCGCATTATGGCAAAGTTCGACACTATTGCTGCCTGCTCCGACGGCTGCAGAGGCGTGTTTGAATCGGTGGTGCCGGAGCTGGCAGGGAAGGCTGTGACAGTCAGAAACTGCAACAACATTTCCGAGATCCGCACGCTGGCGGAGGAAAACACCGTGGTTTATGACGAAAACCGCCTGAATGTGCTTTGTGCCGCCAGATTTTCTCCCCGGAAGGGCATCGACCGGGCGATTTTGGCAGCAGAAGAGATGCTGCATAACGGCATCCCCATAACCCTGCACCTTTTGGGCAGCGGCACTATGGAGGAAGAGCTGAAGGCAATGGTCAGCCAAAAGGGTCTGCAGGAGCATGTGATCTTCTGGGGTGAGCAGGCCAATCCCTATCGGTACATGAAAAATGCGGATCTGTTTTTGCTGACCTCCTACCATGAGGCGGCTCCGATGGTCATCGATGAGGCCTATATTTTGGGCGTTCCCACGCTGGTCACCCGTACAAATTCCAGCGATGAAATGATCACTGCCCGCAATTGCGGCTGGGTCTGCGAAAATAATCAGCAGGCACTGAACGAAAAGCTGCTGCAGGTGCTGCAAAATCCGGCGCAATTGCGTGATCTGAAGCAGACACTTCGCAGCAGCGAGCCCAGCAATGCTCTTGGCATGAGCCAATTTGCAAACTTGATCAATAACTGAGGTAAACAATGGTAAAAAATGGGGTATTGACAACTGAATATCGGGAACAATACCCTGTTTGGAGCATTTTGGTGGCAATGGTATTGATCCTTGCGTCACCGTTTGTGTCAACAATGACTTCTTATGCGGCTTTGGCTGTTTGCTTGTACCGGGTATTTCGGTATGACGCAAAGGTTTTTGCCACGGACTATGCTTTGCTGGCACCGCTGTGTAATGTGTTCAGAACCTCCGCCGGATTAACGCTGCTGATTATCCTGTGCCTTGTGGCGGCAGTGGTATATTTGGTGCGGGAGGGCCTTCGGGCAGACCGCAGCTTGGTGCTGATTTTGGTTTTGCTGAATTATCTGCTGCTGCGCATGCAGACCAATATCAGCGATTTTGTGCTGTGTTTCGGTCAGATTTTCCTGCTTTGGGTGTTGCTTCCGAAGCAAAACACCCAATCGGCGGAGCGGACAGCAAAAGCCTTTTGCATAGGCTTGCTGGCCACATCCCTTTATGCTTTGGTGCTGCAGGATACCTGGCAGCTGCGTGAGGTGATCGGTGCTGACACGGAGGCACTTTGGGGAACAGGCATCATGCGTTTCCACGGTCTGTACCGTGATCCGAACTACTATATGACGATGCTGATCGTTGGCCTGTCCATGCTGATCAAGCTTCGTGAAAACGGCCGCATAAAAATGCTGCCCTTTGTTCTGGTGGTGGTCAGCTTGGTTGCTTTTGGCGTTTTAACTTACAGTAAGACATTCTTCCTGGCACTGATCCTGCTGTGTGTTGTGTATATCATCTGGCAATTCCGGAACAAAAAGGTGATCTGGGGAGCTGTGTTGGTGACAGCCATTGTCGTCGGTGCGGAGTTTTTGCTGTTTTCCGAGGATTCGCCCTTTGCAGTGGTTATGTCCAGATTGTTGGGCAGCGAGGACCTGAATGATCTAACCACCGGAAGATCCGATGTTTACCTCCAGTATATTGAGGCAAGCACAAAGAGCCTGACGACGGTTCTGTTCGGCTATGGATTTGGTGCACCGGAGCTGTCGAACGACCCCCACAATATTTATCTGGAGATCATTTACCGCTGCGGTGTGGTGGGCATTGTCCTGATTCTGATATTCTTGACTTCTTTAGCCAGTGTACTCAAACTGCAGGAGCCGATGGCGGCACGGCAGGGCAGAATTGCACGGTATCTTTCGATCGGTATGGTGATGGTTCTGTATTTTACGCTGCACGGCATATTTATGGTTGAGGTATACCCCAACATTTTCCTGGCATTTCTGGCGATTTTAATTACACCGAAGCAGCCGGAGGCGTCGTAAGGACACCCTTGTGGCTGCAAAAATATGACGAAGGAGTCGGAAGATGAAAAAACGAAACCTTCTTAATAGCACTTCCGGCGACGCAATGCTGTTGATGCTGGTCAAATTGATGACCATTGTGCTGAACTTTGCGGTAACCCGTCTGATGTCGCAGTATTTATCCCTGCATGATTACGGCACCTATTCCCAAATTCTGCTGCTGGTGTCCACCGTAAGCTCTGTGACGATTCTGGGCATGGTGGACGGTGTGAACTTCTACTACTGCAGTGAGCAGGACCCCGAAAAAAGGGAAAGCTATGTGACGACAATCTTTGCTTTGCAAAGCATCGTCAGCGTGGCTGTAGGTGCGGTGGTGATGCTGCTGGGGGGCATGCTGAGCAAGGGCTTTGACAACCCGGATGTCCGCAGGCTGATCATCTTTGCGGCGGCATTGCCGATGCTGCAGAATTTGATGAATATGTTTCAGGTGCTGTTGGTTTCGGTAGGCAAGGCGAAGGTTCTTGCCGTACGGAATCTATTGGTATCGGTCCTGCGTTTGGCCATTGTGCTGGTTATGGTCAGAGTTCTGCCGGATGTGGTGGTGATCCTGACAGCCACTTTGGTAATGGATCTGCTGCAGGTGCTGTTTTTTGGCGTGATTCTGCGGCAGAACCAGTGCCCCATCCGTCTGCGGAGCATCAATCTGCAGTTGACCGGCCGGATTCTGCATTACTGCATCCCCATGGCTATGTTCATCATGATGCGGGCCGTCAACCGGGATCTGGACAAGTATATGATCGGCATTTGGACGGACACAGAAACTCTGGCGGTGTACAGCAATGCCTCCAAGCCCTTGCCGTTTGATATCATTCTGCAGTCCTTTGTGGTGGTGCTGGTACCGAAGATCATCCGCCTGGTGGCGGACAATCGTCAGGGCCGGGCACTGAGCTTGTACCGCTCCATCATGGAGATAGGGTACCTGGCTACCGGCACTCTGTGCCTGGCTGCCTTGGCAGCAGCTCCGCAGCTGATGAAGCTGCTGTACTCGGATAAGTATGTAAGCGGTCTGACGGTGTTTTGTCTGTACATCCTGGTGGACCTGCTGCAGTTTGCCAATATGACCATGGTTCTGTGTGCGGCAGGCAAGACCGGTACGTTGATGATGGTAGGCTTTGGCACCCTGGGCCTGAACGCGGTGCTGAATGTGGTTTTATACTATCAGATGGGCATTGCAGGCCCTGCCCTGGCTACACTGCTGACTACGCTGCTCACCGGCGTGCTGATCATGGCCTTTTCCGCAAAAGCACTGGGAGCCAAGTTCCGGCAGCTGTTTGATTGGAAATTCCTACTGCTGTTTCTCTTTGAAAGTGGGGTTGTGTTCCTGCTTTCTCAGTGGCTGCGTACCTGGCTGGTGAGCATGGACTGGCACTACATGATCATTCTGATTGTGGTCTGCGGCTTGTATGCAGGAACCTTCCTGATGCTCCACGGAAAACGACTCAAGCGGAATATCCGGGAATTGAATGCCCCGGACGAGTAAAAGCGAACCCAACAGGGTTCGCTTTTACTATATGCAATAAGGAAAAATTACAAAAGTTGCAAAATAGTGGAATTTTGAGAAAATCTTAAGATTAGCCAAAAAAATAATAACTGTAATTAAGAGAAAAATGGGTTGCAATTGCCACGAAGGTGTGGTATCATTATGCTGTATTCTTAGAAGTACACCTTTCTGCCTTTTTCGAAAGGCGGCCCCCGTGCTTCAAAAAATTTTTCGAAAGAAAAGAGGCATCGTAATGAGTAAGAAAATGTCCGTCAGATGGCTGGCTATGCTGTTGGCAGTTGTCCTGTGCCTGGGTTATCTGCAGCCCCTGAGTGCACTGGCAACTGACGAACCCGGCGTGGCTGACTATCAATCCTTCCTGTCCAACCTGAAGGTGTTGGAACAGTATGCCGATGAGTATGCTGCAGCCAATAGCCGTTATAATGCCAAGACACTGGTTGTGAACTTTATCCGCACCGGTGTTGAGCGTTACAACGACGACAACTGGGTCACTCTGGCAGGATCAGAAATCACCGACTTCGTCCGTTATGTAGAAGAACGGGATGCCACAAAGGGCACCACCGCTATGCTGCTGCGTAACATCATCATCGATGATTTTATTCTGCCCAATGGCAATCAGGTAGACTTCGGCCACATGTTCGGCACTCTGAACATTGCGTTTGTGGCATCTCAGGAGTCTGCTGACCTGGGCGGCTGGGCCGGCGATATCTGCGACCTGCTGTATTACAGCAAGAACCATGGCAATGTACCTGCCGGTACTGTCGAAGAAAGAGTTGCCTACATTAAGAACAACTGCTTTGGCGTTGATGCAGATGACGCCTTCGGCATGGATGACTTCTACGGCGACATGGATGCTTTCTACCTGCATCACAAGTCTGTGGCCGGTGAGAAGCTGAGCACCGTTATGGAAAGCTACTTCACCGCCGACCTGTCCGACAGCGACCGTGCCGCTTACTTCCTGAATAACCGCTTCAGAGGCGTTTTGACCCAGGAAGATGTCCGTACTGCGATCTATGATACATATGCGGCCAATATGGGTCTGCGTGTTCTGGAAGCCAAGCGTGAGCTGTCCGCCGAGAGCGAGCTCCGGGCAGCCAGCTGCTATGCCTTTGCTGACTACCTGTTTGAGCAGGCAGGCGATCGCCTGACCGGCGATGTAGGCGGCGGTGAAGAGGGTGAAGGCGGTAACGAGAGCGGAGGTCCTGCTATGGACAACGACTACTACTCCGTGTTCTCCAGTGCATCCTCCGTTCTGGCCCCCGGCATCCAGCAGACCATCAAGTACGCCATGACTGCCGACAACAAGCAGATCGTGTACTATGTTGCTACTGTGGATGTCACCAGAGATGATGTAACCATCATGGCCAACTACCGGGACAACGACCCCTCCAAGGGTTGGGGCACCCAGCGTGTTGAGGACCAGGCTCTGGCTCTGCTGAACAAGCACAACAATCCCAACGATAAGGATAACTACATCGAAAACTTCAATGTAGTTGTTGCCACCAATGCCGACGGCTTCAATATGTCCACCGGTCAGCCCGGCGGTCTGTTGGTTATGGAAGGCAAGGAGTGGTACGGTGTTGATAACGACGGTTTCTTCGCTATTCTGAAGGATGGCACCGCCATGATCGGCACCAAGGAAGACTACACTACTTACAAGGATCAGATCCAGGAAGCCGTTGGCGGCTTCGGTGCTGTGCTGATCCGTGACGGCGAGGTTGTGGTAGGCAAGAGTGCAACCCATACCTCCAACCGCGCCAGCCGTACCGCCATCGGTATCACTGCCGACGGTAAGGTTGTTATGATGGTTCTGGACGGCCGTCAGGAGCCTTTCTCCGCAGGCGGTTCCATGGAAGAAATCGCCCAGATCATGCTGGAAGCCGGCTGTGTCGAGGCTGTGAACCTGGACGGCGGCGGCTCCACCACCTACCTGTCCAAGCCCGAGGGCGCGGACTCCCTGCAGCTGGTCAACCGTCCTTCCGACGGCTTTGCCCGTAGCGTTGCTACCTCTTTGGTGGCCATCTCTACCGCTAAGTCCTCCAAGGAATTTGACCACGCCAATATTACTGCTGATTACGACTACCTGACCATCGGCACCGAGCTGAAGCTGATCGCTTCCGGCGTCAGTAACACCGGTAACGCTGCCTCTCTGCCCGAGAACCTTGTTTGGGAAGTTTCCGACAGCACTGTCGGTTCCGTCTCCGCTGACGGTGTGTTCACCGCACTGGCTAACGGCGATGTGAAGGTACACCTGGTTCAGGACGGCGTCGTAGTCGGCACCAAGATCCTTCACGTGGTGGTACCCGATACACTGGCATTTGAGAAGAACACGCTCAATGTGGTCTACGGCGTTCCCACTGAGTTGGTTCTGCTGGCTTACTACAACGAAAATCCCGTTCTGTTTAACGAGTTTGATGTGATGACCCTTAACGGCGACAGCGATGCCTGTGACCTGGATTATCTGACGATGACCGTCCACGAAGAATCCGGCATTCGCAGCATTACCATGGGTGCCATCCTGCTGGCAAACATGGACGCATTTGCTCTGATTGAGGTTCGCTGTTATAAGGCTGACGAGGCTGTTTTTGACTTTGATAACGTCACCGCCGGCGGCCGCGATCTGGCATGGATCCGCGATGTTTCCAACTCCTCTAATGTGGGAGACAATGTGTACGGCGTTGTGGATGCCAACAAGGCAATGGATATTACCTATGTCTTCGGTCTGGATATGCAGGCTATCGGCATCCCCGAGCAGTTGCAGGATCTGACCCACATGCTACCCGGTGCAGATGTCAGTGCAACTGCATGGAAGTTCCTGCTGCAGCTGGCTGAGCGTGTCAGCACCCTGACTGAAGTTACCATCGAAGTCCAGTTCGACACCGATCTGGATGTGGACATCTCCAACCTGAAGGTGGTCAACGAGTACTTCTATCTGAAGTCCGCTGTGCTGGATGAGAACAACAAGATGACTATGGTCTGCGGTTGGTACGATCAGACCCAGGCCATTGACCCCGCAACCGCTAACCCCATCTGCATTCTCAGCGGTGTTAAGGCTACTCCCAAGGCCAATGCCGGATGGGACAGCAAGAACCAGCTGGTGATCACCAATGTTGGTCAGGTTAGCTATGAGATCTACCTGCGTGCAAGCTCCCTGTACAGCTTCGCTCTGCAACCCCAGAACCAGGCTGAGTTTGGCCTGCTGCCCTTTGTCAACCCCGATGACGAGAGCGAAAAGGGTGCTAAGTTCGGCACCGTTTACGCTAAATTCAATGATACCTTCACCCTGGATATGAGCCTGCGTCAGGGCTGGGAGAAGGTTGGCGATTACTACCGCTACTTCGTGGACAATGAAGCTCTGGTAGGCATCCACTACCTGCCCTCTCTGGAGGATCCCACCGTTAAGAAGTTCTACGAGTTCGAGTCCGACGGCGTTCTGAACGGTACTGTTACCGGTCTGGTCACCATGGAAGATGGCTTGTACTATGCCTTCCAGGGTGAGATGATGACCGGCTGGCGTTCCGTTATGGATGAAACCGGCGCCAGCTATGACTACTACTTCCACCCCGCAACCGGCAAGGCTGTGGACGGCGTGTTCACCATTGCCGGCTACACCTACACCTTTGAAAACTACAAGCTGGTGGAAGGCTGCCTGGTTACCGATGCCAATGGTACCAGATACCTGTGGGCCGGCAGATGGCTGCGTAACCAGTGGCTGCAGATTGATGGCAAGTGGTACTTCGCCAGCCACCTGTGGGAAGGCTACTTCGTAACCGGCGGCATGGTTTGGGTCCGCGATTTCGACGGCAAGTCCAGCCACTACCACCTGTTCGATGAGAATGGCGTATTCCAGAATCATGTCAACGGTCTGTACCATGTGGGCGGCGATACCTATCTGATGAAGGACGGCGTCCGCCAGTCCGAGCCCGGTCTGGTGCTGATCGATGGCTACTATTACTACTTCTGCTCCACCGATAAGGCTGTTAAGAACTGCGACTATTGGCCCACCCGCACCAACGGCCTGCTGCCTTACGGCACCTACAAGTTCGACGAGCAGGGCCGCATGGTCAATCCTCCCTCTGTGGAGCCTGAGGATCCCGATGCACCTCCCGCACCCGTGAAGAACGGTGTTGTGGAAGTTTCCGGCGATCTGTTCTACTTCAAGAACAACGCTCTGCAGTACGCCGCCGGTCTGGTCAAGCTGGAAGACGGCAGCTACATCTATGTCCGCTCCAATGCTCAGCTGGCAATCGGCGAGTACTGGGTCACTAACACCAACGGTTACATGAGCCAGGGTCTGTACACCTTCGGCGAGGACGGCAAGATGATCGTTTCTGAGGAGCCTGAGGATCCTGAGGAGCCCACTGTGCCCACCGAGCCCGAGCAGCCCACCGAGCCCGAGCAGCCCACAGAACCCAAGCCCGTCAAGAACGGTGTTGTAGATGTCAACGGTACTCTGTACTACTACAAGAATGACACTCTGCAGTATTCCGCCGGTCTGATTAAGCTGGCAGACGGCAGCTACATCTATGTCCGCTCCAACGCTCAGCTGGCGATTGGTCAGTATTGGGTCACCAACACCAACGGCTACATGAGCCAGGGCATGCACGTCTTTGATGCCAGCGGCATCATGCTGGATCCTCCTGTGCAGGCCCCTGTGGAGCCCGATACTCCCGATACTCCCGATACTCCTGATACTCCCGAGGTTCCCGAGGTTAAGAACGGCGTTGTTGAAATGAACGGTATTCTGTACTACTTCAAGAACGATGTTCCTCAGTATGCAGCAGGTCTGGTTAAGCTGGAGGACGGCAGCTACATCTACGTCCGCTCCAATGCTCAGCTGGCTACCGGCACTTACTGGGTCACCAACCACAACGGCTATATGGGTCAGGGCATGCATGAGTTCGGCGAGGACGGCATCATGCTGGATCCTCCTGTGCAGGCCCCTGTGGAGCCCCCTGTGGAGCCCGATATCCCCGATACTCCCGATGTTCCCGTGGAGCCCGATAAGCCTGAAGAACCCGAAGTTCTGAATGGTGTTGTGGAAGTCAATGGCGTTCTGTACTACTATGTGAACGGCCGTCCCGGCTATGCTTACGGTCTGATTCTGATGACCGACGAGAACGGTGCTGATTACTACATCTATGTCCGCACTGGCGGCAACCTGGCAGTTGGCCAGTACTGGGTGACCAACGGCAACGGCTATCTGAGCCAGGGTCTGTACACCTTCGACGAGAACGGCAGACTGTATCTGTAATTATCACCAAAAGGATGCACGGGTAACTGTGCATCCTTCCGGTGCTCTTCCGGTCTGCGGTTCCGGAGAAAAAAGATCAATCGCAAATCTAAAACAGGAGTGAAAGAATATGAAGTTTTCATTCAAGCGTATCCTCGCTTTGGTCCTGACCTTGGCTTTGATCCTGCCCTTCGTTCCGGCACTGGATCTGGCTACCAGCGTCAGTGCTGCAACCGAAAAGAACATGAGTTCCCTGAGCGTGCCCGGCCTGGGCGTCAGCACTCCCACCGATGCAACTAGCAGCGGTGAAGCTGCCTGGAATGCCATGGGTGCCAACAGCTTTAAGGTATCCCTGCAAGGCAAGTATTCTACTATCATTATTTATCATACCTATGATGCGTCCGATACCTCTGTCAACTTTACCAACAACCTGGGCGGTGCTGCAAAGCTGATCTTTGATTACAGCGTATCCGGCAGCAAGCAGACAGTTACCCTGGGCAGCACCACTCTGTCCGGCGAAGGTCGCTACGAGGGCGACCTGGCAGCAGGTGCAACTGTTACCCTGAAAGTGGCTGTTGCCAAATCCCAGGGTATGTCCAACAATCCCAACGGTGCAGAAGTTGTTATTTCCAACATCCAGCTGTTCATCGACTCTGTGAACCCCATCACCTTCAACCCTGCTGAAGCCGGCGGTTCTTACACTGTGGACGGCGAAGCTGTCACCGCTGCCATCACCAAGGATATCGCTGCCGCAACGGCTGTCACTTTGGTGGCAACCCCTGCCAGCGGCTATGCCTTCGCTGGCTGGTACAGTGAAGAAAAGGGCTATCTGTCCTCCAATCCTACTTATACCGCTAACTTCACCGAAGCACAGTCCGTGACTGCTAAGTTCCTTTCCACTAGCGAAGCAATCTTTGGTGTGGGCGATTCCCGGTTCAGCGACCTGGCTGCCGCCGCAGCCTGTGCCGCCAACAGCTCCGACAAGACGGTTTGGGTGCTGAAGGATACCACCCTCACCGGTGAGTATACCATTCCTGCAGGCGTTACTCTGCTGGTTCCCTATCTGAGCAGAAACTTCGAAAACAATGCCGACGTTCCTCAGACAGCACCTCTGCTGGATGACCCCAAGTCCATAAATGATAACGGCAATGTCAACAAACCCCTTCAGGGCAAGGCTACTGCCTACCGGACCCTGACTCTGGCTCCCGGTGCCAAGATCAATGTCTTCGGCAATGTGGAAGTCGGTGCTGTGCATCTGACTACCCACGGCGGCAACATGTACGGCGGCAGCGTGTACGGCAAGTACGGCTGCATCAATATGAGCGAAGGCTCCGAGATCAACCTGAAGAACGGCGCAAACCTCTATGCCTGGGGCTATGTCATTGGCGAAGGCACCGTCAATGCTGCCAATGGTGCTACCATCTATGAAAAGATGCAGGTTCTGGACTACCGCGGTGGTACTATTTCCTTGGGCATCACCACCGGTAGAAATTATGATACCTTCCTCTTTAACCAGTACTATGTGCAGAACGTGGAAGCCAAGACCGTTCTGGAGAACGGTGCTGCGCTGAAGGTCCACGCTGCTGTTCACCTGCTGGGCGAAGATCCCGTCGGTGATTTCGTTACCTTCCTGGGCGAAGACGGTATGTTTGAAACCGGCGGCGATACCAAGCTGGTCAAGCAGTACGATCCTTCCGAGGACCGTCTGATCCTCAGTGCCATCGGTGACGGCAACGGTGATACCGTTAAAATCAACGGTATTTCCCTGTCCCTGGCCGGCATCATGACCGTTAACTCCGAAAAGTATGTCTTGCCTATCAACAGCAACTTCACCATCAATATTGAAGGCTGTACCGCGACCACTACTCAGAAGCTGCTGTTCCAGCCTGGTGTTCGCGTCCATGTGGCACAGAATGCAACCCTGATTACTGAAAAGGAAGTCTATATCTTCGACGTGGATCAGTGGGGCGCTTATGTATTCCAGGGCCGTCGTGAAGCCGTACTGCAGAATATCCCCGGCCTGGGCAACAAGCCCTCTACCCGTAAGATTGATTCCGACTGCTACATCGACATGAACGGTCTGCTGCTGGCAGGTGCTCCCATTTACACCACTGCAGGCGGCGCTAAGATCGTTTCCACCCAGAAGACCGGTGTGATGAAGTACACTGTGACCGGCCCTACCGCCAACGGTGTTGTGCACCAGTACACCGGTGAGAGAACCCAGATTGACATTACCGCAGTTCCCATGCTGCTGACCAATGCTGACGGCTCCTTCACCCAGACCATCGGTGCTGCAGCAAACGAATACTATGTTTACGATTCCCTCCGCGGTAAGTGGCTGAAGCCCTCCGCCAGCGAGATCACCGTTAACTATAATGTAAACGGTGGCGAAGGCTCCTTCAATGGCCACAGCCTGACCCTGGCTCCCACCGCCGGTAGCAATCTGCTGGAGCTGATTCCCAATGTGCCCACCAAGGCCGGTGCTACCTTCGTCGGCTGGGCTCTGAGCCCCGACGGCCCTGTTGTGGCACAGCCCGGTGATCTGGTCAGTGTTGGCGAGACCACCACTCTGTACGCAAAGTGGTCCCCCGTTGTCATCACCTTCCTGAATGCTGACGGCTCTGTCTTCAAGGTCGTTCAGGCCGAGTATGGCAAGACCCCCGATCCCGAGGGCATTCCCACCAAGGCCAACACCGCTCAGTACACCTACACCTTCGCCGGTTGGGATATTGACGGCGATGGCGTGGCAGATCAGCTGCCCGCAGCAACTGTCGATGCAACCTACAAGGCTGTATTCACCGCTACCACCAATTCCTACACCGTCACCTGGATGGGTGCCGACGGCAAGGTCTTCGCTACTGAGACTGTGGCCTATGGCCAGTATGTCGATGGCGGCGTGAACCCCACCAAGGCTTCCACCGCTCAGTATGATTACACTCTCATCGGCTGGTCTTCCACCGAGGGCGGTGCTGTGGCTGACATCCCCGCCGTTACCGGCAATGTCACCTACTGGCCCGTCTATCAGGCTACCGTTCGTGAGTATCAGATCACCTGGGTGAACGGCGATGGCTCCCAGACCACCTATACTGCTGAGTATGGTGCAGCTCTGAGTGCTCCCTTCACTCCCAGCAAGGCTGCTGACGGCAGCTACACCTATGAGTTTATCGGTTGGGATGCAAACGGCGACGGTAAGGTGGACACTCTGACCACCGTTTCCGGCAACCTGACCCTGACTCCTGTCTTTACCGCAACGCCCATCCACGTCTGCACGCCCGGCGAGGCAGTTGTGGAGAATAAGATCGACGCAACCTGCACCACTCCCGGCTCTTATGAGTCCGTTGTTTACTGTTCCGGCTGTGGCACGGAACTGAGCCGCGAGACTGTTGTGATCTCCGCTCTGCCCCACACCGCAGGTGATGCAGTTACCGAGAACTACAAGGATTCCACCTGCACCACCCCCGGCTCTTACGAGTCCGTTGTCTACTGTGCTGGCTGTGGCGTGGAAATGAGCCGCGACACCGTTGTGATCCCCGTCAAGGAGCATACCGCTGGTGATGCAGTTACCGAGAACTACAAGGATTCCACCTGCACCGCTACCGGTTCTTACGACACCGTCGTCTACTGCTCTGTCTGTGGCACTGAGCTGAGCCGCAACACTATCGTGATTCCCGTTAAGGAGCACACCGCTGGTGATGCAGTTACCGAGAACTACAAGGATTCCACCTGCACCGCTACCGGCTCTTACGACACCGTCGTTTACTGCTCCGTCTGTGGTACTGAGCTGAGCCGCGACACCGTTGTGATCCCCGTCAAGGAGCACACCGCCGGTGAGGCCGTGAAGGAGAACGAAAAGGCTCCCACCTGTGATGTTGCTGGCTCTTACGACTCCGTCGTGAAGTGCTCCGTCTGCGGTCACGAAATGAGCCGCGAGACCATCATCGTTCCCGCTCTGGGCCATAGCTACGCTTACACCAACAATGGCAACAATACCCACACCTATGCATGTGCCGGCTGCGGTGATTCCGTCACTGAGGCTCACAGCTACACCAATAATGCTTGTGCCTGTGGCCATACTCTGATCGACCTGATCAAGTCCAGCCAGGCTACTCTGGAAGCTATGCTCCGTCTGGACTTCACCGTCGACAAGAGCCTGCTGACCGGTGAAGATAACTACGTTGTTCTCACCCACACCTATGCAGACGGCTCTACTGACGTAGTTACCATTCCTCAGAACGAATGGCACGTCAGCGGTATGGTATCCTACTCCA
>SVLM01000001.1 GCA_015067945.1 Oscillospiraceae bacterium
CACAGAAATGTGGAGGCTCTTTTGTTTCTCTGGACTTGCACCCATCTGCCTGGAAGTGTCCACCGGACACTTCCCGCGGCAGGACGATAGTCTGCCCTAGCCGTGAAAATAGGTAACGCGAACACAAAGAACCAAGCTTCGGTTTGGTTCTTTTTTTATACTTCAGGATCCTCGAAGTCTCCTCTTCAATGTGGAGGCTGCTGCTATTGTTGACAGCAGAAAACACATGTCATATAATTGTATTATGCTCAATAGGAAGGTAGAAACATAATGGCTACTTGGGTTACACATTTGATAATAGCGGATAAGGTCTTGGAAAGGTTCCCTTGGTTAGACAGACGTGGCTTCTGTGTGGGAAATATTGCTCCAGACTGTAATGTTGAGAATGCTGACTGGTCGTCTTTTACTCCGCCACGATCGGTAACGCACTGGATGTCCGGTGATAGGAAATTGTCGTCCGACAGCGATACATTTTGTGAGGAATATATTATTAAGCGTGGAACGGAGATTCACTCATCGGAGGAATACGCATTTTTACTGGGATACTACGCACATTTAATAGCTGACGCAGCCTTTCAGGTAATGATCCGAGATGATGACCGTGTGAAATCGGCATGGAGCAGAATTATGCAGCACGAGGAATTTGCGGAAAATTGCGTTGGAATGCCGGAAACCTGGGACTCTATCAAGTTACTTTTTCCGAAAAAGAGCTGGATGAAAGGCATATACACGATAGAGAACGAATACCTGCATGATCACACCAATTGCGGATATTTTACCGAAATTATGCCGTTAAAGGAATTTCCGGACTACATCGATTACCTTCCTACTGGTTGCATTGTTCGCAAAATCGGTGTAATGGGGTATCTGCCGAAGCGATATGATACTGCCGAGAATTTCCTCGCGATATCCCGTGAAGAGTATGAAGCCTTTATTGAGAACACTGTGCTTATTATCATTGAACGCTTTGAGAAATATCAATTGATGTCAAAGGTATAAAACTAACCAGAAGTAATAATGAGGTGATGGTATGTTTCATGCAGAAGAATATATGCATCAGCTGATTGCGTCGCTGAAGAGCAGATTTGGAGACCGATTGATCTATGTAGGTTTGCAGGGTAGCTATATGCGAGGAGAAGCCAATGAGAATAGTGACATTGATCCTATGGTCGTAATTGACGGTTTGTGTGTTGCCGATCTGGATGTATACAAACAAATCATATCTCAAATGGAATCACCTGAAAAATCCTGCGGTTTTATTTGCGGAAAGCAGGAATTGCTACATTGGAATCCTTTGGAAATCTGCCATTTACTCCATACTACAAAGGACTATTACGGAAAACTTACCGTTCTTGTACCCGGATATACGGATACCGATGTCCGGAACTTCGCAAAAATGAGTGTCAATAACCTGTACCACGAGATCACACATCGCTATATACACGCGTCAACCGAAAAGAATGCTGCGAGGATAGCAGGTTCCTATAGGACAGTTTTCTTTATCCTGCAAAATGTGCACTACCTGGAAACCGGTGCCTTTGTTACTACAAAAGGAGAGCTTTTGGGACGGTTAACAGGAGAGGATGCAGAAATTCTCGCTTCGGCGATTGCGCTAAGTAACGGTGAACAACTCCCGCTTGAGCCTGTTTTTTCTTTACTGCATACATGGTGCAAGCATATTTTGCAGCACCTTGGGGATTTGGGTGGTTAAGATGAGCTGTCGAATTGAATGCATATGGGAACACAATGGAGATGATACGCTGCTGTATGCTGTGAATCTGCCGGGAGCCTATACACGAGGAGAGAATTTGAATGTGGCTGTGTCCAAAATGGCGAATGAAGCTCGCGGTTGGCTGTCCTGGAGTGGTCATGACGCGGCCGACGACATGGAGATTTGTATAGTGCAGGATGCAATGTGTGAACTTCAAGTCCGTGATGCTGACTCCGATGTTCTGTTTGTCAGTGAGCGAGCTCCTCTGACTGCGGATGTCTATTATGCACTGAAGTCCCTTTGTATGAAATCTGCAACGGATTTTCAAACACTGTACGATGGGATTCCTGACAAGGACAAAAGAGATGCACCTGTTCGCAGAACTTTTTACGGTCAAGTCCCCAGAACTGCAAGAGAAATGTATACCCACACAAAGAATGTAAATGCGTACTATTTTGGCGAGATCAATGTGGACGCTGATAATGACGGAACGATCGTGGAATGTCGCCAGCGTGGCTTTGAAGAACTGGAGAGAAAAATGGATTATTTGAATAATCCGGTGATTGAGGGCAGCTACGGCGAACTGTGGACACTTCGTAAGGTGCTTCGCCGGTTTATATGGCATGATCGTATTCACGCGAAGGCAATGTATCGGTTAGCGGTCAGGATGTTTGGAAAGGACGCCATTCCCGATATGTTTTGCTTTGGAGATCTGTAATGTACAAAACCTTGAATGAGCATTACCACGAGCTGTATGGCTGTAAAGTCTATAAGCTGAGCATTGATGCCGGGTTTACTTGCCCTAATCGTGACGGAACGGTCGGCGTTGGCGGCTGCATTTTCTGCTCCGGCGATGGCGGCGGAGAATTTGCGGAAAAGGCCTGTGGCAGCATCACCCAACAGCTGGAAAATGCAAAAAAACGAGTAGAGCATAAGTGCAAAACCGGCAAGTATATTGCCTATTTTCAGTCCTTTACAAATACGTATGCTTCAGTGGAAATCCTGCGGGAGCGGTATCTGGAGGCCATGAGCCCGGATTATATCGTCGGTCTGGCCGTTGGTACCCGCCCGGACTGCCTACCGGATGAAACGATTGCTTTGCTCGCAGAACTGAACCGGATCAAACGCATTTGTGTGGAGCTGGGATTGCAAACGATCCACCCTGAATCTGCTGACTACATCCGTCGCGGATATAATAATCATGTGTATTTTGATGCGGTTCATCGGTTGAAGGCAGCTGGATTGGAAGTGGTAACACACATCATTCTCGGCATTCCGGGTGAGACAATGGAAATGATGGTGCAAACCACTCGCGAAGTTGTGAGAGCAGGTACGAATGGCGTCAAGTTTCACTTGATGCACGTGCTTAAGGAGACGGATCTGGAGGCAGACTATTTGGCAGGCCGATTTTCATGCCTGAGTATGGAGGAATACGGCGAAATTCTCAAGCAGTGTCTGGCGGAATTGCCGGATTGCGTTGTGGTTCACCGTATTACCGGTGATGGAGCGAAGTGTAATTTGATCGCACCGCTATGGTCTGCGGACAAGAAGCGAGTCCTAAACTATCTAAACCATATACTAAAGGCGTGATTCCTTGGAATCACGCCCTTTTATCTGGATTAGGTACTTTTTACAGTGCAAAATGTTCCCGAATCATATGGGCAACTGCGTCGGGTTCCAAGTGGGTATTATCAATGCGAATGTAGTTTTCAAAGGGAATCTCACCGGGATTGCTCTGCAAACGATATTTCTGATCGTCATGCAGTAATCTTTGTCGGGATTGCTCCAGATTCCGTTTAGATGCCTTGTTTGCCAAACGATTGGTGGTTTCATTGCGTTGCAAACGGGTTTCCTGGTTTGCAACCAGCTCTACATAGTAGATTTCAGAACCCACATTTTTGAAAATTTCTGTCACATGAGCTACATAATCCCAATCCTCCTGTCGGTCAAACGCCCACATAAAGGTGAAAATCATACCATCGTTATCGCTTTGGGAAAATGCACGGAAAAACACATCCCGCAATTCATAGATGGTTTTGTTGTCATAATAGCCCAGCACCTCGATCACCGGTTCAATGGCCATATGGTTGTGAAACAGCCGCAGACCGGTCTGTTTCATCAGTTCCTGACCGACACTCATTTTGCCCACGGCGGCACTGCCGAATATCAATACAAGTTTCATATCTATTTCTCCTAA
The DNA here is from genome assembly GCA_015067945.1 of Oscillospiraceae bacterium. Taxonomy (GTDB): domain Bacteria; phylum Bacillota; class Clostridia; order Oscillospirales; family Oscillospiraceae; genus Faecousia. The sequence continues at coordinate 3,909 of SVLM01000001.1, forward strand.
ATGAAAGGAAATATGCAGTTTCAGGGTCTGTTTACAACATTCTGCTGCGTGCCGGTCAGGAAGCCATTTATATTTGCTTCGGTAATATTCATAATCCTTTGCCGGGCTTCGAGAGGAGCCCATGCCATGTGGGGGGTTAAAATGCAATTTTTAGCACCCAGCAGGGGAGAATTGGCGGGGATCGGTTCCGCGGATACCACATCTGCTGCATAACCACGAAGCTTACCGGATGCAAGGGCGTCGGCAACGGCTTGTTCATCGATCAAACCTCCCCGGGCGGTGTTCAGCAGAATCGCACCGTTTTTCATTTTGGTTAGGAAGGTCGCGTTGATCATGCCGGTGTTTTCCGGGAATAGGGGGCAATGCAGGGTGATCACATCAGATTCGGCAAGCAGCGTATCCAGATCCACATAGCTGTGTTCCGGCCGTTGGGTGCGGCTGTATGCAATCACACGCATACCAAAAGCACGGGCAATATTGCCCACTGCCTGACCGATTGCACCGTAGCCAATAATACCCAAGGTCTTGCCTGCAAGCTCCATTTGGGGTGTTTTCCAGTAACAAAAATCGGGACACGCCGTCCAAACGCCACTGTGAACGGAGTCGCTGTGCAGACCGACCCGATGGCACAGTTCCAGCAGCAGGGCAAAGGTAAACTGTGCCACAGAATCGGTGCCGTAGCCGGGAACGTTGCAAACCGGTATGCCACGCTCGGCGGCGGCCTGGCAGTCAACCACATTGTAACCGGTGGCTAGTACGCAAATGAGCTTGATATTCGGACACTGTTCCAAAACGGTTCTTGTGATCGGCACCTTGTTCAAAAGAACGATTTCGCTGTTGTCGATGCGTTGAATGGTCAGTTCCTCATTTTCGGTGCGGTCATAGTATGTCAGTTCACCGAACTGCCGGATCTGATCCCAGCTCAGGTCGCCGGGATTCAGAGCGTGGCCATCTAAAATGACAATTTTCATGAAAATACCTCCTTGCAAAGCAGGCTGTTTTTTGATAGGATTAAGAAAAACACTGTGAGGTGCATATGCGGATTCTTTATCAAGATGCCGACATACTGGTGTGTATCAAGCCGCCCCGGGTGCTGTCCACCGACGAGCCCGGCGGTCTGCCGGAACTGGTACGCCGGGAATTGAATATGCCCCAAGCTGATTTACGAACAGTTCACCGACTCGATCGGGTAGTCAGCGGCGTGATGGTACTGGCCCGCAATGCAAAGTCTGCCTCAGAGTTGTCCCGGCAGATCCGGGAAGATGTGTTTCAAAAGGAGTACCTGGCCGTTGTACACGGCTGCCCTGAAGTCCAAACCGGCACACTGACGGACTTGCTGATGCGTGAGAAGGCCCGAAAGATGACTTTTGTTGCGGAGCAACCCGGCAAGGGCGTCCAGGAAGCGGTGTTGGATTATGCTGTGGTGGGCGGTGCGGATGGACTTAGCAAGGTCAAAATCGATTTAAAGACCGGCCGCACCCACCAGATCCGGGTGCAGTTTGCAAGCCGTGGGATGCCGTTAGTAGGGGAGCGGAAGTACGCGACACTGGAGGATTCCTGCGAGATTGCACTTTGGTCACACCGTATTGCCTTTTTTCATCCGATCCAAGATAAGTGGTTAGAATTTGCTCAGGAGCCACCGGCAGAATATCCTTGGAATACATTGTAGCACAGAAACCAAAGGAGGGCAATCTATGGAACACTATAAGTTCGTAAAAAATGAGAAATGTGAGTATTTTCCCTGCCATCAAGGAGCGGATCCGGCTAATTTCAGCTGCTTGTTCTGCTATTGTCCACTGTATGCTTTGGGGGAAAACTGCGGCGGTAATTACGTTTATACCCAGCAGGGAATCAAGGATTGCACCAATTGCCTGAAGCCTCACCGCCCGGAAAATTACGATAAGATTATGGAGAAAATGTCCCTTGTAATGGAGCTGGCCAAGAAACGGTGATCCCGTTTCTGCATATATCGGAGGATTGGATTAGGATGCGAAAGATTATTATCGTTTGCCTGATTGCAGCAGGCATTATCCTTGTCTGTTTGGGCGTTTATATCGGCATTCGCATATGGCAGGAGAATCAAATAACCTTTACAATTGAAGACACCCTGCCCGACGGTAAAGGACAAAAAGCGACAGTTATTCTTCTTGGGGGTCAGTCTAATGCATCGGGCTGCAGTCTTGATGAATACCTGAGGAAAAATGTGCCCGCCGAGAAGTATGCTGAGTACGAAAACGGGTACGACAACGTTTACATTAACTACATCTCCGGTTCCCATGTGTCCAATGGGTTCGTCAAATGTGCCACCTTGCAGGGGGAGCTGGACGGAGCTTTTGGCCCGGAACTGGGGCTCGCTGAAAAACTACACGAACTGTATCCGGACAGACTGTTTTTTATTATCAAGTGTGCATGGGGTGGAACCAATTTGTTTGAGCAATGGTTATCACCCAGCAGCTGCGGTTGGACGGGGGAACTATATCAGAAATTTGTTGCATTTGCACAGGCCAATATGCAGTATCTTGCAGATAAGAATTACGATGCTGTAATTGAGGGTATGTGCTGGATGCAAGGAGAGTCCGATTCCTTTAGTGTTGAGCACGCCACCGGCTATGAGCAGCATTTATCCAACTTTATCAAAGATATTCGCGACAAGCTGAGTCAATATGCTTCCAGCGATGGCATTGCCTTTGTGGATGCCTTTATTGCGGATAATCCAGTTTATTGGGTATATTGTGACGATGTGAATCAATCAAAAGTGGCTGTGGCAGAAAAGTCACACATGAATGTGGTAATTGATACGCTGTCTATCGGACTATCCTGCGACCGTGAACCGGAAGGGAATCCCGATATGGCACATTATGATTCCCTCAGTGAATTAAAGCTGGGGCATCTATTCGCTGAAGAAATTGCAAAGTTTATTGAATGATCAATATTACCGGCAACGCTCATCCGCGTTGCATTTAGAACGGTTCAAATCCCTCCACCAAAATACCGTGCCAAAGAAAAAGGACCACCCAGTGGGTGGTCTTTTCTTTGGCGGAGATGGAGGGATTTGAACCCCCGCACGTCTTGCGACGCCTAGCGGATTTCGAATCCGCACCCTTCAGCCGCTTGGGTACATCTCCGTAAGCCATGACATTATATCAGTCCAACCGTAAAAAATCAAGTGTCATATATTCGATAATTACCAATCACTTCCTGAAAATAATGCACATATCTGACAAAATTCCGCATTGGGGTTGCATATGTGTGCGAACCGTGGTACTATTGTGTAACGAATCTATATAAGGAGACATTGATATGAAAAAGCTACTGGCTATTTTACTTGTAGTTTGCTTTTTGCTCTCGCTGGCTGCTTGTGGCAGCGTGGACAATCCTACTACGAATAACAGCACTCCGACGATTGGAATCACCCCCACTGAAAATAACGGTGGTACGTCTATGTCGACGGAACCCTTACAAGGATTCACTGAGCCGACGCAAGCGACAACTGCTCCGACTCAGGGGACTACCGAGCCTACCCAGGGCACAACCCAACCTACTCAGGGTGCAACTGAGCCAACTCAGGGTGCAACTGAGCCGACTCAGGGTGCAACTGAGCCCACGCAGGCTCCCACCGAACCGACGCAGCAGCCAACGGAGCCTAACAATCCGGGTCAGGAAACCCTTGCCGATCAGTGGCGTAATACCTACGACTGCATCACAATTCATGAAGCTTTTGGCATTTGCGATGCAGCCGGCAGCACAAAGAGCGAACGGTATTACCTGATTGGTACGGTGATCTCCGTCAGCGACAACTATTATGGCAACATGATGATTCAGGATGCCACCGGCCAGCTGCTGGTCTACGGTTCCTACAGCTCCGACGGCGTAGACCGCTACGGCGACATTGCGGGTAATGTACCCGTTGCAGGCGATGTGGTTCTGTTTTACGGCAACTTCATGACCTATAACGGCACCCGTGAAATGTACAGCGGCTGGATCATTGATTTCTTTACACCGGGACAGAACAACTCCGGCTCCAATAATGACTCCGGCACCACCGGTACCGCACACACCTATAATACCTTCACAGCACAGGAGAAATCCCTGATTACGGGCAAGATCGGTTTTGTGATTCCGTTCATTCCTTGTGATGAGTACTATGTGGAAGAATACAGCTACGACGATGAGGTTGGCATTAACTTTTACGCCTTCGGCAATACACCTGCTGAGTTTACCGAATATCTGAAGCTGTTTAATCAGTATACCTTCGACTATACCGATCAGGACGAATACGGTGATACATGGTATTTCTATACCTATGGCAATGTGCTGATCGATGTTACCCACTATTATTATGAGGGTGACTATGTTGTCGATCTTTACGCATATATCGAATCCTCCGGCGGTGGCAACTCCGGCGGCTCAGGAAACGACAATTCCGGTAACGAAGGCGGCAGCTCCACGGATGCCGATGTCATCACAAATGCCGGTGCCGGTCTGCCTGCAGATCCGGACGGCGTGTTCGATGTGGACTTTACCGATGCGGATAAGGTTAAGGACGTTACTGATCAGGGCTACTATCTGGACGGCTGTCCCACCACCGGATCTCCTGCGGTTTTGGTGATTCCGGTAGAGTTCAGTGATGTTCTGGCATCCAGTAAGGGTTACACCACCGATAAGCTGGTTGCTGCTTTTGCCAAGAACGGCCAAACCGACTATTATTCCGTTTACGACTACTACTATATCTCCAGCTATGGCCAGCTGGAGCTGGATATCACCGTGTTGGACTTCTGGTTCAAGCCCAAGTACAACAGCACTTATTACTACAACGCAACGGATGACTATTACGGCGAGGAAATGGCTATCGGTGACCAGCTTGTTCTGGACGAAGCACTTGCGTATCTGGCAGGTATCATGGATTTGTCGGACTTCGATTCCGATAACAATGGTATTATCGATGCGGTGGTTCTTGTCAATACCCTGGATATTGGTGAGGAGGATTTCTACTGGGCATATCGCTACTGGAACACCTACACCGATGATGACGGTTACTTCTACGAATACGACGGTGTCAGTGCCAATGACTATCTTTGGGCATCCTATCAGTTCCTCTATGAGACCTACGACAGCGAGGGTAACGCGATTTACGATCCCGGCACGATGAATACCTACACATTTATTCATGAGTTTGCACATATCCTCGGTGCGGATGACTACTATGACACCGAGTATATAAACGATCCTATGGCTGGCTGTGATATCATGGACACCCTGCTTGGCGACCATAATCCCTATACAAAGTTCAATTATGGATGGCTTACTTCATCCCGGCTGGTGGTCACGAATTCCAGCGTTACACTGCAGCTTGAGGACTTCTCGAAAAACGGTGACACCATCATCATTGCCAATAACTGGGATGAAAAGCTCGGTGTCTATCAGGAGTACTATGTACTGGCCTACTACAAGAACACCGGCCTGAACAGCGGCGACGCGGGATACTTCTCCCGGGATGGTGTGGTTGTCTATCATGTGAATGCTTCGCTGTATAAGGAAACCTATGAAGGTGAAACTTACTACGATATTTACAACACCAATACCGATCCTTCCGGCTCCTACGGCACAGAGGATAACCTGATAGAGTACGTTAAGTCTGCTCAGGATACATACACCTATATTGCCGGAGACACTCTGCCTACCCAGACTGATGATCTTGGCAATACTCTGGGCTATACCTTCACAGTCAATTCCATTAACGCAGATTACGCAACCATAACCTTCACTGCGATTGGCTAAGACGAGCGTAAAATGGCGGCAGGCTACGAAAGTTGCCTGCCGCATTTCTGTAATTTTCCATAGCTTTTTGTCGAAAACTGTGCTATAATCATGCCATAAAAAGCAAGAGGTTACAATATGGATTATAATTATCATGCACACACCACCCGTTGTTCCCACGCCACGGGTACAGAGGAATCTTATGTTGAAGCTGCCATTGCCGGCGGCATCCGCTACATGGGATTTTCCGATCATATGCCCCACAGGTTTCCTGATGGCCACGAATCTTATTATCGTGTGCCTATGGACAGGGGCAAGGAATATGTGGATACAATTAAAGCCCTTCGGGAGAAGTACGCCGGACAGATCGAACTGGCTGTTGGCTTTGAGATGGAGTATTATCCGGATTACTTTGATACCATGCTCCAAAATGCCAAGGACTTCGGTGCGGAGTATTTGATTTTGGGGCACCATTTCCTGCGGCAGGAATATCCCAATGGCTTGGGTGTTACCCGCGTCAACGACAATCCTGAGGATCTGGAAGAATATGTATCCAATGTCGTTACAGCAATGGAAACTGGGGTGTTCACCTATGTTGCCCATCCTGATTCTTTCAACTTCATCGGCGATGAGGAGCTGTACCGTAAGCAGATGCGTCGTATCTGTGTCCGGGCCAGAGAGCTGAATATTCCCCTGGAAATCAATTTCCTGGGAATCCGTCGTGGCCGCCATTATCCCAAGGAGCTGTTTTGGCAGGTGGCAGGTCAGGAGCAAAGTCCGGTGACCTTTGGTTACGATGCCCACGATACATCGGAAGCTTATGATCCGGATTCCTTGCCGATTGCCATGGATATGGTGAAAAAGTATCACTTAAACTATATTGGCAGACCTCAGCTAAGACCCCTGTAAACATCAAAAGCCGCCCATCCGGGCGGCTTTTTTATCGAATCATGACTTTTCCCGTACATTCCATTACCGAATCTTCAGTGATGATTTCTCCAACGCTGTCTGCAGTAATACAGCCGGACCGGGGATTCTTCACCGAATCGATGTGTCCGATCACATCTGCCTCTACATCGGAATACTCAAATGCGAGGTCAGTTCCCTCCATCGTACAATTAATCAGTTTTAGATTTTTGCAGTAGCAAAGGGGTTGGGTACCGATGATTTTGCAGTTGATCATGGTCAGTCCGTCGGAAAACCAGGCAAGATATTCACCCTTTACCGTACTGTTCTTTACGGTAACATTCTTGCTGTGCCAAAAGGCGTCCTTTGTGTCCAAAACGGAGTCGCTGATTACGAGGTTCTCCATGTATTGGAAAGAGTACTTGCCCTTCATATGTACTTGCGTCAGCTCTACATCCCGGCTGTCCAGGAACAGGTACTCCGCTTGAATGTTGCTGTCATAGACACGGATGTTTTGGCATTTCCAGCCAAATTCCGGGGAATCCACCGTACACTGCCCAAGATATACATCCTGGCATTCCCGCAGTGCTTTAATGCCACCAAGATTGGATTCAACAATACGGCCACTCTGTGCGTACCAAATTGCGGCCCGCGCTTTCTCGTCCATCTGGCAGTTCGTCATTGTAAATTGCTGTACGTGCCACAGTGGGTAACGCAGCGAAAACCGACATTGATTCAGTCCGATATTTCTCGCCTCTTTCAGGGCGGATTCTCCATCTGCAGGCCCCTCAAAGCGGCATGCAACCACATGTGCATCGGTAAGGTTATATAAGGCTCGCTCAGCATCGAAGGTTTGGTTGGAAATGATATTTGCCATAGCTTGGCTCCTTTGTCGTTGTTTTTATTGCAGTATAGCATATTGGGGCGGAAAATGCAAATCTGTCCAGCTCAAAAATAGGGTTGATTTTTTTTGCGGATGCGGTACAATGGGAACATATTCTGATTTGGAGAGGATCATTATGAGCAAAATCTATGTGCCCGAGGGATACCGTCCGATTCTGGACGCTTATGATACCCAGCGGGCCATTGCCTATATCAAGCATACCTTTCAGGAGGAATTCTCTGCTGCGTTGAACCTGAAGCGTGTCTCCGCACCGCTGTTTGTTACCCGCCAGTCCGGCCTGAACGACGACTTAAACGGTGTGGAGCGTCCGGTTTCCTTTGATATTCCCGCAGTGGGCGAAGACGCTTTGGTCGTCCATTCCCTTGCCAAATGGAAACGGCTGGCACTGAAACGGTATCACTTTGTCGTTGGCAACGGTCTATATACCGATATGAATGCGATCCGCCGCGACGAGGAATTGGATAATATCCATTCCATTTATGTGGACCAGTGGGACTGGGAGAAGATCATCACAGCGGAAAATCGAAATCTGGATTACTTAAAGCTGATTGTCCGTGCGATCGTCCGTGCTATCTGCGACACCAACGATCGGCTTCATGTGCGTTTCCCGCAGCTGCGTGTGGAGCTGAGCAGGGAAGTGGCCTTTATTACAACGCAGGAGCTGGAGGATCTGTACCCGGATCTGACACCGGATCAGCGGGAGAATGCCTATGTCCAGGAGCACCACACCGCCTGCATTATGCAGATCGGTGATAAACTCCGCTCCGGTAATCGGCACAGCGGCCGTGCCCCGGACTATGATGACTGGTCGCTGAACTGTGATATCTTCTTCTGGGATGAAGTGCTGAACCGGGCTCTGGAGATCTCCTCCATGGGTATCCGAGTGGATTCTGCTGCGTTGGACAGACAGCTGAAGGATGCCGGTTGCGATGACCGGCGGGAATTGCCCTTCCATAAGATGCTCCTGAACGATGAGCTTCCGCTGACCATCGGCGGCGGTATTGGACAGTCCCGGCTGAGTATGCTGATGATGGGTTGTGCCCATATCGGTGAGGTTCAGTCCAGTATTTGGGACGCACATACATTACAGGTCTGCGAGCACGCAGGCATTCCGCTTCTTTAACAGTTATCAGGCACCGACTGTTTTGTCGGTGCCTTTTGCTGTTTTTTACGTAATTGTCATATTTTAGGTTGACTGTCCGTAGCAATTGTGTTACTATGTTATCTGTAAAATTAGGTAATATGGGCTAATATTTCCTAGGGAATTACAGGAGGAATCATATGAAAAAGACTAAGCAAATTTTGTCGATGATCTTGGCTGTCGCAATTATGCTGTCAATGGCATCTATGCTGTTTGGCTGCGACAATTCCGAGACCCCTGACGAGGGCACACAGCCCACCACCGGCAACTCCGGTGCAGTTAAGACCTATTTGGTCAATGTCCAAACCGCCGGCGGTATGCCGATGGCGGGATTGGATGTCTATATTTATTCCGATAATATGTCCAATCTGGAGAAGTTTGGGCAGACGGATGCCAACGGCAATATCTCCTTTGATATGCCCGAGAAGAGTGATTATATGGTTGCTCTTGCCGGAGCACCTAAGGGTTACGAGGTCGCTGACAGCTATTCCTTTACTGGCACAACTGCTGCTATCCGGCTGAACTCCTCTCTGATCAAAGACGATAGTCTGTCCAGTGCCACCCTGGCCCTTGGCAGCGTCATGTATGACTTTACCGTCACAACTCACGACGGCAAAACCATCACCTTGTCTGAGCTGCTGAAGGAGAAGGAAATGGTTCTGCTCAACTTCTGGTACACCACTTGCACCTGGTGTCTGGAGGAGTTCCCTTACATGGAGGAAGCCTACCAGATGTATAAGGACAAGATCGAGATCGTTGCGCTGAATCCCTTCGAGGCCGATCCTGCCATTAAGAGCTTCCAGGAAAGCAACAATCTGACCTTCCCCATGGCAAGCTGCAATGCAGGCTATGCCAATGCCTTTGGTATTTCCGGTTATCCCACCTCCGTTGTTGTCGACCGCTACGGTGTGGTTTGCCTGATCGAATCCGGCGGCATCACCAGCCTGCGTCCCTTTACCAGCATTTTTGATTACTTCACCGGTGATGACTATAAGCAGAAGCTCTGCACCAGCCTGAATGAGCTGGTCACCGCTGTGAAGCCCACCCAGACCATGCCCTCCAACGAGGAGATCGGTGCCGCCATCAATAACGGCGATATTACCGTTACCTACCGTCCCGAGGAAGGGGAGGGTGCCGAGTTCAGTTGGCCCTTCGTGCTGTCAGAAAAGGGTGGCGAGACCTGCCTGAAGGCTTCCAATCAGAGCATTGATGATTCCTACGCTATTATCTATGCCGATGTGACTTTGAAGGCCGGTCAGGCCGTGGGCTTTGACTACTGGGCATCCACCGAAAACCTTGCTGACATTCTCTATGTCATTGTTGATGGAGAAGATATCTACTCCATTTCCGGAACCAACCAGACCGGCTGGAAATCCTGCTATCCCTGGGTTGCTCTGGAGGACGGCGAGTACGAGATCGCTCTGTGCTATTTGAAGGACGAATCCGGTAGCGAGGGCGAAGACACCGTGTATATCAAGAATATGTGTGTCATTGATGCCAAGGATATCGATGTGCCTACTTACATTCCCCGGCAGGCTGCCACCACCGAGGATGATGGCTTTACCTATAACTATGTGGATGTAGTATTCAATTCCAAGGACGGCTACTACCATGTTGGCACCGCCAACGGCCCCTTGCTTCTGGCCGACCTGATGGGTTACACCCAGTTCAATGAAGAGCAGCCCGTGTTTAGCCTGGTTTATGACAACAATATGCAGGTGGATGGCAAGCCTTATTACGATGTGATGCTGGATCACTTCACCCTGGCATCCAATTCCTCCTTGTTTGGTATCTGCACCGTTACATCCTCTTTGGCTGAACAGCTGAAGGTGGTTGCTTCCCATTACGGCTTCGATGGCACCGATAATGAATGGCTGAAGGTCTGCAAGTACTTCCAGGTCTACGGCACCAATAATGCCCAGTTGCAGGATCCCATTGCGGGTCTGGCACCGTTCTGTGCCTACACAGCTACCTTGGGCAAGAATGTGGCGTCCAACTACTTCTATTACGATCGCCCCATCATTCCCCGGGGTTCCTTGGCAAAGTTCGTTCCCACCAAGTCCGGTGTTTACCGCTTTACCTCCAAAAGCGATTACGCTCAGGGCATTGAGGGCTGGATCCACGACGAGAACGGCAACGTTATCTACACCTACGAGTATGATGAGCGTCTGTATGAGGATACCATCAATGTGTCCATGCTCTACTACATGGAGGCCGGCAAGACCTACTTTATCAACATGGCCTTCTGGGATGTCTATGCCACCGGCTACATCAACTACGATGTAGAATTTGTCGGCACCAGCTATGACCTGTTCCGCCTGGCATCTCCCGGTTACTTCACCTATGATGCCGACGCAGAGGGTGAGAATATGTACTACACCATCAGCGGCGGTATTAAGGTGGCTCTGGGTAAGGATGGTTACTACCATGAAGACCTTGGCGGCGGCAAGCTGGGAAGCATCGTTTATGCTGACTTCTATGGTCTGACTCTCTTCGATACCCCCATTGCCACCAACAACGGCGTGATGGGTATGATCGACAAGGGTGCTTTCGATTTCAGCAAGAATGAAAATGATATGTACATCCTGGCGTACCTGAAGAAGAACAACAATGATGTTGATGCTACCCTAGCGGAGTTGAAAACCGTCTGGGGCGAGGATTACGACGCCAACTACCTGGAATATCAAGTGGATGATATCCTGTCCGGCATCTACCATGGCCGGGGCAAGGATTACACCGCCACAATCAAGACTTATTTAAGCAAAATCATCACCAGTGGCAAGGCTGAGCTCATCGGCTGCGTACCCGTTACCGCAGAGCTGGCCGATATCCTGCAGCTGCTGATGGAAAAGTACACCTTTGACAATGTGGAATGTTCCTGGCCCAAGCTGTGCTATTACTACGATACTTTAAGTGCGGCAGGCTAATATGAGGTATCCTATATGAAAAAGATTATTGCGATTCTTTGTGCATTGCTGTGTATTTGCAGCCTGGTTTCAGGCTGCAAGACCGGCGGTAATACGGGGGAAACCTTATCTCCAAATGCCGATTACAGTGTTACCGTAACCGATGCGAACGGCAATGTATTTACATCCGGCGTCATTGTGCAATACCTGCAGAACGGCCAGCAGATTGCCATGCAGCCGGTGAACAACACCGGTACTGCGGTAAAGAATCTGCCCCGTGGCTCGTATACCGTGGAACTGATGTTTACCGACAGCAACGCAGCCTACTATTACGATAAGGCTGAATTGACCTTGAGTGCTGAAAAGACCCAGCTGTCCGTTTCCTTGAAGCAGATGCCCGTGGGTACATCTCAGAATCTGCATGTTGGCAGCCAAGCCTACCAGGCATACTTCGTAAAGTCCGGTGCCACCTGGGTGACACTGAAGCCTGGCATGAACTATTTCCTTTTCTCTGCTGAAAAGGCCGGTACCTACAAAATCTCCGCTCCTGCGGATGTGGCAGAGCTGGGTTACTATGGCATGCCCCATTTTGTCCAGCAGCAGAGTGCGTTGGAGGTGGTAGATAATACCGTCACCATCTCCATTAAGGAATCTATGCTGGAAGGCATATATGTCTTTGGCTTGAATGCCGCCGCAGATACAAGCTGTACTCTGACCATTGAACGCACCGGCGACCCCCAGTGGGGTGTAGAAGATGAGCCCTGGACTGTTTATAAGCCTACTGTGGAGCTGAATCCGTATACGCTGTCTGCCGGTGTGAAGCTGACCGATTTCGACCTGACCGCCAGCAGCTATAATCTGGTTCTGGGCAGTGACGGCTTCTATCACCTTAACGATGCCAACGGCCCTCTGGTTGTTGTATATCTGGGCGTTTCCAGCAAGTACCTGGATTCCTTCCAGACCATTGCAGACAAATCCTCCATCAGTAAGTATTTCTATGACGAAAACGGTAATTTCCTCAAGAAGGAAAGCTACAACGAATGCCTGCTTTCCTATTTTGAAGTGATGGATCCAGATGCCGGTGTCTATCCGCTGACGGAAGATCTGAAGTATATCATTCAGCAGCGTGGCGACTACTACGGTTGGTGGGATTCTGCCAGCAAGGGCTACATTTTTGTGGATTCTCAAGGCACTCCCGATGTGACTATTAACCCCGATGTTGCTTGGCTCTTTGCCTGTGCCTACATCGCTCAGTAAAAGGAAGTTGATGCTATGAAAAATTCAACATTTACAAAATTGGCCCAGCGGCTGATGTTGATCCTACTTGCGATTTCTGTGATCATGTCTGTTGCTGGCTGCGTCGAACAGGAAACACCTCAGTCTACTGAGCCCGTTTCTGTGACCTATACCGTTACGGTAAAGACCAATGCGGGTCATCCTTTGTCCGGTATCGGTGTCTATGTTTATACGGATGCCGATATGGAAGATCTGTACGACTTTAAGCGTACGGACGATAATGGCAGCATTACCTTTACCGGTCTGTCCGGCAATTATGTCGTGATACTGGATAATGCACCTGCTGGCTATAAAGTTGATACCAGTTACCCGGTTACCGGCCAGCAGACCCAGATCGTCCTTTCTCCGGATATGGTAAATCCCGATGATACCACCAAGATCGGCCTGGGCGACGCAATGTGCGAACTGACCGTCACCGACACCGACGGCGTGACCCACACCCTTTCCAAGCTGCTGGAAGAGAAGCCCGCTGTTGTGCTGAATTTCTGGTTTGTATCATGCGATCCCTGCCGTTCGGAATTTCCTGCTATCCAGCAGGCTTACGAGAAGTACAGCGATGACATTGCGTTGATTGCAGTCAATCCCACAGATACCAACGAACAGATCGCACAGTACAAAGCTGACATGGGCCTGACATTCCCCATGGCAAGCATCGATGCAAAATGGGTTGGTACCAACGGCATCTTCGGTAATATCGCATATCCCACCACCATCATCATCGACCGGTTCGGTACTGTCTGCCTCATGCATACCGGCAGTGTTCCTGACGCGGAGATCTTTGAATCCCTCTTTGCCTACTATAGTGCAGATGGCTACACCCAGACTGTTGCAGACAGCGTGGAGGATATTCTGAAGCTGACCAGCCAACAGGGAAGTGTAGCCAACCCGTTGGAAATTATGGGCGTGACGGAATTCACTGTTACCGTTCCTGCCGGCGGCAAGACTTACTGCAACCTCTATCGGGTCTTCGATATGTACCTGACCATTGAGAATGCCAACGCCACCGTGCTGTACAACGACTATACCTACATGCCGGAAAACGGCGTTGTCAAATTCCCGGTGCAAGCTCCGGATACCTTCCAGCCTGCGGTGCTGGTCTTTGGCAATACCGGCACGGAAGAGCAAACCTACCAGGTAACGCTGTCCTTCATTCCCGGTACCCAATCCAACCCTCACATGCTGACCACCGGCAATCTTTCTACCCACATCGATGCCGGTAACGAGCAGGGCGTGTACTATATTTTTGAGGCAACCCAGAGCGGCACGCTGATCGTGCAGCATACATCCATAACCGCCGGTGTTACCTATGACTACGTCCTATATAATCTGGACTCTTACACCTATGTGAATATGTCGGAATCAGGCGTTGACGGTAAGCTGCAGGTCGCTGTGGAACCCGGCCAGCGGGTGCAGATGTCCATTGGTACCATTAGTGATGCTGAGGGACAGACCTATCCGGCTGCAGATGTGGAATCCCTGATCTCCTTTGTCCCCAATTCGGAGCCCACTCAGCCTCCTGTTACAGAGCCCTCTGAGGAACCCACTGTGACTCCCACTCAGGAGCCCTCCCAGGAACCTTCTCAGGAGCCTTCCCAGGAGCCTTCTCAGGAACCTTCTCAGGAACCCTCCCAGGAGCCTACTGAGGCACCCACCGAGGCACCGACCTACGACCCCAATGATGGTAACATTACATATACCGTAACCATTACCGACGAATATAACGAGCGTTTGTCCAATGTTACTGTTTCCATCAAGGGCACAAAGGGTAATGATACGCAAAAAACCAACAGCAGCGGCGTCGCCACATTCCGCCTGCCTGCCGGTACATATACCGTCACCATCACCGCACCTAACGGCTACAAGGTACCCAGTGGAACCAAGACCGTATCCAAGAAGTCTCCTGATCTGGAGGTTGCTCTGGAAACATCCATTCCTGCAGGCTACACTATGCTCTATGTTGGCCTTGCCTACAATGTTAACGAGGGTAATACCCCGGTTACGCTGAATCAGGGAGAATTGAACTACTTCCTGTTCACCCCCACCAGAGCCGGTCTGTATCGCTTTAGCTGCACCGGCGGCACTTTGAGCTATTGGGGCAATAACCCCCAGTTCATTCAGGACCTGTCCAATTTGAGCAGTATCGAATACGCCAATAACAGCTTCGTTCTGTCCATTAAGGAAGGCCATTTGAATTCTCCCTTTATCATTGGTATCACCACACCGGTTGGCACAGACAGTGGCATCCTTTCCGTGACCCGAATCGGCGATCCGGTTCTTAGTATTGAGGATCAGCCTTGGGTCACCTACACCGGCAGCCATACCCCCAGCACCGGTTTCCCTGCGTCCTCTGCCACTGCAACCCGTGTAGATATCACGGCTGCCACAGGCACCTACAATCTTGTCTTGGGTGCCGATGGCTTCTACCGCATGGGTGCAAACGGTCCGATCATTTACCTTGACTTTGATGATGCTACCTATATGTCTGCTCTGAAGGATATTCTGTCTCAGGGTTTGGGCATCCGAGCTTATGTGCAGAAGGGTGACGGCACCGTAATCAAGGAGGATTATCAGGAGCTGTTCACTGCCTATGTTGGCTGCATCGATGCCAACGGCCGCTATGCTCTGACTGCTGATTTGATGCACATTCTGAAGGAGTACGGTCAGGATCAGGCATGGTGGGATGCAGAACTCAATGGCTATCTGGTGGAAGCTGTTCCGAACCTGAATCCTGAGTACGCCTGGATGTTTGCCTGTTACCTTGGCTAAATAAGAAAAAATTTCAAATTTTTTGAAATTTTTTCAAAAATAGTATTGCACCCTGCGGACAAACGTGCTAGAATGATGGATATTTATTCAATCGAGAGGTAAATGATGAAAACGATCCTTCGAATTTTGGCCCTGGCAATGATTCTTTGCCTGAGTCTTACGATCTTTGGCTGCACCCAGCCGCCCGTGGATAACGGCGGCGAAAGCAGCACTCCTTCTACGGAGCCGTCGGAAGCTTCTACCGAGGCCAGCCAGCCAGACGACGGTAAGGTTACATATACCGTCCATATTGTGGACGAGTCCGGCAACCCCGTCACCGGCGGCATGATCCAGTTCTGCGTGGATTCCTGCATTCCCTGCGTGATCGATGCAGACGGCAACGCCATTATGAAGCTGGCTCCCGCAAATTATAAAGTTTCCTTTACCATGATGCCTGCCGGTTATGCTCTGGCAGGGGAGACCACCGAGTTCTATTTTGACGAGGGCTCTTACGAGATGACCATCGTCCTGAAAACCGCCTAACGGCTACATACTTAAAAACCCCTTATTTGAACAAGGGTTTTTATAGAAGAAAGTAAAATTTTAGGAGGGCATTTTTATGAAAAAGTTAGTTAGCCTGGTTCTGGTACTGTGTATGGTACTGAGCCTGGCAGCTGTCGCGTTTGCCGAGGAGGCGGAACTGGGTACTGTGGCAAATCCCATTCCCGTTA
The DNA here is from genome assembly GCA_015067945.1 of Oscillospiraceae bacterium. GTDB lineage: Bacteria > Bacillota > Clostridia > Oscillospirales > Oscillospiraceae > Faecousia. Next base: position 20,295 of record SVLM01000001.1, read on the forward strand.
CCGACATCTCCGAATTGGCATCCATCGACGTTCCCAGTGGTACCACTAAGTGGTATTCCGTTCCCGGTGACTGGTCCGGCATGGTTCTGACCTTTAGTGCACCCATGTGTGTTCCGGCCATTTATGCTATGCATCCGATGTTTGGTTATGAGATGATGGCTGCACAGGGCTTTATGTCTGCTGAATACACCCTGACTGGTTGGGGCGATATCCTGGTGGGCTTCGGCTCCGCATACGGTTATGAGATCGTTGGCGGTAGCTGCACCATCGCTGAGCCTCCCGTAGGTTCTGAGAGCAAGCCCGCTGAGCTGGAGTCCGTTGATGGTCCCGTTACTGTCAACTGTATCGAAACCGCTGAAGGTCCTGCATACTTCATGACCTGGACCAACTATGGCGAAGGCGGCAACCTGATTCTGAACGGCGTTACCGGTAACTTTGATGTTGTCGAGCTGAATTACACCGGTTATTGGTCTGACTCTACTGAGCCCATCTCTGTTGGTGTTCCTGCCTATGAGACTGTGAACATCACTGTCAGAGGCCTGGACCTGGAGGATATCGTTCTGGATCTGTCCTTCGAGCCTTTCAAAGAGGGTGCTTCCCAGTACAGTCCCTTCGAGATCGAGGATCAGGATAAGGCTTACTCCTTTGAGGCTGTTCTGAACGAGAACGGCAGCGAAGTCTTCTACAAGCTGTACGACGTTCAGGGTGCTATCCTGACCATCAACAGCCCCAACGCCTTCTTCAACGGCTACGGCGATGGCTGGATTACAGAGGTTGATGATTTTGATCCCGATGTCATGACTGTTAAGGTCAATACTTATGGTGAAGACAATTCTATCATTATTGGCGTTTTCAGTTCTGACGAAAGTGCTACCAGCTTCACTGTCAATGTCAGTGAGCCTGCAGGCTATGATGAGAACCCCATCGAACTGGATTCTCTGGATTACATTGAGTCTGAGATCGCCGGCGGTCTGGAAGATCACCTGTTCTACATTTGGTCTGCTGCTATCAGCGGCAAGGTCACTCTGAGCGTTGACTATGCTGAGTGGTTCGGCGATGCTCTGTACCAGGCTGCTACTGAGTTTGAAGATATCTATGATGAAAATGGTGAATGGTTTGGCTCCGAGCCCATCGCTTGGGCTGATGTCGAGGTCCTGCTGACAGTTTTCATCAACGGTAACGAAGTCGTTGCCGGACAGGATGCTGTCGTCTTCGATGTTGAGAAGAACGATACTGTTATCATCAAGGTTCAGACCCTGCCCACCACCGAGTGGGATGCCTATGGCTACTCCGCATATGTTGATGTCGTCGGTGTCGTGGATCCTCTGGGCTCCATGAATAACCCCATCGTTGTCAACAGTGCTTCCGAGCTGAACAGCATTGATGTTCCCGCCGGTGAGCAGGTTTACATCGCTATCAGCAGCATGCTGAACGGTCAGGTTCTGACCATCGTTGGTGACGAGAACACCTCCGTTGCCACTCGCTTCGGTGCTGTTGACGGCAACAATGGTGTCTTCGCAGCTGATCTGAATGGCGTTCCCTCCAATATGTTTGTTGTTACCAACAACGGCACTGCCGATGCTACCTATGCTGCTAATATCGGTCCTGTCGCTCTGGTCGATTTGATTAAGTCCAGCCAGGCTACTCTGGAAGCCATGCTGCGACTGGACTTCACCGTCGACAAGAGCCTGCTGACCGGTGAGGATAACTACGTTGTTATCACCCACACCTATGCAGATGGCTCTACCGATGTAGTTACCATTCCTCAGAACGAATGGCACGTCAGCGGTATGGTATCTTACTCCAAGATCGCTGCTAAGGAAATGGGCGACAATGTTACCATCGTGGTCTACAATGCTCAGGGCCAGCAGCTGTCCATCCCCGAGTCCGACAGCATCAAGGCTTACGCATTCCGCGGCCTGAAGGCTCTGGCAGACGTTGATGCCAACAGCAAGAACGGAATCCTGCGTACTCTGCTGGTTGACATGCTGAACTACGGTGCAGCAGCTCAGGTTCAGTTCAAGTACGACACCAATAACCTGGTGAATGCCGACCTGACTGATACCCAGAAGGCATGGGCATCCGTTGCTGATGTTACTCCTCACAACAACCAGATCAAGGACGCAGCAACCTTCAACACCACTCTGGTTCTGGAGTCCGCTATCGAGATGGACTGCATCTTCTACGCAAGCAAGGTCGGTGCTTCCAGCACTTGGAAAGACCTGTATGCCATCGCAACCTACACCGATTTCAACGGTAATCCCAAGACTGTCCGCATCGAGGGCGAGAACTTCTCTATGTACGCCAACAGCAATTACGTACTGGTTCCCGTCATCGGCATGGCCGTGGCTGACTACCAGTCCATCGTGACCTGCGTGGTTTACGACGCTGACGGCAATGTTCTGGCAACTGCCGTTGACAGCATGGAAAGCTATGTTTACCGTGCACTGGCCTCCGGTGCTGCCGGTGAGACTCTGGAGAATCTGTGTAAGCTGCTGATGAAGTTCAGTGCTTCCGCAGACTCCTACTTCGCAAAGTAATTCTCTATAATACACAAGAGCCGGGAGAATCCTCTCCCGGCTCTTATCCATTACCATACGTATATCTAACAAGAGCACTGCTTTCGCAGTGCTCTTTGTTCGTTAACCGATATTTTCGATTGCGTTTTTCAAATCTTCATAATGCACAGAGGAGAAGAAGATTTCTGTAATGATGCCGTTTTCATCCAATACGATGGTGTATGGATACGCACCGCGACCGCCCAATGCTAAGTAGTATTCTTCATTTGGAAGCTGACCGTTGTCCTTAACAAAAATCAGCTTACTGTTTGGATAATGCTCTGAAATATATGTCGGGGCGGTGTCTGCCAGTGAGTTGGTATGAACCGCTATCACAGCAACTGTGTCCTGATAATCAGAGGCAATCTGATCAAAGTAGGGGAGTTCCAAAATGCAACCGCTGCACCAGGTTCCCCAGAAGTTGATAATGGTAATCTTACCGGTTTTTGAAGGATCTACGGTTTCTGATTGAATACCGTTCCCGGTAATGATCTGCAAATCAGCACCTGGACAGAGATTGCCAACAGCATTTCCAACTACCAATTCTCCGCCGGTATCGGGATTCTGAATAATCGGATCGGGCGTGGTAACCCAGTAATAACCAACAACACCTGCCAGTATCGTAACCATCAGCACAGCACTTATGATTCGAATAACGAGACGATATGGGCTCTGGCGTTTTTCATTTGAATACGGCTTCCAGTTCTTCCAACGAATTGCCTTGGTGGGACAAGCCTGTACACATTCGCCGCAGCTGATACATTCCTGATCACCCGGATACCGGATATCCAGCCTGCAGGTGTTTGTGCACATACCGCAGTGAATGCACTTGGATGTGTCAACTTGGATACCGAAGAAGGAAAGCTTGTTAAACAGTCCATATAGTGCACCGAGGGGACAGATGAACCGACAGAACAATCGGAAAATGAACACAGCTCCAACCAAAATGCTGACCATCAGCAGGAATTTCCAAGTAAACAGAGGGCCGAGCATGGAGAAGAAACCTTCGTTTGCTTTGTTGCTAAGCAGTGCCAAGCCGCCTTCCAGTGTGCCTGCAGGGCAGATATACTTACAGAAGGCAGGCAGGGGAGTGGAACGGAATGCGTACATGATCGGAACGATCAGTACAAAGAAAATCAAAATCGCATATTTCAGCCACGACAGCACCCGTGTTACGGGACTTTTTCGTATTTTAGGTGTTTTGATCTTGTATAGCAGTTCCTGCACCAAGCCAAACGGACACAGCCAGCCGCAGATCATTCTGCCGAACATCACACAGTAGATCAGCAGAATGCCGGCTACGTAGTAGAGGGTATTTCGATTCGCAGAGCTGAATGAACCTTGCAGAGAACCGATGGGGCAGGCACCCACCGCACCGGGACAGGAGTAACAGTTAATTCCGGGGACACAAACATTCTTTGTGTTGCCCTTGTAGATGTTGCCGGTTAAGTAACCCTTTAGATTTGCGTTGAAAAGCAGTCCGAAATACAGCTGCATGAGTTTCCTTTTGGTTGGGAGCCATTGTTTCAGTCTACGCATACCGTCACCCCAATCCAATGCACTCGGTGCAGATATTAATGGCCTTCGTCAGCACATCGCGGGTACCATTGCCCATCAGACCGAGAATGAGCAATACAACTGCAGCCAGGCAAACGGATATACGGACTGCCATCAAGGGCCAATGTACGAATTCTCTTTTGGGCGAGGGTATGTCGATTTTTGCCTGCTTTCGAAGCTCAGCCTCCCGTTGCATACTAGCATTGTTGCGGTAAACGGTGAAGATTGCTACACCGAAGGGAAACACCAAGCATCCGGCCATTACAGTAAAACCACGGATTACAGAGATATTAATGTTCTCGGTAAAGTGATTTGGATTCAAGCCGTACAGCAAAAATGCTGCAAATGCAGTGCATAAAACGCCGACAGTTAACCACCTGAAAATGCTTCTGCTATTTTCTTCCTTTGCAATGTCAGCCGTCAGTACCGGGCCCGCAGTTAACGTCTTACGTTTTGCCCTTGCCAATACCATATGTGCAGGTGCAACGAATGTCTTCTTTTTGCCATCTGCGGGAAGAAGTATTTCCAACAAAAAGCCACCGAGAATGAGTGCAAGACATACATATACGGGAATAGCAATCAGTGAAAAGTAAGCTGCCACCTTTTCCGGGGTATATGTACGGTCACCGGTCATGTAAAGATGGGTACAGCAGACAATCAAACTCAATCCTGCTGTGATGATGGAAATGCTTAAAATGATGCCATAAATCAAACTGATCCGTTTTGCGAATTCTTTTGTCATATATGCACCTCCGTTCGGAAAAATGTCGTATTCAGTATATCATGGAAAATTCCGGTTGTAAATCCCCTCTGGCTGGGAAAAAATATAGGTTTTCCGTTAGAAAATTCTTGCAATTAGTGCGTCGGTGAGGTATTATATACAGTGGCGTAAGTATTACCTTTGCAATTTATTCCCGAGAGAAAGGCGACTGAACTGATGAAAAAGAGAGCTCAAATCAAACTGATTTCTGCAGTGGTAGCGGGCGTGTTGTGCCTGGTGTTGCTGCTTGGCTTGTTCGCAACCCCGGTTGGACAGGCCATAGAGTACCATGCATCCTACATAGAAAGGAAGCATGACCTGCCGTCTGTGGATTTGTCGGATTATCTGGATAATTCCGTCATGTTCCAGCTGCCGTCAACCGTAAAGCCTGAACAGGTGATTTCTGTCATAGTTACAGTGGATGTGACGAATGTGATGGACGCTTATGATCAGTCCGACCGGACTGCCAGCTTCCAGGACTTTGCTCTGTATAGTGACGAAGCCATGCAGATCAAGGATCAGATCCAGGCAGAAAAGGCCCGGATTCTGTCGGTGCTGGATGAAAAGGGCGTTGCCTATACCATGGGCGAGAACTATGCAAACCTGCTCAGCGGTTTTGAAATCCGTATCAAGGCAGGCGATTTTGATGCAACCTGCAAGTCCCTTGGTAAGGGCGAGGGCATTATCGTCTGCGAAGAATACAAGGTTGCTCAGACACAGCTGGTGGAAAATCCTGTCAGCGTTTACGACACCGGTATTTTTGACAGCTCCAAGTCTGCCTATGACGGCAGCGGCATGGTTGTTGCCGTACTGGATACCGGTCTTGACTCCAACCACAGTGCCTTCTCGGTTGATAATTTTACCTCTCAGAAATTGGGCCTGACCTATTCTCAGGTGGCCTCCGTTTTGTCCCAGACCGCGGCCAGCCGACTCTTTGAGGGCCTATCTGTTGACGATGTATATATCAACGAAAAGGTTCCCTTCGGCTTTGACTATGCCGATGAGGATCCGGACGTTTATTCCACCCACAACAATCACGGCACCCATGTTTCCGGTGTTATCGTCGGTAAGGACGATGTGATCACCGGTGTTGCCCCCAATGCACAGCTGGTATCTATGAAAATCTTCTCCGATATCATGGATACTGCAAGAGCATCCTGGATTTTGGCTGCTCTGGAAGACTGTGTTGTTCTGGATGTTGACGTGATCAACATGTCTCTGGGTACCGCCTGCGGCTTCGGCCGCGAAACCGACGAGGAAATCCTCAGTGGCGTGTACGATAAGATCCGTGCTGCCGGAATCAGCGTCGTGGTCGCTGCGTCCAACAGCTACAGCTCCGCCTACGGCTCCGAAGCCAACGGTAACCTGGGCCTGACCTCCAATCCCGACACCGGTACAGTCGGCTCTCCCGGCACCTACGAGGGTGTCCTGTCCGTTGGTTCTATCAACGGTGTGGAAACACCTTACATCAAGTACGGTGATACCATCATCTACTTCGATGAAGCCAACAGCGGCGCGGCTGAGGAACTGCATTTCTTTGATACGCTTCTGGGCGACAGTCAGTCCAAGGAAATGGAATTTGTACTGGTGCCCGGTGTGGGCCGCAGCGTGGACTATACCGGTATGGACGTGACCGGCAAAATTGTGCTGGTTCGCCGCGGTGACAATACCTTTGAGGAGAAGGCCCTGATTGCCGAAAAGCAGGGAGCAGCCGGTATTATCATTTATAATAATGTCTCCGGTGAAATCAAAATGAATGTTGGCGATGCCAAGATCGCTGTCTGCTCCATCTCTCAGGACGATGGCGAAATGCTGGCAGCTGTTGCCAGCGGTAAGCTGAGCATCAGCCGCGAGCAAAGCTCCGGCCCCTTTATCTCCGATTTCTCATCCTGGGGCCCCACTCCCAGCCTGAACATTAAGCCTGAGATCATTGCCCACGGCGGCAATATTCTCTCCTCCGTTACCGGCGGTGGTTACGACCGTCTGTCCGGTACCTCCATGGCTTGTCCCAATCTGGCCGGTGTTGTTCTGCTGATGCGTCAGTATGTGGTAGAGAATTTCCCTGAAATCGCCAATGATAATGTAAAGGTTAACGCACTGATCAATCAGCTGCTGATGTCCACTGCGGATATCGCACTGAATATGAACGGTCTGCCCTATGCGGTCAGAAAGCAGGGTGCAGGTCTTGCCAATCTGTATAGCTCTCTTGGTACAAAGGCCTATATCGTTACATATGACGCAAACGGTAAATCCATGGACAAGACCAAGATTGAGTTGGGCGACGACCCCGATAAGAAGGGTGTATATGAACTGAAATTCACCGTTGTCAATTTCGGCAGCAGTGCACTGACTTATAATGTGGGTGCTTATGTAATGACCGAAGGTGTCAGCGATACCAAGACCAACTCCGGTAAGACCACCGTCACCGAGGCCGGCTATATTCTGGACGGTGCTTCCGTGGCGATCTCTGCCGGTGGTAACAGCGGAAGTCAGATCACTGTCAATGCCGGTCAGAGCCTGGATGTAACTGTCACCATCACCCTTAGTGAGAAGGATAAGAATTATCTGGATACCTCCTTCGCCAACGGTATGTATGTTGAAGGCTTTGTGACCTTGGACGCGGTTGGCGGTACAGATATCGACATGAACGTTCCTTACCTTGCCTACTACGGTGACTGGCGTAAGGCACCGCTGTTTGACCTGACCTACTTTGATACCAATGCCGATGAGCTCGATGACGGCATCAATCCCGAGGACAAGACCAAGGCTGATGCTTACGCTACCCGTCCCATTGGTGGCGTTTCTGCCGACTATGTCAGTTACCTTGGCACATACTACTTCCTGCAGGATCCCAAGGACATGGTGATCTCCGCGAATAAGGACTACATCGCGCTGTCTAACCAGGATGGAACAATCCACTCTCTGCGCTTTGTTTGGGCAGGCCTGCTCCGAAATGCTGCGAAGATTGAGATCACCATTACCGACGATACCACGGGTGAAGTGATCTTTGAAACCGTGGATACCGATGTCCGAAAGTCCTATGGTGACGGTGGCTCAATCTATCCTGCCAATGTGGAGATTGAGTTCGATACCATGGACTATAACCTGGCCAATAATACGGAGTATACCGTTCGCTTGGTAGGTTACCTCGATTATGGTGACGGCGGCTTGACCACGAATGAAAACAACGTGTTCGAATTCCCCCTGACTGTGGACTTTGAAGCACCTGCTGTTACCGATGTGGAGTACTATTACGAGTACGACAAAACCGCAAAGAAGAATCGGCTCTATGCCAAGGCTGCGATTTATGACAATCACTATGCCATGGCCGCACAGCTGGGCTATGTTACGATGTCCACGGACAGTGATGGCAATCCCATGCCGGAGCTGAAGCAATTTGAGCAGTACATGACCCCCATTTACTCTCAGCATAACGGCACCACCTATGTGACCTTCGAGCTGACAGACTACATCTACGAGCTGAAGGAAAATGCACTGAATGGCAACTGCTTTGTGCTGTCCTGCTACGACTATGCACTGAACTATGCCACCTACGAGATCGGTCTGCCGGACGAATATGTGGACTTCTATTTTGATGGTCTGAAGGAAGGCTTGACCATGAGTCCCAACGAGGTTTACTCTCTGGAGCCTCTGGCCTATCCGGATACCTCCTGGAGCGAGCTGCTGGAGTTCAGCTCCTCTAGACCCAGTGTTGCCCGGATCGTCAACAATAAGATTGTGGCCGTTTCCAGCGGCAACACCACCATTAAAGTCCGTGACCCCAGCACGAACAAGAGTATAACCTTCCGCCTGACTGTTCTCAAGGAAGGGGACGAGGGCTTCCGTCTCTATGATAAGCCTGTAGCGGATGTGTTTACCCTGAATGGCTTCTATACTGTGAAGGCATTCTATATGAACAGCAGTGAGGATCGGAAACTTGGCGAAACCGGCCAAACCTGTTTCTTCGAGGGCAATTACGGCCTGGAAATGTATCCGTCCGAATCTGTCATTTTGCTGTATGACCTGGATGCATATTTCCCCAATGACACCACCGTCGAATTTGAGTCCAGCAACGAGAATATCGTCAAGATCGATAAGACCGGCTGCGTTACAGCTGTGGCCGAGGGCTTTGCATCCGTTACCATTCGCGTCATGCAAAACGGTCAAAGCACCTACTATTCTGAGACTGTTTCGATTGAGGTAAAGGATCCCTATGTCACTGCCGGTGCCACGCTTTCTCACTACTACGGCAATGGCGGACTGGTTTCGATTCCCGAAAAGCTGCATTTGACCGCCATTGGATCCTTCTCCTTCTCGAACTTCAATTATATTGAGAAGACCCCGGAGGAGCTTGCATTTGACGATGCCGAAGCCTATAAGCAGTGGTTTATCGGTGAAAACACCATCACCAAGGTGATCATTCCTGAGGGAGTGGAACGGATTGAGGCCTATGCCTTTGCAAACCTGACCGCTCTTGAGGAAGTGGTTCTGCCCAGCACCCTGGAGTCCATCGAATACGGTGCATTCTACGGCTGCAGCAATCTGCAGAAGATTACCTTCAGCGGTGAGAATAACCTGAAGATTATCAACCAGTATGCCTTCGAGGGCTGTAACCTGCAGGGTACAGTGGATCTGTCTTCTGTCTGTATTATTTCCGACTACGCCTTTGCAGGCAACACCAAGCTGAAGGCCGTTGTCACCGGTGACAGCCTGCTGTCCATTGGTCAGTATGCCTTTGCCGGCTGTAAGAGCCTGTCCGATCTGACCATTACCGCGACCAAGGTCAAGTACGGTGCATACGCCTTTACCGGCTGTGAAGCGTTGACCTCCTTCACTGTTAATGCCGCGGTTCTGCCTGAGGGTATGTTCTACGAATGTAAGGGCATGACATCCGTTACCATTGGTGCGGATGTAATGGAAATTGGCGAGTTTGCTTTCCGCGACACCAATATCGATACCTATAAGATTCTCGATGGCAATCAGGCCTTTAAGACCGGCGAACATTCCTACATTCTGTCCGCTGACGGTAAGACTCTGATCGCGGTGTCTGCTACCGCTGCCGGTTCCTTTACCGCTGCCAATATTGACAACGCAGACATTAGCACGATTGGCGACGGTGCCTTCTCTCACAACCGTAAGATCACTTCTGTGAGCCTGCCGGGCGTTACCAAGGTCGGCAACTATGCCTTCGGTTCCTCTAACAGATTGGAATCCGTTGTATTGGGTAAGCTTGAGCAGATCGGCGAATACGCCTTCTTTGAAACGGCAATTAGCCAAATGCCGGAGGTATCTGCCAATACAGTTATCGGTAAGTACGCCTTTGCATACACCAGGCTGAAATCTGTATCCGTCCCCGATGGTGCAACGGTTTCCGAGGGCGTGTTTGCACAGTGTAAGCAGCTGGAAAGCGTCACCATCGGCAACAATGTAATCCTCGGTGACTATGCCTTCAATATGGATAAGGACGAGAGCTACCAGATCAAGTACTATACCGATTCCAAGACCGGCACCCGTTACTATTACTACGATCTGGCTTCCGCACTGAAGAGCCTGACTATCGGCAGTAATGTCACCATCGGTGACAGTGCCTTCGGCGGTCATGCCAGCCTGCAGAATGTGACCCTTGGCAGCGATGCCCGGATCGGCAGAATGGCCTTCTATAACTGTACTAGCCTGCGATCCATCGACCTGAGCAAGGCTCTGACCATCGGTGATTATGCCTTCTCCGGCGATGAGTACTACATCTGCCTGGATGAAAATATGTCTATCGCAGCCGTTTCCTCCGAGGGTCAGTACATGACCACAACACACGCAGCTGCTCTTGCAGCCATCGACCTGACCTCCGCAGAGTCCATCGGCCGGTATGCCTTTGCACTGTGCGAAAATCTGACGCAGGTGACCTTGGGTGAAAAGCTAACGGCCATCCCGGATTATGCCTTCGCTGGTTGCGTGGCTTTGAAATCCATCGATCTGAGTAAGGTCGCTACGGTAGGGGAGTATGCCTTCATGGAATGCGGATCCCTAACGAATGTAAACCTTGCCTCTGCAACAACAGTTGGCGACTATGCATTCGTAAACAACGGAAAGCTGACATCCCTGCAGCTGAATCCGGAGGGTACCGACCTGGGCGAGGGTGCCTTCGCCTACTGCGGTCAGTTGATCAATGTGGAAAATCTGTCCAGCACCAAGAACATCGGCAGCTATGTCTTTGCATACTGTGCGTTGACCGGCGCTGACTTGTCCGGAGCGGTATCCGTCGGCGATATGGCCTTTATGAAGGAAAATCTGACGACCTTTACTGTCAAACTGGGCAGCAGCCTGGTAAGCCTTGGTGACAATCCCTTCGCAATGTGCAAGGTCGAACCCTTCTATATCACTGAGAAGGTCACCTTCAATGGCGTGGATTACGAGTCCCGGATCTACACCTTCGTCATCAGCGATTCCGTCCAGGTGATTGACGGATCTCTGTACTGCAAGGTGCCCAGCGGCCTTGAGCTGATTACCTATGCCGGTGTCAGCGGTGAGGATGTGCAGGTGGCAGAGGGTACTGTCAGAATCACATCCCATGCCTTTGCCGGCTCTGATGTGAAGATGGTCACTTTGCCCTACACTGTGAAATCCATCGGTCACAAGGCCTTCTACGGCTGCAATCTGCTGAAGACCATTGTGTTTACCAGCTACCACGCACCGATTCTGGAGGAAGAGTTTGATTCTGCCTATTACCAGTCTCTGGAGCACATTCCCGGTACTGGCGATTTCGGCACCTATACTGACTACAACGGTAATGAAGTGCAGATCAACGGTATGGGGCTGATTCCGTACTTTATGTGGAACGCCACCGGCGAGCTGTATTCCAACGTGTTCTACGGTGCAAACTTCGTCGATTACGTTGGCTATGTCAACAACAAGCTGGTTATGGTTCGTCCTGTAAACGGCCAGAACTATGACTCCTTCATCTTCGACCAGTACTTTGACCTGCGGATCAATGGTGCCACCGGTGCAGACGATGTGACTCTGGCTGCCATAGCCGCAATCAATGCAATTCCCGAGCGTGTTACTTATGAGCACAAAGCTATTGTGGAAGCAGCCCGTGCTGCCTACAATAAGATCGCTACCACCGAGCAGAAGGCTCTGGTGACCAATTATGACAAATTGGTCACTGCCGAGCAGCGTATCATCGCCCTGACTCCCGAGGAGGTTCTGCCGCCTGCTGAGGAGCCTGAGGTTAAGACCAGTGTTTCCTGGTTGGCATGGGTCGTTGTTGTGCTTGGCGTGCTTGGCGTTGGTGGTGCTCTCGCATGGGAATTCCTGCGGGAACAGAAGAAAAAACAGGCAGAAAATCCTGCAAATGAAGAAAAGTAATTGTGTCCCGGGTAAGGCTGGTCTCCAGCCTTACCCAAGGAAACAACTCATGACAGGAAGAAAGATGCGGATAAAATGAAATTAAATCATAAAGCAATCATCACAGTGTTTCTGCTGCTTGTCTGTGCTCTTTGCATGGCAGCCTGCACCGGGGATAAGAATCCCTACGCAGTCAACGATCAGCAGAACTTTACTGTCAGCGTGAAATACGATGCCAATGGAGGCTTGTTTACAACAAATACCTCCGTTATCGTCGATTCCTATAACCTTTCCCAGCTTCCCAGCAGCAACGGCAATACGCAGCTGGCCCTGCGGTCACCGGACGATCCCTCCCGTGGCAACGATGCCTTTGCTCCCGTACTGAACGGTTATTTCCTTGCCGGTTGGTATACCGAGTGCAAAGAAATTGACGGTCAGACCGTCTATAGCGGCCGCTGGGATTTTGCAACTGACCGACTCACAGTTGCCACCAACGGTGACTATACTGCGGCAGAACCGGTTCTTACCCTTTATGCAGCCTGGGTGCCGCTGTTTGAAATTGAATTCTATGACCGGGCATCCGGCGAACTGCTGGATACGCTGCGGTATAATCCCACGACCAAAAATGAAATTGCCGTCCCTGTTTGGAGTACCGAAACCGGAGCCATCGAAATGTACGATTTCCCTGAAAAGAAGGGCTATACCTTCCAGGGAGCGTATTATGATGCTGCCGGCAATAACCCTGTCAATACGGAATTTGTCGCGAACCTGGGATCGGTTGATCTGACCACTGGCACCGGCATCAATACCACCACCAAGCTGTATGTGGATTGGACAGAAGGGGAATGGTACCACATCTACAATGTGGATCAATTCCTGGATCATGCCGGTCTGAATGGCAATTATATTCTTCATGCGGATCTGGACTTTACTGACAAGATCTGGCCCACAGTCCTGATGTACGGCAACTTTGCCGGCAGGATTGAGGGTAACGGTTACACGATCCGTAATGTCAATGTGACCCAAACCAATAATTCCAAGACCAATGCCGGTCTGTTCGGTCAGCTGACCGAATCGGCTGCAATTACCGATGTTACCTTCGAAAATGTATCCTTCACCATCAAGGGCGGCACCCGTGTGATGGGTACCAATTATGGCCTGCTTGCAGGTACCATTTCCGATCAGGCAACCCTTACAAATGTTTGCATTGCAAACGGCATTCTGCAAATCGATTCTTCCTGCTACTTTGGCGTGGATGATTACAGCATCGGCCTGATTTGCGGTATGGGCAACGCCAATATGGTAACCGGTGATGTGACCTGCAAGGCAGTCGGTGATGCACCTGAGAGCCTGAAGATCCAGGTCAATGACAATACCGTCACCGTGGAATTTTTAACTGAGTAAGCAAAGAAAATTTACATAAAGGAGATTTCGTATGAAAAAGAGAATTCTCGCACTGCTCCTGTGTGTGCTCATGGTTATGAGCATGTTCGCAGGCTGTCAATCCGAAACAGCATCCGTTGATGCCTTTGTTATCATGACAGAGCAGCTGGACGGTCTGTTCAACCCCTTCTTCTCCACCTCTGCCAATGACGGCACCATCGTGGGTATGACCCAGATCGGTATGCTGTCCTCCAAGTTTGTCAACGGCAAGGTTGAGGTGGCCTATGGCGATAACGAAGCTGTTGTTACCAAGGACTATGACATCACGGAAAATGCCGACGGCACGGTTACTTACACCTTCGTGCTGAAGAACGGCATTCTGTTCTCCGACGGTCACCCCCTGACCATGGAAGATGTCCTGTTCAACTACTATGTCTATCTGGACCCGGTCTATACCGGCTCTTCCACTCTGTACTCCACCGATATTCTGGGCCTGAACGAGTACCGCACCCAGACTGTCGGCTCTGCCGGTGACAGCGATGAACTGATTGCTTCTCAGGCTTCCAGCCGTGCCCGGGCGAGAATGATGGAGCTGATCAACCTGTTCAATGCTCAGGTCAAGGCCTCTGCAACCAAGGAAGTCAGCTACGACGCCATGAAGGCTGCCATTCTGTCCCACTCCGTCAGCTCCGGCTACAAGAATGCTCTGTCCAACGAGCCCAACAAGGTTTCCAATGCTGATTTGTTGGCTGACTACGAGCATGCTCTGGAGCTGTTCCGTGAGGAACTGGAGGCTGACTACCTCAGTGCTCAGGAATCCTACATCGACGAGCCCTACAAGTCCCATTCCGAATTCAAGGATGAAGTGTTCTGCTTTATGTTCACCGAGGGATATGTTGATGTCAAGTATGCCGAGGGTGCAAACGGCAAGATCGACCGTACCACCATCGAAAAGCTGACCAAGGCATACCCCAGCACCATCACCGATAAGGCTTCCGCCATCGATTATGTGTATAAGGACAAGATTTCCCGTGAGCTGCACATTATTCTGCAGTATTGGGCAACTGCTGCCACGCTGACCAATGAGTACACAGCCAAGGCTAAGGAAGTCATCCTTCATGAGAATGTCTCCTCCGATGGCTCTCTGGCTGTTAAGAACATTTCCGGTATTGTATCCCTGGGTCATACCGACAAGGCTGGCACCACCATCAAGGTCAATGGCACCGACTATACCGTTGCCTCCGGCCACAATGCTGATGGCACTGTTACCAACGCTAATGAGTACGATGTTCTGCAGATCACCATCGACGGCATCGACCCCAAGGCCATCTGGAACTTTGCTCTGACCATTGCTCCTCAGCACTATTACGGTGAGGGCAGCTCCGTGCCCATGAACATCGCCAACGATCAGTTCGGTGTTGAGTTTGCATCTTTCAGCTTTATGTCCGATATTGTCCAGTCTCCCCGGAACGTGAAGCTGCCCATGGGTGCCGGTGCTTATAAGGCAACCGACAGCAACAATAACGATAACCCCAGCGATGCTAATTTCTACTCCAATAACGTTGTCTACTTTAAGGCCAACGAGAACTTCCACACCGTCGGTGCAGGCATCAACAATGCCAAGATCGCAAAGATCCGTTATCAGATCGTCAGCTCCAACAATGCTATCGCTGCACTGGAAAACGGCACCGTGCACTACATTTCTCCTGCTCTGACTGCTGATAACTACGACCGTCTGCAGAATATGGGTTCTAAGGGCTACAAGATGATCACCACCGACCAGCTGGGCTACGGCTATGTTGGTGTCAACGCATCCAAGGTTCAGGATATCAATCTGCGTAAGGCCATCATGTGTGCCATGAATACCAGCCTTGCTTTGGATTACTACCGTGCAGGCACGGCTGAGCAGATCTACTGGAATATGTCCATGGTTTCCTGGGCATACCCCGACGGCGACTCCAGGACAGACAACGGCAAGGATTATCCCCAGATGGGCAAGTGGAGCGACGATGTTGCAAGAAGCAACATTGAGAAGTATATGCAGGCAGCCGGTGTCAGCGGCGGCGATTCCTCTCTGCGAATCACCTTCACCATTGCCGGTTCAACTCTGCAGGATCACCCCACCTACCGCGTATTCCGTGATGCAGCTGCTCTGCTGAACGATATGGGTTGGGAAATCACGGTTGTTTGTGATACCCAGGCTCTGACCAAGATCAGCACCGGCTCTCTGGAGGTTTGGGCAGCAGCCTGGTCTTCCGCACTGGATCCTGATATGTATCAGGTCTACCACAAGGATTCCACCGCAACTTCTACGCTGGCCTGGGGTTACCCCCATCTGAAGACCAGCGGCAGTGCCGAGGAGCTGGACATTCTGGACAAGCTCAGCGACAAGATCGACCTGGCCCGCGAAACCAACGATCAAAAGAAGCGTGCCGAGCTGTACGAAGAGGCCATGGGCTATGTGCTGGATCTGGCGGTGGAGCTGCCCGTGTACCAGCGCGATGTCCTGTATGCATACAATGCAAGCATTATTAACAGTTCCAGCCTTCCCAGCGATGTCAATCCCTACTCCTCTCCGCTCGACCGCATTTGGGAGCTTGAATTTGCCAACTGATAAAGGGCGTGGCTAAATTATGTTAAAATATATAGCAAAAAGAATTGGCTATGCCATTCTGGTCTTGCTGGGTGTATCTCTGATCATCTACTGCCTGACCCGCTTGATGCCCATTGACTTTGTCAAGGACAAGGTCAATTCTATGGCCACCAGCGGTGCGACAGTCAGTTCTGAAATGGTCGATGCCATGTACGAATCCTACGGCCTGGTAGAGAATGCATCCTTCGGACAGATCTTAGAAGGCTATGTCAATTGGTTGGCTGACCTGGTCCAGCTGGACCTTGGCACCAGCTTCAAATACGGTATCCCGGTTGCTGAGAAAATCACCATGCACATGGGCACTTCTTTTGTAATCGCATTGATCGCGGCCGTGTTTGAATTTATGATTGCGATTCCGCTTGGTATCACGGCAGCAACCCATCAGTACAGTTTCCGTGATTACCTGGTCACCATTTTGGTTATGGTGGGTATTTCGCTGCCGTCCTTCTTCTTCGGCAATGTGCTGAAGAACTGGCTGTCACTGCAGCTGGGATGGTTCCCATCCAACGGCTTGGTGGACGCCACAAAGGATCTTTCAGGCTTCGCACTGATCCTTGACTATGGCCGCCATGTATTCATTCCCATTCTAACGGTGGTTATTTTGTCCATTGGCTCCCGTATGAGAATGACCCGTACGAATATGCTGGAGGTTATGAACTCCGATTATATTCGCACGGCCCGGGCAAAGGGACTGAAGGAGAGCGTTGTTATCAATAAGCATGCCTTCCGCAACACCCTGATTCCTCTGGTGACTTCTATGGCTGGCTTGCTTCCCAGCCTGTTCTCCGGTGCGATTATTACCGAGCAGGTCTTTGACCTGCCCGGCATCGGCAATATTGCTCTGCAGGCGATGAACGCCGGCGATATTCCTTTCATCATGGGCTACAATATGTTCCTGGCGGTTCTGAGTGTCGTGGGTGTGCTTTTGGCAGACCTGATGTACGCTGTGGTTGACCCCAGAGTGAAGCTCAGCTAAGGAGGTGCGGTATGGACGATCAAAAGACTACGGTTATCGATACCGAAACTCCGCTGGATAAGAATATCCGGCTTATGTCACCTACACAGATGCTATTGCGGCGTTTCTTCCGCTCCAAGCTCAGCATTTTGGGCTTGATCATGGTCATTGGCCTGTTTGTGTTCTGTTTTCTCGGCCCGCTGGTCTATACCCAGTGGGGAGAGACCCAGCTGGATAAGAGCGGCAAGACCGAGTATGCCACCTCCGTTACCACCTATACAGTGGACGGCGTGACCTATACCGTCCATCAGACCACGGAAACCCACCTGGTGGATAATTTCCTTTCCGCACCCTCTGCAGTGCACCCCATGGGTACTGACGATCAGGGCTACGATGTGTTGGCCAGATTGATGTATGGCGGTCGTGTGTCCTTGCTGGTCAGCTTTATGACGGTTCTGCTGCTGACCATATTTGGTGTCATTATGGGTGGTATCGCCGGCTACTTCGGCGGTGTGGTGGATAACATCATCATGCGTATTTGCGATGTGCTGATGTGCCTGCCCGGCATTCCGATTCTGCTGATTCTCAGCTCCGCCATGGATGGCTGGGTGTCTCAGGATTGGATTGAGGAGGAAATGCGAATCTACATTTTGATGCTGTTTCTGACCTTTATTTCCTGGCCCGGCGTTGCCCGACTGGTCAGAGGCCAGATCCTCAGCCTCCGTGAGCAGGAGTATATGGTAGCTGCGGAAGCCATGGGCTACTCCACCGGCAGAAAAATCTTCAAGCACCTGGTTCCCAATGTCATGCCCCAGCTGATCGTGCAGATGAGCCTGAGCCTGGGCAGTATGATCCTTTATGAGGCAACCTTGAGTTATTTGAACATGGGCATCAAGGCACCCTACACTGCCTGGGGCTCCATGATCAACATCATTACGACCAATCCGGATATTCTGCAGAATCATCTGTATGTATGGGTTCCGGCAGGTGTATGTATCGTCATTGCTGTTTTGGGTTTCAACTTTGTAGGCGACGGCCTGCGTGATGCCCTGGATCCCAAGTCAAGGAGGTAAGCCATGAAAGAGAAAACGAATGGCAGCTACCTGTCTGGTAAGGAGATCCGTGCCATTGCCCGGGAAAATGCCAAGCAAATCAAGCGCTTGGAAGCCTATAAAAACCGCAGGGCAGATGAAAGCGAATATCTCTGCGCTATGAAAAATCTGGAAAATATTCTGGAAATAGAGGATCTGCATACCTACTTCTATACGGAGCAGGGTGTTGTTAAGGCAGTCAACGGCGTGTCCTATGATGTGCCCAAGAATGCGGTTGTTGGCGTGGTTGGAGAATCCGGCTGCGGCAAGTCCGTTACCAGTATGTCCGTGATGCGTCTGATCCAGGGCCCTGCCGGTCAAATTGTGGACGGTTCTATCCGCTTTAAGTCTGTGGACTACAAGCGGGATGCAAAGGGTAATCCCGTCACCGATGCGGCAGGGGAGTACGTCACCGAAGAAAAGGTGTATGACATCGCTAAAATGCCCATTCGGGAGATTCATAAGATCCGCGGCAAGCAGATCGCCATGATCTTCCAGGAGCCGATGACCTCCCTGAACCCGGTGTTTACCATCGGTCAGCAGCTGGATGAGGTAACCTTGCTGCACCAGCCCGGTGCTACCAAGCAGAGTGCCAGAGAAAAGTCTGAGGAAATGCTCCGTCTGGTTGGCATTATTCCTGAGAATGTCTATAACGCCTTCCCTCATGAGCTGTCCGGCGGTATGCGTCAGCGTGTGATGATCGCCATGGCTCTGGCGGCAGAACCTCGCCTGATCATTGCAGACGAACCCACCACCGCATTGGATGTAACCATCCAGGCACAAATCTTGGATCTGCTTCAGGATATCAAGAACAAGATTGACGGCTCTATTCTGCTGATCACCCACGATTTGGGTGTCATTGCGGAAATGGCCGACTATGTGGTGGTTATGTACGCAGGCAAGGTCATCGAGAAGGGAACTGTCTACGAGATTTTCCAGGATCCCAAGCACCCATATACCATCGGTCTGCAGAAATCCAAGCCCACAATGACTTTGGATGACAGCACCGAACTGTATAACATCCCCGGCAATGTGCCGAATCCCATCAATATGCCCCGGCACTGCTATTTCAAGGAACGCTGTGCAATGTGTACCCAAAAATGCTCCGGTGATTACCCCGGCATGGTGCAGCTGAGTCCTACCCATTTTGTCGCATGCCATCTGTACGAGGAGGGAAGTTGCAATGACTGATGAAAAAGTAATGGAATTGCCCACCTACGACGATGAAAAGCTGGCTGCCGAGTATCAGGCAAAGCGTAAGGCACAGATGGAAGAGGACTTCCAAAAGCCCTTCGACCCTGACTGTGTTCTGGAAGTGCGGCATCTGCGAAAGTGCTTCCCCATGAAGAAGAGTCTTACTGGCAAGGTCACCAAGGAATTGGTGGCAGTAGATGATGTCTCCTTCAAACTGAAGGCAGGCGAAACCCTGGGCATCGTTGGCGAGTCCGGCTGTGGCAAGACCACCACCGGCCGTGCGATCTTAAAGCTTCACGAGCCTACAGCCGGTCAGATCATCTTTGATGGCAAGGATATTACCCATTATAATTCCGCACAGATGCGTCCGATCCGCCAGCAGATGCAGATCATCTTCCAGGATCCCTATTCGTCTCTGCCTCCCAGAGATACGGTGGGCGGTATCCTCTCTGAACCGGTGGAGGTTCATGGCATCGTGCCCAAGGATCGGGTGAAGGACTATGTGCTGGAGCTGATGGAAAAGTGCGGCCTTCGGGATTACTACTTTGAACGCTATCCCCACGAATTCTCCGGCGGACAGCGTCAGCGTATCTGTATCGCCCGTGCCTTGTCCGTCAATCCCAAGCTGGTGATCTGTGACGAACCGGTATCTGCACTGGATGTGTCCATTCAGGCACAGATTATCAATTTGCTGAAAAAGCTTCAGCGGGAAATGAACCTTGCCTACGTTTTCATCTCCCACGATCTGAGTGTGGTGAAGTTTATTTCCGACAAGATCGGTGTCATGTATCTGGGTTCCATGATGGAATTTGGTTCCAAAGAGGATATTTTCAATAATCCTCTGCATCCGTATACCAAGGCACTGTTTTCTGCTGTTCCCAATCCGGATCCTACAGTAAAGATGGAGCGAATCAAGTTAGAGGGAGATATCCCGTCTCCTGCAAATCCTCCCAAGGGTTGTCGGTTCCATACCCGTTGCCCCTACGCAACGGAAATCTGTAAACATGTGACCCCGGATTATCGGGAGTATGAGCCCGGTCACTTTGCGGCCTGCCATCTATTGGAGCAGAAGTAATATGGGACGTAAGAAAGATAAGATCACGTACATTGACGACGGCAGAACACTGGCCGACATGAGCGGCTTGCCCGGCTCCCGGTTGGGCCGGCGGAATCCATCCGCTCCCAGACCAACCTTCAAGGAAATTTGGACTACATATTGGGGTGCGGTGCGGATGATGTTTCTTCCAATGCTGGCCTTTATCGGCGGCCTTTGCCTGCTGTATATCATTCTGTATGTCCTGTTTATGCTTATGGCGTAATAATAGCACCTGTCGTGTATGCGGCAGGTGCTTTTTGTCGGATTTGCAGTCGGTATTTTTACCATTTTTTGCGTTATCAGAAGAGGTTTATATTGACGCAAGTCAGTTGGTGTGTTACCATATATGATGTAGAGTACCGCAAATAACAACGAATCTACATAAAGGAGAATCGCGTATGAATGCTAAAATTGCTGTCAGCCGAGCACTGGCCAATAAGACCATCATTCCCGCCTTCAACATTCCCTACCTGCCCATGGTAGAGCCCGTTGTTCAGGCAATTGTGGATGAAAACTCTCTGGCTATGGTGCAGGTTGCCCGTCTGGAGTGGGAGAAGTTTGAGTCCGAAAGTCCCGAGGCTGTGGCTAAGGAGTATTTTAAGTACTGCAAGGAAGGCTACACCCTGCTGCATCTGGACCATGTTCCTGCTATCGACGAAGATAACAAGATGGTGGATTTCCTGCCCCTGCTGAAGCGTGCACTGGATGTAGGCTACCAGTCCGTCATGGTTGACGGCTCCCGTCTGTGCCTGGAGGAGAATATTGCTGTTACCAAGCAGGCATCCGAACTGGCTGCCGCCTACAATGCCGGTGTGGAGGCCGAGTTGGGTGCCGTCTCCGGCCATGAGGGCAGCGGCATCGGCACCAGCTATGAAGAACTGTTTACCACCAAGAAGGGCTTTACCAAGGTTGACGAGGCTAAGCTGTTCGCTGAGACTGCCGGTTGTGACTGGCTGAGCGTTGCTGCAGGCAGCTTCCACGGTGCCATCGCTGCTGCTACCAAGCATCAGAAGAAGCCCGAAGCTCGCTTGGACATTGAGCACATCGCTGCTCTGTCCGCTGCTACCGGTAATATGCCCCTGGTTCTCCACGGTGGCTCCGGCATCAAGCAGGACTACATTCTCCGGGCCATCGAGAACGGCATTGCCAAGATCAATGTCGGTACTGAGATCCGTCAGCCCTTCGAGTTTGCCCGGGAAGAAAAGCCCGGAGATATCGCCTATGCCCAGCAGAAGGTCTATGACCGTACCCGCTGGGTCATCCACGAGTTCCTGCATACCACCAATAACCACGATCTGCTGAAATAAGAAAAGGAGAAATTTACTATGGCTAAGAAAATGACTTTTGCTCTTTGCTTCTGCAACCGCGGCTTTATGCCCGGCGAACTGATTTACGGTGCCCGTGAGGATATGGTCAAGGCCGTCACTGCTGCCGGCTATGACTACATCATGATGGATGCTGAGCTGACCCGCTACGGCGGCGTCGAGACCCGTGAAGAGGGTCGCCTGTACGCCAAGTGGCTGAAGGAGCATGAAGGTCAGTATGACGGCGTGATCTTCTCCATGCCCATCTTTGCTGACGAGAACGGTGCCATTACTGCTCTGCAGGATGCCGGTGTACCTATCCTGATGCAGGCATACCCCGATGAGATCGGCAAGATGGACTTCCAGCACCGTCGTGACGCTTACTGCGGTAAGTTCTCTGTCACCGATGTGTTCTGCCAGTACAATGTGCCATTCACCGTTATGAAGCCCCATGTTGTTCATCCTCTGAGCGACAAGTTCCAGGAGAACCTGCGGGACTTCGCTGCTATCTGCCGCGTTGTAAACGGCATGAAGCGTTTCAACCTGGGCTGCATCGGTGCCCGCACCACCGCTTTCAAGACTGTCCGTTTCGACGAGATCGCTATGCAGAAGCACGGCATCAATGTTGAGTCCTTCGACCTTTCCGAGCTGTTTGCCAAGGTTAACGAGAAGACCAATGACGATCCCGTTGTTCTGGCTAAGATCGAGCGTCTGAAGAACTATACCGACTTCAGCCGTGTTCCCGAGAGCAATATGTTCACCCTGGCCAAGGTCAGCGTGGTTATCGACGAGTACATTGAGGAGTACCATCTGGATGCTCTGGCACTGCGTTGCTGGAACGAGATGGAAACCTATCTGCGTATTTGCCCCTGCGTCCTGCTGTCTGAGCTGAACGACCGCGGTATCGTGGCTTCCTGCGAGATTGATATGTGCTCCGCCATCACCATGCGTGCCATGGCTCTGGCTTCTGAGGGTGCAACCACCGTTCTGGACTGGAACAACAACTACGGCGACGACGAGAACAAGGTTATTCTGTTCCACTGTGGCCCCGTTGCTCAGAGCCTGATGGCCGGTTGCGGTACCGTCACCGAGCATAAGATGTTCGCCAAGAATGATCCCGGCAGCGGCTGGGGCTGCAACGAGGGCCGTATCAAGCCCATGCCCATTACCATCTCCAACTGCCAGACCAAGGACGGCAAGATCATTGTCTATGCTTCCGAGGCTAAGTTTACCGATGATGTCATCGAGCCTGAGTTCTTTGGCTGTGGCGGTGTTGCTGAGATCGACGATCTGCAGAATAAGCTGATCAAGCTGGCTAAGGGCGGCTTTAAGCACCATACTGCCATCTGCGAGGGCCACTACAAGGCTATTCTGGAAGAGGCATTCACCACCTACCTGGGTTACGAGTGGGTAGACATCGACTAAATTACATATTTGGGGCGGCTGAAACCCAGCCGCCCCAAAAGTCTTGAAAAAGGATTGATAAGTATGATCAGTTTAGGTATTGATATTGGCGGCACTGGTTGTAAGTGTGTCGCTTTCTGTGACGACGGCACTCAACTTGCTTTGTCTTATCAGGAGTACGCGGTTCCCGCCGGTACAGTCAATCTGCCTCCGGTGATTCTGTCCGATTCTGTTTCTTATGTCATAGCCGACTGTGTTTCCAAGCTGGAAAACAAGGAGGATGTGAAGGTCATCACTGTATCCTCCTTTGGTGAATCATTTGTGGCTGTGGACAAGGACGGCAATGCACTGACCGATATTTTAATGTACTTCGGCAATACGGAAAGCCAGGCGTTCGCGGATCTTGTTAACCGGGTTGGTACGGAAAAATTCATGCGTATTGCACGGATTTTGCCTGATGCCAGCTATTCTCTGTCCAAAATGCTCTATACCCAGCAGGTGGCAGACAGACCCGTTTGGAAATACCTCTTTATTGCCGGCTATGTTTGCTACCGCCTCAGTGGTAAGCCCGTCGCGGATATTCCGCTGGCCTGCCGCAGTCTTCTGTACGATGTAAAGAACCGCTGCTGGTCTGACGAGCTTTTGTCCGAGTGCGGTATTGACAGAGAAACTCTGCCGGAGGTCATGCCTGCCGGTGCAGTGGTTGGTAATTTACTGCCTGAGGTAGCTGCCCGGATCGGTCTGCCTGCCGATGTTAAGGTTGTTATCGGTGCCCATGACCAGATTGTCAATGCACTGGGTGCCGGTGTGCAGAATATCGGTGAAGCGGTAGATACCTCCGGTACCTGTGAGTGCATCACACCTCTGTTTGGAGAAATCCCGGAGAGCCTTGACTTCCAGTATAATAACTTTGCCTGTGTTCCTTATTTGGAGGACCGTGGCTATGTGACCTACGCTTACAACATCTCTGCCGGCAGCGTTGTCCGTTGGTATCGGGATGCCCTGGGCCAATACCTGCGTAGGGAAGCGGAGGAGAAGGGTGTCAGCATCTATGATCTGCTCAACGAACTCTGTCCGGCGGAACCCACGGATTTGATGGTTCTGCCTTTCCTGCAGGGCATGGGCGGCACGCCGGATGTAGATCCCCATGCCACCGGCTTGATTGCCGGTTTGACTACCCAGACAAGACTGCCTGATATCTACCGTGCGGTTTTGGAGGGCGTTACATATGAGATGCGTTACAATCAGGAAAAGCTGGAAGAAAACGGTGTCCATTTGAATCGTCTGTACGCCTGTGGCGGCGGTGCAAAATCCCCGGTATGGCTGCAGATCAAGGCAGATGTTCTTGGCTGCGACATTATTCCCGTGAAGTCCGATGAGACCGGTGCTATGGGCAGTGCCATTTTGGGACTGGCTGCCGTTACCGGAGAGTCGCCTTTTGATATTGCCGGCCGTTTCTGGAAGTATGGCGAAGCCATCCATCCCAATCCTGACCATAAGGCAATTTACGACAAGAAGTACGCCCAGTACCGGGCACTTCGCAAAATCTACAAAGAGTACAGCCAAACTTGTGGAGGTAAGTAATGAAGAAAGCAATTATGTACGGCGGCGGCAATATTGGCCGAGGCTTTATCGGTGCTCTGTTGAGCCAGTCCGGATACGAGGTAACCTTCATCGATGTTGCAGAACCGGTTGTCAAGGCGTTGCAGGAGAATCATACCTATCCCGTTCGCTATGTCTCCAGTGAGGGCCATAAGGATGTATGGATTCAGAACGTTACCGCCGTCAACGGTAATGACACCGAAGCCGCTACTGATGCCATCGCAAACTGCGATATCATGGCAACTGCCGTTGGTGCCCGTATTTTGAAGTTTATCGTTCCCAATATTGTAGCCGGTCTGCGGAAGCGTTGGGCAATGAACAAGGACCCTCTGAATATCATCATTTGCGAGAACCTGATGGATGCCAACAAGGTTTTGGAAGGCATGCTGAAAGAACAGCTGACCGAGGAAGAGTGTGCAAAATTTGATGAGACTGTTGGTCTGGTGGAAGCCTCTATTGGCCGTATGGTGCCCGTCCAGACTGAGGAAATGAAGGATGGCGAACCTCTGCGGGTCTGTGTGGAGTCCTATGGCTTCCTGCCCGTGGATAAGGCTGCATTCAAGGGAAAGGTTCCGGAAATCACCAACATGGTGCCCTACGATCCCTTTGATTTCTATATCAAGCGTAAGCTGTA
This sequence comes from Oscillospiraceae bacterium, assembly GCA_015067945.1. Taxonomy (GTDB): domain Bacteria; phylum Bacillota; class Clostridia; order Oscillospirales; family Oscillospiraceae; genus Faecousia. The sequence goes on from SVLM01000001.1 coordinate 45,827, forward strand.
CGTCCATAACATGGGCCACGCAACCTGTGCATACCTGGGCGACCTGCTTGGCCTTGAGTATATTTATCAGGCAATCGATGTGCCTGAGGTCCGGATTCTGGTTCACAATGCTATGCTGGAAAGTGCCCTTGCTTTGAGCAAGAAGTATGGTGCATCTCTGTATGATCTGCAGCTGCATATTACCGATCTGCTGCAGCGTTTCACCAATGCAGCACTGAAGGATACCTGCCAGCGTGTTGGCGGTGACCCCGCAAGAAAGCTGAGTCCTGCAGACCGACTGATCGGTTCTTCTCTGACTGCCTTGGAAATGGGCATCACCCCGGCTTACATCACCGTGGGTGCCGCTGCTGGTTTGAAGCGTTACATCAATGAGACCGAAGGCTTGGAGCAGAATCTGGATTCTGCCCGGAAGGTGCTTTCCGAGATCGCTCAGCTGAATGCTGATGACACCCTGGCACAGTTGATCCTTGGCTATTACGAAATGCTCCTGAACGGCTGCACAGTATCCGATCTGTGCAAAAAGGCCGACCTGTGCAAGCACTATAGCCTTGGCGCTGTTATCTAAAGGAGGGGTTACTATGAAGATCAATCCATATATTGGACATAGCAGCCAGCTTTGCGGCGTTGAAGAAGTCCGCCTGGTGGGCGGCAAGGGTGACGGAATGCGTCTGCTGCAGATTCGCAACGCTGCAGGCCTGGAAATGACCGTTTCCGCTGACCGCTGCGGTGATATTTCCCGCCTGGTTTTCAAGGGTGATAACTTCGGTTATTTCTCTCCCAACGGCTATGTGGCTCCTGCTTATTACGACCAGCCCGGCACCGGTTTTCTGAAGAGCTTTACCGCCGGTTTCCTGACCACCTGCGGTCTGACGGCCGTCGGCTCTCCCTGTACCGATGAGGGCGAAGACCTGCCTCTGCACGGCACCATCGGCAATACACCCTGCGAGCGGATCTGGTGGACCGAGGATGATGATAATCTGTACATCCATGCCGAGGTCAACGACAGCGGTATTTTCGCCCGTAAGCTACACATGAGCCGTTTGATCACCGTCAGCAAGACCGAGGGTAAGTTCTCTATCGAAGATACCGTGGAGAACCGCGGTGACGCTGCGTCTCCCGTGATGATTCTGTATCACATGAACATGGGTTATCCGCTGCTGTCCGAAAAGTCTGTGGTGGAGATCCCCTCCGAGAAGGTTACTCCCCGTAATGACCATGCTGCCGAGGATCTGGATACCTGGAATAAGATGCTGCCTCCCACTGCCAATTTCGAGGAGCAGTGCTATTTCCACAGCTTCAGCAATGACGGCTATGCATCCATCTATAACCCGGATATCAATAAGGGCCTGGCTATGCGTTATGACGCAAAAACACTGGGTTATTTCACCGAGTGGAAGATGATGGGCTACCGGGATTATGTACTGGGTCTGGAACCCGGCAACTGCCATCCCGACGGCCGTGATGTGATGCGTCGCGAGGGCAAGCTGCAGTACCTGCAGCCCGGCGAAAGCTGCACTTTCCGTGTGGATCTGGAGTGCTACGAGAAGTAATATGCAGAAAAAAAGAACCCCCGATCAGGGGGTTCTTTTTGCTTACTTTTTCCAGAACTGAATGATGTTTTGCAGCTCCGTTACCTTTCCGGGGTAGTACACACCAATGGTTTCAACAAAGAAGAGGAAGCTTGCAAATACGGTAACGCCTGCAAAGCCAAACAGTATGGTGTTGAGCAACTTTTGCTGCTTCGGTTCGCAGGTCTCGTACCAGGAACCTATGCAGATAAACACCAAAATGCCAAGCAGGAAGTAGATATCCATGTAATACCGATCCAAAATGTACGGTGTCCAGAGAATATCGATGGCGATTATGACCAATACACTGATCACCAAGCCAATCAGCAGGGGAGTAAGCTTGTGCTCCTTCAGCAGTTTTCTTGCCGGTGCAGCGAAAGCAAAAATGCACAGCAGCAAAATTGGGAAGTTGAAGAATGCACCGCCGTGATTCATATAGGGGAAGTTCACGGAGTACACTGTCTCGCCAAACAGCATGGTGGTCATTCCGTTGAGAATCTTCACAATAACCGGAAGTGTCAATTCGAAGCTGTAACCGGTTTGATCGGATACAGTCAGCTGATAAGCCTGACCAAACTCGAAAGGATCGTTGAACCGGGCGTAGTTGTAGCACATCAGTGCAAGGCCTACGACAAAGTAGGGGAGTGCGGCCAAAATCAGCTTACCAATCAGCTGGAGTGTGATTTCGTTCTTCTTCAGAAATACGATAAGCATGGGAATTACGACAATGTTCGCCAAAGCAATAGACGGGCGGCAGCCAAAAACCAAAGCACCCAAAGCCGCACCTACCGTTGCGTACAAAATCTGTCGATTTTCGCTCTTGGCATCCCATACAGCCTTCACAAAGAAATAGATGCTCCAGATCTCCAATGCCAATGCAGCTGTAATGGCGGTACAGTACAGTGCGGGCTCAGCCGATGCGTACCAACAGCACATGACGGAAATCGCAGCGGAAAGAGCCAGATATACGCTGTGAGGCAATTTCTTAAAGAAAAGATTTGCCAGCAGGTGGAACAGAGCGAATATACCCAAAATGAATACCGCTGTATACATTTGCGTTGCACGGTAGGTGGTCAGTGCTTCGCCGGTAATCACCCGATAGGGAAGGAATGTGATCAAAACCGGTACAATGCCAAAGTACATATAGTACTGACCATTGTAATAGGCATGATCCCAGTGGTAGAACACCCCTGCTTCCTTCCGCTCCGCCGGGTCATAGGGATTTTCCAATCCCTCCAGGGTATATTCGTCGCCGTAGGCAAAATGCAGTCGACCGTTCAGTAAATTCTCCGCCATCAGTTCGTATTGATTTCTGTGGCCAGGGTTTTCACCGTTCCACAGTGCAAAGTCATTCATAGGCAGGATACAAAGTGCGATGGTCAACACAAGCACCAAAATCGTTGCAAGGGTTTTCTTTTTAAAAGCGTCGGTAACGGTGAAGGTGTGAAATTTTGAGCCTGGTCGGAAAAAGTAGAGGAACAAACCGGCCAAACCAATGTGCATCACTACAACGCCCCATTCCTCCTGACGGTAGAAGGCGTACAGAAGGCTCATGGCAATTGCCCACAGTGCATAGAACCAGCCGGGCTGTTTCAGCTGCTCCTTCCACCGAAATTCTTTATATTTTATGGGTTTTGTAGGCTTCATTTTCCGTCCTCCTGATCAAGCATCTGCCGCAGCAGTCTGTTCGCCTGAATTCTCTGCAGTTCAAAATCCTGCTTATTCTTCTGTACCGCGTTTTGTAGCTGCAGACCGCTAAAGAAGGACAGCAAAGCTGCAATGGCAGTAAATCCGCAAACGATGAGCGTGGGGAAGTTAGGCACCAGTCCGGTGTTAATATAGGTGATCAAAACCGGAACAAAGAAAATCCCGGAGAGCAGTGCGAGTCCTGCGGCGATCCATCCGAAGAAGGATGCAGGCTTATAATTGCGATGCAGCCGCAGAACGGTTTTTATGACCCTAAAACCGTCAGACAGCGTATTGAGCTTGGATTCGCTGCCTGCAGGACGGTCCCGATACTCAATCACCACATGATCAATCTTCATATTCTTGTCCAGAGCGTGAATGGTCATTTCCGTTTCGATTTCAAAGCCGGCAGAAAGCACGGGGAAGGTCTTGACGAATTCATAGCTGAATGCACGGCAGCCTGTCATAATATCCTTTACATTGGACTTGAACAGGGTGTTGATCCCAAATCGCACAAAACTGTTTCCAAAATTATGAAAGCGTCGTTTGTTCTCTGTAAAATAAGTGGAGGAAAGCCGGTCACCAACCACCATATCTGCCTGACGGCACAGAACCAAATCTGCCATCTCCTGTGCTTTGTCTGCAGGGTAGGTATCATCGCCGTCAACCATCAGATAAACCTGTGCATCAATCTCCCGGAACATCCGGCGGATCACATTGCCTTTGCCCTGCTGATACTCGGGACGTACCACAGCACCGGCAGAGCGTGCCAGGTCTGCAGTGCCGTCGGTAGAATTGTTGTCATATACATAGACCACCGCCTCCGGAAGTGCTTGCTTCCAGTCGGTTACAACTTTCTCGATGGTTTTGTATTCATTGTAGCAGGGGATGAGAACGGCAATTTTATCCATATCAAAATCCTCCCTGGATGGCGTAAAATCGATATAAAAATTATACTGGAAACCCAGAATACTGTCAAGTCTTCTCCGCCAAAGCATACCTTAAGATCGTGGATTGTAGATTGACTTTTTGTATGTTATAGTGTATATTATAACAGCAAACCTTTGGCAAAAGGAGTGTGTTTCCATGGACATTACATATAAAGAATTTGATATGAACGTAGTTGTCAATGCCACTATCGGCAGCGACGTTGTCGATATGTTTGATGTTCGGCATGATCCATTCCAGATTTATGGCCTTTTTGACCCGAAAAATCCGGAAAAGGAACGTTTCGAACGCATTCCCCGGGATGTTGCCTTAACAGTAAGCGAAGGCGTTGCGGTTCAGAGTTACGAGCCTGCCGGTGCGAAGGTGCGTTTTTCTACAGATTCCGATTTTATTGCCATCCGTGTCAAAAATGCTTGGCTCACTCGCAGACCCCATTTTACGGACATTGAGGCCGGTGGCTTCGATCTGTACGAGGATACCGAAAACGGACCGATCTTCCACGGTGTTTTCATTCCTCCGGTGGGAGCTACGGATGGCTTTGAGTCTAAGATTCGTTTCCCCGACAGCAAGATGCGAAACCTGACGATTCTATTTCCCATCCACGCCTGCGTGAAAGAACTGCTGGTTGGCATTCGGCCGGGCAGTACACTTGGTACTGGCAAAGCCCATATCAATGATCTTCCCGTAGTCTGCTACGGCTCGTCCATCACTCAGGGTACCGGAACATCCCGGCCCGGTATGGTCTATTCCAATATTCTGTCCCGGCGGTTGAATCTGAATATTCTGAATCTAGGTTTCTCCGGTCAGTGTAAGGGTGAACCCAATATGGCAAAGTACATTGCTGACCTGCCCATGTCCGCCTTTATTTACGACTACGACGAAAATGCCCCCACACCAGAGCATTTGCAGGAGACCCATGAGCCCTTCTTCAAGATCATCCGGGAAAAGAACCCGGACCTTCCCATTATTATGCTCTCCCGTCCCAGTATCCCTGCAAGAAACGAGCGGCACGAGCCCTTCCGCGAGGTCGTGCTTAATACCTTCCGTAATGCAATCGCTGCAGGGGACAAGAATGTCTGGTTCATTGACGGTACGTCCTATGTTGCCGAGTTTGGCGGTGATGATTGTATTTTGGACGGTATCCACCCGAATGACTACGGCTATATGATCATGGCCAATCAGATTCAAAAGATCCTGGAACAAATCATTGCCAACAGCAACGCATTTAGAAAGGGTTGATAGTTATGGATAACTGGAATGTAGTATATTCCCATAAGATCGCCTGCACCGAGAAGCAAGGCTTTGCAAACGGCGGTGTAGATCCTGAGTACGTTTACGCCCAGAAAATTGCACAGTGGCTGGGTGAGGATGCCGTTGCGGTCAGCGATCTGGAGCGTAACGATAGGGAAGTGCTCATCGGCTTTGTAGATCGCCCCGAGATGAATATCTACCTGAGCAAGCTTGGCAAGAACCAGTTCGGTATTTGCTGTGCCGGTAATAAGATCCTTGTGGCCGGCCACTGTGTTGCGTCGGTTGTTATGGCATGCAATCACTTGCTGGAGCAATCGCACGATGCGATTAATGACGGTTATGACTACCGGGAAACCTGCACGCAATGGGTTACCGACATCCCCGCATACCCCGGTATGTACCTGGGTATGACAGATTGCTGCTATGACAATGTGGAATTCGTTTACGAATCTGATATTCAGACTTACGATACATATCTGCTTAATCTGGTAGAAAAGGGCTATATTAAGGCCTTTGAAAATGAGATTTGCGGCAATCGATTTGCCCGCTTTGTCAAGGACGGTACATTCCTTTCCGTCAGCTATTCTCCTTCGGAAAAGCTGGTGCGTCTGATCAGCGGCAGCCTGGCGAAAAATAAGTTCTTCGATTCCTTCGGCAGCTTCTTTGCAACGGAGAAGATCGCACAGGTCAATATGACCCAGATGATGCTCGACTATGATGGTGGCAGCTTCGGTATGTGCTATATCATCACTCTGGAAGATGGCAGTTACGTAATTTTCGATGGCGGTCATGTCCGGGTGGTCAACGGTTATCCCAAGACATTAGACTATGTGCGTCTTTACAAACTGCTTGAGGAGATGAACACCCGTCCCGACGGCAAGATCGTCATCAGTGCATGGTACATGACCCATGAACACTCTGATCATTTTAACGTATTCTACTGGTTCTGCAAGGAGTATGGTGATAAGGTGGACATCCGTGCCTACGGATCCTGCTCCTGCTCCAACACTGTGGCCTTCAACGCAAAGAACCCCGAGTTCCATACCACCAATGGCCGTCTGGCTCAGGCAGCCGAATGGGCCGGCGGTTTTGATTTGGTAACGCTGCAGACCGGTGACAAGTTCACCTTGGGCGGTGTGGAATTTGAGATTCTGTACACGGTGGACGATCTGTTCCCCAGCAGACTCCATTATTTCAACGATTCCTCCTTCGTCTGTAAGATGACCTATGGCGGACAGTCCACTATGTGGCTGGGTGACATTTGTGCAGCACCTTCTGAAATGCTCACCAAGCGTTATACAACGGATTATCTTAAGTGCGACTTTGTAAATATGGCACACCATGGCCTGAACGGTGCACATTGGGATCTGTACGAGGCCATTGATGCCAAGGTTTTGCTTTGGTCTCTGTGGCAAAAGCTGGCCATAAAGCAGCTGGAGGACGATGCGGATCTGTCTGTGGAACATATTCAGATCGCAAGGCGGCTACTGCTGCGTGAAAATCCTCCGGAGTGCTACTACCATAAACGCCCGAACTACACCTTCATCTTGCCGTACCACGGTGAGGAAGGGCAGCGGGTAGATCGGTAATTTATTTTGTAATCTTGGGCAACGTGCCCTTAAAGGAGAAAACAATATGAAAAAAGCAACAAGAATCCTCGCATTTACCCTGGTACTTGTGATGCTGCTGCCTTTTGTCCCGTTTGTGGACGCGGCACAGGAATACAATGCCACCGCAAACTACGAGACGGTCAGTGCACCTTTTGGTGCCTGGAAGGCAGGCAGCAACACGGTCTACGGCCTGACTGACATTCTGCCCAAGGACACTATTGTAGAAGGTGATGCCAGCTATCCTTACTACAAGAACTCCACCACCAACAATGCCTACGGTGCTGCCATCAACGGCCCCTACAAGAACTCCGGTCAGGGCTTCAATGTCGGCAACGGCGTCAAGCTCAGCAAGGGCTTTGGCACACATCCCAAGTCCAATCAGGCACCTGCCGATATTATTATCGACATTTCTGCCTACACCGATCCCAACGGTCAGTACAAGGTCGATACCTTCTACTCTGTTGTCGGTCTGACCAATACCGCTTCCAAGGGCGTGTATTTCCAGGTCTATGTGGATAAGGGTGACGGCAACTATCAGCTGGTGGCGAACTCCGAGGCCATCACTGGCAAGACTCTGGGTGAATTCAATGTGGACATTAAGGGCGTCAAGAACCTGAAGCTGACTGTCATCACTTCTACCGATGATCACAGTAGTTCTGCTGCTGCATGGATGAGCCCCAGCATTTTCACGGCTGATGCATCCGCAAAGAAGCCTTCTGCTCCTTCTGGCGGCGACCAGCCCAGCGGCCCCAGTATGGATGGCGATACCGAGCTGCCTTCTGAATTCAAGCCCACTGACAACTACAGCACTGTCACCTCCACGGAGACCAATGCCGAAGGCATCCCCTACGGTCCCTGGATGGCAGGCAGCAACGAGCTGCAGCTGATCCCCAACATCATCCCCAAGGAAAGCGTTGTAATGCCTGACGGTGACAAGATTACATACCGTTACTACCAGTATTCCACCACGAACAATGCCTACGGTGCAGCCATCAATGGTCCTTACAAGAAGTCCGATCAGAACTTCTCCATCGGTAATGGCTTCAAGTACAACAGAGGCTTCGGTACCCACCCCAAGGCAAAGCAGGCCCCCGTCGATATTATCCTCGACATTTCTGCCTATACCGATCCCAACGGCACATTTAAGTGCGATACCTTCTACTCCGTTGTTGCACTGACTGACGTCGCCTCCAAGGGTGTCTACTTCCTGGTCTACGGTGACTATGGCGACGGCAACTACAAGCTGCTGGGCACCTCTGAAGAGATCAAGGGCAAGAATGTTGGCGAGTTCAACATCGACGTAAAGGGCGTTAAGAACCTGAAGCTGACGGTTGTCTCTTCTACTTCTGATAACTCCGCCTCCGCTTGTGCATGGGTATATCCCTGCCTCTTCACTGCAGATTCTGCAGCTACCAAGCCCGCAACTCCCGTTGTTCCCGAGTTTGACACCAACGACGGCTCCACCAAGTATCCTGCAACTGACGACTTCGCTGAGGTCGTATGGGCAGATAACAACCGTGATACCCGTCCCTTCGGTGCATGGATGGCCGGCTCTAACCCCGTCATCAGCCTGGTTGACACCATTCCCGGTGAGCTGCTGGCTCAGACCACCGGCCTGTCTCCCAACTATGAGTACTACACCAAGTCCACCACTCTGAATGAGTTTGGTGTTTCCATCAACGGTCCGTTCAAGAAGTCCGGTGCTGGCTTCACCGTTGGTACAAACGTTCCCTTTACTGTTGGCTTCGGCACTCACCCCAAGGCCAACCAGCAGCAGACCTACATTGATCTGGATATCGCTCAGTACACCGATCCCAACGGTCAGTATGCCTGCGATACCTTCTACTCCTGCGTCGCTCTGACCAACACTGCCTCCGCTGGTGTGTATTTCCAGGTGTTTGCAGACTACGGTGACGGCGTATTTAAGCATATTGCTAACTCCACTGCCATCATCAAGGCAAACATCGGTGAGTTCAATGTTAATGTTACCGGCGTCAAGACCCTGCGTCTGGTAGTTATTTCCGCTACCATGTCTCATGGTTCTTCTGCCTCCGCATGGCTGGACCCCAGCCTGTTCAAGGCTGATCCCAATGCAGTTAAGCCTGATTTCTCCAATTACGATCCTTCCATTGAGTTTGAAAAAGAACCCGTTAAGGATGCACCTCTGTTTGTCTGGCCCGAGGGTGTCGAAAGACCCATCAAGAAGGAAGAGCCCGCCAAGGAAGTGCCCGTGGGTCTGATCATCGGCATTGCTGCCGGCGTCATCGTTATTGCCGGTGGTGCTTGTGCTGCGATTATCATCATCCGCAAGAAGAAAAAGTAATTGCTGATACATTATCAAGCAATGAGATATCTCCATGAAAGGATAAATAATATGAAGAAATTTTTGTTCATTTGTCTGTGCCTTGTCATGATCCTGTCCTGCTTCACCGGCTGCGAAGAGCAGGCTGAAGAGGTCATTATTGGCGAGAACATGACGCAGTATACCATTATTCTTGCCGAATCTGCCGGCAAGGACCTGAAGCAGCAGGCTCAGGCTCTTTCCAATATCATCAACGAGCACACCGGCGTTAAGATCCCCGTCAAGACCGACGCCGAGGTTGCCGCAGATTCCTCCGCCAAGGAGATCCTGCTGGGTCAAACCAACAGACCCGAAAGTGCCGAAGTGCTGAAGAATGCCGGCACCAACGGCTATGCTGTTAAGTTTACCGGCACCAAGCTGGTCATCACCGGCACCAGTGATCTAGTCAATGCTGACGGTGTCCAGTGGTTCATTCAGAACGGCCTGATCGGCCACTCCGGCTATAAGGGCATCCAGATGGATACCACCCTGGAGGTCAATAAGTCCTATACCGATGTCATCATCGCAGAGAACGGTGTCTGCAACTTCTCTATCGTCTACAGCCAGCACTGTGACGACAACAACGGCAATCCCTACTATGCTGAGACTGGTTACAATAAGGGCGGTATTGACTACGAGGTCAAGATGGCAACCGATATCAAGGACCACCTTGAGAAGATCCTCGGCATTACTGTTGAGCTGAAGACTGACGCTGAGCCTGCAACCGGCCCCGAAATTCTGGTTGGTGTGACCAACCGTGATGCCTATAACAAGTTCCTGGCCAATGTTGGCTATGTCCAGTATGGCTACGGCTATTATGACAACGCCATCGTTGTCGCCGGTTACAGCACCGCTTCCAATGCTATGGCTACCAAGCTGTTCATTGAGAAGCTGACTGCCAATAACGGCACCGTCACCCTGCCCCTGGGCGAGGCTACCCTGCGTAACAACTCTAACTGGATCAGCTCCTTCCCCATGTATGATGGCGGTATCGTTCGCGGCACTGCTGAGGCTAATAACAATGAGCTGCAGTACTACATCACCAACACCGCTGATACCCACTTCAAGGCTTACTGCGATAAGCTTGAGTTCAATGGCTACGATCTGCTGATGTCCAACGACATCCCCGATGTGTTGCTCAGCCGCACCTTCACCGACGGCAAGCGTAACATCCATGTGTACTTCGCATACGCAGAAAATACCACCCGTCTGTTTGTCAGCGATGCTGCAAAGGTCACTCTGCCCACTTCCGGCTCCAGCGACTATACTAAGATTACCGATGTGCAGATTACTCAGCTACAGCTGGACTTTGCCACCAACGCCGGTGGTATGGGCTACTGCATTACTCTTGAGGATGGCTCCTTCATTATGATCGACAGTGGCAGTACGAATGTTGCCGGAAAATCTGCCAATAATGACCATGTCCGTATTTGGAACCTGCTGAACAAGCTGAATAAGCGTGAGGACGGCAAGATCATCATCCGCGCATGGATCATCACCCACAACCACTCCGACCACAATGGTGTCTACAACAAGTTCTCTGAGGTTTATGGCAACAGAGTGACGATTGAGGCACAGTACGAGTGTGTGCTACCTGAATCCATCTACTACAACTCCAAGAATCCCGGTGCTTCTGCGGGCAGACCCCATGCCATCCACGCCGGCATGAAGCTGGATATGTACGGTGTTGAGATTGAGTTCCTGTTCACTGCTGAGGACATTTATCCCAGAACTCTGCGTTACTTCAACAATGCTTCCACTACTTTCACTGTCAGTGCAAACGGTACCAAGTTTATGGTTACCGGTGACATCTGTGACCAGTCTTCCGATATTATCACCAAGCGTTACGGTAATTACCTGAAGAGTGATATCGTTCAGGTCGCTCACCACGGCAACATCGGTGCCACCTCCGAATTTTACGATTTCGTTGATCCGGCAGTTGCTCTGTGGCCCACCAGTGCAAACCTGATGACTGCCCTCGTTGATGGTGTTGGCAACCAGCGTCACTTTGCGGTCGGCTATCATCTGTACAAAGAGATGAATGTCAAGGAGCACTACACCAACGGTGAATACACCGTTACCCTGAATATTGGCGAAAATGGCTATGAGCTGGGCAAGGCACAGCGTTATGTCGTTAGCACCAAGGACCAGTATAAGGATAAGTAAGATCAAAAGGAACCTCCTCCGGGAGGTTCCTTTTTCTGCATTTTTTCTGCAACCTATCTTGAAATATACAAAGGTTGTGCTATAATATTTCCACAAAATAAATCTCCAGGGGAGTGATAACTATGTACAAACGCATTTTAACAATTCAAGACATTTCATGCATAGGTCAGTGCTCAATGACCGTGGCACTTCCGATACTGTCTGCCTGTGGCCAGGAAACCTGCATTTTACCCTCTGCAGTTCTGTCTACCCATACCGGTGGTTTTACCGGCTTTACTTTCCGTGATCTTACAGAGGACATTCCCTCTGTCTGGCAGCATTGGAAGAAGGAAAATATCCAATTTGACTATATCTACACCGGCTACTTGGGCAGCACCCTGCAAATCGGTTATGTTAAGGATATTTTTGCTGCTTTTGCAAACAATGGCTGTACGACAATTGTTGATCCGGCTATGGGTGACCATGGAAAGCTGTATCCGCTGTTTGATGAGGTCTACGCCGCTGCTATGGCAGAGCTTTGTGCCCAGGCGGATATCATGGTTCCGAATATCACAGAGGCTTGTTTTATGACCGGCCATCCCTACCGGGAAACTTACGATGAAGCCTATGTGGATGAGCTGCTGGCCAAACTGGGAGCAATGGGTAAGGGGACTGTGGTACTTACCGGCGTTGGTTACACACCGGAGGAAACCGGCGTTGTCATTTACAGCAACGGCAAAAAGTGGCACTATACCCACCGCCAGGAAAGCAGAAGCTATCACGGTACCGGCGATATATTTGCATCGGCCTTTGTAGGTGCAATTGCCGGTGGCAAGACTATGGAGCAGGCTGCAGCCATCGCGGCAGAATATGTGGCACTTTGTATTCGCAAGACGATGGACGATCCTTCCCATTGGTACGGCGTAAAATTTGAAACAGCGATTGGTGATCTGGTCCAAATGCTGAATAAATGAGGGAGTAAATTTGAAAATTCCGAAAAGAAAGAAAACATCCATATCAACAGCGATTCTACTGTCAGTTTCCCTTGTCCTTCTGCTGATTTGCGTCGGTTTGGTTTTTTGCAGTACACTGACAATGGAAATCCGATTGAATGGACCGGATACAGTAACGCTGGAGTACGGTGATTCCTATTCTGATCCCGGTGCTTTTGCCCTCATCCGCAGCAGTCTGATTCCTGATTTTTGTATGGAACTCCCCATTGCGATACCTGCTGTGCCGGCAGATGCAATGCCCGGTGATGTGACATTACAATACGAGGCACATTTCCTTTGGAACCGCTGCTTTGCCACCCGAACAGTTACGTTGGTGGATTCTGTCGCACCGGTGATTGCTTTAACCAGCAACCCAGACAGCTTCACACTGCCCGGTCAAGTCTACGAGGAGGAGGGCTTTACCGCTACGGACAACTGCGACGGCGATATCACACACCTTGTCAAACGCACTGTAACCGATACAGAAGTGATCTACGCCGTTACCGATTCCTCTGGCAACACCACTGAGGTTCGCCGCAGCATCCGGTATGATGATCCCATCGCACCGGAGCTGACGCTGTCGGGTGATACAGAGATCACGCTGGCTTTTGGCACACCTTACACAGAACCCGGCTTTGCAGCCACGGATAACTGTGACGGTGATCTGACGGCACTGGTCATTGTGCAGGGAAATGTGGATGTCAATGTTCCCGGCACTTACAACCTGACCTACACGGCAACTGACGCGCATGGTAATTCTGCCACAGCTATTCGCACGGTGACAATTGAACCGTTTAGCCCTCCGGATAACATAGTTCCGAACGGAAAAGTCATCTATCTGACCTTTGACGACGGCCCGTGTAAGTATACCGACAGTCTGTTGGATATTCTGGCAAAGTACAACGTTAAGGCAACCTTCTTTGTCACCAATCAAAGCGGAAAATATGCCCCCGTAATGAAACGCATTGTAGAAGAAGGTCATGCCATCGGCATTCATAGTTACAGCCATGTCTATTCGGATATCTATGCCAGTAAGGAGCGGTTCTTTGCCGACTTTGAAAAAATGCGTCAGCTGATTTACGATCATACCGGCGTGTGGACCACCCTGCACCGTTTCCCCGGCGGAAGCAACGCCAGCATATTCAGAAAGTACTACGCATCTATCAACGTTGAGCTGGTCAAAGACCTGGAAGCAAAGGGCTATCAGTACTTTGACTGGAATGTGGACAGCGGAGATTCCGGCAATAACAAAACCGCAGACGCTGTTTTTGAAGCCGTTATCGCCGGCGTTCAAAAGAATGATGTTTCCTGTGTGCTGCAGCATGACATAAAGCAACACAGCATCGAAGCGGTAGAAAAGATTATCGTATGGGGTCTCAATAATGGCTACACATTCCTGCCATTAGATTCCGGCAGTCCCGTTTTCCATCAGAATATCAGCAATTGATGCAAAAAACGCATCCGGTTTTTCCGGATGCGTTTTCGGTTTCATTATTGGAATAGCTCCAGGCTGTAACCCTGAGCCCGGAAGAAGTCAATGGCATCGCCCAGAACGGCGGCATTGGTGCTGGAAACAGCGTGAAGCAGATAGATCGCACCGCTGTGGTGAGAGTCGGTGATCAACTTCAGTGCTTCATCATGCTTGGGCTGATTGGCAGTCTCCCAATCCTTGTAGGCAAAGCTCCAGTGCACGTTCTTGTAACCAAGGCTCTGTACCACTGCCAAAGACCGGGTGGAGAATGCACCCGTGGGCGGACGAAACAGCGTCATTTCATAACCAAAATGCTCCAGCACATAGTTGTGCAGAGTCATAACTTCCTCCACCATTCTGTCAATGGAGCAGCTGGGCATTTCCGGATGCTTGTTGCTGTGATTGCCAACTACATGACCTTCATTGATCATCCGCTGTACATATTCCGGATTCCGCTTGACATAGTCCATGGTGATGAAAAATACTGCCTTTACATTCTTCTCTTTCAGTGTATCCAAAATATCTGCTGTCAGATTTTGATACTCATAGCCACAGTCAAAGGTCAGATAAATGCAGCCGTTGTCCGGTGCAATGAAGTTGCCGCCATACTGGCCATACACCTTCTGGTTGCTTTCCGCATATGGTGCCCGATTGCCGTTGGTAGCCTTGCCGGGACCGTAGCCCTTGCTGACATTTTCCATCGCCTCCAGCTCCTGCCGGGTGTACAGCTTGCCTATGTACTCCGCACCCGCTTGGGTGGGTTCGGTGGCAGGCTGCGTGGGCTCCGTGGGCTCGGAGGTTGCCGGGGGCTCCGTTGCCTCGGTAGAGGGCGTGGTCTGTGTAGGCTCGGTTGTGCCAGTGCCAACCGTAGGCTCCGTGGTTACGGTAGGTTCGCTAGGTCCGGTGGAGGGATCTGTCGCTGCACTGGTATGGGTCGGATCTGTTACCTGCGGAGCGTCTGTAGATGGCAAATTACCCGCAATCACGAGCAGTGCAACAAGCACAACTGCCAAAACAACAGCTACTATCAGTAAGGTTTCTTTCTTCATGGTATCTCCTTTGTAAACAGCAGTAAAAGCTGATAATTATGGTATAATTCCTGAGCTTGCGTGGAAAACCTAAGAAAAAAGGAGGTCTTTCCATGCAAAATAATAATGCGGATATGAAAAAACAGGAAAGGGAACAGGTGGTAGAGCTTGGCTCGGATATCACCAAGTCCGAAAAAGGCAATATCTACACTTTGACCATCATCGGTCAGGTGGAGGGCCACCAGGTTCTCCCGGAGAATTGCAAAACCACCAAATATGAACATGTATTGCCACTGCTCGCAGGCATCGAAGAAAGTGATGAAATCGATGGCTTGCTGCTGCTTTTGAATACCGTCGGTGGTGATATTGAGGCGGGACTTGCCATCGCGGAAATGATCGCCGGCATGAGAAAACCCACAGTTTCACTTGTGTTGGGCGGCGGTCACTCCATTGGCATTCCCTTGGCAGTATGTACGAAAAAATCCTTCATTACGCCCACAGCAAGTATGACCGTCCATCCGGTTCGCATGACCGGCCTTGTGGTTGGTGCACCCCAGACTTTCCGTTATTTCCAGCGAATCCAGGAACAAATTGCCGACTTTGTTACAAGCAATTCCAAGATCAGCCGGGCTGATTTTGAACATTATATGATGGCGACGGGGGAGATGGCAACGGATGTAGGAACCATCCTTTACGGCAAAGAAGCGGTTTCCTCAGGTTTGATCGACAAGCTGGGTGGTCTGAATGATGCACTGACAGCCCTGCACAAGATGATCGATCGCAGCGAGAAAAACAAACGTAACGGAAACTGACAGAATTTTTTGAAATGGGGTGGAAATTCTCCCAGAGTTATGTTATCATAACATTTGACGATAATCAAGAGGGGAGATGGCACTGGGATGAATTGGATACAAAGCTTACTCTATGGCCTTTTGTCCGGTGCAACAGAATTCTTCCCTGTGTCATCTGAGGCACACCGGGACCTGCTGGGATTGCTTTTTGGTGTGGAGGTCAATCCGATCGTGGATCTTTTTGTCCATATCGGTGCATTGGCCGTCCTGATCCTATCCTGCATCCCACAGCTGACACGCCTTCGCCGTGAGCGAGCCTTGCTGGCAATTCCGGCAAAACGCCGCAGACGGCAGCCGGATCCTGCAGCACTGAGTAATCTTAGAGTGCTTCGCACTGCTCTGACCCCAATGCTTCTCGGCTTCATTGCATGGCCTTTTACCCACAGCCTGACCAAAAGTATGTGGGTCTCGGCACTGATGCTGGCGTTCAACGGCATCGTGCTGTACATCGCTCCTTATGTGCCCCAGGGCAATAAGGATGCCTCAACCGTATCCGGTCTTGACGGCTTGCTGATGGGATTTGGTGCTGTTTTGGCAATGCTGCCCGGCGTGTCCCGAATCGCCGGATTTACCACGACCGGTATTTTGCGTGGCTGTCAGCGAAGCTATGTATTGGAGCTTGCCTTGCTGCTGTGCATCCCGGCACTGATCGTACTCATTATCTTTGATGTATATTTTTTGATTGTGGCAGGTGCGGTTACCGGAGCATGGATATTGTCCGGTGTCTTGGCAATGGTCATTGCTGCTCCCACTGCGTATCTGTGCATTATCTTCCTGCGGTTCTTGTCTGTAAAAGTTGGCTTTTCCGGCTTCGCTTATTATAGCTGGGGTGTGGCAATGTTCATCTTGATTCTATATTTGATGATATAAAGGAGGGGTTCGTATGCCGAATCAAAAATCCAAATCTCAGGCACAAAAGGCTGCGGCTAAGAAGCAACCCAATAAGTCCGGCGGTAAAGCATCTGCCAAGAAGAATGATGCAACCGAAAAGACCGCTATTCCGGTTCGCCTTATTACGTCTGTCGTGAGTTTAGGCTTATTCATTCTGTTTCTTGTCATGTTTCTGTGGCCGGAAGGCGTTCTGGTGGAGAAGTTCCTGCTCCCGGGCATTCTGGGACTGATTGGTAAGGCCGGTTTTTACATTGCCATTCCTGCACTGCTGTATCTGTTTGTCATCCAGGCCTTCAGCGGTAAGCGACCGGTGATTCTTCGCAGTGTTTGCCTGATTCTGTTTGTGATGATCTGTGGCTGCATCCATCAGGTGGCTTTGCCGAATCCGCAGGCACCCAGCGGCGGTGCATTGCTGGTTGCCCTGTATCATGGCGGCAGCGACGGAACCACAGCCGGTATTCTGTGCGGCGGTATTGGCTACCTTATCAAATTTCTGTGCGGCCCCGTCATTCCTTACATAATTTTCGCTGTGGCAGCGGTACTGGCACTGCTGGCGGCTTTTCAGATCACCATCCCCAGTATTGTCCGTGCAGTTCAAAACCGCCCCAGAGCCGACTGGGAGGACGAGGGGGAGGAATTGCAGGAGCCTGCAACAGTGGTTGTCAATCACTTTGCCAACAAGCGGATCGAGCGTAAGGAAAATCGCCGCCGCCGGGAGGCTGAGCGTGCCGAAAAGCAAGCTCAAGAGGAAGCTGAAGAGGAAGAGAAGCCTGCTGAGCAGCCCAAGCCTGAACGCAAGAGTCGCAAGAAGTCCGATGACTTCATGAGCCAGATCGACAGCGATGTGGATGACCCGGTGGGTGTTTCTGCCACTGCGGTTACCGACGATGTGGATGTGGATTTGATCATTTCTGATCCCAAACCCGGTAAGACTAGTTCCAATGTTGTTTCCATGGATCCGGTTCCGGAACAAATGCCGATTTTTGAGAAGGGAGATGACGACGCAATGCCTGCTCAACCGACCCAAAATGTTAAGGTTGATAAGATCACTGCCAAGGATGCTGCTGAATCTGCAGCTCAGGTGGCAGCTGAGATTGCCGAGGCTGAAGCAGCTGAAAAGCCTGAGTACTGCTATCCGCCCATCGATCTTTTGAAAAATGCAGGCCGCAGTACCACCGATGGCACTACGGAAATGCGGGAGAATACCCGCCGCTTGAACGAAACTCTGGCAAGCTTTAAGATTGAAGCTCATATCATCAATGTAACCCGGGGTCCCAGTGTTACCCGTTATGAGGTGGAGCTGGATAAGGGCGTCCGCCTGAACAAGCTGACCTCTTGTGCTGATGACATCGCCCTGAGCCTGGGTGCCTCCGGTGTCCGTATCGCCGCCGTTCCCGGCAAGATCTCCGTCGTGGGTATTGAGGTGCCCAACCGTTCGGTCACTACTGTTTCTCTGCGTGAGGTCATCGACTCCAATGAGTTTGAGCGTGCGTCCTCCAAATCCTCCTTCGCTGTGGGCAAGGACATTGGCGGCAACTGCATCGTTGGTAATATTGCCAAACTGCCCCATATGCTCATTGCAGGTACTACCGGTTCCGGTAAATCCGTGTGCATGAACTCTGTGATTATTTCTCTGCTGTATAAGGCAAGCCCTGAGGATGTCAAGCTCATTATGATCGATCCCAAGATGGTCGAGCTTGGTATCTACAACGGCATTCCGCATCTGCTCATTCCCGTTGTCACCGACCCGAAGAAGGCGGCTGGCTCTCTGCAGTGGGCGGTAACGGAAATGATGCGTCGCTACAAGACCATGTCCGATGCCGGTGTCCGTGACCTGGAAAGCTACAATTCCATTGCCGAGGCGGAAGACGACGGCGGTAAGCTGCCCCAGATCGTTGTCATCATCGACGAGCTGGCTGACCTGATGCTGGTTGCAGCCAAGGAAGTGGAAGAATCCATCTGCCGCATCGCACAGATGGGTCGTGCTGCCGGTATCCACCTGATCATCGCTACCCAGCGTCCTTCTGCCGATGTTATCACCGGACTTATGAAGGCCAATATTCCCTCCAGAATTGCGTTCGCAGTTGCGTCTTCCATGGAATCCCGTATTATTCTGGATACCATGGGTGCCGAAAAACTGGTTGGCCGTGGCGATATGCTTTACGCGCCTATCGGAGCCGGCAAACCTCTGCGTGTGCAGGGTTGCTTTGTCAGCGACCCGGAGGTTGAAGCGGTTGCGAATTTCGTTAAGGACAATTATAGCAATACCTACGATCAGAAGGTTATGGATGAAATTGAGCGTAAGGCCGCTCAGGCCGGTTCCTCCAAATCCACCGTTTCCGATCCGGATCCTTCTTCTGCGGAAACCGAGGGCGACGAGCTCCTGCCGGATGCTGTGGATGTATTCCTGGAAACAGGTCAGGCCTCTGTATCCATGCTCCAGCGGCGGCTGAAACTGGGTTATGCCCGGGCAGCACGTATCGTGGATGAGATGGAGGAAAAGGGCATTGTCGGCCCCTTCCAGGGCAGCAAGCCCCGTGCCATTCTGGTCACAAAGGAACAGTGGGAGGCTATGAAATCCGGTCAGTCCGGTCAAATTGGCTTTGATGACCTGGGCAGCGGTGTGCCAGACGAACTGATGTAATCAATGCAGCTAACTGCTTGATAATAATTTTGCATCGCATCCGGATGGCCGGAGCGACAGCAAGGAGGAATTGAAATTGAAAAACCCGAAAATCAAACGTATGGTGGGAATTGCACTGCTGATGGCCATGGTCGTCGTTATGCAGGCACTCAGCGGTATTATCCCTCCGGTGGGCGGCTTCTCCATTTCTTTGGTGTTGATCCCCATCGTTCTGGGTGCTGCGGTCTATGGAGCCGGAGCTGGAGCTCTGCTGGGTGCAACCTTTGGAGCTATTGTGTACATCAACTGCGTGACCGGTGCGGATCCCGGCGGTGCCATGGTGTTCCAGGCAAACCCCGTTCTGTGCTTCCTGGTGGTCATGGGCAAGGGCATCCTTGCAGGCTTGGCTTCCGGTGGTGTGTACAAGCTGCTGCATAAGGTCAACCCCTATCTGGCCATGCTCTGTGCAGCGATCATCTGCCCAATGGTCAACACCGGCGTGTTTGTGATCTGCATGCTGCTGTTCTTTATTGAGGTTCTTTCTCAGTGGGCAGGCGGAGCGGATGTGCTTGGCTATATTCTCACCGGTCTGATCCTGGCAAATTTCGTCCCGGAGCTGATCATCAATGTGGTATTCAGTCCTGCGGGTCAGCGGATCAGTCATTTCGTCAACAAGAAATAAATTCCCAATGCCGGCGGCTTTGTCCGCCGGCATTTTTATGCACCTGCAGGCATGAAGCAGCCTGCAGGTGCATAGTCTTTTCCAGGAGATGATGCAAATGAAATGTGCATGGAGGGAATTGCTCGCCATCCAGCCACTGAACTTACGGGAGGATGTGGACAAGCTGGGCAGGGAAGACCTGCAGGAAATCCGCCTGCGTCAGGGCAAGCCGGTGCAGTTGATCTGCCATAAGCAAACCCATTGGTTAGAAACTTCAGTAACTACTGCTGACCTGAACTATACAATCAATGCCGCCAGTCGTTATTCACCTTGGACAGCTGCTTCCATTGCTCACGGCTACCTTACAGCTCAGGGCGGGCATCGCATTGGAATTGCCGGAGAGGTCGTAACCCGGGACGGACAAATCACCGGTATTAAGAATGTCACAAGCCTGTGTATCCGCGTCGCGAGAGACTTTCCGGGAATCGCCAAGGCTGTGGGACAAGTTAACGATTCTCTGCTCATTCTCGGACCTCCGGGCAGCGGCAAGACCACCTTTCTGCGTGATCTGATCCGGCAAATGGCGGACAGACTGTGCGTTGCAGTGGTGGACGAACGGGGAGAACTGTTCCCAACCGGAGCCAACTTTATGCAGGGAAAACAGATGGACGTGCTGTCGCTGTGCGATAAGCCGAGAGGAATCGACATGGCACTGCGTACCCTGGGGGCAAGTTATATCGCCATGGATGAAATTACGTCTGAAGCAGATTGCACAGCCATGCTTCGGGCGGGCTGGTGCGGTGTCGGTTTGCTTGCCACCGCCCATGCAGCGGATGTACATGATTTGTACTGCCGTCCGGTCTATCGGCCATTGGTGGATACTAAGTTGTTTCAAACCGCGGTGGTGCTGAGGCCGGACAAGTCCTGGAAACTGGAAAGGATGAAACTATGAATCTACATTGGATCGGTGCTATTTTGATCATAGCCGGCTGCGGCGGCGTCGGTTTCTCAATGGCACTGAATTATAAACGGGAGGAAAATACACTGCGGCAGCTGATTCGGGTTATGGATCTTTTTTGCTGCGAGTTGGAATACCGGATCTCGCCCCTGCCGGAGCTTTTCAGAAAGGCCTCCAATGCGGCATCCGGTCATTTGTCAAAATTATTTGAAAGAGTTGTTCAGGAGTTGGAGAATCAGGTAGCACCGGATGCCGCTTATTGTATGGCATCTGCACTGCGTCACAGCAGGGAATTGCCGGGTAAAATCGTATTTGCCTTGACCGATCTTGGCCGGTCCTTGGGTGAATACGACCTGCAGGGACAACTGCAAGGCATCAAGGCAGTGCAAAGCACTTGTATGCGGCAATTGGAAGATTTAGAAAACAACCGCACACAAAGAATCCGTAGCTATCAGACCCTTGGCCTTTGTGCCGGAGCGGCTCTGGCAATTTTGTTTTTATAGCCTATGGAAATCGACCTGATATTCAAAATCGCTGCCATCGGCATCATCGTAACCATCCTGCACCAGGTGCTGGCTCGCTCCGGTCGCGACGAGCAGGCGATGATGACCATGCTGGCAGGCTTGGTGGTGGTACTGATGATGATGGCACAGAAGATCGCTGATCTGTTTGAACTGGTCAAGCGTCTGTTTCGTTTTTAATGGATGCCTTTTGGCAATGGATCGCCGGGGCAATGCTGACTGTGGTGCTGGGCATCGCTCTTGGAAAACAAAGTAAGGACATTTCTCTGATTCTGTCGATTGTTGTCTGTATTATGGTGCTGGTGGCAGCAGCGGCATATCTGCAGCCGGTAATGGACTTTGTAAAACGCTTGCAAAGTATTGGCCTTTTGGACGAGCAATACGGCCAGATACTACTTAAGTCTGTGGGAATTGGTCTGGTAACGGAGTTTGCAGTGCTGATTTGTAATGATGCAGGAAACACGGCTCTTGGGAAATCTCTGCAAATAGCCGCAACTGTGCTTGTGCTATGGATTTCTCTACCGCTTATGGAGTCGCTGCTTACACTGATCGAGAAAATTATGGGTGGCGTATGAGAAGAATCCTCTTGTTAATTCTACTTCTGTTGCTCCTGACTCAGCCGGTGCGGGCAATGGATTACACTGCACCAACAGTACCGGATTCCGGTGCGGAGCTGATGCCGGCCAGGACGGAAACCTTTTCCCAAGGCTTATCCAAGGTGCTGAGTAACGCCATCGCGTATATCAGTCCATCCTTGGCAGAAGCGGCAGGAATCTGTCTGTCACTGGTTGGTATCGTTATGCTTCATTCTGTTCTGGAGACAATGCCAACAGATTTGAAGAAAGTCATCGGTATGGTCTCAGCATTGGCAATCGCAGGCATTCTGCTGAAACGGACAAGCACGATGATCCATCTTGGTGTGGAAACGGTCCGGGAGTTAAGCGAATATGGAAAATTGCTGGTTCCGGTGCTGACAGCTGCCATGGCTGCCCAGGGCGGAGTAACCGGTGCTACCGCGTTGTATGCCGGTACGGCGATGTTTAATATGCTGCTGGGTACAGCCATATCAAATCTTTTGATACCTATGCTGTATTGTTTTCTGGCATTGGCAATCGCCGGGACAGCCACGGGCTCGGAGCGGTTGAATAAGCTGCGGGACTTGGTGAAAAGCTTTGTCTCCTGGTGCTTGAAGATCCTCATATACATCTTTACTGGCTATATCGCAATTACCGGCGTCATCAGCGGAAATGCTGACGCAACGGCCATTAAAGTGACAAAGCTTACCATGTCCGGCATGATCCCGGTGGTTGGCGGTATGCTGTCGGATGCGTCGGAGGCGGTGCTGGTCAGTGCCGGTGTGATGAAAAATGCAGTGGGAACTTATGGCCTGCTTGCAATTCTGGCTGTATGGATTGCACCGTTCATACAGATTGGTGCCCAGTATCTGCTTCTGAAGCTGACAGGTGCCTTGTGCGGTGTCTTTGGTGCAAAGGAACCCTCCAAGCTGATCGACCAATTTTCCGGTGCTATGGGCCTTCTGCTGGGCATGACGGCCACAATGTGCATGCTGCTGTTGATCAGTACGGTGTGCTTTATGAGAGGAGTTGGGTGAAACGGATATTACGAAATATCTTCTGGGAGTGGTCGGTGCAGCGTTGTTATGCGGCATTGTAACGTACCTTTTGGGGCAAAAGGGAGCATTGGGCACAACGGTAAAACTTCTGGCAGGCATCTATATGACTCTGACAATTTTTGCTCCCCTGGGACAAATGCGGCTGCATGAATTAACGCAGTGGAAAGTACAGATAACAACTGAAGCAGACCAAATAACGCTCTCCGGGCAAAACGAAGCCCGTGAAGCCATGGCACAAAGCATAATTGACAGCACCCGGGCATATATTTTGGAGAAAGCCGAAACATTTGGTGCCGAACTGACAGTGGAGGTGATGCTGGATGATTCCTCAATTCCCGTACCATCAGGGGTACGTATCCGCGGAAACATCTCCCCGTACAACAGGGAAAAGCTAGGCAGTATCATACAAAGGGATCTCGGCATACCCACGGAGGCACAAATATGGATTTGAAGGAACTGAAAAACAAGGCATTGGAATCTATACGAAAGCATAAATATGCCTTGGCTATTGTTGTATTGGGACTGATATTGATCTTCATACCCTTTGGCAGTAGCGACAAGGCAAGCGAAGCGACCCAAACCCCAATATACGCAGTGGAAGCAGATACTGTTGAACAAAGGCTTGCGGATATCCTTACCAAAATCGACGGGGCAGGGAAGGTGCAGGTAATGCTGACGGTTGCATCGTCGGAACAGAAGGTATATCAGGAAGATACAGATCTGTCGGGGGGTGGTGCGGATACCTCCCGATACGATACGGTTATCATCAAGGATTCCAATGGTAACGAAATGGGACTCATACAGCAGGTGATCGGAGCCAAATATCAAGGGGCGATTATTGTGTGCCAGGGTGCGGGGAAACCGGCAGTGAAACTGGCAATTGTCGAAGCGGTATCCCGGGCCACCGGTTTGGGTGCAGACCAGATTTCCGTTTTGAAAATGAAATGAATGGAGGCAATCAATCATGAAAAATTGGAAAAAGAATCTGATGGCGGCGGCTGTGCTACTGGTGGTATGTGCCGGTATCTATATGAACTGGATGTATACCAATGCCCAAAGCGTTGCCGATCTGACTGATACTCTGGATGCGGAAAAAGTTATGTCTGAAAACGGTTTGATTCTGGATTTGAACGAACCGGTCAGCGGTGAGCTGGAGGGTAATACCGTAACGGACTATTTTGCAGCGGTTCGACTGTCCCGGCAGGAAGCCCGCGACAGTGCCGTCAGCTTGCTTCAGGAGGCAATGTCCTACGGCGATGGCTCCGGCACCGATTCTCAGGCACAGCTGGAGCAAATCGTACAGACTGCATTGTGTGAGGCACAAATTGAAAGTCTGATCATCGCCAAGGGCTATACCGATTGTGTTGCATACATGACGGATACCGGCATTGCGGTGGCCGTTGCCAGTCCCGAAGGCGGGATGAAGCAGACGGATGTCGCGGTCATTGCCGACATTGTCATTACTCAATCCGGTCTTACCATGGAGCAGATCCGGGTGGTGGAGGTTCCATAATTAAAACGCTGTCATTACCGATGCCTCGGTCGTGACAGCGTTTTCTGCGAAAAAACCGTTAAAGGCTTACATTGCACATTGACTTGCGGCGGATTTTTTGGTATACTAACGAAAAAGTATGGTGTCAAAATACGCACCTACATGAATTAGGAGGTACTCCCATGGCTGATAATAAGCAGTATGTTACACAGGTGCAGGACAACGGCACCGTTATGATCTCTGAGGATGTGATCGCCACCATCGTGTGCAACGCGGTTGCAGATGTTGAGGGCGTCATCGGCCTGACCACCAAGCCCGGTGCGGATATTGTCGATAAGATCGGCATTAAGAACTGGGGCAAGGGCATGAAGATTGTCATTGATGAAGATAATGGGGTCAGTGTTGATTGCAATGTGATCGTCGCTTACGGTCAGAGTGTGGTTGCCGTGGCACAGAGCGTACAGAGTGCTGTGACTTCCGCATTGGAGTCTGCCACCGGTGTAAAGGTGAAGGCAGTCAATGTCAATGTCTGCGGTATTGTCCGTCAGTAAGAGGTAAACCATGACTAGAGCAAACGCCAGAGAACTGGCGGTACATCTGATCTACTCCCAGTCCTTTACCGGGGATGAGCCCAAGGACCTGATTGCTTTGCGGCTGGAAAAGGAATACTATCAGAAGCTGGCCGCCGATAACGAGATTTATGGAGAGCGACCCAGCCGCCCCCAGCGTGCCTATCTTGACGGTGTGGTGGAAGGTGTTGCCAACCGTTGCGAGGATCTGAACGAACAGATTCAGAAGTTTTCCATCGGATGGGATGTCAGCAGAATTTCCCGGCTGGCCCGTACCATCATGCAGTTGGCAATTTATGAGATTCTCTATGTTGAGGATGTCCCCACCGGCGTAGCGGTTTCCGAGGCAGTACGCTTAGCTAAGAAGTACGACGGAGACGATACCGGCTCCTTTGTCAACGGTATTTTGGGCAGCTTCGCCCGGAGCTTGAATACTGAGGAAGTAAAATGAGTGTCATCGGGTTTGATACCAGCAATTACACCACCTCCGTCGCTTGCTTCGACGGCAGGGATGGCGTGAATTGCTCCAAGCTGCTGCCTGTAAAGGAAGGCGAGCTTGGCCTGCGTCAATCCGACGCAGTATTTGCCCATATAAAAGGCCTGCCGGAGCTATCCGGCAGGCTGTTTTCCCATGTAAACAAGGCAACCATCACTGCAGTGGGTGTTTCTACCCACCCCAGAGCGGTACAAGGCAGCTATATGCCCTGCTTCATGGTCGGATATTCCCACGCAAAGCTCCTTTCAGATAGCCTGGGCGTGCCTCTTGTGGAGGTATCTCACCAACAGGGCCATGTGGCCGCATCCCTTTGGAGTGCCGGTCGCCTGGACTTGATGGATACACCCCATTTGGCGTGGCACCTATCCGGCGGCACGACGGAGCTTTTGCTTGTAGAACCGGATGGCAGGAATGTCCGGTGCACCAGAATTGGCGGAACAACTGATATCTCTGCCGGCCAACTCATCGATCGTACAGGTCAGTTGCTTGGTCTGCCGTTCCCCTCCGGAAAGCATCTGGATGCCTTGAGCCGCGAAGCGGTAGGGAAGACCCTCTTTAAGGTAAAATGCAACGGCTCAGAGTTTTCGCTGTCAGGCGTGCAGAACAAGGTGCAGCAGTTCTACCAAACCACCGGCGATGCCGCCGAAACTGCAGCCTACGCACTGCGATGCGTTGCCTATGCGGTCCATAAAGCAACAGAATATGCCCTGCTGGAATACCCGGGCCTGAGCGTGGTTTTTTCCGGTGGAGTTGCCTCCAATTCCATGCTCAGGGAGCTGACTGCAGATCTGCAGCCTGTTTTCTCCGAGCCCCAGTATTCTACGGATAATGCCATGGGTGTGGCCGTGCTGGCACACCGGATGACGGAGGAATGATATGCAGCAGAAGATCATTTCCGTAACCCAAATCAATGAATATATCCGTGTCCAGATGGATGCGGATCCCTTGTTGGGCAACCTCTCCATCCGTGGCGAGATCAGTAACTATAAGATGTACCCCTCCGGTCACCACTACTTTACCCTGAAGGATGAAGGCGGTGCATTGCGATGCGTGCTGTTTAAGGGCAATGCGGTTCGTCTGCGTTTCCGCCCGGAGAACGGCATGAAGGTCATCGCCATGGGTAAGATCTCCGTCTTTCCCAGAGACGGTGCGTATCAGCTGTACTGCACCGCATTAACGCTGGATGGCGTCGGTGACCTCCATGTGGCCTTCGAACAATTGAAGGCCAAATTGGCCGCACAAGGGTTGTTTGATCCGGCACACAAGAAGCCGATACCGAAATATCCCCAAACCATTGGCATCGTCACCAGCTCTGCCGGTGCGGCGGTTCACGATATGCTCCGCATTCTGCGAAAACGCTATCCGCTTTGCAAAGTGCTGCTTCTGCCGGTGCGGGTGCAGGGCGTTGAGGCACCACCGGAGATTGCAGGAGCAATCCGATACGCCAACCATTACCGCCTGGCAGATCTGTTGATCGTCGGTCGCGGCGGTGGATCCATCGAGGATCTATGGGCATTTAACGATGAACGGGTGGCCTATGCCATCTATGAATCTCAAATTCCCATCATTTCCGCAGTTGGACATGAGCCGGATGTGACCATTGCCGACTATGTTGCAGACCTCCGTGCGGCAACCCCGTCCAACGGTGCGGAATTGGCAGTACCGGATCAGGATGCTCTGCGGCAGACACTGGATGCCATGTCCGGTGCTATGGCCAGCAGCCTGAACCGGCAGGTGAAAGCTGCCCGGCAGCATTTGCAGGTCTTGTCGGCAAGCCCCGCCTTGCAAAGTCCCACCGGCTATCTGGATCAAAAACGCAAGAATCTGGAAATGCTGCAAAACCGTCTGCTATCTGCACAGATCCAAGGCACCGACCGAAAGAAACGCCGTTATGTGGAATTGGCAGCCAAGCTGGATGCCATGAGTCCCCTGAAGGTTTTGACCCGTGGCTATGCTATGGCACAGACCGAAACCGGCGATGTATTGAAATCCGTCACTCAGGTACAAGTGGGTGATGTTATAACCGTTCACCTCAGCGACGGCAGCGTGGATGCTACCGTAGCCGAAAGGAAGGAGTGATCCCATGAGCGAAACTACAATGACCTTTGAAGCCGCCATGCAGCGTCTGGAACAGATCGTCCGGGCTATGGAGCGTGGCGATGCACCCTTGGATGACAGCCTGAAGCTGTTCCAGGAGGGCACTGAGCTAGTTCGCACCTGTGCAAAGATGCTGGATGATGCTCAGCTGCAGATCAAAAAAGTCATGACCGCTGCCGACGGCAGCCCCGTTACGGAGGACTTTGCAGATGAAGCAGATTCCTGAAAACCGTACTGCTGAGTATCGGGCCTATATTGAGTCGTACATGACTCGTTACTATGCCCGATTTCATGACGAACCCCAAAAGGCTCTGTTCGAGGCTATGGAGTATAGTCTGTTGGCTCCGGGTAAGCGTCTTCGTCCCGTGTTTGCATTTGAATTTTGCCGCATGTCCGGCGGAGCATGGGAAAAAGCTGCACCCTTTGCGGCGGCCGTGGAAATGATCCATAACTATAGTCTGATCCATGATGATCTGCCCTGCATGGACAATGACGACTTCCGCCGCGGCAGACCCACCAATCATAAGGTCTACGGTGAAACGCTGGCCGTGCTTGCCGGTGACGCACTGCTGACCGATGCATTTGCCGTTGCCGCATCGGCGGATGTTCCCGGGAAGGACGTGGCATTTGCGATTCAGATCCTTTCTGAAAATGCCGGCTCCCTGGGCATGGTCGGCGGACAGGTGCTGGACACCATGAGTGAGGAGCGTACCCTGACAGAGCAGGAGGTTTTGGACATCCAGTCCCGCAAGACAGGGGCACTGATCAATGCCGCTTGCGTTTTGGGCGTTGTTGCTGCCGGTGGCAGTGAGGACCAAATCAAGGCCGCTGCCGGCTTTGCCGCGGCTCTGGGATTGGCCTTCCAGATCCGTGATGATATGCTGGATGTGATCGGCACCCAGGAGGAAATGGGCAAGGGCGTCGGCACCGATGCCAATAAGAATACCTTTGTCCGGCTTTACGGTTTGGACAAATGTGCTGAGCTTGTTGATACTTACACCAAAACTGCCTTGGATTGCCTCTCGGCCTTTACGGATACCGAATATATGCGTGAACTGGCTTTGAGCCTGATCAACAGAACCGTATAAAAAACTGCCGCTCATCCGAGCGGCAGTTTTCGTAGTCTTACAGCGTATCAATCACAGCCTGAATTCTTTCCACAGACCGTTCCTTGCCCAAAATCTGCATCACAGTGTAAAGATCCGGGGAGTTGGTCTGACCGGTAACCGCCTGACGGATAAAGGTAGAAACATCCGCCACAGTACCGGGGAAGGCAGTCGGATCGGCCTTGTATGCCTTCATATCGGTGGTGAAGCCGATTTCTTCGGTGATGGCCTTAACCTTGTCAAACCATGCGGCAGAATCATCCGCAGGATCGTAAACTGTCAGGAATTTCTCCAAAACCGATTTGATCACTTCGTTTTCAAACCGATCGTCAAATACGGGCAGCTCCAGATAATCGTCGTAGAAGAAACCCATGTAAGGCTTGGCATCCTTCCAGACCGCCAGATCCTTTCTCGGCTTCTTGCCGCCACGGCCGATGGCCAGAATGGAAACAGCGAAGTCCTTGTCTGCAACCAGCTTTTCGGCAAAATCAGGATCAAACTCCTTGGCCCACTCGGTCAGCAACTCGTAGACCTCTTCTGCACCCATCTTGGAGATAACATTCTTGGAAACGTCCACCAGCTTTGCATAGTCAAAAAGGCTGCCGGCAGGATTCAGCTTCTTGGGGCTAAACTTAAATTCGTCGGTGTGGGCATCAGGATTGGCTCGCCGCCAGTCCTCAAAATTGGAGTTCAGAATGGTCATGATGTACTCATAGACCGCCTTAACCGGGAAGCCTTCGGCCTTGTAGAAGGTCAGAGCCAGCTCCGGATCCTTCCGCTTGCTCAGCTTACGCTTGGAGGTGCCGTCCATCTTCATCAGCGGTCCGATGTGGACATACTTGGGCAGCTTGAAGCCCAGAGCCTTGAACAGCTGAATATGGAAGGGCAGGGTGGGAAGCCACTCATCACCGCGGACAACGTGGGTGGTACGCATCAGATGATCGTCCACCGCATGGGCGAAGTGATAGGTGGGGATACCGTCGGACTTCAGCAGCACATGGTCAACATTATTCTCGGTAATGGTTAGCTTGCCCTTGACCAGATCATCAAACTTAAACTGATTCTCAACACTGCCGGTGGACTTAAAACGCAGCACCCAGGGGTTGCCTGCGTTCAGCTGTGCCTGAATCTCCTCCATGGAGCGGTCACGCCACATGGCATACTGGCCGTAGTAACCGGTGGTTTCTTTGTTGGCCTCCTGCTTTTCGCGCATGGCAGACAGTTCCTGCTCCGTGCAGAAGCAGGGATAAGCCTGACCCTCGGAAACCAGCTTTTTTGCATATACATGATAAATTCCGGCTCTCTGCCGCTGACGGTAGGGGCCGTAGTTGCCGCTGTCGCCATCATGGGTTGCACCCTCGTCGAAGGCAATGCCGTAGTGTTTCAGTGTGTCGATCAGTACCTCCACAGCACCGGGTACCTCACGCTTGGCGTCGGTATCTTCAACACGGAGGAAAAGCACGCCACCGCTTTGGTGAGCCATTCTTTCAGAAGTCAGACCCTGTACCAGATTGCCAAGATGGACGAAGCCGGTAGGGGAAGGGGCCATACGCGTGATAACCGCACCCTCCGGGGCATTTCTCAGGGGGAATTTCTCCTCCAGCATCTCCGGTGTGTCGGTCACATTAGGAAACAGCAATTGGGCTAAAGCTTGATAGTCCATAATTTCTACCTCTTTCGTAGCATTTTCTGGCTGGATTATAACACAGCATTTGAAAGAAATCAATAAACCCAAGCGATAATTTACCCTTGCGGAAAGGAAATAACTGTGATAATATAGCCTTTGTAATTCAAGGAAAGAAGCGTGAAACCAATGAGTGAGGAAATTTTGGAGCAAGTTCAGCCGAAAAAGAGGATGCTCTCCGGTATTAAACCCTCCGGCGATCTGACCCTGGGCTCCTATCTGGGTGCCGTTAAGAATTGGGCAGAGCGTGCCGAACAGTATGATTGCTTTTATTTTATGGCGGATCTTCATGCCATCACTGTCCGGCAGAATCCGGCGGATCTGCGTCGGCGTACCCTGGAGCAGCTGGCTCAGTATATCGCCTGCGGCCTTGACCCGGAGAAAAATACCCTGTTCATTCAGAGCCACGTCCACCAGCATGCAGAGCTTGGCTGGATTCTGGACTGCTATTCCATGTTCGGCGAGCTGAGCCGTATGACCCAGTTCAAGGATAAGTCTGCCAAGAATGCGGATAATATCAATGCGGGACTGTTTACTTACCCCAGCCTGATGGCCGGCGATATTCTGCTGTACCAGCCGGATCTTGTGCCCGTGGGCGAGGATCAGAAACAGCATGTGGAGCTGACCCATGTTATTGCACGCCGTTTCAACGGCATTTATGGCGATGTGTTCAAGATTCCCGAGCCCTTTGTTCCCAAGGTCGGTGCAAGAATTATGAGCCTGACCAATCCTCTGGCAAAGATGTCCAAGTCCGAGAACGAGGATACCGGCCGTGTCCTGCTGATGGATGCCCCCGAGGTTATCATGAAGCAATTTAAGCGTGCCATCACCGATTCCGATACAGAAAACTGTGTCCGCTATGACAAGGAGAATAAGCCCGGCGTTGCAAACCTCATGACCATCTACTCCGCTGTCACGGGCAAGACCTATGAGGAAATCGAAAATGAGTTCATCGGCTGTGGCTACGGC
This sequence comes from Oscillospiraceae bacterium, assembly GCA_015067945.1. GTDB lineage: Bacteria > Bacillota > Clostridia > Oscillospirales > Oscillospiraceae > Faecousia. Next base: position 77,418 of record SVLM01000001.1, read on the forward strand.
AAGTTTAAGCCCGTTGTTGGCGAAGCGGTGGTGGAACACCTCCGGCCTATCCGGGAGGAGTCTGCCCGACTGATGAAGGATAAGGCATATCTGGAGAGCGTCTACCGTGACGGTGCCCAGAAGGCTTCCTACGTAGCCGAAAAGACCCTGCGTAAGGTCTATAAGAAGGTCGGCTTTGTAGCCAAGTAAAGTAAATAATAAAGGACGCGTTGCAAAACGCGTCCTTTATGCATCTAAAATTTCCTCATAGCTTGCCTTTAATATGGTTTTGATTAGAATCAGCTCGTCTGGATACAGATGACGTTGACCAACCTCAATTTTTGCGATCGCACTTCGCGTGATATCACAGCCCTCAATCTGCAGTTTTGCTGACAGGTTTTCCTGGGTCATTCCTTTCTTTTCCCGTAAAATTCGAATATTTCGCCCGATTCTCTTTTCAATATCCTGATTCATAGATGTCATTCCTTTGCACTTATTCGAGAACAAAATGCTTGACATCATTATATTTGGTTGTTATGATAACTATGCACCTATATAGGTGCAAAAGTAAATTTATAGGAGAGAATACTATTTTTTGCACAAATTGCGGTAAACAAATGAACCCTAACAGTAAGTTTTGCAACTTCTGTGGCCATAAATTGGATGACACAGAGACTGTTGTTGCCCAAGTTCCTACACATTCAGTGACACCGGCGTATTCGGTATCGCCTGTGTATTCAGTATCACCGGCTGCTGGAAGAAGAATCAGCAAATCCTATGTTGTTTCAATTATCGGTGCCATCGTGTCTTTTATTATCAGAATTGCAGGACAGGACACCTTCTATACGGCAAATGACTTCTTTCGTAATAAGAAATTTGTCGGTTTGGATGCGGATGTTAAGCCTCTCCTTACGCTGATACCTGCACTGGTGGGCATTATCGTATCATTACTGATTGTTTCTGATGAAGCACGGGATGCCCGAAGAAAGGGTATTGCATTTTTTGTAAACGCAATTTTCGTCATTCTTTCACTCCTGTGTATCTGGTACGACTTGCCCTCTGAGATTATTGCACTGTAATTATTCGAAGAAACTTATGTAAACCCTTGACATGGATTCTCCAATAAGTTACAATAAATTACAAATATATACAGATTGGAGAATCCTATGTTACATAAGAAATTTTTGCTGCCGCTCATATGCTGTGCGATATGTGTCATACTGCTGTGCATTGTATTTCCACCGGCACAAGCGGCCTCTTCCTCGGAAATTCGTGAGCAGATCAATGCCATGGAGCAGGAACAGGAAAACCTTCGCCATGAAATGGAAAAGCTGGAGAGCCAAATTCAGCAAAATACCGATGAACTGATGGCCCTTGTTGCCAATAAGGCTGCCATAGACCAACAGATCAATGTACTGCATAAGCAGATTTCCGTCAGCAATGATCAGATTGCGGCGTATGCACTGCTGATGGCGGACAAGGAATTGGAGTTGGAGAAAGCGGAGCAATATCTTGCTGAACTGAATGCCGCCTACAAAGCACGTGTTCGTGCTATGGAAGAGGAAGGCCAGTATTCCTTTTGGCAGGTTCTCTTTGAATCAAGAAGCTTGTCTGATTTTCTGGATCGATTGAATATCATCGAGGAAATTGCTCGTTCGGATACCAAGCGGTTGAAGCAGCTGCAGTTTACCGCCAATCTTGTTGCACAGGCAAGGGAAGAGCTGACCGTCGAAAAGCAGGCACTGGAAGCTGCTCGTTTGCAGCTGACAGCGGATCAACTGTCCCTTCAATTAAAATCAGAACAAGCAACAACCATTGTTGCGGAACTGATGGACAAGGGGCTGGAGTATGAACTGTTACTGGATCAAGCGGAGCGGGACGAGCAGGCACTTATGGAGGAGCTCGCCAAGCTGGAAGATGACTTTGACGATGCGGTATATCAGGAGTGGCTTGCGACTTATGTGCCGCCCACCACAGCACCGGCAACCCCGCCCGTCAGCGACAGCGGCTGGCTTACGCCGGTAACAAATTACCGTCTATCCAGTCCTTTCGGTATGCGTCCGCACCCCATTCTGGGCTACGACCGTATGCACAACGGTATCGATATGGCCTGCCCGGCCTGGACACCCATCTATGCTACCCGCGGCGGCAAGGTGACGATTGCAAAGTATTCAGATTCTGCTGGCAACTACGTTCAGATCAGCCACGGTGACGGCTATGCATCTGTCTATATGCATATGATTCAGTATGTGGTTTCTTACGGTGACTATGTGGCTCAAGGCCAGTTGATAGGCTATGTGGGAAACACTGGTCTATCCAAGGGTAACCACCTGCACTTCGGCATTTCCTATAACGGAACATATGTCAATCCTATGGAATATATTGGATAAAGAACACAGGGCATTTTGCCCTGTGTTTTTATGTAGGGACCGGCGTCTGCGACGGTCCTGATTGTTACATAAATAAGTAAAGTGCCAGTGTTAGCAGAGCGGAATTTTTCTCTTCCTGGCAATCTGCAGACATAAGTAACAGCAACACGATAATCAGTAAATCTCCCGTGTCCAGATCCTTCGGAATTAGTCGACGAAGAAAATCTCCGGCCTTGAACGATGGTGGTGGCATATGCTTAGGCTCCTCGCTGTGTGTCGATTCAGGGCAGGGAGCTGCTTCTGACTTTTCCTGTGCCTGCTGCCGTCGCTGTGACACACCGGAATTTACCGGACTTCGCCGGTGAGAGCCATCCGGCTGCGGGATATAACGGTTGTACATATCGTCACCTGCCTGGAAGAAATATGGATCCGGCACCGCCCAACGCAGTGGTTGCGATCCCGGCGATCTTGGCTGCACGCATGGCTTTTTCCAGCTTTATAATTCTATGCTCACTTAGGTATGGCCGCAGAGCCTTCAGCAGGTTCTGCTGATTCCGGTCGATTCCGGATTGCTGTGCGATTCCGATCATTTTCTGAATCGTGCCGGGATCGATACCGCCAAGCATCCCCTGCAACGGTGTGCTTGATGGCATAGAAGCCGGCTCGTTGACCGGCTCCGGTTCCTCTTTTCCACCCAATGCCTGAGCCATATTCATGATCTGCGACATCATTTCCGGGTTGGCCAGTATGGAGTTTAACTTCTGTTCCATTTCATCCATTTTGTTTGCCTCTTAATTGTTTCAGCAGTGCCATTGCCTGCGGAGAATTCATCATGGATGCCATTGCTTTTTTAGCCATGGTGTAATCACCGGCTGCAGCTCGGTCCATCGCAACCTGCAGCTGATCACCATGGGTCTGCTGCAATAATGTGAACAGCTGCATACCGGCATCACTCTCAGCAATTTTTTTGATTTGCTCAGCGGTAAAATCGGGCAATCGTTCCATAAACCAACGCCTCCCATTCAGTTTCTTGCCTGCTTAACAATACTATATGCACAGAAATAAAAAATGTGCCCATCGGTGTGGAAATTTCCGAATCTATGTGATATAATAATCAAAAATACAAAGCAGGTGATGGTATGAAAATTCTTGTTTTGTCTGATTCCCATGCCGGTCTCAGCTTTATGCGTCGCGTGATCCGTTGCGTGAAACCGGATGCTGTGGTTCATTTGGGCGATTTTCATGAAGATGCTGAGGTTATGGCGGAGGAACATCCTAGTATCCGTTTTCATATGGTTCCCGGCAACTGCGATTTCCATCGCCTGTTTAATTGCGGACCGGAGATCCTGTGCTATGATGTTTGCGGCGTCCGGCTGTACATGACCCACGGCCACAAGCATGAGGTCAAGCGGACCATGCTTCCGCTCCTTGCAGACGCCCGGGCGGCAGGTGCTGCTGCGGCACTGTACGGCCACACCCACACGGCTGTATGCTATCAGGAGGAAGATGGCCTGTGGGTACTTAATCCCGGTCCTTGCGGCAGCTCCGGTGGCAGCGTTGGACTCATTGAAACAGATGGGAATATGATTAAAGCCTGCCGGCTGTTAAGGCAGGCAGACTTGGAGGTAACTGTATGATTCTGGCAGTGGATATTGGCAATTCCAACATTGTCATTGGCGGCGTGGAGGGCGACCGTATTGTTTTTGAATCCCGAATTCGCACCGATGCCACCAAAACCTCCGATGAATACTGTGTTGACCTGAAGATCCTGCTGGATGTTCAGGGGGTCGATACATCGTCGATTGAAGGTTCCATTATCGCATCTGTTGTTCCTCAGGTGCTCAATTCCTTCCAGACAGCGATCTTAAAGCTCACCGGAAAGACCAGTCTTGTGGTAGGCCCAGGTCTGAAAACCGGACTGAATATCAAGATTGAGAATCCAGCCCAGACCGGTGCCGACCTTGTGGTTGGCTGTGTGGCCGCACTGCGGGAGCATAAGCCGCCCCTGATCGTTGTGGATATGGGCACGGCAACCACTGTTGTCGTGCTGGACGAATCCGGTGCATTGATCGGCGGCTCCATCAGCCCCGGTGTCAAGATTTCCATGGACGCTTTGACGGAGCGGACAGCTCTGCTACCCGGCTTACAGCTGGATCAGCCCAAGCGAGCCATTGGCAAGAACACCATCGATTGTATGCGAAGCGGTATTATGCTGGGCACTGCCTGCATGCTGGACGGCCTGATTGCACGAATGGAAGCTGAGCTGGGATGCAAAACTACGGTTGTGGCCACCGGCGGCATTGCAAAATTTGTTCTGCCCATGTGTCAGACCCCTGTCATTTATGACAAGGATCTGATCATCAAAGGCCTTGCGGCACTGTATCGGGATAATAAGCGTTAAACAAACATCAAAAACAACACTGCCACAGTAAGTCCGATAATTGCTGCGGCGGTCAAAGCGGTGTCGATGGCCTTGTCGATGCGGTACTGACGGTCTGCGGCATTTGGGTAGGGTCTGGCAGTGACTTGCTGAATAACAGTTTTGTTCATGGTTGTTTCCTCCTTGGTTTTGCTTGTAATTGGAGTATACAACACATTAAGTACAATAAAACGGACCAAACAAAAGAATTCACGCACATTTTTTCGTATATAACCCGGTTGCATCTCGATGGAAAATGTGCTATGATTAGAAAAACGAAAATGGGGGAGAGCCAATGAACTTCCTTGAAACAGTTATGGAAAAATGGAATACATTCACAGCCAAGGCGAGGCCGGTGTTGGAATCTGCCCAAAATGTCTGCACCGAGACGGGCCGAGCTGTGAAGAATGTCAGTAGCTACGTTATTAAAATGCGTAAGATATTTCTGGCAATTCCGGTGGTTTGGGGTGCCATTTATATGGCAATTTATAACGAAGCAAATCTGCCGGCGATTGTTGGCTTGGATCTGCAGACCAACGGTGACTTTGGCATTCAGGTCATTCGGGAGCTGGCAGTGTTGGGCCCGGTGGTCATTACCGGTGTATGCCTGCTTCTGATGTTCTGTTCCCGCCGATTGCTGACTCCATGGCTGGTCAGTATGTTTTCGCTGCTGCTGCCGGTCATTATCCTGATTACCAATACCTTTCCTGCATAATACTGTCATTGTGAGCCAGTGATCACACTGGCGTGGCAATCTCCCGGTTATAACAAAAAAGCGTGCTGATTTCAGCACGCTTTTGTCATTATTTAAATAAATCCAACAGTTCATCAGTTGTTCTGACAATTTCTGCTCCGGCCTCCTTCATTTCTGTGATGTCGCCATAACCCCATGTTACAGCAACTGGCTGCAGCAGATTCTCCTTCGCACCAACTACATCGAAAATTGTGTCGCCGACCATAACACCGCCTGGACCGCTGCGGTCAAGCAGAAAAGCGATCACATCTTCCTTTTTACTGCGGCTATCATCGGCGGTCGCACCGCAGATGATCTCAAAGTATTGAGCAAGCTCAAAATGCTCCAAAATCTCGATGGCCATATGCTCCGGTTTGGAGGTAGCTACAAACAGCCGATGCCCTCGGGACTTCAACCCATCCAGCAATTCGCGGATACCGGGGTAGGGGAAATTCTCAAACTTGCCAAGGGTAACATACCGTTTCCGATACACGGCAATAGCTTCATCCACCCGATCCACCGGAACACCGAATTTGGGGAAAGAATCCCGCAGGGGAGGACCTACAAACACCCGCAGGGCGTTACGTTCCGGAATTGGTAAACCGAAGTGTTCCAACGCAGCAATGGCACAGTTGATGATGCCCTCACCGGAGTCGGTTAATGTGCCGTCTAGGTCGAATAGGATGTTCATACACCACTGTCCTTTCTCTGTTTAGGTTAGTATAGCATAGAGCAGTAATTTTCGCAACCGAAGTAATGCTTTTTGGAAAGGCAGAATATAATTGCAGCCTATCTCGTTTAAGACTGAACTCACGAAAAGTGAAATTGTTCACTACACTCACGGTGAGATTATTTCCCTGCGGAAATTGTGATATTTATTGCTAACACGTCAAGTGAAATCAAATCCACCCACCGCCTCAGCGATTTCACACGCCGAAGGCGTATTTTATATTGCGTAGCAATATTTCACTCACCCGAAGGGTGAATTTTGTTGCAAAACCGACTTGTCGAAACAAGTCGGTTTTGCTGGAAAGGTGGCATAAATCAACCACCCTACGCATATTGGATTGAACTCACGAGAATCAATTTTTAAACTGCGCCTTACTGCGGTTTTGTCCATACATTCTCTACGCTCTGATCACGGTTTCTTCTCTGGTTCTCTTGTTGTTTTATCCAGTGCAGCGATCATTTGTTCCTCGAAGTTCGTAGCATTTGCTCTTACCGCATGAATATCATTAATTATCTTTCCAACTGTACCATCAAATATCTCGTTATCCAAGCAAACATTGATGATCTTCTTTTCAAATGCATCTGCCGTTATAATCTCTATTTTAACATCCTCGGATTTGACCGAGTTTGCCGATGTAAAAACAATTAAATTTTTTGAAGATTTGATTTTTTCACGCAAAACCTTGCGCCAATTATCTCCACCTCGAATTCCGGTGTCGTACCACAACCGGAACCCGATCCGCTGTAAAATATGGAGTTTTTCCTCAACTTTTGTTTTATCTCTATGCGAATAACTGACAAAAATATAATCGTCGGGGCCAACATAGGGAAGTGCAACTTTTCGTTGGGAATTCAGTTTGACTTCAATGCTTCTGGCACGTTCAATAATCCCGTCAAGTTGCAGCAAAAGATTCTTTTCGTTAAATACCGAATCCTCTCCACCGTACAAAACAATATTATCAAAAAGATTGGGATTATCTACATAAACATGCTTCAATGTTCTGCCGGTTGTCAGCCGTTGCTGGCGGCAAGATTCATCATAGCAAAGTGTTACATTTTCAAGAGTGGCATCGTCTATATACACATAAATCAGGGTAACGTAATTTCCGTAATCGGCTTTCAAGTTTTTCAAAAAATCAATATCCGAGCAAGCAACCGATGTAAAAATATCTTCCGCACCGTTTGCAGCCCTCTCAAAATCCTTTTTATTAAACCCTACCAAACGATTGTTTACCAGGTACGAGTAGTCACACTGACTCTGAATTTCATCCGGTGTGGAAAACACAGAAAATCCGTCCGCTGAAATCGACGTGATATCCTCTTCGCTGCTGGAATAATAGATTTTTTCCATACGTTTGAATCCGCTGGCATCAAAATGAGAACGAACCCTCCGTCCGATTTCTCCCGTAAGTCCATACAAAACAATAAACATATCCGCCGCCCAGCCTTTCTTTCCGAAAAATTACTATAATAACTATGACTTTTAAACCGTTTGTTCTTTTATACTACAATAAAAATCAACTATTTGCAATAGGTTTTGAAAATAATATCCGTTATTCCCAAAAACAGGATGTGCGTCTTCTGTTGAACTTGTTATTGCTTTTGCAAGGCTCAATCTCTCCCAACCCGAATGCTATATTTTAAGCCAAAACACATAAAAGGTAGCATCAAATGGCGGCCTCTTCGAATTCCATGCCGCCAATAAAAAGACCAGCCTTATGGCTGGTCTTTTTATTGGCGGAGAGAGTGGGATTCGAACCCACGGTGGGTTGCCCCATCACCAGTTTTCAAGACTGGCTCCTTAAACCGCTCGGACATCTCTCCGTTCATTGGCACACCAGAAGGAATTCGAATCCCCGACCTTCCGCTTAGGAGGCGGACGCTCTATCCTGCTGAGCTACTGGTGCATATTCCGCTCGGTTATTGTAACGAAAAAAAGTCGTTCTGTCAACAAAAACAGATAGATTATTTTCCGTTATCAACATATACTGTCCGGTAGATGATGAAGAGGAGGATAAAATATGGAAGAAAAGAATGAAAGAGCTACAGATATTGATGATCTGATCTTTGGTGAGGAAGAATCCGGGCCAAGTCAGCGGTGAAAACCGGGATTTTTTGGGAATACCTCTTTACAGATGGGCTAGTTTCGGCTATAATATTACGGAAAAATCGAAACTGACAGAAATGAGTGCCTTTCTATGAATATTGAATTTGATTCTTATAAGCAGAAACTCAATGACATTAAGCCCGCTTTGGACGGCCTTGCAGATTCCTTGAATCTTGAGGGTCTACGTAACGAGCTGGAGCGTCTTCACGCCATGCAGGAAGCTCCCGGCTTTTGGGATGATCCTGAACGCAGCCAGAAAACGGTTATGAAAACCAAGCAGACCGAAACCAAAATCACCCGTTACGAGAAAATGGTTTCCTCTTGGGAGGATTTGATCACCATCTGCGAAATGGCTGAGGAAGAGGACGACGATTCCATGCTGCCGGAGCTGAAAGAGGGCTTTGCCGCTCTGACCGCAGAAATGGAGAGCTGCCGTTTGGAGACTCTTCTCACCGGCAAGTTTGACAAAAACAATGCCATTATGAGCTTCCAGTCCGGTGCAGGCGGCACCGAGGCACAGGATTGGTGTCAGATGCTGTACCGTATGTACACTCGCTGGGCGGAACGCAGTGGCTTCACCTATACGATTTTGGACTATCAGGAGGGCGACGAAGCAGGCCTGAAGTCTGCATCCATTATGGTCGAGGGCGAGAACGCTTACGGCTTCCTGAAGGGCGAAAACGGCGTCCACCGCTTGGTTCGTGTTTCTCCCTTCGATGCCAATGCCCGTCGGCAGACATCCTTCTCCGCTATTGAAGTCATTCCGGAGATCGAGGATGATTCCGAGGACTTTGAGATCAAGCAGGAAGACTATGAAATGCAGGTCTACCGTTCCTCCGGTGCCGGCGGTCAGCACGTCAATAAGACATCCTCTGCAGTCCGTCTGATTCATAAGGCCACCGGCATTGTGGTATCCTGCCAGACTCAGCGCAGCCAGTTCCAGAACAAGGAAACCTGTCTGAAGATGCTCCGCAGTAAGCTGGTTGAGATCCGCGAGCGTGAACACTTGGCAACCATCGCTGATGTCAAGGGCGTTCAGCAGAAGATCGAGTGGGGCAGCCAGATCCGTAACTATGTTTTCATGCCCTACACATTGGTTAAGGACACCCGCACCGGCTGTGAAACCTCCAATGTTAATGGTGTTATGGACGGTGCTTTGGACCCCTTTATCGAGGCATATTTGAATTGTTTGGCATCCGGTAACTGGGTTACAAAATAAATTCTCGAAAATACTTGAATTTTAGAAATGAATATGCTATAATTACCAAGATTGTAACAAACCCGTGGAGGGAGGTTAAAGAAAATGCCTGTTTATAAGATTATTCTCATTATTTTTGAGGTACTGGCCAGCATTGCACTGATCACTGTTGTTGTACTGCAGTCCGGTAAGGAAGAGGGACTGGGTGCCCTGAGCGGCAAGAGCGGTTCTTACATGAGCAAGAGCAAGTTCGGCAGCCTGGATAAGATTCTGTCCGCTGCTACCAAGTGGATTGCTCTGGTTTGGGTTCTGCTGACTCTGGCTTTGAGCATCGTTCACTAATATAAATTTAGCCACAGGGTTCGTCCCTGTGGTTATTTTTATGGACAATCTTCAAAGAATATGATACGATAAGCGAAAAGATAAGGAGGTCATAACATGTACTCAGTAAAGCTGGCAGGTCTTGAGCCTGCGTCCGTATTTGCCTATTTTGAAGAAATTTGTGCCATTCCACATGGCTCCCGAAATACAAAGGCCATCAGCGATTACCTTGTAGCATTTGCCAAAGCCCACAACATCCGCTACATTCAGGACGAACTGAACAATGTCCTGCTGTTCCAGGAGGGCACCTGCGGTTACGAAGACCATCCCCCGGTGATTTTGCAGGGTCATATGGATATGGTCTGCGAGAAGGACGAGGATTGCCCCATCAATATGGATACTGACGCTCTGGATATCGCCCACGACGGTGAAAACATCTTTGCTAAGGGTACAACTCTTGGCGGCGATAACGGCATTGCTGTGGCTTACGCACTGGCTCTGCTGGCGGACAAATCCATTTCGCACCCGCCGCTGGAAGTCATCATCACCGTTGACGAGGAGATCGGCATGGAGGGTGCTGCCGGTGTGGATCTATCCATGCTGAAGGGCCGCACATTGATTAATCTGGATTCCGAAGATGAGGGCGTTTTCACCGTTTCCTGTGCCGGCGGTGCCCGGGGTACAATCAGCCTGCCGCTGCAGCGTCGCATGGTGTACGGACCCTGCGTCCGCCTAACTGTGGATGGTCTGCAGGGTGGTCATTCCGGTGTGGAGATCCACAAAAACCGTGCCAATGCCAATAAGGTCATGGGTGAATTTTTGAGCCGGGTACAAAAGCTGATGCCTCTATGCATTACCAAGCTTCAGGGCGGTGCAAAGGACAATGCCATTCCCAGATCCTGTCAGGTCACATTGGTTCCTTTGGGTATGTATATCGAGCGAATCAATGATATAGCTGCCCAGCTTCAGGAGGAGATCCGCACCCAGTATGATGAGCCGGAAGCCATCGTCCGGGGCGACGATGTGGACGCACTGGGCGGCAATGCTCTGACAACCGAAGAAACCGCCAAGGTCATCGCCCTTTTGAACGCTGCACCCAATGGCGTTCAGGCCTGGAGTCAGGATATACCCGGTCTGGTTCAGACCAGCCTGAACCTGGGCGTTGTGAATCTGGACGATAATCTGACCATGACCTTTGCTGTCCGCAGCAGCGTTAATGCAGAAAAGCGTGAGCTGCTCACAAAATTGGTGGAGCTTGCCAAATTCTATAACGGCACTTACAGCGAAATGGGCGATTATCCTGCCTGGGAATACCGGAAGGATTCTCCCTTGCGTGAGACTATGGTTCGAACGTTCCGCGAAATGTTCGGCAAGGAACCGGAGGTCGTGGCCATCCATGCCGGATTGGAATGCGGCTTGCTCAGTGAGAAGTTACCCGGTCTTGATTGTGTTTCTATCGGCCCGGATATGCAGGATATCCACACCAGCCGTGAAAAGCTGAACATTGCATCGACTGCCCGGACATGGCAGTTCCTGCTGGAAATTTTAAGAGCTTTGTAATGGAAAATGACCTGCCTTGGCAGGTCATTTTTTCCATATCAATCTTCTTAGCCATTTCACATCAGCGTTGCTAAGTACGCCGGTGCAGAACAGCAAACAAATGAAGACAACTGCAAATCCAAAACCACGCAGCAGGGCAGGTTGCAGAATACTTGCTGCAAGAATGGCGGCAACGGTGCAAAGCAGACATAAAACACCGCGAATCGGGGATATACTTACCTTGCTGATCATCAAAAGCCGCCGCAGACTGAGGATAAAATTTATGGCATGGGTAACCAAAAAACTGATAAAGTACCCGAAAATACCGTGGCTTGGCAGCAGTATGAACAGAAAACAAACATCCATGATGTTGGTGATGATATTATATCGCACAGACGCCTTTTGCTCGCCCAGACCCTTGATCATAGCATCCGTAACTGCGTCTAAGTACAGCATGATGGTCAGCAGGGAAAACCACTGTAAATACCTTCCTGCATCGCTGTTTTGATATAGCCGCATACCCAACTCGTTTGCACACAAGAATAAGATTCCACCACATAATGTGCCGTACAACAGTGCTACCCGGAGGCTTTTTCTGACCAGATAACGGATTCTCCTATGACTGGCCGCAGCCTGACAACGTGCCAGTTCGGGAATTAACAGCTCCGTCAATCCGAATAAAATGGCCGCCGGAAACATCAGCACCGGAAACACCATGCCGGTAACCACGCCGAAATCCGCCAAGGCAGAAGCGGTGCCCGGATACAGTGCCAACCTCTTTGGCACCATCAAATTCTCCACTGTGCTGATTCCGGTTCGCAGGTCATCCGCCACTGCTAGTGGAATTGCAGATTGAGAGAGCCTGGCTGCCATTGGGATCCGTTTTCCGGTTCGCGGACGCTCCTGTAACCGTAAAAATAAAAGGGCACTTAAGGTCATGCATGCCCCGAGACAGCCTCCGAGAATCACAGACTTGCAGGACCTGACCGGATCATGCCCAGCCCAAAGCGTCAGCAGAAGTACTGTGCATACCATTGAAAACAACTGCTCTACAATTTCCACAGCTGCCAGTGTTACGATTCGGTTCGCTCCGGTAAAATAACCTGTCATCACACCGCAAAGGCAGCTTACCGGCAAAAAAACAGCATACAGACGCAGAGCACCGATGATTTCCGGATTTCCGATCCAGTGAATTGCGATTGCTGGTGCAAGCAGATATACGAGCACTCCAACGCTGCCGCTAAACAGTATACTGTACAGAAGACATCCGGAAAGCACCCATGTCACATTTTTCGAACGACCCCGCCCCAGCTCCTCCGCGGTAAGATACATGGTTGCCGTCCGGATTCCACCCATCCCGGCAACCATTGCCATTACGCCAACGGACATGGTCAACTGCAGCAAGCCAATTCCCTCCGCACCGATCCGGCCCGAAAGATACACTTGAAAGGATGTTCCCACAAACCGCAGCAGCAGGTTGACTCCGGTCAGCATCAGGGCACTGTAGAATATGGGCAATTTCCTCTGCAAAGCAAACCCCTCCTTGTCCACAGTCTATGCGGACAAGAAGGGGGGATAGAACCCATTATTTCGCTCGGTTAATTTCGTCGCACCATAATGCCAGAGGACATTCGCTGCATTTGGGATTTCTCGCAACGCAAATTTCCCGGCCGAACAGCACGATCCGATGACAGAAATCCGAGCTTTCCTCCGGCGGCAGGATGGCACGAAGCTGCTGCTCCACCTTCTCAGGCTCTTTTCCGTGGGAAAGACCAAGCTTACCACAGATGCGGATACAGTGGGTGTCGCAAACCACACTTCCCGGCACGGCATACAGATCGCCCAGCAGCAGATTGGCGGTCTTTCGACCCACGCCGGGAATCCGTAAAAGCTCTTCCATTGTTCCGGGGACTTTACCGCCGTAATCTCGCAGCAGCATTTGACAGCCAAGCACAATATCCCGGGCTTTGTGCTTGTAAAATCCGCAGGAGTGAACCAATTCCTCCACATGGGCGATATCAGCCCCTGCCATGGCCTCCAGCGTGGGGTAAGCCGCAAAGAGAGACGGGGTCACTAAATTTACTCTGGCGTCTGTGCATTGGGCAGAGAGCCGTACAGCGATCATCAGTTCATAGTCCTTGCTGTAATGTAATGCACAAGGTGCAACCGGGTATTTTTCCTTTAACGCTCCAATAATAGCGGTTACTTTCTCTTTCAACACATTTCGCCTCCTTTTGTGTCATTATAGCATAAAAGAAATGTGTTGAAAAGAATCAGTTTTTGTTAATCGCTGTCAATTATTTCTGCAGTCAAGGCAGAAACCTCATATGCAGTCCGTTCCTGAACACCATCCTCCGTCACCTTGGTGTATACCCGGCTTTGAAGCCGCCCGGTGATCCGTACACCGTCACGAATGCTCAGTTGCGAGATCTCCCGGGCAGTCCTGCCCCAAAGAATGCAGGGAAGATAATCAGCCCGGTGAAATCCTCTTGGTACTGCCAGCATCACATCGCAGATTTCCCGTCCCAGAGGCGTTCTGCGATAGACCGGCTCTTTGCAGATTAATCCGTCAAGCAGCACATCGTTGATCGGTTCACCGTCCTCTGCTTTTATGCTCAACGCATATACAAAGATCAACAGCCTCCGAATTCCGTCGGTGCGGCTGTTATGGGTCCGCAGCTGCCCGGTAACAGTCAGCATATGTCCTCCTGATAGATCAATATCATTGAGTACCTGTTCTTCTGCCACTACAGGCAGTATGTCAACTGTGCCGGATAACCGGGGTACTTCCAAATAGAACCGATAAAACCGCCGCCCGTGATTCTCGTGGGAGTATTCCGGCAGAGCGGATAATGTGCCCCGTAATGTGATTTGATTGTTCGTATGTTCCATAGTACCACCTCAAAGTCAGTTGTATGAAACATCCTATGGTCAATTTGATAAATTCATACCAGAAAAATAAAGGTCATCCCCGTTTTGCGGGGATGACCTGTTTATCTATGCTTGCTTCTGTTTTTTGCTGCAGGAGCTTTCTTGACGGAGGGCTTGCTCCTTGGCGGCATCTTCGGTGGGGGAGCGGTGGGCTTACCTTGCCTTGGTGGCACGGCCCGGATCAAGCACGTGGGGTCGGAGCCGATCAAATCCTCACGGTGTGCTTTGATCAGTGCCTCCCGTACCAAATAGTAATTTTTGGGATTGCGATACTGGATGAGTGCCCGCTGCATGGCCTTTTCATGTGGATCGGTAGGCACATACACCTTCTCCATCGTTCTGGGGTCAATCCCGGTGTAATACATCACCGTGGAAAGGGTAGAAGGGGTGGGGTAGAAGTCCTGCACCTGCTCCGGGTTGTAGCCCATTTCACGGATGTACTCTGCCAGCTCAATGGCCTCTTTCAGTGTTGAGCCGGGATGGCTGGACATGAGATAGGGAACCAGATACTGATTCATGCCATACTGCTTGTTCAGTGCCCAATACTTCTCCACAAAACGGTTGTACACAGCATTTCTTGGCTTGCCCATCCGATCCAGTACTGCGTCAGACACATGCTCCGGTGCGACTTTCAACTGCCCTGAAATATGGAATTGCACCAATTCCTTAAAGAAGGTGTCCTTTTTGTCAGCCAGCAGATAGTCAAAACGAATGCCACTGCGAACAAAGACCTTCTTTACACCGGGAATCTTCCGCAGTTTACGCAACAGTGCCACATAATCGGAGTGATCCGCCTTCATGTTCTTGCATGGGGTGGGGAACAAGCACTGCCGTCCGCCGCAGGCACCCTTGGTCATCTGCTTATCGCAGGCAGGATGGCGGAAATTGGCGGTTGGACCGCCCACATCGTGAATGTAGCCCTTGAAATCCTTGTCCTTAACCATGATTTCCGCCTCCCGGAGGATGGACTCATGACTCCGGGTCTGAATGATCCGCCCTTGATGAAAGGTCAATGCACAGAACGAGCATGCTCCAAAGCAGCCCCGGTTGGACACAAGACTGAACTTAACCTCTTCAATCGCCGGGACACCGCCTGCTTTCGCATAACTGGGATGCCAGGAACGCATATAGGGCAGTTCATAAACTGCGTCCATTTCCTCCGCAGTCAGGGGCTTTTGTGGAGGATTCTGCACGACGAACAGATTCCCGTAGGGTTCAGCCAACCGCTTTGCGGTAAAAGGATCGCAGTTTCCGTACTGAATCTTGAAGGATTCCGCATATTTCTTTCGGTTTGCCTTTATCTCATCAAAGCTGGGCAGGGTAATGGTGGGCAGGCTGTTGTCCAGCTCTGCGGTCTTAAATACCGTGCCATCGATATAGGTGATGTCTTTCACATCCATACCGGCGTTGAGTGCGTCGGCGATCTCAATAATACTCTTTTCGCCCATGCCATACATCAAAAGATCAGCCTGGCTGTCCAGCAGGATGGAACGCTTCATAGATTCCGACCAGTAATCGTAATGTCCCAACCGTCGCAGACTGGCCTCAATTCCACCAATGAGAATCGGCACATCCTTGTAGGTCCGCCGAATCAGATTGCAGTAAACTACCGTCGCATAGTCCGGACGTTTGCCCATCACACCACCGGGCGTAAAGGCATCGGTTTTTCTCTTGTGCTTGGTCACGGAATAATGATTCACCATGGAATCCATATTGCCGCCGGATACCAAGAAACCCAATCTCGGTCTGCCGTAAATATCAATGGATTTGGGATCCTTCCAATCGGGTTGAGAAATAATACCCACACTGTAGCCGTGACTTTCCAGAACACGGCTGATGATCGCATGACCGAAGGAGTGATGGTCCACGTAGGCATCACCGATTACATATACAAAATCGCAGCTTTCCCAACCGCGATCGATCATGTCCTGCTTGCAGATAGGAAGAAAGGCCATAGGTAACCTCCAAACATACTTTTTGTTATTATAACATTTCCTTCACCAAAATGGAAGAGAGAATCTTCTTGACATGTGGTGTATAATCAAAAATGAAAGGAAGTGCAATATATGGCAGTCAGACTTAATGAAGATAAAGAAATGGTCGCCTCCATTAAAGAGGGATTAAAGCGTACCGGCGGTTATTGCCCCTGTCGCCTGCAGAGAACAGAAGAAAACAAGTGCATTTGTCAGGAATTCCGTCAGCAGATCGCAGATCCGGACTTTAAGGGCTACTGTCATTGCATGCTGTATTATAAAGACTAAAAACTTTTGCAAATTCCGTAAAAAGTTGTTGACAAATGTGGCTCTGCGTGCTATCATAGCAAAGCGGTTTGCGAAAGCAGCCGTTGAATGAAAATGGGCGAGTGGTGGAATTGGTAGACTCGCTAGATTCAGGTTCTAGTGTCCATTACGGACGTGCGGGTTCAAGTCCCGCCTCGCCCACCATTTTCTTTCTTAACTACATATTTACGGGCGAGTGGTGGAATTGGTAGACTCGCTAGATTCAGGTTCTAGTGTCCATTACGGACGTGCGGGTTCAAGTCCCGCCTCGCCCACCAAAAAGAAAGACATGCGTTTGCATGTCTTTCTTTTTTTAACCCGGGAAAAGTCCATAGATTTCAGAATGCACCCTATGGGTGTAGGATGAAATCTATTTAGATCGATGATTGAAGGCTTCATCAAGATTCATTAACCCCGGTTGCACATTCAGCTGCAACCGGGGTTTTGATGATTACTTCTTCTTGGGTGCTTTGATTTTGCTCAGCTTTTTATTCAGAGTCAGGAGATCTTCCTTCGTAAACTTGGCGTCCATCATGCCACCGGCCATAGTGATCAAACGCAGGACGGTGAAGCCGCTCATCATGGACATCATCTCAGGGGTAACCTCGAAGCCCATGGGCTTTGCTTTTTCGCCCTTCTTCTTGCCACCAAGCATCTTTCCCATCAGTTTGGCAAAGACAAGCTTGCCGCGGAAAGTAGAGATCACATCGCTCATCTTGGAGTTCAGGGACAGCCTGCCGGTCTTCTCTTCAATGTCAAACCAGTTGAGGATTGCACCCTCCTCTTTGAGGCGGTAGTCCTCGTTGAAGGTATCAACCTTGCGAATAATACCTTCATCGCGTAGTTCACCGGAAACAGCTTCCAGCTTTGTCTCGCCTACATTGGGAACATCGAAGTAGAAGAAATGATCTGCAGCTTCCTTGACACCCAGCGATACGCCGTTTGCAAACAGCTCAACGCTCTTCTGATTGGAGTAGACAGTGACCTTGGTCACATCCTCCACACGGTCAATATAGCGCTTGCCGCACAGATGAACAAAGGGTTCGTCGGACAGCCATGCCTTGTAAGCATAGAAGGAATCCTTCTTGTATTTGCGGTCGAAGGTCACCAGACCCTTGTGATTCTGGCCGTTCTCGCCGCCTTCGTTCCGGGCATCGGCACCGAAGTCAAACATGTTCCAAACATGGGTGGCCCACATATACTTGCGGGTGAACAGCTGCTTAATCAGCTCCTCGTGGTAATATGCCTGGTATTCCTCGGTATAGTCGCCCTGACGGGGATCGGAGGTGTGCCAGTTCAGTGCCTCACAGCCGTATTCGGAGCAGCCAATGGGAATGTTGGGGTGCATGGCGTGGAACTTATCGAACCAGGGACCGTTCATGGAGGTGTCACCGCCGTACCAGCCGAAGTAATGGTTGTAGGAAACCACATCGGGGATCTGCAAATAAGGATCGTCCATTTTGCACATGGACACCGCGGCAATGGTGGTCAAACGAGTCTTATCCATCTCGTGACACAAATCGTTCAGAATTCTGTGGTTCTCCAGCAGATCGCCATCAGAGCCGCCAATGGAAATTTCGTTGGACAGACCCCAAACCACGATGGAGGGATGGTTATAGTTTTGAATGACCAGTTCCTTCATCTGGGAGATGGTATTTTCCCGGCCGTTAGGCATGTGCTTGGAGATGTAGGGGATCTCCGCCCAAATTACGAGACCCTTTTCGTCGCACAGATCGTAGAAATATTGGTCATGCTGGTAGTGGGCAAGACGAATGGTGGTGCAGCCGACCTCACAGATCAGGTCGATATCCTCCTCGTGATGCTCGGGCAGCAGGGCGTTGCCTACGCCCCAGCGATCCTGATGGCGGGAAACGCCCCGGAGGGGATATTCTTCACCGTTGAGGATGAAACCGTTGTTGGGATCAATCTGGAAGCTGCGACAACCGAACCGAGTGCAGACATTGTCCAGTACAGTGCCGTTGTCCATCAGCTCTGCTTCACAGCAGTACAGGTAAGGATCCTTGCGACCATGCCACAGGTGGACATTTTCAATGACAAGGCTTGCCTGGGGCTCAGCGGTCTCCAGAGTTGCCACCACATTTTCGTCCTTGTCATAGAAGGTGTACTTAACAGTTTGACCAGCCTTGACGTTGGTAAGCAACACCTTAACATCCACATTGGCGTTAGTGCCGTTGATGGTGGGGGTGACCATGATACCGGGGCCGCCGTAGTAGTCCAGATCAAAGTGAGACTCACTGACGCAGATCAGGTTCACATCCCGGTAGATACCACCGTAGAAGGTGAAGTCCGCCATCTGGGGATAAACTCTGTCGTTGGCACTGTTGTCAACAGCGATAGTCAACAGGCTGCTGTCTGCCAGAGCTTCGGTCACATCTACTCTCCAGGTGGAGTAGCCGCCGTCGTGGTGAGCAAGGGCCTTGCCGTCTACATACACATCAGCAGACGAGTTGGCACCGCGGATTTCCAGATAATAGCGATCAGCGACGGGCAGATCAGCCTTGTTGATAGTTTTGGCGTAATAAGCAGTGCCACGGTAGTAGTCATTACCACCGTCCTGTCCGTCGACAGCGTTCCAGGAATGGGGCAGATCTACCACATCCCAGCTAGCATCAATAGCAGAGGGAACAGATGTTGCCTGCTTGCTGAAAGACCACTTACTGTTTATGTTTACAATTTCTCTCATTAGGGAACCTCCTGATTGGAATAGTGTGTTTATGTGTCGGTAATATCACCCTGCGGGAAAATCGACAGGGTGATACGGCATTACGATACTATGAAATTACTCTGCACTGATGTTTGTGCCACGACGCTCAGACAGATCTGTGTACATTTGATCCACAGTCTTCTTGTCCAGGTTGTAAATCAGAGCCAGACCGATGAACTGCAGCAAGGCACTGAACATGTACAAACCGGCAACCAGCCAGCACATGTTGTGGGAAGTCTGAGCACTCTGGGCGATGGTGCCGAACTTGGCTTCGTAGCCCAGCCAGCCCATGATCAACAGCACTACAGAGGGGCCAACGCCCTGTGCCAGCTTACGGAAGAAGGAGTGCAGAGAATAGACAGTACCTTCTTCGCGGGTGCCGAACTTCCATTCATTGTAGTCGATGGCATCGCTCATCATAGCCCAGGATACGCAGG
Organism: Oscillospiraceae bacterium; assembly: GCA_015067945.1. Taxonomy (GTDB): domain Bacteria; phylum Bacillota; class Clostridia; order Oscillospirales; family Oscillospiraceae; genus Faecousia. The sequence continues at coordinate 97,184 of SVLM01000001.1, forward strand.
TGTAGACACCCATGCCAAGGCCGTAGACCACCAGTGCCAGCAGGTAGACTACCAATGCAATGGTTGTATTAGGAATCAGGGGGAAGACCAGCATAACCGCACCGCCGACCAAGGAAGCGATCGTTCCGACAACGGAGGCTTCTTTTTTGCCATACTTCTTGACAATCTTGGTAATGAAAGGAATGAACAGGAACATGGGCAGGAAGCCGATCAGCTGAACCAGGCCGGACAGAGAAGCCATATTGAAATAGGTGGCGAACATGATGGTATTTGCGGTGGAGGCAGACTGCATGCCCAGGAACATACCCATAGCAGCCAGGGTGGTGCCCACAGCGGGACGGTTCTTCATGAACTTACCGAAGGCACTGAAAATATTAATCTTCTCGGTGCTTTCATTGGTCTTAACGGAGCTCTCATCCACGCGGACGGTGATGGTCTTAAGCATAAACATAAAGGCAAGGAAGCCAAGAACACCCATGATCAGAGCTACCCAAAACACCATCTCACCCTGCAGGATCTCGACCTGCTTGCCGGTGACGGGGCTCAGAATTGCATCGCCCACAGCGTATGCTTCGCCGGTGAGGGGGTTGCTCAGGAACTGAGACTTATCAATGCCCTCGGGAATCTCGATCTTGCTGAGGAACTCGGAGGTGCCGTCCCATGTGGCTTTTTCCCAAATCAGCATGGGCAGCAGAACCATGGGCAGCATGTTGCCGATCATGGAGCCAATGGAACGCCAGGTGGACAGCTGTGCTCGCTCACCAACATCATTGGTGACCAGGCTCAGCATGGAACCGTAAGGCACATTTGCGATAGTGTAGAAAGCATCCCAAATGATATAACCCAGAATAAACAGAATCGCCTTCACTACGACATGTGCATCGGGGAAAGGCAGGAATACAGCAGCACCGCCTACCAGCAGGCCGCAAGCACCTATGAAAATATAGGTTTTGAATTTGCCGTGGCGATAGCTTCTTCTGTCGTTATCGATCAGAGAGCCGATCAGCGGATCATTTACGGCGTCCCAAATCTGTACAAGCAGCAATAAAATGGACAGCAGACCCGTTTCCATGGTCATAAAGACCAGCCAGAATGTCTGAACCGTGCCTTTCAGGGCAAAGCTCATGTTACAGCCTAGGTCACCGGCAGCATAGGCGAGTTTATCCCGCATGCCGAACTTGCGGTGGCCGTTGGCATCTAATGAAATAGGTTTTTTCGCCATATATTTATCCTCCTTATTATGCAGGTGCATACCTGCTCATAATGAGATAATTATAAAATATTCCCGGTTATTTTTCCAGTCACAAAATGCCACTTTTGTGGCACCCTATTGAAATTTATTTACTCATTATTTGGCTATCTTGGACAATATATGTTGCGAATTCCCAATTTTATGCTATACTATCGTAAAGCCAATATCGAAATTAGGGGTGATATTTATGTATAAAGTATGCCTGACAGATCAATCCTCAAAACGGCAGCGGGAATTGGAAAAAGGCCTTTTGCAGCTGATGCAGAAGCAGCGGTATGAGGATATTTCCGTCAGCGATCTGTGTGATTATCTGCAGATTCCCAGAAAATCCTTTTATCGGTACTTTTCCTGTAAGGATGGAGCACTTTATGCCTTGATCGACCACACCTTGGCAGATTTCTTTGAAATGCCGGTGTCCGCGAAAAAAACCAGAGGCACCGCATTAGGGGATCTGGATCTGTTTTTTGAGTATTGGTACAATAATAAATCATTTTTGGATGCATTGGCCAATAGCGGTTTGAGTGGTATTTTGGCTGATCGGGCCAATCAATTTGCACTACGTGAAGGCCATCTACCCCAAAGGTTTAAGTCTGTTCCCACAGAGATACAAGGTCTGGCAATGGCTTTTTCTCTCTACGGCCTGATGTCTATGACACTCCACTGGCACCGTCGGGGATTTCCCGTATCAGCTGAGGAAATGACACGCTTGGCAATTCATATGCTTACCAATCCTTTGCTTGCTCCGTAAAAACTACCCGGTTTTTGTGTAACCTGTTCAAAAACCGGGTGTTATTTTTTATGTATGAGTGTCACACATGGGGCATTTTGTGCCTTGAAACTCACGTACCATAAGAGGTATAATACTATCGATACTATGCAAAAGTAGGAGGTATTGCATGAAACCTTTTCTTTGCGAAGATTTTCTGTTGAACACACCTACCGCTAAGGTACTGTACCATGATGTGGCAAAGAAACTGCCCATTGTGGATTATCACTGCCACCTGGACCCTCAGGCAATCTATGAAGATGCCCGGTTTGAAAACATTACCCAGCTTTGGTTGGGGGGCGATCACTATAAGTGGCGTATCTTGCGCTCCAATGGCGTTGATGAATATTACATCACCGGCTCTGCTCCGGATCGGGTAAAATTCCAGAAGTTTGCGGAGGCTTTACCCCGGTGCATCGGCAATCCCATGTACCACTGGTGCCACTTGGAGTTGAAAAATTATTTTGGCTACCAAGGTGTCCTCAACGGTGAAACGGCTGAGGAGGTTTGGAATCTGTGCAACACCCAATTGCAGCAGCCTGAGTTTTCAGCCCGGAACCTAATTGCCCGTAGCAATGTGACCATGATCGGCACCACCGATGATCCGTGCAGCGATCTGAAGTGGCATAAGCTGTTGGCCGAGTCCGACTTTGAAACTAAGGTCTATCCCAGCTTCCGTCCGGATCCTGCCCTCAATGCCCATAAACCCGATTTCTCCGCTTACATTCAAAAGCTAAGTCAGGCTGCAGATATGCCCATTTGCAGTGCTGCGGATGTTGCCAAGGCACTGACGAAACGCATTGAATACTTCAACGAATGTGGTTGCCGTGCTTCCGACCACGGTCTGGATTACGTGATGCACCGCATTGGCACTATGGACGATATCGAATCTGTGTTCCAGAAGGCCATGGCAGGGGAGCGTCTGTCTGCTGCAGAAACTGAGATCTATCAAACCTATTTACTGCTCCATTGCGGCAGAGAATATGCCCGCCACGGCTGGGTTATGCAGCTGCACTTCAGTTGCTTCCGCAACCCCAATTCCCGGCAGTTTGCTGCCTTGGGGGCAGACAGCGGATATGACTGCATTGCGGTGACGGATTCTTCCGCTGCACTGCACCGCCTCATGGATGCTTGGGACAGCACCGATCAGCTGCCTAAAACCATCGTTTATTCCCTGAATCCTGCCGATGACCAATGGCTGGACACATTGCTTGGTGCCTACCAGGGTACAGAGGTACCCGGCAAGATTCAGCACGGCTCTGCCTGGTGGTTCAATGACAATAAGGTTGGTATGCAAAACCAGATGACATCTCTTGCACAGCTGGGAATTTTGGGCAATTTCATCGGTATGCTTACCGATTCCCGCTCCTTCCTCAGCTATGCCCGCCATGAGTACTTCCGAAGAATTCTCTGTAATCTCATTGGTACTTGGGTAGAAAACGGTGAATATCCTGCCGATATGGACACTCTTGGTGAGCTGGTGGCAGATATTTGCTGCCGCAACGCAGTACGTTATTTTAATCTGTAAGGAGGAATATATATGCCTATGCAAATGGGTTTTCGCTGGTATGGCGAAGGCAATGACAACATCAAACTATCCGATATCAAGCAGATCCCCGGTGTGACCAGCATTGTCTGGGCTCTGCACCATAAAATGCCCGGTGAAATCTGGGAAGAGCATGAAATTGCTGAGGTTATGGATCAGCTCCATGCCTATGGCTTTAACGGTGATGTGGTTGAGTCCGTCAATGTTCACGACGACATTAAGATCGGTCTGCCCACCCGGGATGCCCTTATTGAAAACTACAAGCAGTGTATCCGCAATCTGTCCAAGTTTGGCGTTAAGGTCATCTGCTATAACTTTATGCCGATTTTCGACTGGACGCGTTCCAATCTTTTCCACGAGGTTGGCGATGGTTCTACTGCATTGTTCTATGAAAAAGGCATGATTCAGGACGATTATAATGCCATGGCAAAGTATATCCTGGATTTCACCGAAAAGTATAATATGTCCTTCCCTGGTTGGGAACCGGAGCGTATGGCCAAGCTGGACGAGCTGTTTAAGGCCTATGCCGATGTAGATCACGAGAAGCTGTGGTCTAACCTGAAATATTTCCTGGAAGCCATCATGCCTACCTGTGAGGAGTGCGGCATGAAAATGGCCATCCACATGGACGATCCCCCCTGGGATATTTTCGGCCTGCCCCGTCTGCTGATCAACGAGGCCAATATTGACCGTTTCCTGCAGATGGTGGACCATCCCTGCAACTGTCTGACTCTGTGCTCCGGCAGTCTGAGTGCAGACCCCAACAACAATGTTGCTGCGGTTGTACGCAAGCATTGTGGCCGTATTGCTTTTGCCCATATTCGCAATGTAAAGCACTTTGAAAATGGCGACTTCTCCGAAGCTTCTCACCGTGACTGCGATGGTGATACCGGTATTCTGGACATTCTGAAAGCCTATCACGATTGCGGCTTTGAGGGTTATATTCGCCCCGACCATGGACGCCATCTCTGGAACGAAGGTCCCGGCAATGTTCGCCCCGGCTATGGCTTGTATGACCGTGCTTTGGGTATTATGTATATGCTTGGTGTTTGGGATATGCTGGACAAGCTGAATAATAAATAACTTGGAGGTAATGAACTATGATGAATCTTCCGTTGAATGTTGATTTTACCGGTAAGGTGGTTGTTGTCACCGGTGCAGGCGGCGTTCTGTGCGGTGATATGGCCCGTGCCTATGCCAATGCCGGTGCAAAGGTTGCTGCCCTGGATTTAAATGAAGAGGCCGTTAAGAATCTGGCAGCTGAGCTGACTGCTGAAGGCTTCACTTGTATTGGTTACAAGGCAAATGTGCTGGACGCTGAGGCATTGGAGTTGGTCCATCAGCAGGTTTTAGCCGACCTTGGCCCTTGCGATATTCTGGTCAACGGTGCCGGCGGCAACAATCCTCGTGCCACCTGCGATAATGAGTACCAGCACGAGGCCAAAGAAGGAGGCAAATCCTTCTTCGATCTGGATCCTAATGGCGTTGACTTTGTGTTCAAACTGAACTTCCAAGGTACCTTGCTGCCCACTCAGACCTTTGCCAAGGACATGGTTGCCCGGAAGAGCGGCAATATTCTGAACATTTCTTCCATGAATGCCTACATTCCTTTGACAAAGATTCCCGCTTATTCTGCTGCCAAAGCCGGTATTTCCAACTTTACCCAGTGGCTGGCTACCCACTTTGCCGGCACTGGTATCCGCTGCAATGCCATCGCCCCCGGCTTCCTGGTTTCCAATCAGAATAGAGCATTGCTCTTCAATGAGGATGGTACTCCCACCGCCCGTTCTGCCAAGATCCTGAACGGTACGCCTATGGGTCGTTTTGTAGACTCTGCCGAGCTGCTGGGCGGTGTGTTCTTCCTGACCGACGATAAGTCCGCCTCTGCCATCACCGGCGTTGTTCTGCCCATCGATTGTGGCTTTGCCGCCTATTCCGGTGTATAAGATAGACGATCGAATAATCATCTTCTCTTTATATAACAAGGCATATCCGGTCGGATATGCCTTGTTTTTTGATTTTTAGCCTGTCTTTCGTCGTTCCATCGAAAAACCTGCCTAAAAAGAAAAATGCGAATACACAGATACACCCAGGCGGAGGTTGACAGCACAGTGTTTGTAGAACTGAAAAAAGAAATATGAAAAGGTCGTTTACAAACGCAGGCTTCCGCTATCTCAGAGTGATGCAATGGCGTGGGTTTGCGGCGAGAACATAAGTATCAGCAAGAAAATGCCGGGCTCGTATGGATCCTGGCATTTCATTACTGTTTTCGTAATATTTTTCTTGCAAATTATGTGATGTAGAGCTATGATATAGATACATAAACAAAATGGAGGAACCAATATGACTGTTCTTGAAAGACTTCGTAATTCCGTTGTTGTACCCGTCGTGGTGCTGGATCGTGTAGAGGATGCCATCCCCACCGCAAAGGCAATGGCTGCCGGCGGCGTTGATACCATGGAGATCACATTCCGCACTGCTTGTGCTCCTGAGGCTATCAAGGCCGTTGCAGATAATTGCCCTGATGTGCTGGTAGGTGCCGGTACCATCGTCAATGTTGATCAGGCGAAGCTGGCTGTAAAGATGGGTGCTAAATTCATCGTGTCTCCTGGTTTTAGCGAAGAGGTGGTCAGCTGGTGTGTTGCCAATAACATTCCTGTCGCTCCCGGCTGCGTAACACCTACTGAGATTATGGCTGCCATGAGTCATGGCCTTACAATGGTTAAATTTTTTCCTGCCAATGTCTACGGCGGCCTGAACGCCATGAAGAATCTGGCGGCTCCCTTTGTCGGCCTGAAGTTCCTGCCTACCGGCGGTGTGAACACTGCCAATATTAAGGAATACTGGGACGCTCCCTTTATTCATGCCGTTGGCGGCAGCTGGGTCTGTCCCAAGGCGGAAATTGCCGCAGGTAACTTTGATAAGATCACCCAGCTTTGCCGCGAAGCAAGATCGGGCGTGGTTGAATAATTGGAGAATAATCACGAGTTTTACGCATGAATACGTGTGTACTTGACACGGGAACAAAAATATGCAATAATAAGTCTGCAAGGTTAAACTGCCTTGCAGACTTTGCATATAAGGAGAGAAAGATATGAAAAGAATCATCACTTTTCTGCTGGCAGTTGTAATGCTGGTAGGTATGATGGCACTGGTTGGTTGCGATAAGGACAACGAAAATCCTGGCTCCGGCAACATCCCGAACACTGGCAATAACCCGAACACCGGCAATAACCCGAATAATACCACTGATGTCTATACACTGGTTACTGCTGCAATGAAGAAGACTATAGAAGCCAAATCCTACATTGGTGCCATTAAGCAGACCGTCACCGAAACCCTGATGGGCAATACTTCTACTGTTAAAGCTGATTACGTCATTAAGGCTTCCCTTGACGATCCTGCCAAACCTTTGATGGGCCTGGACGGCGAAATCGAGATGGAAGGCGAGAAGATGCCCTATACCTACTATTTTGACGGTGCCTGGATGTACTATGTGATGTACGGAGAGGGCTTTAAGGCACAGGCCACCCTGGAGGAGTTCATGGAAGATGCCGGCGGCATTGATTCTCTGTTCACCGATCTGCCCAAGGCACTTTTTGACGGCGTCGCCGCTAAAACTGAGGGCAATACAACCAAGGTTGAGTTGACTGCTGACAGTGATACATTCAAGGCAATGTACACCAAGCTGATCACCGATATGTTCTATGATGTCCTTGGCGATATCATTACTCCCGTTGTTGTATCTGATGTCAAGATTGTCGTTTCTGTTACTGACGGCTATGTCATGGGCTACGATCTGTCTTTCAAAAGCAGCTACACAATCGGAAACGATTCCGTTTCCTATGACTATTCCCAGTCTGTCGTATTCGAGAGTATCGATAAGGCAGTGACCATCACACCTCCTGAAGGCTACGAGAACTTCATGGAAATGGGTTGGGGCTAATTTACGTATTATTTTGCCGGGTCTGCATTTCAGACCCGGCTTCCTTATAAAAAAAGCTGCCGATACAATTGTAACGGCAGCTTGATTCTGTTGTTATCCTACCCGGAAGGTGAGCTTGTGATGCCCGGTTTCACCCACTTCAATGCGGCGGATTCCGGGTTTGTTTTCCCAAATATGATCCGTATCCGTGCGGTCAGATGTTCCGCACCAGGGCTCAATACAAATGACTGACATCTTTCCGGGAGCACCCCAAAGACACAGATTCTCAAAACCTGCGACACCCAGCTCCATAAAATGACCGGAGCGGTTGGAGAGCAGGGTAATCGTATTTGCATTCATGTTGCAATACAGACGGGGACCATCGTCAAAGAAATGCTCATCCAGTGGAATCTCGGTTTCACCGACCAGTGCGGGAGTAGTGTTACCGGTGAGCAACCGGGTGTGAGCCTCCAGCACCTCACGATCCAGATTTTGAGGAGTATCAAAAACCAAACTGTAATCGTCTCCGGATTCGCCCAGCACGATGGGGCAATAGAAACCGGGATGGGCACCCAAGCAATAGTATACTGCCTTCCGATCGTCGTTGATCACATAGAAATTCTGCTCAACCACATCGTCTTTCAGCGTGAATACAACCTGCAGCCGGAATTCGTAGGGGAAATACCGACGGGTGTAGTCCGTCGCCGCCAATTCCAAAAGGATTTTATTCGCACTATGCTCCACAAGGCGGAATTCCATATCGTTGGCGAAGCCGTGCATCGTTGCAGGATAAACCTTACCTCCCACAATGATCCGGTCGTGAGCAATCCGTCCGGGATTGGGGAACAGGAGCATGGTGTGGTGTGCAAAGGTCTCAGCGCCGGGCTGCCAGATGTATTCCATCTCCAGTTCCTTGGAGTAGACGCTCTGCAGTTCTGCACCAACCGAGCAGACACGGATTCGCAGCTTGTTGTTTTCCAATTCAAAATATGCCATCGTTATCAACCTTTCATAGTCATTTTTCCTGCCAGCAACAGACCAAGCAACATTTCCGAACCGGAGCTGCTGCCAATCTGTAAAATGGGTGAAATATTCAAGGGGGTAGTTCCGGACAAGCCGCGGATCACATTGTCCAAACTTTCAAACATACCGCCTTTGGCAACAGCCTCAAGATAAGCGGCACTGATTGCGTTTGTATTGTGTGGTGCGTGGGTTAATATCGCGTTTTGAAGAGCGATGGTTTTTGCCTCTTTGGGAGCAAACCGCTGTAGACCGTAGAGCATGCCTAGCATTACATCATCCAGAGACGGTGTCAACCCTAAACCCAGTCCGAGCAGCTGCCGTACCGACTCGTCAATATTGCAGCTTTCCGATTCCGTTATCTCACGTAAAATCGGCAGAGATGCTTTGCAATAGGCATTGTGTCTTGTATCCGTATCCGGTCGTTCAAGCAACAGTGGAGCGACCAGCGGTGCTACGCCTCTGGTGTTTGTGCATTGTTCGGCTAGTTGTTCAGCACATAAACGAAGCAATTCCTGCCAAGGGGTTGCTTCTTGTGTGTTCGGTTTGACGATATCCCATGCTGGTTTCAAAATGCCGTTTGGGAAGTAGAACGCCCCGTCGCAAAAGTACACGGATTGGCCGGATAGGGGATGGATGACTGTCAGAAAATCCACAAACCGAGTCAGTCCTAAGCCAATCGGTGTAACGCCGCAGGACTTGTCGGCCAGCAACAAAATCTTCGATGAAAATTGCAAATATATCCCTTTTGATGTGGTTAATATAACATCACCGGAAAGATTATTTTGTAAATAAGTGAAAATGTCCGAAGAAACACGGATATTGTCTCGAAATACTGTCATAAAACCCACCTCCAGTACTTGTAATTCAAGCCGGTCTTTGGTAAAATAATGTCAGAAACAGCCGAAGGGAGGTGCTAGTTGTGGAGCTGATCCATGCTAACCCGTTTGTTCGCTTTGCGGACAAGCTTTGCTTTTCATTTCAGCGAGGTCCGTCTAAAACCTATGACTGCCGTCTTCTGTACTGTGTAGAAGGCAATGCCTCTGTTGAGCTTTCCGGCGAAACATACAGCATGCACCATGGCAGCATGGTTCTGTTTCAGCCTGGTACAGAATATACCATTTACCCGGATGAGACCGTTGATTTGATTGTTTTTGATTTCGATCTCACTCAGGATTTCTCGAATATCGCAACCAGCATGATTCCATCACCGACCTCTGCATTTGTGCCTGAACAGGCACATCCTGTCCTATCTTTTTCCGATGCAGAGCTATATGATGAGCCGGTTTTCTTCGATAATGTGACCTTTATCGAACCATTGCTCCGGGAAATCGTGTCGGAATTTCAGGAGAAACGGCTTTATTATGCCGGAAAAACATCCACCTTACTGAAATCCGTCTTGTTTGAACTGGCACGTTACAGCAAGCTGGATACCAAGAGCAATACGCTGGTCACACAGATTATGCAGTATATCGATGCCAACATTTCCGGGCAGATTACAAATGGCGATTTGGGCGTGTATTTTAACTATAACCCCAACTATCTGAACCGGCTGATGCTTCGTCATACGGGCAAGACCCTGCACAAGTATGTGCTGCAGCAACGGATTGCACTGTCACTGAAGCTGATCCAAACCACCAACATGACCATTGCGGAAATTGCTATGCAGCTGGGCTTTAACAGTCCGTCCCACTTTTCCTACTGCTTTAAGAAGGAAATGGGATTCTCACCCATGCAGTTCCGAAGTGAATAATACCGATACAAGCAACTATGGAGCTGGCACGAAAGTGCCAGCTCCTCTTTATTATTGCAGCATACTGCAAACATTCATTGCAACGATGCTTTCCTCGTCGGTTTTCAGTCTCCAGACAGAAACCTTGCTGTCCGTTGTGCTGATGCATCCGTCGGTTCTGCCGTTGTTAGCATTCGCATCCAGTACAAGGCCCATGTATGCCAGCTTTTCACAGACACGGCTGCGAATAATATCGCTGTTCAGGCCAATACCGCCTGTGAACACCAGAGCGTCCAAACCGCCCAAATATGCGGTGTACATACCGATGTAACCAAGAATATTGTCGACCAGTGTATCAACAGCAAGCTGTGCGTGTTCGTTGCCCTGATCGGCAGCCTCCAGCACCAGCCGCAGATCATTACTGACACCGCTTAAGCCCAGCAGACCGCTCTGCTTGGAGAGAATTGCCAAAACCTCCTCCATAGAGCAGTTCAGCTTTTCCATCAGCATCGGCAGGCAGAAGGGTTCAAAATCACCGACACGGTTGTTGTTGAACAGACCGGATTGCAGCGTTGCACCCATGGTGGTCGCAACGCTCTTTCCGTCCAGAATGGCACAAATAGAGGAAGAACCGCCAAGATGGCAGGTGATGACCCGCTTGGCTTCAGGCTGCAATTTCTGCATGGTTGTTGCGATGTACTCATGGCTGGAGCCGTGGAAACCGTACTTGCGGATGCCGAATTCTTCCCGCCATGCGTAGGGGACACCGTAAGTCGTACGATAATCTGGAATTGTCGCATGGAAACTTGTCTCAAAACGAGCAATCTGCAGCAGATTGGGATAATTCTTACGAATATCCTTCATTGCGGAAAGATAAATGGGGTTGTGTGCCGGTGCCAGAGGCGTGACACGCTCCATTTCCGCAATCAGCTCATCATCAACGATCCGGGTGCCGGAAAGATTGCCGCCATGAACAGCTTTGTAACCAACGGCATTCAGATCGTCCAGGCTGCGGAGCAGACCCTCAACCTGGAGCATTTCCAGAAACAGCGTAAAACCGGCACCGTGATTTGGCACAGGAGAAGCACCGGATGCGGATTTCCCGTTACAATCGCTATATTGCCAACGGCTCTGAGCTGCACCAACAGATTCAATCTCACCGCTGGCGCGAACATCCATACTGTCGCCATCCACATGATAGAGCTTGAATTTGAAACTGGTGGTACCCAGATTCATGATAAAAATCTTTTTCATACTGTTTCCTTCTCGTATTTCTTAACGAACGCAGCTATAGCCTTTTCAAAGCACTCCATAGGAATCCGAGCCATGCCGGCACCGATTAGGCCGCCTTCTTTGTTAAACATACCGCCGTGGATTACGGGACTGATGCCGGTCTGCAGAACCTTACGGATATCGATACCCACCGGCAGGAAATCAAAGTCCATGTTGGGGATAGGATAGTTGTAGTTTTTCTTGACACAGATCTTCTCCATTTCCCGTGTCTGTGCAATGGCGTCCTTCAGCTTCATGCCCCGGAGATTGCAAACAATGGGGGAGGCTGCAGCAGCCAATCCGCCCAAACCGGCACATTCCACAACGCAGCTGTCACCGCACCAGGGAATCTGATCAGCGATGGTGTACTTACTGGAGGTATAGCGGCCTTCCATCATAGGTGCGGGAGCGGTGAACCACTCATCACCCAATGCTGCGATTTTGATGCCGAATTCCACGCCGTTGCCGCAAACTGCGGTAACCACGGTAGAGTATTCACGGCCCACATTGCCCAGCATAGCAGCTCGGCTGGCACCCTGACCAAAGCAATGGAAGAAGCGGGGAGTCTCAACAATGTATTGCATAGATGCCATAACCTGATCCTTGGGCATATCCAGCTTCATCATGTCCATGGTAATCTGATGCTCAAACAGCAGGTCAGCGGCGGACTGACGGGTATGGTTCTCATCACCCATGACCATGCTCTCTGCCAGGATGGGCTTGATGGGCAGACCGCCCTTTGCCTTGGCTACCTCAGCCATGGGGGGCAGCAGGTATTCCTTCATATGCCGCAGGTTCTCGGCAATACCCTCGGAGTACAGACCCCAACCGCAGAAACCGCCCTGATAGACAATACCCTCAGCAGGGAAGGTAGCAGCAACCTTGCCGTTGTTACGATCCTTGATGATGATCATGGCGACACTCTTTGTAATGATGCCGGTACCGGCACCAACGGTGTTTGTGTCCAGTGCAGAGATCATCTTGATCTTGCCGCTGTGAATCAGCTCAAGAGCTTCCTCCTCGGTTTTTGCCCAGCCTTCGAACAGGCAGGCAGAAACCATGCCACGCTGATGCAGCATGACCATGTCCTCAAAGCAGATGGGAGGGCCGGAGTGGGTGACTGTGTAGTCATCCAAACCTTCGATAACCTCACCTGCAGGCTTAACATCGATCCAGACAGGGTCGGCCTGAATTACCATGTCAGCGGCAGCTTCGTTGGCTTCATCGATTTTGGCAGCCAAAGCTCCGGAGGTAACCTTCTGCAGTTGCTCCTGAAGCTGCTCACTCAGCTTCACGGGAGGATGCCAGTCAATCTGTGCGACCTTGCAATCCTGGTTAACGAGGGCATCATAGAAAGAAGAGATGCCCAGGTTTACGATTCTCAATTTTTCAGCCATTGTCCTTACCTCCGATCCAGTTCGTTCATCATGGCACTGGCAAGCTTGGCACTCTGATAGTTACTCTTAACAACGATCACGCCGGATTCAACCAGCAGCTTTTCCTTTTCTGCAACATTCTGGGGGTCCTCCTGAGAACCGCAGATGCTGGAGATGAACACAATTTCAGGATGCTTTGCACATTCCTTGGCGAATGCTGTAATGGGATCAGCCGCAACGCCGGGGCCGGTGATGAAGTCCACCAGCACCACGCCAACCTCCTCGTCAGCAAGCTCCTGACGAAGTCTTGCCAATCGCAGGCTGGGATCAAATACGGGATGAGGAGCCTTAGCGGTAAAGTCCTCGGCACCCAGGTCCAGAATGGCATGGCCTTCGCTCTTTTCAGAGTCAGCCAGCTTGGTGCAGAAGCGGTTGGACAGATTGGAATTCAGCTGCACACCCTGGTTGTGGGCACTGAAATACTGCAATGCCTCCTCGGTGAAGGTACCGCCACAGTACAGACCACGGAAATACTTTCTTCCGCCGTCCAGTCTGGCAACGGATTCCTTGGCCAGTTTGACGATCTGCTCGTCATTCATACCAAAGTCGCTGACATTGCCACCGGCCAGCTCCACAGCCTTCAGAGCACAGGCCTCCAGGCTGAAGGTAGCGTGAACCTTGTGGCCCTCAAACAGCTTCTCATTGCTGCCCAGGAATACAACGACCACGGGCTTGGCGCAGTTATCGGCAACATCCAGAACCTTCGCCATGACACCCAGATCAGCCAGCTTGGAGACCAGCACGATAACCTTGGTGTTGGGATCGGCTTCCATACGCTTGATACCCTCGATCATGGTAATTCCACCGATCTGAGGATACAGATCGCGGCCACCGGTGCCGATCAGATTGCTGACACCCAGGCCACACTTTTCAATAATGCAGCCAACCTCCTGAGCACCGCTGCCGGAGGCGGCAACGATGCCGATGGGGCCGTCCTTGATGATGGAGCCGGCTGCCAGAGCGACACCGTTCAGCAGGGCAACACCTGCGTCGGGACCCATAACCAGCTTACCAAGTTTCTGGCCCAGCTGCTTCAGCTCCAGCTCTTCCTCAATGGTCACATTGTCACTGAAGATGAACAGATCCATACCCATATGCAGGGCCTTCTTGGCCTCAGCAGCGGCATATTCTCCGGGCAGGGAGATCTGGCACAGATCGTAGGGATCTTCCTGCAGATTGATCTCGCTCAGGCTGTTGTAGCTGGTGTAGTCTGCAACATCCTTGCGGTCAATGATATTCTTGACCATTTCAATAGCGGCACCGCAAATCTCTTCGGTATCAGCGGTGACGGCGATGACCAGGTCGTTGCTGGTCACATCCTCAGGCAGAACATAATTCAACTCTTTCAGAAGAGCCTGATTGGCGGGGGTTGCCATCATGGCCTCCACATTGGTGACACCTGCCAGGGTCAGAACCTTATCGGAAATGCCCATCAGACTGACAGAGTCCACATAGCGTTTCTTTTCAACAATTACTTTTTGCATAATTTTCACCTCAAACTGACTCTTTGGACAGAATCATACTTCCATCTTGATGTTCAACGATGATGCGATAGGGGATATCCTCGGTTTGGGAATCCTCCCGGTAGTGGCAACCGATGCTTTGCTTTCGCTGCAAAGCACTGACTAATGCGATCCTCGCAGTTAGCAGATCGTTATAAAGTCTGTGCTTTACGAAGCAACCCCGATGATCTCCAAGCTGTGCAAGAAGTTCATCAGTTTTCTGAAGACCCTCCAGCAGCTCCTGCTCGTTTCGAATCACGCCCAGGTGGCCACGGAGTAGATTCTGCAATCTGCTGCGAAGGGCAGCGATATCCACATCGGCAGCTTTGTTGGGCATTTGATCAGGTACAGCGGGGGTTGCTGCAGAATCAAAATCTCTGACAGCAGTCTGACCGGCAATACGACCGAAAACCATTGTCTCAAGACCTGCGTTGCCGCCTAGGCGATTGGCACCGTGCAGACCACCGGTGACCTCACCGCAGGCAAGTAATCCGGGGATGCCAGTACGGCAGTTTTCGTCAATCAAGGCACCTCCGCAGGTTGTGTGTGCCGCAGGGGCGATCTCCACCGGCACTTTGCACATATCAATACCGTGATTTAAGTACCGGTTGCGGTAAGGTTTGTACACGCCCTCCCACAGTTCCTGAGGTACGGCTGTTGCGTCGAACCAAACACCGCCGTGTTCCGTGGCACCGTTGCGTCGGATTTCGTCGCAGATGCACTTGGCCTGCAGATCCTTGGATACACGTTCGCCATCCTCGCTGTATCGGAGCATAAAACGCTCACCGTCTTTGCCGCGAAGGACAGCACCCTCGTAAAACATGGTTGTGATGATGCTCTTTCCCACCAATTCCGAAGGCCAGACAGCGGCACTGGGCTCAAACTGGATAAATTCCATGTCGGTCATTTTTGCACCGGCAAGGTATGCCATGGCACAGCCGTCACCGCCAATATCTGCAGAATTGGTGGATTCCGGAAACAGCTTACCGAAGCCGCCTGTGGCCAGAATCACCAGTTTTGCTCCAACGGTGCAAAAGCTGTCGGTATCCTTGTCATAGCAGTATGCACCGGTGACACGGCCATCCTGTTTCACAAGCTCCAATGCCCGGAAGTTTCGATACTCACGGTAACGATCACTGGCATTTAATTGCTTCCGAAGGGTGCTGAGCATGGCAGGGCCGGTGTTGTTGTGAATACCGGCGATCCGTGCTACGGTAGAACCCAGAGATTTGATCAGTTGATAACCCCGTTCGTTCTCGTCCACAGCAAGATTCAATTCTGCAAAATATTCCTGTAGCGTCAGGCTTTCGTGGCACAGACGCTTGACTAAGGAGGGACGACTTTGCTGATAGCCTGAGGCCATAGAGTCATGATAGAACAGTTCTTCACTGTCACCATCGCCAACCGGCAGGCAAAAGCCGTGAATGTAGGGGGAAGCACCGCCACCGCACTGCAGCAGCGTAACTTGCAGATCGCTGTTTTTAATGATCTCATAGGCAGCGGCAATGCCGGTAAGACCGCCACCGATGATTAAAATATCTGTGGTCATAGGTTATTCCCAAATGCCGCCCTTGGCCATGGAACCAACGTTCTTAACGAACAGACGCAGGAATCTGGGATATTTCTCAGCAGGGAACTCCCAGTGGAAGGCAGCCTTACGCTTTGCAAGCTCCTCATCAGACAGCTCCACATTCATGGTACGCTTCTTCACATCAATCTCGATGATGTCACCCTCTTCGATCAGACCCAGAGGGCCGCCCAAGGCAGCCTCCGGAGAAACGTAACCGACACTCAGTCCGGAAGTACCGCCGGAGAAACGGCCATCAGTAATGACCGCACAGGACTTGTACAGATTAGGATCGCCCTTCAGCTCCTCTTGGAAGGTGAATGCAGTCGTACCAAAGCGAGCCTTTAGACCCAGAAAACGGAGAACGCAGGCATCTCCGGGCTTGACTTCACCGTTACGCAGAGCGGTCAGACCCTCTTCCAGCGAGTTGAAGATGCGAGCACGCCCACGGAAATAAGTAAGCTCCTCAGGAACAGCAGCGATCTTCAGAATGGATCCCTCAGGTGCCAGATTGCCGTAAAGAACACCCAGACCGGGCTCCTGAGAAACGGGATTCTCCAGAGTGCGGATCACATCGCTGTGATAAATCTTGGCTTTTTTGCAGTTTTCAGCCAGTGTATTACCGGTTACGGTGATGCAGGTGCCGTCCAGCTTGGGCATCAGCTCCTTCAGCAGAGCGGGCAGACCACCGGCAAGATCCAGATCCTTGACGGAGTAGGGGCCGCCGGGGGCCAGGTGGCTCATCAGGGGAATCTCGTTGGATGCTTCGTCGAAATACTGCCACCAGGGCAGATCATAACCTGCTTCGTTGGCAATGGCGGGAATATGCAGGATCAGATTGGAAGAGCCGGCAATTGCCATGTCAACCTTGATTGCATTTTTGATTGCCTCAACGGTCATTACATCCCGGGCTTTGATATCATTTCGAACCAATTCCATGATCTGCAGACCGGCCATATATGCCAGCTTGTAGATGGCAGAACCGGTGGCGTCCATAGTGGAGTTGCCGGGCAGAGTCATGCCCATGGCCTCTGCGATCATGCACATGGAGTTGGCGGTGGTCATGGAGGTACAGGCACCGCAGGTACCCCAGGAGTTCTCGATCAGATCGTTGTAAAGCTCCATATCCATAGCACCCTTGTGAGCGGTACCCACTTTGTCCTGAGCATGGATGTGCAGCACTTCCTTGCCACGGCAGTGACCCAGGGGCATGTAACCGCCAGTAACCAGAATTGTGGGAATGTTCACCCGAGCGGCACCCATCAGATGACCGGGAACGATGGAGTCACAGGTGGACAGCATAACCATGCCGTCGAACATATTGCTTTCGCTGGTCAGCTCCACCTGATCGGCGATGCAGTTACGGCTGGGAACTTCGATATAGCGGGGATCTTTCATGACCATGCCATCACAAACAGCAGTAGTCATGACCTCCACCGGCAGACCGCCGGCCTCACGGATGCCCTGCTTGACACGCTCAGCAAGCTTGTCCAGATGAACGTGGCCGGGGTTGTACTCATTCCAGGAATTCACAACACCGATAAGGGGACGCTTCTGCTCTTCAGGAGTGTAGCCCATACCGCACATCAAACCCTTGCGGCACTCGGAAGCTTCACCGAATTCCCAGCAGCTACGCATATCTTCGTACTTTTTCATGATGATACCTCCTTAGAAGTCCTCTTTCATGCTTTCAATATTGCCGGTAACGGTCTGTCCGCCGTCCACGCGGAGGATCTGACCGGTGATGTAACGGGTGTTTACCTCGTCGGACATAAACAGAATTGCAGGCACAATGTGCTCGGTCTGACCCAGAAAGCCAACAGGAATCCGGTTGGTGAATGCTTCCAGGTCAGAATCCTTGTACCGGTCGCTGAGCTTGGTCATGATAAAGCCGGGAGCGATGCAGTTGACGCGGATGCCGTACTTGGCCACTTCAACTGCCAGAGCCTTGGTCAACATTTCCAGACCGCCCTTGGCGGCACAGTAGGGCAGGAACTTCCGCTTCACCCAGGAGATAGAGCCATGTACGGAGCTGATATTCACAATCCGACCGGGAATATTATTTTCCTTCATGTTTTTGATGGCAGCCTGTGCACAGTATGCAGCACTGCTCAGGTTCAGGGTGATCTGACGATCCCAGTAATCCAGGGGCAGATCCTCAAATTCGCCCTTAGGAATCTGCAAGGCACCGCCGGCGTTGTTGATCAAAACATCAATGGTGCCGAAGTCAGCCAGGAACTTCTGCATCAGCTTCTCGCAGTCCTCACGGAACTGGAAGTCGGCCTTATAGATCCGGGCGTCAATGCCGTATTTCAGACATTCGCGCTGAACCTTTTCAGCACCTTCGGGATTCTTGCAGTAGGTGATACCCACGTTGTAGCCCTTCTGGGCAAATGCAATGGCGGATGCCGCACCGATTCCGTTGGAGGAACCGGTAACCAGTACGTTTTTGCTCATTTTCGTTACCTCACTTGTTGTTAATTTGTTGGATATGTTCGGTTACAGTGTAAAGTGCCATAAACAGATGCTCAGGCATGCCGCAGCCTTTGCTGCGAATTAGAGACTCGGCAATTTCCGAAGGATCACTAACACCGAGCTTCATGCAAGCACGAATATAGCTGTCATATTCGGAAACATAGCACTTGCAGGTAAACAGGGCGTTATGGACATTTTCCTTTTCCCGGATAACGTAGCCCAGGCCTACATAGTCATGACCGCAGAGGATGTTCTCAATTTCCATCTGAATCAGCCGATTCAGGGTGTACTCGTAGTCTGCAAGACTCTTATAGAAGCCAACGCCCTGACAGATGGTGCCGTTTGCCTGGAGGCTGTCGCCGGTGATGATGGTCTTGGTGGGGATATCATACCAGCAAACACAGTCGTTGTCGTGACCGGGGGTGTGGATCACCTGCAGGCGGTCTGCCAGAATGTCGCCATCCTTCAGCACGATGTCCACAGGGATGCCCTTAAGGAAGGATTGGGGAACAGGGGAGTGCTCCGGGAATTTCGTCCGCGTCTGAATGGCGTAGGGAACCGGATCTTCAATTTTGGGTGCGGCAAGTTCAAATGCCGCCACCTGAAAATCACCCAGTTGACGCAGGCGGTAGTTGCCGCCGATGTGATCACCGTGGCAGTGTGTGTTGACCAGATAATCAATATCGTCCACAGACATTCCCAGATCCCGCAGAGCAGGCACGATATAATAATCCACATCCGTATCCTTGGCTGCGGTATCGATCAGGATGTTCTTTTCACCGGTCAGCAGGTAAACGCCTGTCCAAACGGGTCCAAAGGGCACCTCCAGCAGAAAGATCCCCGGCAGCATTTGCCGAAATGTTACCATCGGCGGTTTCATGAATTCCATATCTTCAACAGCAGATGTCATAGTGCAGCTCCTTTGCTAATTTGTTCATTATAATATTACTATATGGCATTAACCGCCCAGTTTCAATGTAGGAAAAAAGCAAATCATTACAAAAAATACACTTTTCAAGATAACTGACAGATTCATTGGTGATGATTTGAATATTCATGAATGAATAGGGATACTTTCCACTTGAAACGTTGGCATTCAAATGTTATACTTTGTACTAAATCAAAACTCGGGAAGGTATGCGTATAATGAGTAAAAAAATCCGCTGGATTACACAAACCGCCGTCATGCTGGCTGCACTGGTAGCCTTGCAGGCAATTACAAAACCCCTTGGTCAACTGGTCACCGGTTCCTGCGTCAATGCTGTTCTGGCCATCTCTGCTTTGCTGGTGGGCATGAGCAGCGGTATTGCAGTCGCGCTCATAAGTCCGATTTTTGCATTCCTGCTCGGCATAGCACCTAATTTTGTGACAGTGATTCCCATTATGCTTAGCAATACAATTTTTGCGTGCTTACTCTGCTGTCTTGCAGGAAATAATTGCGCGTCCTTTTTGCGTCAAACTGCGGCATTGATCACCGCATCTGTTGCAAAGTTTGCTCTTCTCTATTTACTTGTCGTAGAGTTGATTTGTGGCATTCTTGCGGATGCTCTCCTGGGGCAGAAAATTGGATCTGTAGTCGTTCTCGCACCACCCATGCTGAATATGTTGCCAGCAATGTTCAGCTGGCCCCAATTGCTGACAGCCCTCATTGGCGGCGGTGTCGCTTTGTTCTTGCGACCAATTCTTGCCAAAGCAACTCAAAAGCGATAAAAAAGAGGCAGTTCAAACTGCCTCTTTTTGCTATTTTAGCCGAATAGTCTATCAGCGACTTCTTCCAGACAACCCAAATCCCACAACAGGCGAGTGCCGACGTACTTGTCACGAATGTCCTTTGCCATCAAAAATGCGTTGCGGATCTCATACTCATTGAAGCCGATTTCCTCCGCTTTCGTTGCTGCACCAACGGTCTTTAAAGCATTCTCAACAAATTCATAGGGAGGAATCTCGTCATTGATGATTTGCAGAATCTCATCCCATGCATTGATGATGAGTTCAAGACGGGCAGCGTGCTTAGCCTTGTCATATTTGCCCTCGCGGCTTTCGTTCTGGATCATCGCTTCCGCACCGGTTCCAAGGAATCTCCGCAATTCCTCATTCCAGTCCTCAACGTCAAAGCCTGCAACATAAGCAAGTGCTTTTTCCTTATTGGGAACAATTTGCCGAATCTGTTCGTAAGCACGGATGCCCATCAGCGTACCGACACCGCATTGAATTCCGTGAGTGTCCGTCAGTGTACCGAAGGACAGGCCACGCATATCCCAAATATGGGAGAAATAGTGCTCCATACCGGATGCAGGCCTGGACATACCGGCATAGCTCATGGCGATACCCGTGATCACCAAGCCCTCCATAACAGCGGCCACAGCATCAGGTTTTCGTTGCATCAGGCTTTCCGCGTTGGTGACGCACTTATGGACAGCCTCCCGCACCATCTGTGCGATGACGGGACAGAATTCCTCACCGATCAGTCGGTTTGCAATACGCCACTCGCAGATGGACACATACTTAGCAACCATATCGCCCAGACCGGACTGGAGCATCTTGATTGGAGCCGCACAGAGGATGTCCAGATCACCGATAATAACAGAAGGGCAGCAGGAGTTCAGGGAAACTTTCAGGCCACTGCGAGCCATGGAGCTGGTTGCTGAGGCATATCCGTCCATAGAAGGAGCCGTGCCGAAAATCATATAGGTCTTTCCGATCAGATTGGCAAGAATTTTTCCGATATCGTTGATCACACCGGAGCCAACGCCCAAAATGAGATCGCAAGAAGTATCGAAATGCATCACAGCCGCACCAACAGCATGCTCGTCAGGCTCCAAATTTGTCTGTGGGAACACATAGCTGGAATAGGGAATACCGGCATTCTTCAGATGCTCACAAACGGCTGTGCCAGCCGCAGCTTCTGCGTTAACGTCAGTCAATACAAATACCTTGTGACCGCCGTATTTCTCAACCAGACCGGGAATCCGCTTGATTGCACCTGCCTCAATGATCAATTCCTTCAGAGAACTGCTGTGAGATTTGCCGCACTGGCAGGAAAAGCTGCCTTCTCGGATACAGTCATAAATTGTTTTATTCATTGTCGTAATTCCTTTCCTATGTTATGCCTGGTATCGTGCCATGTTCCTCTGTCTGTATTCACCCGGCGTGCAGAATACCGCTTGTTTAAATCTAGAGCAAAGGTGGGATTGGGAGGAGTATCCGCATTCGTATGCAATTTCTGACAGAGAGCTTTCGGTGTGCACCAAAAGCCATTTTGCCTGCTGCAATCGCTGTTCCATCAGATATTCCTGGGGGGTGATACCCATCACCTTCCGGAAAAGATTGTGAAAGTAATTCGGGGAATATCCGGCCAGGGCTGCCATATCTGCCAGAGTGATGGGTTTTTGATAATTGCGGTGAATGTACTCCAACACTTTTGGAATGAACTGGTAACGGTTTTCGTCGCAATGCTCCAGGCAGTTGTGATTGTTCTGGCTGTCATTTTGCAGATGGTAGAATAGCTCCAAGAGCTTTGCATTGATATAATCCGACTCTGGATTGTAACCCACCCTGAGCAGATGGTCAATCAGAGCCTCGAAAAGTTGACTGTAAACCTGAGAGTCGATAATCCGATAGAAATCAGGAGTCTGCATTAAAGCAGCCCGGTACGGTGAATCCTCTGGAAATTGAATATGTAAAAAGTAGCATTTAAAGGGGAAGATACTGCTTCTTTTTTGACCCGGCTTTCCGCATAACAGCGTGCCCGGTGCAATTTCATAGTGATGATCATTTACAATGGATGTACCGTTTGCAGATATATAATATTCGATTTCAAATAGTTTCGTATTACGAACGATAGAGCGTTTTTTGCCTGGGCGTGCGTTGGTTGTGTCATACACGCCGAAATTATGCAGCTCACAGAGTTTCATAATCCACCTCGTCCCTTGCAAGATGATAACATAATAACATTAAGGAATGAAATTAACAAGAGAAATCATAAGATAATATAAAACAAAAAGAATATGGTGATATACTGCCGTGTGATTTTAAATCATAATGTAATTGTATTATTCTGCCAAAATGCCTAAGAAAGGGGCACTTGACTATGGAACGTCTCAAAAAAGTTGGAACTGTCAAAGCAAAATCTTCCCATGAGGTACAGAATTCCCGACTGGGAATCGGCTTTGAAAAGCTGGACAGAGCGGTCTTTGACCCCGAAAAAGCATACGATAAGGTTGCTGCTATTGGTGTCAAGTGGATTCGCATTCAGTCCGGCTGGGCCAGAACCGAACAGCAGAAAGGTGTCTATGATTTTGCATGGCTGGATGAGATCGTGGACAATATTATCCGTCGTGGTATGAAGCCTTGGATCTGCCTTTGCTACGGCAATCCGGTGTATAGCTCCTTTGCTTCTGTGTACTTTGGTGCTGTTGGATGTCCGCCCATCGCTACACAGGAAGAACGGGACGCCTGGGTTCGGTATGTCACCGCTGTGGTAGAGCACTACCGCGGCAAGGTGGAGTATTACGAAATCTGGAATGAGCCGGACAGCCGTTACAGCTGGAAGCATGCTCACGCAGAGGATGAGCCGGAACCCGGCCCCAATGCACTGGAATATGCAATGCTTGCCAATCTGACCGCCGATGCTGTTCATGCGGCAGACCCCAAGGCAAAGGTTGTTGGCTTTGCTATTGCTCAGGCTTATCAATATACATACATGAACACTGCACTGGCCGCCGGTATGGCAGAACGCATTGACGCACTGTCCTTCCACGCCTACACCGCAGATGACACCCTGCGTCCAGGGTATCTTAAAATGTTCCGTCAGCTGCTAGACAGCTATCGCCCCGGCATTGAGATCATCCAAAGTGAGACCGGTGCTCAATCCAGAAGTGACGGCTCCGGTGCATTGGCCGGGCTGAGCTGGACTCCTGAAAAGCAGCTGAAGCACCAGCTGCGGAATCTGCTCCATGATCTTGCTGCCGATGTGACCTTTACTTCATATTTCTCCACAATGGATATGATCGAAGCACTCCGGGGCTTGATTTCGGATAAGAAATCCTATCTGGACTACGGTTATTTTGGCGTCCTCAGTGCCGATTTTGACGAAAACGGCTTCTCCACCGGCAGCTATACTCCGAAGCCCTCCTATCGCTCCCTGCAGGTACTGGCGGCGTTGTTCTCGGATGATTTTAAGCCCAAGGATATGCCGGTGCGTCATGTCAGCCTGCCTTCAAAGCGAGTTAAGGGCAATGATTGTGACGATAAGACAATCTGTGTTTACACCTTCGCCCGTGAAAACGGTGCCAAGGCCATCGTCTACTGGAATGCAGTACCCTTGCTGACCCAAACCTACGAAGGTACGATTTCCTTCCAAACCTTCGGCATGGACAAAACAGTCCGCTTGATTGACCTTGCAGATGGCAGTGTGTATTCTCTGCCGGAGGATATGGTCAAAGATGCCGGAGCAGGGGAGATTCAACTGATCAATGTGCCGATCTCCGACACACCCAAAATGCTGGTATTCGGTGATATTAATGACGAAATGGAGGAAATTTAAATGCAAATTTTTGAAGTTGAGGGCCATAGCCCCAGTCTTTTGCCCGAGGGCATGAATTTCAAACTGGTCTGGTCCGACGAATTTGATGGCGACAAGCTTGACGAAACCAAGTGGGATTACCGTCTTTGCATGATGGGCAAGCGTCACCCCGCCTGGACCGATAAGGGTGTTAGGATCGAAAACGGCTGTGCTGTTTTCTCCATTTTCGAAGAGGACGGCGAGGTTGTCTCTTCTCAGCTGCAGACCGGCTATAACTATATGGACGAGCCTGTGAAGAAAACCACCTTCGGCAATGAGCACCTGCAGTGGCCCATCGGTAAGCTGAAGGAAAGCAAGTTTACCCACCGCTACGGCTACTATGAGTGCCGCTGCCGTTTGCAGCAGCTGCCCGGCTGGTGGAGTGCATTCTGGATCCAGTCTCCCATCATCGGTGCCAGCCTGAACCCCAAGCTCACCGGCACTGAGGTGGATATCATGGAATCCTTCAGGCCCGGCGAGGTTCACACCCACAATGTGTTTACCGGTGGTTACGGTCAGGATATGAAGCGTATCCATGTGGGCGGCGACTTTGATGCTGACCTCAATGAATTCCATACCTTCGGCCTGCTGTGGCTGAAGGACAAGTACGTCTTCTATGTCGATGGCGTTGAGGATGGCGTTGTCACCGAGAATGTCTCCGGCATTGACCAGTTTATCCTCGTAACCACAGAGCCCATCGGCTACCGCAAGGAAAACCACCGCCCCACTGAGGAGGCTCATGCAGCTGCCAAGGCAGGCGACACCTTCCTTGTTGACCATGTTCGCGTGTTTGACATTGTAGAGTAAGAGGTAATTTTATGAAAATTACAGATATTAAAACCTTCGTTGTGGATTGCTTCCGCACCAACTGGGTTTTTGTAAAGGTTTATACCGACGAAGGCATTACCGGTGTCGGCGAAGGCACTCTGGAGTATAAAGAAAAGGCTTTGGTTGGTGCTATTGAGCACATCCGCAGCTACCTGATCGGCAAGGACCCCCGACAGATCGAAAAGCATTACCATGATATTTACCGTGACGCCTATTGGCGGGGCGGTGCCGTGCTGATGAGTGCACTTTCCGCAGTGGAAATGGCACTGTGGGATATCCTGGGTAAATCCTTGAACGTCCCCGTTTATCAGTTGCTCGGCGGTAAGGTCAACGACGATTGCCGTATCTACATCAACGGCTGGTTTGCCGGTGCAAAGGAGCCTGAGGAGTTCGGTGCAAAAGCCGCAGAGGCCGTCAAGCGTGGCGTTACTGCCATGAAGTGGGACCCCTTCGGCAAAAACTATCTGCAGATCTCCAATAAGGATCTGGATAAGGCTATCCGTTGCATCGCTGCCGTTCGTGAAGCGGTGGGCAACGATGTGGACCTGTTGATCGAAGCACACGGCCGCTTTGATGTCCCCACCGGTATCAAGATCGCCCAGGAGATCGCACCCTTCAAGCCCATGTTCCTGGAGGAGCCCGTACCTCCGAACAATCTGGAAGCTCTTGCAGCTGTCCGCGAAAAGTCCCCGGTTGCCATTTCTGCCGGTGAGCGTCTGTACACCCGCTTTGATTATAACGAGATGTTCCGCCGCAGAGCAGCCGACTACATCCAACCGGATATTTCTCATGCCGGCGGCATTATGGAGCTGAAGAAGATCGCAGCTCAGGCTGAGGCCAATTACATTCCCTTCGCACCCCATAACCCCTCCGGCCCCATCGCCAATGCAGCTACCTTGCAGCTGGCAGCCTGCTGTCCCAATTTCTGCATCCTGGAAATCATGTACAGCGATGTGGATTATCGTCGTTTCATTACCAACGAGAGCCTGGAATACGCGGATGGCCGCATCAAAATTGGTGACAAGCCCGGCCTTGGCGTTGAGCTGAATGAAGAAGAGTGCCTGAAGCATCCCTATGTGGAGCACAATCTGCGTCACTACACCGGTGCTTTGACAGATATTCGTCCTGCCAAAACAGAATTCTATTTCTGAGGTGAACCTATGAAAACTGTATTGATTACCGGTGCCTGTATCAACACCGGCGTTGCAATTGTCCGTAAATTTGCCGCTGAGGGCTATCAGGTTATTTTCACCGGCCGTGATCCGCAGAAGGTCCGTGCTGCAGAGGAAACCTACAAGGCAGAATTTCCCGAGGCTTCCATCATCGGTTATGCCATCGATTCTTTGAACGCTGACGGATCTGTTGACGAGGCCAGCGTTATGACTCTCTTTGCAGAGCTGGAGGGTAAGGGCATTGTTGTTGATACCCTTGTGCTGAATGCAGCTGATCAGGGCTTGGGTATGAAAGTGTTTGAGAATCCTTTGTCCGACTTTACCCGTGTTCTGAATACCAACGTTGTCTGGAATTTTGTGATCGCACAGCGTGCTGCTGAGATTATGAAGAAAATCGGCGGCGGCAGTATCATCTTTGTCAATTCCAATACTGCCTACCGTGCCATCCCGGACAGAGTGGCCTATGTCACCTCCAAGGGTGCTCAGCTTGGCATGATGCGTGCCTTGGCAATGGATTTGGGCAAGTACAATATCCGTGTCAACGCAGTCCTACCCGGCATGATCAAAACCGACCGCTGGGTGAAGAATCCCGACTTCTACGCAAAGGTACCTTCCCGTTTCACACCCTTGGGTGATGTAGCGGTTGGTGAAGATGTGGCTGATGCCATCTATTATTTCGCAGCCTTCGCCCGGAATACAACTGGTGCGGAACTGGTCGTCGATGGCGGTAATACAATTCAGCTGTACCCCATCATTCCGGAGGTATAATATGAAGATCACTTGGCTTGGACAAGCAGGTCTTATGATGGAAACCGGTGGGAAGACCATTCTGATCGATCCCTATCTTTCCGACAATGTAAAGAATTTCGAACCGAAGAACTACCGCAGAGTGCCGGTGGATGAACACTTCCTGCAGATCAAACCGGATGTGATCATTATCACCCATAACCACTTGGATCACCTGGACAAGGAGACACTGAAGTATTACCTGACGGAAGATGCAACATCCCTGGTGCTTGCTCCCAACGGCGGTTGGCAGGAAATCCGCAAATTTGGCGGCAGCAGTAACTATGTGCTGTTTAATAACGGCACGACCTGGACGCAGGATCAGGTGGTTTTCCGTGCTGTCAAGGCGGAGCATTCCGATGCCTACGCCATCGGTGCGATTATCTCCGCTGAGGGGGAGAATTACTACATCACCGGCGACACGCTGTACAGCGAAGATGTGTTCAAAAGCCTTCCTGATATGCCCTTGAAGGCCGTCTTCCTGCCCATCAACGGAGTCGGCAATAATATGAACGCCACCGACGCTGCAGCCTTTGCCAAGCGTACCGGTGCAAAGTTTGCTGTACCCATCCATGTGGGAATGTTTGATTCCATTGATCCAAATGTCTTTGCAGCTGAGAATAAGGTGATTCCCGAAATCTACCGGGAAATCAAATTCGAGCAGGAGGTTTGCGTATGAATCCGAATTTACGACATGAAAAGCTTCAGACCCAGCTTTGCATCATCGGCGGCGGCTTATCGGGAACCTTCGCTGCCCTGGCTGCAGCCCGCCGCGGCACGAAGGTTGTTCTGATTCAGGACCGTCCCATGCTGGGAGGCAACGCTTCTTCTGAGATCCGTATGTGGGTTCGCGGTGCCCATGGAATTTATAACCGGGAATCCGGTCTGATCAGCGAGCTGGAAGAACGCAACATTCACGGTAACCCCACATTGGTCCATTCTCTGTTCGATGCCACCCTCTACGGTATGGTGCAGGAAAATCCCAATATTCATCTTCTGCTGAACTGCTCCTGTGCAGACGTAACCATGGATGGCAACAAGATCCAGTCCGTTACCGCTTGGCAGAGTACAACCTATACCTGGTTTACTGTGGAAGCAGACATCTTCATGGACTGCTCAGGTGACAGCATTCTCGCACCGCTGACCGGAGCAGAGTACCGCCATGGCCGTGAATCCAAGTCAGAATTTGGTGAAACCATTGCACAGGATACTGAGGATAAGTGCACCATGGGTATGTCCATTATCCTGGCCGCCCGGGAGACGGACCATCCCGTAAAATTCACACCGCCTTCCTTTGCATCTTATTACCCCACGGATGAATCCTTCTCCGGAAATGATGTGCAAAATGTCCACGATCAGATCCGCAATCATAATATTGGCACCAGCGGCGGCAACCTTTGGTGGGTGGAGCTTGGCGGCAATATGGACTCCATTCATGATGCCGACCGGCTGAGAGAGCGGTTGATTGCCAATATTTATGGCGTTTGGGATCATATTAAGAACCATGGCGACCACGGCAAGGAGAACTGGGATTTGGAGTGGGTAGGCTTCCTGCCCGGAAAGCGTGAATCCCGTCGGTATATCGGCGATGTGATCGTTACAGAGCATGATGTTGTATCCGGTGGCCATTTTGAGGATGAAATTGCCTACGGTGGCTGGCCCATGGACGACCATAACCCCTACGGTATGGAGAAGAACCCCTACAGCAACACCCCGTCTTACATGATTCCTGTGAAGGAGCCCTACGGCCTGCCTTACCGGGCATTGTACTCAAAAAACATCGATAACCTGATGTTTGCCGGTCGCAATATCAGCGTTACCCATGCTGCATTGAGCTCCTGCCGGGTCATGGCAACCTGTGCACTGCTTGGTCAGGCCTGCGGTACCGGTGCTGCGATTGCTCTGAAGTACGGTTGTGCACCCCGGGGTGTTTATGCCGATCACATGACCGAGCTGCAGAACGCTCTGTTGGAGGACGGTGTATTCCTGCCCCATATCAAGCGTCAGGTGTCCGACCAAACCCTCCGTGCCAAGCTGAATCTGTCCAACGAAGACAGAGAGGTTCTGTTCAATGGCATCGAGCGTCCCCGGAACGAAGCCGGAGAAAACGGTATCGTTCAGCAGGTAGGGGAGAGCCTGGTCTTCACCTTTGACCAAAAGGAGAAGTTTGGCAGCCTGCGTCTGCGTTTCGATCCGGACTACAGCCGTATGTCCATCTCCGATAATTTTAAGATGCGTGTTTTCACGATGAAGCTGCACACCGGCAAGGATTTTGTTCCCGTCCGGGTAGCCAACACCATCGTCAAGTCTTTCGTTGTCTATGCAGACGGTAAGGAGATCTACCGTACGGATTCCAATTTTTTGTCCCATGTGACAGTGCCCGTAAACTGCGAAGCATCCGAAATTCAAATTCAGTGGCTCGCCACCAACGGTGCTGAGGATGTACGCCTCTTCGCCGCAGACTTTATCAACTAATATTAAGAAGAGACAGTCTCCCGACTGTCTCTTCTTTGTTTATTCCATTGTCAGTATATTTGCAATCGCGGTAAAGAACTGCTTATTGCTGGGATAAGGTCTTTTTCGATTGGCTGGAATCGGAAAATATTGCAGCCAGAGTTCTTTGTCACCGCTTTCCCACGCATCGTGAATCACCGTGCGAATTGTGTGTTCTATGGGTCGGCTGCTGCTAAGACCGGTAATTTGGGCGATTTTGGGGTAGAGCTCCTTGCACATCGGAATACTGATATCCTTGATCACCAACGGTATCCCTACCAAAATCTGTTGATACCCGGTCAGATTCGGCTTAAAACTCAGCTTATTCAGCAGCTGCAGAGTGCGTCGCTGAATATTGATCTCCCGGGATGCTCCGGCAACAGTTTGTTCAAGCTGCTTGTGCAGCTGTTTCATGAAGATATCCGCATTAACGGGCAAAAGATACAGACGGGAAATACCCAATTCTTCGGCCCTCGCACAAATGGAATCACTGGCTACTTCCGTCAAACCGATCACAACACCGGGAAGACAGCTCTGTGCCTGCTCCAGCATGGATAAGCCATCCAGCAGCGGCAGTGAAAGATCCAGCAGCAGAACATCCGGACGTAGATGTTCTAAAAGATCCAGTGCCGTATTTCCGTCAAAACAGCGGATGACGGAATGTTCCGTATTCAATTGCTTCTCAAGCATATGACCGAAATCATCCGAGGCCATGGCTATGACGATTCTTAGCATCTTCTCCCTCCAGTGATGATTATTTTCGTAAGGAAGAATATCATAATATTCGAATTTCCGCAATCCATTCCCGCATTGTTTTTTCGTCAAATTTCGCTCTTGCTTAAAGGGTTCTGAATCGTCTTGCGAAGCCGCATTTGCGGCATAGCTCCTCGGTAGCGATTCCGCAGGAAAAGCCGTTATAGAGCTGCTGGGCCCGTTTTGTAGCCAAAATATCCGCGAATTCCTGCTCAAAAAGATTTCCAAGAGCGATTTTACCCTCACGATCCAAACAGCAGGGAACCACCGTGCCGTCACACAGCACACCGATCTGATCCCGAAGCCCGTAGCAAAACACTTTATCTCCCTGATCCTCCGCGGAAAGATCCGGCCAATCAAATCTGTCACCATATTCCAGATACACCTTTTGACCGATGCGAATCCCACGGGGCTCATGTACCCATTCCCCGGGAAATGCACTGTGCAATGCCTCAATGATCTGTACATTCAGCTCATCTTCACCGCCATTGTTCCAAAGCCGATAGCATACGATGGTCTTGCCCTGAGCTTTTTCGCCAAATGTCAGGCAATCATCTACATAGGCAGAAAAGGGAACTGACAGATCATTTGCCTCAAATGCATGCAGCGACACGTTAACCTTATGTACACGATTATCAATGAGCAGGTCGCCGTGCTTACTTAACAAGGTTCCATTCGTGGTAATAATGACCTTAAATCCTGCATCAGCAGCCAGCTGCAAATACCGCTCCAAATTCGGATGGCATAGCGGCTCACCCATCAGGTGAAAGTAGAGGTAATCCGTCCATGTACGCAATTTGGCTAACGCTGTGCAAAAATCCTGCTCCTGCATGACCATAGGTTCACGGTCCGTACCGGGACAGAAGCAGCAGCTTAAATTGCAAATGTTGGATATTTCCAAATATACCTTCTTAAATCGCTTCATAAAATTCCTCCAAGGCATTTTTATTATTATAACAAAAGCTGAGGATATTTCAACTTGAACATTTCTTTTTGCCGTGCTATGATTGAGTCAATGAAAGGGGAGAGGGCAATGTTTGGTATGCCGTCCATGATTGAACTGAGTACAGTAGAGGAAGCCGTGGCACTGTGTAAAGAGCTCGGCCTTTCCTTTCTGGAGCTGAACACTAATTTTCCGCAGCAGCAGCTGCATCTGCTGGACCCGGTGGAACTGAAGCAGCTGGCAGATGACGCCGGCATCTTTTATACGATTCACCTAAACGATGAACTCTATGTTGCGGAATTTAACCCTCATGTAGCCAAAGGCTACTGCGACAGCGTCATGGATGCCATCGACTTCGCGAAAAAGATCGGTGCCCAGAAGCTGAATATGCACCTGTCAGGTGGTGCCTACTATACCATGCCGGACCGACGGATTCATTTTTACGATGCTTTTGAAGCGGATTACCTAAAGGGTATGACCCACTTCCGGGATCTTTGCACCCAAGCCATCGGCGATGCACCGATCCGCATTTGTGTGGAGAATACCAACGGCTATCTGCCGTTTCAGCGAAAGGCACTGGAAATCCTGCTGCAAAGCCCTGTCTTCGGTCTTACACTGGATATTGGCCACAATTGTTGTGCCGGTAATGCCGACGAATCTTGGATACTTTCCCACGCCGACCGTTTGCTCCATCTGCACCTGCACGATGTAGCGGATTGCAAAAATGACCATCTGCCCTTCGGACATGGTGATTTGGAGCTTGACAAATATCTTGCCATGGCCAACACCCGTACAGCTGTAGTGGAGGTAAAAACCATCGCTGGTTTACGCCAGTCCATTGCCTGGCTTGACGAAGAGGTAACGATATGAAACGAGCACATCTTCTTTGGCAGATAATCTATTACATTCTCGTTGTTGCGGTATATACCGGTTGTATCCTGTTATGTTCCTTGTTTGTACGCTATGCCTTCCCCAACTCCGGCCTTGGTGCAGTGCTTGTAGCAGTTTATGCCATTATGTTTGTAGCGATTCCGTTAGCTATTATTGGCATGATGCGCCTTAGCTTACTTAGATGGTACATAGAACCCTTTGCAGCAGCCATAGCACCGATTTGGCTTTACGGAATTACCTTCGTCAGTGAAATGGAAAAAAGCAGCGATTTACTTCAGGCCTTTACACGCAGCAACAAGTCCTTTTCCGCGAACCATGGAGAGGGATGGTTGGTTTTGGTGTTTTTGTTTCTGTTTGGTCTGATCGCATCCTTTTCTCCTGCCCGCAGAAGAGGCGGGAGTATTGCATACCGTATCTTGGCTAAGCTCAAAAAAGAGTAAGCAAAAGTCCCCGACAACCGTCGGGGACTTTACTTATGCAATCTTCATATTCTTTTTGCTTGCAATTGCTCTTACACCGTAGTACACACCGTAAACAACCAGGCAAACTCTGA
Source organism: Oscillospiraceae bacterium (assembly GCA_015067945.1). Lineage (GTDB taxonomy): Bacteria > Bacillota > Clostridia > Oscillospirales > Oscillospiraceae > Faecousia. The sequence goes on from SVLM01000001.1 coordinate 129,659, forward strand.
ACACGCAGCCAACCACAACCGGTGGCATAATTTCATCCGCCAGGAAAGGGAAGATGCTCTTCTCGATGAAGAACCAGTTATGCTCGCCCTCGTAGATGGTGTTGCCAAATGCTACCCAAGCAAGAATCATCAGAATACCGACAAATTCCTCCATAACCGTATCTTCTTTCCTGTTTATATGAAATGGACAAAGAGATTGTAGCATACTCTGCCTGAAAACAGAAGTTAAGGTTTGTTTAAGAACAGTCTCTTACCCAGCAGCTCCTGCAGCACCGGCGTAATTTGCTCGGTCACAACCGAATAGCCCTCATGGCCGTCAACGACAGCAGAACGATCTTGGAATCCGGCAGATTTTTCTTTAGGCTTACCAAGATTGCTTCGTAGTTGTCAAACATGGTGTCTACTATGCTTTGGAAAACCGAATAAAGACGGAAAATAACCGAACAGACAAAAAACTGCATTTTCTCATCTACATTTGTTATTATGGTAGTGCAAGTAAAAAGGGGGGATACGATGTATGTATGAAATTAGAACGACTGAACTTGTAAAGCGTTACAAGAAATTGGTTGCAGTAGATGGACTCAGTTTGGATATTCAACAAGGAGAACTAATTTCTTTGCTCGGTGTGAACGGTGCCGGTAAGACCACAGTAATGAAAATGCTATCCTGCTTGACAAAGCCTACAGCCGGAGATGCCACTGTTGGTGGTTTTAGCATAATCAAGGAATCGGAACAAGTAAAGCGACTGATCGGTGTATCTCCTCAGGAGACTGCGGTAGCACCCAACCTTTCTGTCAAAGAAAACTTGGAGCTAATCTGCGGCATCCATAGCTTTTCAAAAGAAAAAACAAATGCAAAAATCACAGAACTTTCCGGGCAGCTTGCTCTTGATTCTGTATTAAGCAGAAAAGCCGGGAAGTTATCCGGTGGCTGGCAACGGCGTGTCAGTATTGCCATGGCACTTATCAGTGAACCACAAATTCTGTACTTAGATGAGCCAACACTTGGTTTGGATGTACTTGCACGGCATGACCTTTGGGAGATCATACGCTCTTTGAAAGGTAAGATAACAATTATCCTGACAACACATTACATGGAGGAAGCTGAAGCACTGTCCGATCGCGTTGGCATCATGAAAAATGGTCGCCTTCTTGCAGTAGGAACAGTAGAAGAACTGAACAGGAAGGCTGGCACTGATAAGTTTGAAACAGCCTTTGTTGCTATTGTGAAAGGGGCACAGGTATGAGAATGATGACATTTGCCAAGAGATGTGCCAAAGAGGTTTTGCGAGACCCAATCAATCTTGGTTTCGGTCTGGGATTCCCCTTGGTCTTATTAGTGCTTTTAAGTGCTATTCAAGCAAATATTCCAGTGGATCTGTTTGAAATCAACACACTGACTCCCGGAATCACCGTATTTGGACTATCGTTTATGACGCTGTTCTCGGCAACTCTGGTTGCAAAAGACCGAGAAAGTGCCCTTTTGCAAAGGTTGTATACAACACCGCTTACAGGAATTGACTTTATCTTAGGCTATATGCTCCCAATCCTCCCTATTGCAATCGGGCAAACTGTAATCTGTTATTTGTTTGCGATTCCCTTGGGGCTTGAAATTAGCGTAAACATTACTTACGCCGTCATTGGTAGCATCCCCATGGCAATTTTCAATATTGCACTCGGACTTTTATTTGGCAGCATTCTGGGTGTGAAGCAGGTTGGCGGCATTTGCGGAGCACTTCTAACCAATCTTTCCGCGTGGTTTTCCGGCGTATGGTTTGATTTAAACCTTGTTGGAGGTGCCTTCAAGAAGATTGCAAATACACTACCGTTTGTCCACGCAGCAGAACTGGAAAAAGCGTTGTTTAAAGGAAACTTTGAGGTCGTACCTTCACACATTCTACCGATTCTTCTGTACACTGCACTGATAACTGTGGTGGCTGTATTTTGTTTTCTTAGGCAAATGAAAAAACAGTAAAGAATTCAGAGAAATAGTATACGCTGATTTGTCACCAGCAGTTCAGTGATATCTGTAACTAATCAATAAAAATTCGTACCCTCGGGCTGCCGTTTTTATTGGTGGAGCCGAGGGGAATCGATTTGCATTTGCTCCTGAGGAGCAAATTATTGTTACCACCAGTTTGCGAACTGGTGGTGGCAGATGTCTACCGGACATCTGCATTTAGTTCGGTTCGATTCACCAATCTTCCACTTTACCAACAAAAAAAGACCGCCTTAGGGCGGCCTTTTTTTGTTGGTGGAGCCGAGGGGAATCGAACCCCTGTCCGAAAGCAACTTGGAAGGACTTTCTACGTGCGTAGTTTGTTATTTACATTCCCTCAATCCGCCGGGAACAAACACCCTACGGAAATCAGTAGCTTCATTATGCATGGTGCGTGCAAAGCTTAACGCACTCACGGTCTCCACTCAGATCACACCCGAGCCCGGCTCGTGGATCTTCCGGGGCGGATGGGCAGCCTAATTAGGCAGCCAGAGCAACAGAATTGTTGTCAGTTAAATTTAAAAGTTACCCGTTTTAACGCGGTCAGGTGCCGCGACACGCTTATCCAGCCTCACTACCCCCGTCGAAACCAGTACGGCCCCATATGAGGTAAAAGCAGGAATATGTCATTGCGAGGGAGCAAAGCGACCGTGGCAATCCCCATCGTCCGGGAGATTGCCACACCGGTCTCACGACTGGCTCGCAATGACTGTCATTTTAGAATCTTCCGTAAGGATCAGGCAGCTTCTTCAGCTCTGCCAGAGTAGCACCGTTCAGCTCCACAGTGATGGAAGCGATCTTCTGCTCCTCAGTGGGGCGATCCTGCATACCGGTCTTGGTAGCAGCAATGGCGTCCACCACATCCATACCGGAAGTCACCTTACCAAAGGCAGCATACTGACCGTCCAGGTGAGGGGAGTCCTGATGCATGATGAAGAACTGGCTGCCTGCACTGTTGGGAGAGGAGGAGCGAGCCATGCTCAGCACGCCACGCTTGTGCTTCAGATCATTCTTCACACCGTTGAAGAAAAATTCACCCTTGATGCAGTAGCCCGGGCCGCCCATGCCGGAGCCCTCGGGACAGCCACCCTGGATCATAAAGCCGCGGATAACCCGGTGGAAGATCAGGCCGTCATAGTAATTGTGGTTTGCCAGGTCGGCAAAGTTGGCAACGCTCTGGGGTGCCTTTTCGGGGTACAGCTCACCCTCAATCACACCGCCGTTTGCCATGGTAATTTTAAAAGTAGGATTCATATATCTCCATTCTGCCGCTACTCATCAGCACATCATTGATAAATCCCCAATAGCGGCGAATGGAGATTTGGCGTGTGCCGCGGTTGCCGCTTGTTGGCGAGCGGCACGCCTATTTTAAAATCATATTAAGCGTAGCGTAGCACGCTTAATATCTCTCCTTCATTGCCCGCTCGATCTGACGTTTCGCGTCTTTTTCTGCAGCGGATTGTCGTTTGTCGTACAGCTTTTTACCCTTGCACAGGCCCACCTTGACTTTAACGCGGCTGCCCTTGAAATAAACGGATAGGGGAATGAGGGAATAGCCATCCTGCTTGACCTTGCCGAGAAGCCGCATGATCTCTCGCTTATGCATCAGCAGACGCCGCACCCGCCGGGGGTCACGGTTAAAGATGTTACCGTGTTCATAGGGAGAAATGTGCATTTGATTGACCAGAAGCTCGCCGTCCTTAATACCGCACCAGGCATCCTTCAGGTTTAGCGTACCTGCCCGGATGGATTTTACCTCCGTGCCGCACAGCTCAATACCGGCTTCAAATTCTTCTTCTATAAAATATTCATGCCGGGCCTCACGGTTTGTGGCGATTACCTTGATGCTCTGCTTTTCCAAACGGCTCACCTCCTTGCAAATGCATTATAACACGCCTGTCAAGTTAATCAAACAGGAACTTTTCCAGCTTTTCCGTCGAATCAAAGGCAAAATCGCAAAGCTTTGTCATTTCCGCCGTAATCTCCGGAAACTCTGTGCGTCCCCAGCCTGCAAAGGCGATGGGGCACCCTGCAGCTCGTGCCATGGGTACGGCGGCTTTCATGTCGTCCACCACCAGCATCTGTTCCGGAGTGTAGCCATAATTTGCCATGATCTGCTGCAATGCCCAGGGGCTGGGCTTGCGATGCTCCGGCTCCAAATCCCAACCGTAGATCTCATCAGGTATAATACCGAAATGCTCTTTGTAATCCCGCAGAATATTTTCCTGAGCAGACATGGATACCACGAATATCCTACCACCTGCAGCCTTGTGCCGCCGTAAGATCTGACCAATTCCAGCATAGGGAGCAGGAATGTGGTGCCTGATATACTCCTTCCAGCCGGTATACTCAATCAACAGTTCTTCCTCGGTGAAACCGAACCGCTGACGGCACATGTCGCCGTAACCGGGATTGAAGCAGCCGGAGATATATTCATGCTGCGTAATAGTCGCACCGGGTCTGTACTCCTTCAAAAACTCCACAAAAAAGGGATAATTAACAGTCGCCTCACTCTGTACCACGGTGTCGTCGTGATCCAGTACCAGGCAGGGATATTTCAGCATAATATTCTGTCTCTCCCAATCCTAAAATAGGTAGGGGCGAGCATTGCTCGTCCGCATTAATGTGATATATTATACCAAATAACATTTCAATAGGCAACCATAAAATCCCTCTTGCTATATCCAAACAAATGTGCTATAATGACATCAAACGAAGGAGGTGAGCGGCATGGTGCGAAATCAGCCGGTAGATGTGATATCGGTCTGCAGTGCAGACGGGGAGATCCGTCCCCTGCGGCTTCGCATGGAGGATGAGCAGCACCAGCTGCTGCGAATCGACATTGATGAAGTCATCAGTTGCAAGCCCATTCAGTACGTGGGGATTGAGGCACAGATTTTCCTTTGTAAAGCCGTGGTCAAGGGTAAGGAATGGCTTTTCGAGCTGAAATACACCATCCGCACCCATAGCTGGTGCTTGTTCCGGAGGGTCTACTGATGGCGGAGCGTGTGATTTTTCATGTGGATGCCAACTCGGCATTTTTGAGCTGGACAGCAGCCTACCGCGTGAAGGTTCTGGGCGAAAAAGAGGATCTGCGGGATGTGCCTTCCGTGGTGGCCGGTGATAAAGAGTCCCGTCACAGTATTATCCTCGCTAAAAGCACCCCGGCAAAAAAATACGGCATTCAAACCGGAGAGCCGTTGTTCCGTGCTTTGGAAAAATGCCCGGACCTGCGGGTTGTCCCACCGGATTATGCCCTCTATGTAGAAGCCAGCCGCCATTTCGTGGAAATGCTCCGGCAGTTCAGCCCAATCGTCGAGCAGTATTCCATCGACGAAGCCTGGGTGGATATGACCGGCACAGAGCGGCTTTGGGGTCCACCTCGCTTAGCAGCGGAAACCATGCGTCGCCGTATTTGGGAAGAATTGGGCTTTACCGTCAATGTGGGCATCTCATCCAATAAGCTTCTGGCGAAAATGGCCGGAGATTTTGAAAAACCCAATAAAGTCCACACCCTATTCCCGGAAGAAATGGAGGAGAAAATGTGGCCCTTGCCCGTGCGGGATTTGTTCCTTGTGGGCCCGGCCACGGAAAAGAAGTTGAAGCTGCTGGGCATCTATACCATCGGCGACCTTGCCAAAGCGGATCTGCAGCTAATCAAGCGTCGGTTCGGCAAAGCAGGGGAGACTATATGGCATTTCGCCAATGGCCGCAATGCCGATACCGTTCTTCCTGTGCCGGCAGAAAATAAAGGCTATGGCAACTCCGTTACCACAGCACAGGATGTACTGACCCACGACCATGCTCACCAGGTGCTTTTGAGCCTGTGCGAGACTGTTGCTAGCCGAATGCGTAAGGACGAAAAATGCGGCCGCTGCATCAGCGTCCATCTTCGCACCAGCGAATTTCACCATTTTTCTCACCAGGCCACCCTCGGGGGTGCCACCAATATCACCGCTGAAATTTTCGAAGCCGCCTGCCGTGTGTTTGACGAAGCCTGGGACGGGGTCACACCACTGCGGCAGCTGGGGGTGCAAATGACCCGGCTTACCGACGAACCCTACCAGCAATATGATCTGCTCTCCGGCATGACCCCGGCACAGTACGAGCGGAAGCTCCGGCTGGACGAAACTGTGGACTCTCTCCGGGATAAATTCGGTGAGGACATTATCCGCCGGGCCAAATTCACCCAGGATCCCGATGCACACATGGCCGGCGGCCTGGACAAAGCCCGCCGCACCGGTGTAACAAAGCCCATCCCCGACGAATTTTAGACTGGAAATTCCGAAACAGTTGTCGTATAATAGAGTAAAACCATTACCGGAGGCAACTAATGTCCATCGTAACCTTCTACCGGGGCGATCCCAACGCCCCCAAGCCCACTATGCCGGCTCATTTAGGAGCAAACGTAATTCTGACCTGCCGGGGAAAACTCCTCTTGGAGCGTCGCAGAGACTCCGACACCTGGGGTTTGGTCGGCGGCGGCGTCAAGAAAAGCGAAACCGAACTGCAGGCCATTGCCCGGGAAATACGGGAAGAGCTTGGTATTCGCATCCCTCAGGATAAATTCGCCAAATTGGCTGTCTACGGAGAACCTGGCCGCATTGCCGCATTTAAAGACGGCAGCATCTGGCGTATGGTCATTGTGGTTTTTGGACTGGATCTGCCGGACGAGCCGAAAATGACCATCAGTGCCGAATCCCGGGAGCTTCGGTTCTTCTCAAAAGAGGAACTCAAGGAGATCGAAATCGTCGTCACCCACAGCGACATTGTGGAGGATTGGTTTATAAACCGATAAGCAAACGCCGGAATTTCCGGCGTTTCTTTTCATATCATTCATGAATTTTATGCAAATACCCCTTGAATATTCAAAAAATCTATGATAATATACATTTTGACGGCGCAGTATCCTAGTCAGAACGGCCACTTCCAGGTAGGGCCTAAAAATCCTATGAAGGGCACATCGATGAAGTCCCTGGTGTCTGCTTTTTACGCCCAGTTTAGGGTGGGTGCTGGGGGTTAAGGATTTCGGGCGCGCTCCAATGGCATGGAGCATACGACCCGGTTTCCGCGGAGACTTGAAGCTTGTGCGACGAAGTTGAGAACTCCATGCGTATGGAAGCCTCTTCGCGTACGAATCAAGTAAGAACCTGCAATGTGGTGCACAGAATCGTGTGCTACGTGCAGAGTAGCCTGCCTTGAGTGAACATGTGGGGAAAAGAGTTTACGCGGATGGCAATTTGTGGCCACAATTGCTTCCGAACAATAGCTCTTGGAAACCATGCTTGCAAAAGAGGCTAAGACTTGGCTTGTTCTGTCGTGGAAATCACCTAGGCTGTCGTTACTGGGCAGACAGGGGATTACAGTACGGACTAAGTGGCAATCGGGTATGCAGGTAGGCAACGCCTGTGGGGACGGATCAAATGGAAACAGCCTGCACGGCAACGGCAGGTTCTGTCCCGGGAAAACCAACCCGACCTAAGCCGTAAGATTTATCCTGTCTGCCGCCGTCATTTAACTGAAATTACTTGAAGGAGAATTTCCTGTGTCTAAATCTGACCCTGCTTTATCCCGAAAACAGAAGCGGAAAACAGCCCTGTGGGTGTTGACCATTTTTATTGTTACCATCATTGTATCTTCCGTAATCTCTCTGGTTTCCGAAGAGGTCATGGCCGGCAGCGGTATGGTTTCCGCGTTTATCATTCTGTTTGCAATCGTATTGTTGGGTATCCTGTTTGATATTATCGGTGTTGCGGTTACCTCCGCTGATGAAGCACCCTTCCATGCCATGGCAGCCCGTAAGGTACCGGGAGCAAGGGAGTCGATTCATCTTCTTCGGAAGGCCGATAAGGTCAGCTCCATCTGTAACGATGTTATTGGCGATATTTGCGGTGTCATCTCCGGATCTGCAGCTGCTACCATTGCGGTGCAGCTCTTACAAACCTTCACCTTTTCCTGGGACCGCATGGCGTCGCTGATGATGTCCGCCATGGTTGCCGGTGTTACTGTCGGTGGCAAGGCATTGGGCAAAGGCTTTGCAGTGAATTCTTCTACAACCATTGTCCACGCAGTGGGCAAAGTCATCTGGTGGCTGGGCAATTTGCCCCTGCTTTTCCGCAGAAAGAAAAAGTAATGATAGGTTGTGTCATACATTGAGTTTGCTTGAATCTGTCAACTGCCATGAACATTTGGTAGCCCTCACCGACAGCGAGCGAATCGCCCTTTGTGACGAGATTCGCACTTTTTTGGTAGAGAACGTCTCCAAGACCGGTGGCCATTTGGCTTCCAATCTTGGCGTTGTAGAGCTGACGGTCGCTATTGAGACCGTATTTAATACGAATAAAGACCGTCTGGTGTTTGATGTAGGTCATCAGTCTTATGTCCATAAGATGCTGACCGGCCGCCAGACGGATTTTGACCGCTTACGCCAATTCGGTGGTATGGCCGGCTTTCCAAAGCCGTCAGAGAGCCATACCGATTCCTTTGTCGCAGGTCACGCTTCCAGTGCCGTTTCCATCGCACTGGGCATGGCTCGGGCTCGCACCTTGTTGAGGGACGATTATCATGTGGTCGCTTTGATGGGTGACGGAGCAGCCACCGGCGGAATGGTTTACGAGGGATTGAACGACGCTGCTGAAAGCGGCGAACCTTTGATTGTTATCCTGAACGATAACGAAATGTCCATCGACCGCAATGTGGGCGGTATGGCTAGTCATCTATCCCGTCTTCGGATGAAGGAAGGCTACATTGGCATGAAAAACCGCTACCGCCATGCACTTTCCAAGCTCCCCGGCGGCCGTGGCTTTTACCGTTTTACCCGTCGCGTTAAAGAACGTCTTAAACGAGTATTTCTACGCACCACAATCTTTGAAAATATGGGCATGGCCTACCTTGGGCCAGTGGAAGGCCACGACCTGAAGGAGCTGACCCGGATTCTGCGTATTGCCCGGGATATGAAACGGCCCGTGCTGGTTCATGTCCTGACTCAAAAGGGTAGAGGCTATACCCCCGCAGAGGAAAGCCCCTCCGTGTTCCACGGTGTTGGCAAATTTGACCCCATTACCGGTCAGATCCCCACCAAAGCCGGTGCAACCTTCTCTGAGACCTTCGGCAATACCATGACTGCTTTGGCGGAAACTGATCAACGGGTCTGTGCCATCACCGCGGCCATGCCCGGCGGAACGGGTTTGCTTGGGTTTAAGGATGCATACCCGGACCGTTTTTTTGATGTGGGAATAGCAGAAGAACACGCAGTTTCCATGGCCGGCGGTCTTGCCAAACAGGGCATGATACCGGTGGTGGCCTTGTATTCCACCTTCCTGCAGCGTTCATTTGATCAGATTATGCAGGATATCGCACTTTTGAACCTGCATACTGTTTTTGCTGTTGACCGTGCAGGACTCGTTGGCGAAGACGGCGAGACCCACCACGGTGTTTTCGATGTTGGTTTTCTCCGGCAGATTCCCGGCATGCGGATTTTGTGTCCCGCATCCTGCCAGGAGCTTTCCGATATGCTTGTCTGGGCAGTGAAGGATCAGACCTCCCCGATTGTCATCCGTTACCCCCGTGGTGGCAACAGAGATTATCAAGACTCTGCCTGGAGCGATATGGGTCTTGCAAGTGCCGTTAATTGCCACCGGCAGGGAAGTGCCCTGACCATTCTCACTTACGGCACCATGCTGCAAAACGCCATGAATGCCGCTGATGTACTCTCCAAATACGGAATAGAAGTCAGTGTACTCCGACTTCTAAGCATCGCACCGCTGCCCGTTGATCAACTATGTGCCAATCTAACCACTGATCACCTCCTGATTTTGGAGGAGACCGCCGCAGGCTCTGCAATCTGCCACAACCTGGCGGAAGCACTGTATGAGCGAAATCCGAATCTGAAGATTCGCAGTCTTAATTTGGGCAATGGCTTTGTAACCCACGGCAGCATTGCTGCATTGTACGAACACAATGGCCTTGACGGTTATTCCATTGCGGAATTCGTCAGAAAGGAGCATTTCTATGAAAGTGAAAAAACGCTTGGATGTGCTCTTGACTGAGCGTATGTTTGCCGAGTCCCGAGCCAAGGCACAAGCCATCATCATGGCAGGTCAGGTGTATGTAGACGGTCAGAAAGCAGACAAGCCCGGCATTTCTTATGAGGAAACTGTGGATATCGAGGTTCGTGGCGAAACCTGTCCCTATGTCAGCCGCGGCGGTCTGAAGCTGGAAAAAGCGTTGCGTGACTTTGGCGTAAAACCCATGGGCTTTGTCTGCAGTGACTCCGGTGCATCCACCGGTGGCTTTACAGATTGTCTGCTGCAGCAGGGAGCCAAGAAGGTCTTTGCCATTGATGTTGGCTACGGCCAATTGGATTGGAAGATCCGCTCTGACCCCAGAGTGGTGGTCATGGAGCGTACCAATATCCGTTATGTCACGCCCGAGCAGCTTGGTGAGCCGCTTGACCTGAGCGTGGTGGATGTGAGCTTTATTTCGCTGAAGATCGTTCTGCCGGCCATCAAGGCCCTCCTGAAGCCCACCGGCCAGGTGCTTTGCCTGATCAAGCCACAATTTGAAGCAGGCCGCGATAAGGTAGGCAAAAAAGGTGTTGTCCGTGACCCGGAAACCCATAAAGAGGTGCTGGATATGTTTGTCCGGCTGGCCTCTGACCTGCAAATGAATATCCTGGGTCTGACCTTCTCTCCGGTAACAGGCCCAGAGGGCAACATTGAATTTTTGGGTCACCTGACCATGGACACTGTTACCGGTATCGAACCGGACACCGCAGCTGTGGTATCGGCTGCCCATGAAGCGTTAAAGGGGTGAAGCTTGTGAAAAAGGTCATTTTAACACCCAATCCCTATCGGGATCACGATTTTAATACCGTCCGGGCTACCGCACGGATTCTGACGCAGGCTGGTATTGATGTAAAGCTCTGTCTGCCCTTCGAGGTGGACCGTTCCTTCCAGCTCCCCAGAGATCTCCGCTTTTCCCGCCTTGATCGCGAATTGCCCGTTTCTGATGCTGTGATTTGCTTTGGCGGTGACGGCACAATTCTGCACATGGCCAAGGCTGCAACCCGCAACAACATCCCCATTTTGGGTGTCAATATCGGCACTATGGGCTTCATGGCAGAGCTGGAATCCTCGGAGCTGGATCAGCTCACAAGGCTTGCTACTGGCGAGTATTCCATTGATAACCGCATGATGTTGGATGTCACCGTCCATCGGGACAGGGACATTATCTTCCATGATATTTGCCTGAATGATGCCGTCATTACAAAGGGTGGCATTGCCCGTATCGTTCACCTGAGCGTTCAGTGCGACGATGTTCAGGCTATGGAGTGTGGTGGCGACGGCTTGATTATCGCCACACCCACCGGCTCTACTGCTTACAGCCTTTCCGCAGGCGGACCGATCGTAGAACCGGAAGCAGGCAGTATTCTCATTACACCGATATGTGCCCATGACATGGTCAGTCGCTGCATTGTCGCTTCTGATAAGCGCGTTATCAAGATCGGATTGACACACAACGCCCGTCGAAACGCCTTCTTGTCCGTGGACGGTGGCAAGGCATTGAAGCTGAACCTGGGCGATATTGTTACAGTGAAAAAGTCCAATTTCCAGACGCAGCTGGTCCGATTGAAAGACCGCAGCTTTTACGATGTTGTTAATTTGAAATTTAAGAGCAGCAGATGAGGTGAAGATTATGAAAAGTCAAAGACAAGCAAAGATCATGGAGATCATTACCAACCGTAATGTTGAAACCCAGGAGCAGCTTTTGAAGGAGCTGAAGGATGCCGGCTTCCACAGCACTCAGGCAACCATCTCCCGGGATATCAAGGAGCTTCGTATCGTCAAAGAGCTGACAAGCTTTGGTACATACCGCTATGCCGCCAGTACCGACGAAGTGACCGGAACCTTCTCCGGCAGACTCAATACCATTTTCCGCGAATGTGTGACTAATTTCGATTATGCACAGAATATGGTCGTCATTCACACTCTGCCGGGTCTGGCATCCGCTGCCGCATCTGCTATTGATTCGATGAACATGAGCGTTGTTATGGGGACACTTGCCGGTGATGATACCGTGTTTATTGTTATGCGTGATACCAACGCCGCTGCCGCATTCTGCGGTGAGATCAAGCACCTTGTGAGCTAATCACAAAAAGGAGGGAGCACCGTGCTGAGCCTGTTGCATATTGAGAATATCGCCGTCATTGAGTGCTCCGACATTTCTTTCGATCGGGGCTTCAATGTGCTGACCGGCGAAACTGGTGCCGGTAAATCTATTGTCATCGATGCCATCAGTGCCGTATTGGGTGAACGGGCATACCGGGATATGATCCGTACCGGAGCAGACAAAGCCTCCGTTCGTGCAGTGTTTACGGATGTGCCGGAATACCCTTGGTTTGCGGAAAACGGTGTAGATTTCGACCCGGAAACCATTATTCAGCGTGAGATTCATCTGGACGGAAAAAATATTTGCCGTGTCAACGGCACGCTGGTGACCGTCTCCATCCTCCGTAAGCTTGGTATTCAGCTGATCAACATTCACGGTCAACACGATTCGGCAAGCTTATTTGACGAAGCAAACCACCTTACTTTTTTGGATGATTTTGCTGAAAACGCCGACCTTCGCAGAGATTATGCCGAAAAATATGCCACTGTTACTGATCTTCGTCGGCAGATCGACAGCCTGACCATGGACGAAAGCGAAAAGCTTCGCCGTATGGAAATGCTGAAATATCAAATCGCTGAAATCGAAAAGGCTCAGCTTGATGCAGGGGAGGACGAGACTCTCGAAGAGCGTCGTAAGCTGCTGCAGAATTCTGAAAAGCTCTCCGATGCCCTGCACACTGCCGTGGATTGCCTATATGGTGGCGATGATACGGACGGTGCTGCATCCCTGCTATCACAGGCTGAACGGGAGCTGAGCCGCCTAACCCGGTTCACCGACACCTACGACGCTCTCCGTGAGCGGATCACCGACCTGATGTATCAGGTTCAGGATGCCGCAGAGGAACTGCGTTCGGCACGGGATGATTTGAGCTACTCCGCTGACGAGCTGGAGCAGATCGAATCCCGTCTGGATGTGATCCACCGCCTGCGAAAGAAGTACGGTGCTACCTGTGCCGACATTCTTTCGTACCTTGAAAACGCCAGACAGGAGTTGGATGAGATCGAATTTGCGGACGATCATCTGGAACGTCTGAAAGCGAAACTAAATAAAGCTGAAAAGGCCGCTTGGGACGCGGCTTACTTGCTCCGGGACAACCGCATTGCCGCTGCAGAAGAGCTGTCCAAGCGGATTCTGAGCGAGCTTGCCCAGCTGGATATGCCCCGGGTGCAGTTTTCCTGCGAATTCACGGAGCTGGAACTGACCACCAATGGTGCTGATGCCGTAGCCTTCTATATGTCCGCCAATGCAGGCGAAGCACTGAAGCCCTTGAGCAAAGTTGCCTCCGGCGGCGAGCTGGCAAGAATCATGCTGGCCATGAAAAATGTCCTTGCCGAGCAGGATCAGGTAAACACCCTGATCTTTGACGAGGTGGACACCGGCGTTTCCGGCAGAGCCGCCCAAAAGGTCGCCGAGAAGCTTCGCAGCGTGGCACGGAACAAGCAGGTGCTTTGTGTCACACATCTGCCCCAGATCGCGGCAATGGGCGATACCCATATGCTCATCGCCAAATCCGAACGGGACGGCCGAACCTACACCACCGTCACGCCCTTGAATCATATGGGCCGTGTGCGTGAAGTCGCACGAATCATCGGTGGTGCGAACATCACCGAAACAACCCTGAAAAGTGCCGAAGAGATGCTTTCTCATTAACCGCTTGACAAAGCTGCATCTTTTTGCTAGGATACCAATAACACAGTGATGGGAATAAGTAAGCGAACCATTTCCTTCCAGAGAACTGCCGGTTGGTGCAAGGCAGCAGGGGAATCCGCTGAAATACCTCCCGGAGTGGCCTTTTTGAAGTAACAGTAGGGAAGGACGGGTTCGCCCGAAACCGCGAGAAGCGTTATTTGACGCTGTGAGGTCAATGTTGTGAGGCATTGATGAACCAGAGGTGGTACCGCGTATTTTACGCCCTCTGTCCGCAAGGACGGAGGGCGTTATCATTTTTAAGGAGAGAGACAGAATGATTCAATCACCTATGGATGTTCTTCATCAATTTCCTGTACGGAAATCCGCAAAGCAAAAGCAGGAATTCCGTTCTGCTGTCGTTGGCTATGCAGCCACGCTGGGATATAGCTGCAAAACCGAGAATGGCCGCATGGGCAGCCAAAACCTGCTCATCGGTGATCCAACTAAAGCAAAATATCTGATCACCGCCCACTATGATACCTGTGCCCGGATGTTTTTGCCCAATTTCATCACACCTTGTAATTTTGGGGCATATCTCGGCTACCAAATATTCTTAATATTGATTTTGTTGTGCATTCCTATCATACCGGGAATTATCGTCGGAGCATTGCTAACGCCCTATACCGGCTATCTCGTCTGGTATTTTGGATTCATTGCCTTGATGTTCTTGATGATGTACGGCCCCGCCAACCCTACAAATGCCAACGATAACACCTCAGGCGTTGTGACTGTTTTGGAGATCGCATCAAAATTGCCTCCCGAGCATCGTCACAAGGTATGCTTTGTGTTGTTTGATATGGAGGAAATGGGCTTGATCGGCTCTAAATCCTACCAGATGACACACAAATCTGAAATCAAGGAACAGATCATTCTAAATCTGGATTGCGTCGGTGACGGTAACGAACTGATGATTTTTCCCACAAAAAAGCTCTTGAAATCTCAAGAAAAGATGGATTTACTCAGAAAACTGACACATTCCGACACCGAAAAGTCCCTGAACTTACACGAAAAGGGATTTTACATTTATCCTTCCGACCAGCGGAATTTTCCCTATGGTGCAGGCATCGCTGCCTTCAAGCGGAAGAAGGGGATTGGACTGTATTGCGACAGAATCCACACCAAACGTGATACTGTCCTGGACGAAAACAATGTCAATATGCTGCGTGACCGCATTATTGCGGCCATCACAGATTAAGAAAGGAAATTAGAATATGAAACTTTATGACGAGCTGGTTGCCCGCGGTCTGATCGCTCAGGTAACCAATGAGGCCGAGATCCGGGAAATGATCGACAATGGCAAGGCTACCTTCTACATTGGCTTTGATCCTACTGCCGACAGCCTCCATGTTGGCCACTTTATGGCACTATGCCTGATGAAGCGTTTGCAGATGGCAGGCAATAAACCCATCGCTCTGATCGGCGGCGGCACTGCAATGATTGGTGATCCCTCCGGCAGAACCGATATGCGTTCCATGATGACCAAGGAGACTATCGACCATAACTGTGCCTGCTTCAAGAAGCAGATGGAGCGTTTCATTGAGTTCGGTGAGGGCAAGGCTCAGATGGTCAACAATGCCGACTGGCTGCTGGATCTGAACTATGTGGACGTGCTCCGGGATGTGGGTGCCTGCTTCTCCGTCAACAATATGCTCCGTGCCGAGTGCTACAAGCAGCGTATGGAGAAGGGCTTGAGCTTCCTGGAGTTCAACTACATGATTATGCAGTCTTACGACTTTTACCATCTGTACAAGAACTACGGCTGCAATATGCAGTTCGGCGGCAACGACCAGTGGAGCAATATGCTGGGCGGCACTGAGCTGATCCGCAAGAAGCTGGGCAAAGATGCCCACGCCATGACTATCACCCTGCTTTTGAACTCCGAGGGCAAGAAGATGGGCAAGACTGCCAGCGGTGCTGTGTGGCTGGATCCTAACAAAACGACGCCTTTCGACTTCTACCAGTACTGGCGAAATGTGGAGGATGCTGACGTTCTCAAGTGCATCCGTATGCTGACCTTCCTGCCCATGGAGCAGATCGATGCCATGGCAGACTGGAAGGACGCTCAGCTGAACACCGCCAAGGAGATACTGGCCTTTGAGCTGACCAAGCTGGTGCATGGTGAGGAGGATGCTCTGAAGGCTCAGGCTTCCGCAAAGGCTCTGTTTGCCGGCAACGGCGATGATGCCAATATGCCCACCACTGAGATCACTGCCGATCAGCTGGTCGATGGCAAGATCGGCATCCTGAACCTGATGGTCGCCTGCGGTCTGGCTCCTTCCAATAAGCAGGCTCGTCAGCTGGTAGAACAGGGCGGCGTATTCGTCAACGACGAGAAAGTCCCCGCTCCGCAGTTTGTCGTTACCGAGGATATGCTCAAAGAAGGCGTAAAGATTCGCAAGGGTAAGAAAGTGTTCCATAAGGCTACCCTTGCATAAGGAGGAAATGCTATGAAAACCATCGTTTATATTGGTGATTCCATTACCGATTCCTGGCGTCACAGAGAGCTGGACCGCTACCGCGGCTCCGGTTGGGTAACAATGACCTCCGGCAAGATCGGTGTAGATTACCCCGGTCAGTACCAGTTCTTCAATCGCGGCATCGGCGGCAACCGCACCTGCGACCTGCTGGCTCGCGTTAAGAAGGATTGCATCAACCTCAAGCCTGATATTCTGACCATTATGATCGGTGTCAACGATGTTTGGCACGAGGTCAATGAGGACAATGGCGTAAACCCGGAACTTGGCGAAAAGATTATGGATTTGTTTATTTCTGAGGTGAAAGCTGCACTGCCTGACATCAAAATCCTGATTCTTGAGCCATTTGTATTCTGCGGTAAGGCTACAAAAGACAACTGGGAAACCTTCAATAACGGTGTTGCCCTAAGGGCAGAAATGTCTCGACGTTTGGCCGAAAAGTACAATCTGCCTTTTATCAGTGTAAAAGCGGAATTGCAGAAGCTGATCGACAAGACGGACGTTGCCTATGTCTGCTACGACGGTGTCCATCCTACCTGCAACGGTCACGAGGTTATCTCCAGAGTTGTTTATGAGGAAATGAAGAAAATTTTGTAAAAAAAGCACGCTTCGGCGTGCTTTTTTAATGTATAAAGGCTCCCTTGTGTAAAGGGAGCTGGCCGCCCGCAGGGCAGTCTGAGGGATTGTAATTCTTAAGGTTTTCCTATGAATTTAGCTTCTGCGAAATTTTGCTGGACATTGTTCCCATTTTTCGGTATAATAACAGCGTTATTTTTGTCGTAGATTACGACGATGGGAGGATGTCCTATGAAGCTCAACTACAAACGCACAATCTTAGTCGGCTTTGCCTTTTTCCTGATCAGTGCATTTTGGCAGGCCTACGATGCCACAATTCCCGTGATTTTGACAAATAAATTTGGTATGTCCCAGACCTGGTCCGGTGTCATAATGGCATTGGATAATATCTTAGCGGTATTTATGCTGCCGATATTTGGTGCACTGTCAGATAAGTGCGTAAAAGCAAAGACCGGCAAGCGTACACCCTTTATTACCATCGGTGCTACCATTGCTGCCGTTGCCCTTGTTTGCCTTAGCTTTGTGGATAACGCACAACTCAATCGCATTTCTGACGTATCCGCCATTGATGACCCTGCCGCACTGTCTGCGATCTACGATCAGCAGGCCGATACCGAGCTGGTAACCCCTGACGGTGAGAGATTTGTTCTGCAGGATAAATTCCCCAACAAGGAAACGTTTACATCCATCACCAGCAAGATCGAGCTGGACAGTGGTGATATCATCACCAACCCCGACTATACCAACTATGTCGCACCGGCCAGGCAGGCCTGTGCAGCAGTTGCGACTGCCGCCGAACCGACTACCTTGATTATCTTTGTGGTTCTGCTGCTGGCTGTATTGATTGCAATGTCGATTTTCCGCAGCCCGGCGGTTGCCCTGATGCCGGATGTTACCATTAAACCCCTTCGTTCCAAGGCAAATGCCGTCATTAACCTGATGGGCACTGCCGGTGGTATTTTGGTGTTGGTGCTGGGCATTATCTTTGCAACCTCCAACGTCCAGAATTCTATGATGAGCTATACAGTCTACTACGGTGTCATTGCAGCTATAATGCTGGGAGCATTGCTGATATTCCGTTTGACCGTCCGTGAGCCTCAGTGGGCTGCAGAAATGGAGCAGACCAGCAAGGAGCTGGGCATTGAAGAAAACGACAAGAGCGAAAATAAGCAAACCCGTAAGCTGACAAAATCCGAGCGTGGCAGCCTGCTGCTGATCCTGGCCTCCATTGCACTGTGGTACATCGGTTATAACGCCGTCACTTCCAAGTATTCTCTGTATGCCGGACGCGTGCTTGATATGGATTACAATACTACTCTGCTGATTGCCCAGGGTGCTGCAATCATTTCTTACCTGCCTGCAGGTATCATTGCATCCAAGGTCGGTCGGAAAAAGACGATTTTGGCTGGTGTGGTTATGCTGGCTTCCGCATTTGCAATCGCTTCTTTCCTGCGTGCGGGAAGCTCCGTGCTGCTGATGAACATTCTGTTTGCTCTGGCCGGTATCGGTTGGGCGACCATCAATGTCAACTCTTTCCCGATGGTTGTCGAAATGTGCTCCGGCGGCGACATTGGCAAGTACACCGGTTATTACTACACTGCCTCCATGGCTGCTCAGATTGTCACGCCCGTGCTGTCCGGCTGGTTGATGGATGCTACCGGCAAGATGACCGTTCTGTTCCCGTATGCCGCTGTGTTCGCAGGCTTGGCCTTTGTGACCATGTTCTTTGTTAAACACGGAGATGCCAAGCCTGAAGCTAAGAAGGGCCTGGAAGCCCTGGACGTTGATGATTGATATGGTCGAATTTGCTGTTATATTGCTGGTTCTTGCCGTTCTATATGTTCTGGCACTGCGTTGCCGCTCCGGTCACAAGGGCTTTCGTACCTTAAAAGGCTGGGCCTACGCCCATCGGGGACTTCACGGTGAAGGCGTGCCAGAAAACAGCATGGCCGGATTTCGGCTGGCTCTGGAGAATGGCTACGGCATAGAATTTGATGTGCATTTGATGGCTGACGGAAACTTAGCGGTGATCCATGATCCTTCCTTAAAGCGTACAGCAGGGGAGGACGTGTTCATCGAAGATTTGACAAAAGCTGATCTGAATCGCTACCGGCTCGAAGGAACCGACGAAAAGATCCCGCTTTTTCTTGACGTTTTAGCCCTGTATGCCGGGAAAGCTCCGCTGATCATCGAATTGAAGGTCGAACGCAATAACTATGCCGATCTTTGTCTGGCTGTCTGCAACGCTCTGGCAGGCTATGAGGGGCCTTACTGTCTGGAATCTTTCGATCCGAGAGTCGTAAACTGGTTGAAGAAAAACCGACCCGACCTGATTCGTGGACAATTGACAGAAAACTTCCTGAAAAACCCAAAAAGCACCTTGCCTTGGGTACTGAAATTTCTGCTGACCACCCAATTAATGAACTTCTTAACTGTGCCGGATTTTATCGCATATAAGTCTGCAGACCGTAAGCGATTGGGTAACTTTGTATGCCGTCGGATTTGGCGGGCAGAGGGCGTGACCTGGACAGTAAAGAGCCAGGAAGAGTTTAACGGCGTAAAAAAAGAGGGTTGGCTGCCAATTTTTGAGGGTTTTCGCCCCTGATATTTGAAAAAACACCGCCTTGGCGGTGTTTTTTCTATGTCAAAATGGCTCGAATAGCATCGACGGTTTCTACGGTCGCCTCCGTCAGGGGCATTCTGCATCCACCGCAATCAAAACCGATGCATTTCATGGCAGCCTTTACCGGTATGGGGTTGACTTCCCGGAACAGAGCATCGGTCAGTGGGAGCATCTGTCGCTGCAGGGAAGCGGCAGTGTCAAAGTCGCCATCAATGGCAGCCATGGCCATATCCTGCATTTCTTCGGGCCAAACATTTCCGGCAACCGAGATCACGCCTTTAGCCCCGAGGGAGATTGCCGGAACGGTCTGTTCGTCGTTGCCGGTCCAAACGGCAAAATCCTTGGGACAAGCAGCGATGATATGCAAAATTTTACCGATATCACCGGAGGCCTCCTTAACACCCACGATATTGGGTACAGCAGAAAGTCTGCGATAGACCGATACCGGGATATCCACTCCTGTCCGGCATGGCACATTATAGAGAATTACCGGAATCTTTACAGCGTGGGCGATGGACAGATAATGTCGCACCAATCCTTCCGGTGTGGCTTTGTTGTAATATGGACTGACGACCAGCAGGGCATCTGCTCCTGCATCCTGGGCACCTTTGCTTAAAGCCACAGCATGGGAAGTATCATTACTGCCTGTGCCGGCGATGATCCGCATTTGATCACCTACATAGTTTTTTGACCGACGGATGATCTCCAGCTTCTCTTCATCGGTGAGCGTAGGGGATTCTCCGGTGGTGCCGCAGACCAAGGCAACATCCAATCCGGCAAGCATTTGTTTTTGCAGCAGCTGCTCCAGCATAGGATAGTTTACTTTCTGATCTAAGAACGGCGTGACTAAAGCGGTACAGCAGCCTGTAAATAACGGTTGGTTCATACGCATCCCTCCAAATCAGCCTATGAAAAATCGCCTGAAAAGGTTACAATTTACACTTTTTTCATAAATTTAATATAAAACTATTGCCAAAAAGCGGAAATCGTGTATAATCACGTAGGGAAGGAGATGGCTAACCTTTATGGCTACTTTTTTGAAACGCTTCGTTATGATTCTGTGTGTGTTTGCTTTGACAATTTCCGTCATTCCATCCTACATACCGGAAACGAAAGCAGCAGAAGTCTATGAATACGGTTATTCTTTGCTGACAACTGATTACGAGAAAACGGCTTACAGAGCCTTTTCTAACGGTATTCAAAACTGCGAGACCAGCATAGAGTTCGGCATTGCACCCAAGAACTATCAGGATTCTCTCAAGCAGCAGTACGTCAATGAGATTATACAGGCCACATATAAGGCACTTCGTCTTGTGATGGCCGACCACCCGGAATATTTTTGGTTTGACGGTTACGGCAATATATCCATCTACCACGATACCCTGACCACCTATAAGGTCGTCTTTGAGGTAAAGGAGTATTCGGCGGGCGGAAAGACTGTCACCAAGAGTAATGTAAATCAGTTCATTCAACAGGTGGAAGCTGCAGCAAACAAGGCTTTGAAGGATATGCCCACCGACAAGGACCTTGCAAAGATCCACTACCTGCACGATTACCTTGCCAGCAATATTGATTATGTAATTAACGACGACGATCAGACCATCTACGGTGCATTGGTAGGTGGGCAGGCTGTCTGTGCAGGCTACTCAAAAGCATATCAGTACCTGCTGGCAAAGGCAGGTATCCGCAGCTGGTACGTGACCGGCACCAGCCTCAGTCCCAATACCATGAATAAGGTCGCACACGGCTGGAACCTGGTTTATCTGGACGGAAAATGTTATTATACGGATGTTACCTGGGATGACCAGAATGAAATTTTCCATGCGTACTATATGCTTTCCAAGGCCGAAATTGGCGAATCCCACTTCCCGGATCATCCGGAGGAGCTTCCGCCTGCCTGCTCAGATACCGGCCTGGACTATTTTGAGGTTCACGAAGGTGCAGGCTCCGGTGTCGGTATGCTGAAGGGCAATTATAATGCATCCAAGCTGGCATCGTATATGAAGAAGGTATCTGATGACACCTGGTGTGTCCATGTTGAGGATCTGACCGGTGGCAGTCCGAGAGCCTTTGTCATGTGGCTGGAGCAAAACAATGGCGAGATGGCCAATGCCGTTGCTTCCGCACTGGGTATTATAGGATCCTATACCTGGTCCCTCGATATACTGTGGGATGAATATCATATTTCGATCAAAGCATTGGCAAATACACATAAGCATTCAATTCTGGCTTATCCCGCCAAAGTTCCCACCTGCACCGCAAGCGGCAACAGTCAATACTTTGTTTGTAAAACCTGCGGAGAATGGTACAGCGATGTTTTCTTCCAAAATAAGATACATGATAAGGACTCGGTAAAGATTCCGGCTCTGGATCATAAGTACACGCAGCTGAAGCAGGATGCCGACCAACATTGGTATGTATGCACGGACTGCGGTGAAGTAAAGCCAGACTCCCAAGCTATGCATTACGATAATAACAAGAATGGCAAGTGCGATGTCTGCAATGCTTATGTAGAGGTTCCCACCGAACCGACCAGCCCCGGTACGGAATCGACTACCACGACCGTAGCCCCTTCGGAACCCCATGAGTCTACGGAGAAGCCCAATGAACGGCCTACAGAGGAAACTATAAACCCCACAGAGCCTTCCGGTGAGGCCACTGAGCCGAGCACGGATGTGACAGATGGTGCAACCGAACCGACCGAAGGCACGGAACCCACCGTTCCCAGCGGTACAGAAGTACCGACGCAGGGAGGTAATGCATCCGATACAGCTGAAGACATCAATGTCACTGCGATTTCTATTTTTATCGGAGCAGCGGTGGCAGCTTACGGCGTCAACACAGCTCAATAAATTCCAAATACCCACGGGTTTTTGAAGCCTGTGGGTATTTTTTGCTATATCAGTTGCATTTGCGATAAATTTCCGTTATACTGTAATAGCTTTTCTATTAACGGAGGAAATTGGATTGAAGACAAGTGATTTTTGGTATGATCTTCCCGAAGAACTGATTGCGCAAACACCACTGGAGAAGCGGGATACCTCCCGTTTGCTGGTGTTGGATCGGGTGACCGGACAGGTGAAGCATCAGCATTTTTATGATATTTTTGACTACCTGCAGCCGGGAGATTGTTTGGTAATGAACGATTCCCGGGTGCTGCCGGCACGGCTTTTGGGTCACAGACCTACCGGCGGTGCTGTTGAGGTCTTGCTGCTGAAGGATCTTGGCGGCAAGCAATGGGAATGCCTTTGCAA
Organism: Oscillospiraceae bacterium; assembly: GCA_015067945.1. Lineage (GTDB taxonomy): Bacteria > Bacillota > Clostridia > Oscillospirales > Oscillospiraceae > Faecousia. The sequence continues at coordinate 152,443 of SVLM01000001.1, forward strand.
GCCCGGCAGAAAGATGCAGGTTGGCAGTCAGGTAATCTTCGGTGATGGTGAACTGACCGCAGTCGTCGCTGAGGTCCGTGAGGACGGCAACCGGGTGGTGGAATTCCAGTACGAGGGTATCTTCCTGGAAGTGCTGGAGCGTTTGGGAAAAATGCCTTTGCCGCCATATATTCGTGCAGAGCTTGCCGATCAGGAGCGGTATCAGACCGTATATTCCAAGGAAGTTGGCTCTGCGGCTGCACCTACCGCAGGATTGCATTTTACCAACGAACTGCTGGATAAGATTCGAAATAAAGGTGTCAACACTGCATTTGTTACGCTACATGTGGGTCTCGGCACATTCCGGCCCGTAAAGGCTGAGAACATCGGAGAGCATCATATGCACAGCGAGCTTTGTATGCTCAGTACCGAAACTGCCGAAATCTTAAATCGCACAAGACAGCAGGGAGGAAGGATTATTTGCGTGGGAACCACATCCTGCCGGACGCTGGAATCCCTCGTAAATGATGACGGAAGCTTTGAAGAGAAGTCCAAGTGGACGGAGATTTTCATTTATCCCGGTTATCAGTTTAAAGCTATGCAGGGCTTGATCACCAATTTCCATTTGCCTGAGAGTACGCTGGTAATGCTGGTTTCTGCATTTGCAGGCAGGGAACACGTTCTTCGTGCCTACGAACAGGCTGTACAGGAGAAATACCGGTTCTTCTCATTTGGAGATGCGATGTTTATTGGGTGAGAAAGGAAATAACTATGTTTGAATTAAAGAAAACGGAAGGGAAGGCCCGGAGGGGTGAATTTACCTGTGCTCACGGCACAGTTCAGACACCGGTGTTTATGAATGTTGGTACACAGGGTGCTATCAAGGGTGCGTTGAGTGCTGAGGATCTAAAAAATATCGGTTGCCAGGTGGAGCTTTCCAATACATACCATCTGCATCTACGGCCTACAGATCAGGTTGTCAGGGAGATGGGCGGTCTGCACAAGTTTATGACTTGGGACGGCCCGATCCTTACCGACAGCGGCGGATTTCAGGTGTTCAGCCTGTCCAGCCTGCGGCGAATCAAGGAAGAGGGCGTGTATTTTTCTTCCCATATTGACGGAAAGAAGATTTTTATGGGACCGGAAGAAAGTATGCAGATCCAGTCCAATCTGGGCAGTGATATCTGCATGGCCTTTGATGAGTGCATTGAGAATCCTGCACCCCGGGACTATGTGAGGAAGTCTGTGGATCGGACCTATCGCTGGCTGGTGCGGTGTAAGGAAGAGAATGCACGGCTGAATGCTCTGCCGGATACGGTCAATCCCCAGCAGATGCTGTGGGGTATCAATCAGGGCGGAACTTACGCCGATATTCGCATCGATCACATGAAGCGGATCGCGGATCTGGATCTGCTCGGATATGCCATCGGTGGACTGGCTGTGGGCGAAACTGCTGAGGAGATGTATGATGTGATCGAGGCTGTGGAGCCCTATATGCCCGCTGATAAGACAAGGTATCTGATGGGTGTGGGTACGCCCAGCAATATCATCGAGGCCGTTGCTAGAGGTGTGGACTTCTTTGACTGTGTTATGCCTGCACGAAACGCCCGGCACGCACGGCTCTTTACCTGGGACGGAGCGATCAATCTGAAGAATGCAAAGTATCAGCTGGATGAAAAACCGATCGATCCCAAGTGTGATTGTCCGGTGTGCCGTCGGTACTCCAGAGCCTATATCCGGCATCTGTTTGTCGCAGAGGAAATGCTGGCAATGCGGCTTTCCGTGATGCACAATCTGTATTTCTACAATAAGCTCATGGAAAAAATCCGCAATGCCTTGGATGAGGGAACATTTGCTCAGTTCCGAAATGAATATTCTGTTAAATTAAGCCAAAGAATCTAAATTCTGCTTGCATTTTGCTATTTCAGTGTTATAATGTATCAGGATTATTAAACAAAAGGAGACATTTTCATGTTGTATTTTCTGAATGAAGCTGTCCAGGATCCCAACGCTGTGCCTGCCGACGGCGGTATGGGCGGCATGATCCTCATGCTGGTGATTATGGTCGCCATCTTCTATTTCATGCTGATCCGTCCTGAGAACAAGCGTAAGAAGGAAGCTGAGCAGCTGCGTTCTTCCATCAAGGTTGGCGACAAAATCACCACCATTGGCGGTATTGTCGGCACTGTGGTTGATGTTAAGAGCGACAAGTTTGTGATGGAGACCGGTGCTGATCAGGTTCGTATTGAGCTGTGCAAGTGGGCTCTGTCTACCAATGATACCGCTGCTGCCGCTGCTGCCGAGGCCAAGAAGAAGGCCGAGGAGAACAAGGCTAAGGAAAAGGCTGCCAAGAAGGCTGCAAAGGCTACCAAGAATGATCGCTAATTACAAAAACAGCTTCGGAAAATCCGAAGCTGTTTTCTTTTATTCTTCCCATCTCAGGGTTTCTTTTGCGATGTAGATAGGGCGGTTTTTGACCTGCTCAAAGGTCTTGCCCACATATTCGCCAATAATGCCGATGCAGAACAGCTGGATTCCGCCCAGCAGCAAAATCAGCACAATGGCGGTGGCGTAGCCGGGGATAGCGATGCCCCAAATGAGTTTTTCGCAGATAACCGCAATCAGATAAATAATTGCAGCAGCGGCAGTCAGCATGCCGATGTAGGCTGCGATGCGAAGGGGTTTTGTAGAGAAACCGATGATACCCTCCAGTGCGTAATTCATCAGTTTTCGAAAGCTCCACTTGGTTTTTCCAGCTGCACGGGGCTTGGCAGTGTAGGGTATATAGGTGGTTTCATAGCCAACCCAGGAGAAGATACCTTTGGAGAACCGGTGGCACTCAGTCATACTAAGGATGCTTTCTGCAACGCTTCTGCGGAAGCAGCGGAAGTCGCTGGCGTCCGGGCGGAATTTTACATCCGACAGATGATTGATCACCGCATAGAACGAACGCTTGAAGAAGGACAGAACCTTGCCTTCGCCCCGGCGATCCTGATAGGCGGCAATCACGTCGGTTTCGGGTTGCTCTTCCAGCATCTGCACCATTTGACGGGCGATTGCCGGGTCTTGCTGCAGGTCGGCATCGATCAGACAAATATAGTCACCGTTAGCGTGCTGCAGGCCTGCGTAAAGGCCGGCTTCTTTGCCGAAATTCCGGGAGAAGGAGATCACCTTGACGGGGCATTTTTGAGCACTATGGAGCTTTTTCAGATTGTGTAAGGTTGCGTCCTTGCTGCCGTCGTCAATAAAGACGATTTCGTAACGGTAGCCGCAACCGTCGAAGGCTTCCATGACGGCTTCATGGAAAGCGGCCACATTTTCCGCTTCGTTGTAGCAGGGAACTACCAGCGATAATTTCAAGGGATATCCCTCCCAATTGGTGAATTTGCTTCATTATATGCGATTTTGGTGCAATCGTCAAGAAACTACTGCGGATTTCTTAAATTCAAGTTGACATATTTGCGAGAATGTGGTAATTTATCCTCGTTAATGGCGTGGATGGAGAGGTTTCTTAAGGATTTCCCCCAGAGAGTGCGTGTAAAGGTGTGAACGCATGGAATGATCTTTGAAATGTCGCTCCGGAGTTTGCTTTCTGAAATGAGCAGTAGGGAAGTGCGGGTCAGCCCGTTACAGCTTTTAAGTGCCCGAAAGGGAATTCAGGTGGTACCGCGGATTTATTCGCCCTGAGTCATTTGACTCGGGGCGTTTTTTATTTGAAAAGGAGTGTTTATTATGGCCAGAGAACTGCCGAAGGTGTACGAACCCCAGCAGGTCGAATCCAAAATTTATAAGATGTGGGAGGATGGCGGCTATTTCCGTCCTGCAGACAATGCAGACGCAAAGCCCTTTACCATCGTTATGCCCCCTCCCAACGTTACCGGACAGCTGCACATGGGTCACGCAATGGACGCAACATTGCAGGATACCCTGATTCGCTTTAAGCGTATGCAGGGCTACAGTGCCCTCTGGGTGCCCGGCACCGATCATGCCGGTATTGCTACCCAGATTAAGGTTGAGGAGGAGCTCCGGGTCAAAGAAGGCCTGAGCCGTCACGATCTGGGTCGCGAGAAATTCCTGGAGCGAGTTTGGGATTGGAAGCACAAATACGGCAACCGGATCGTTGAGCAGCAGAAGAGACTGGGTGCGTCCTGCGATTGGGACCGTGCCAGATTTACCATGGACGAGGGCTGCTCCAAGGCTGTTCGCGAGGTGTTCGTTTCTTTGTATGAGAAGGGCCTCATTTACAAGGGAAGCCGTATTGTCAACTGGTGCCCCCACTGTGTCACCGCTCTGTCTGACGCAGAGGTGGAATACGTGGACAAGCCCGGTAATCTGTGGCATCTGAAGTATCCCATCACCGGCGAAGAGGGCCGCTACGTGATCGTTGCCACTACCCGTCCCGAGACTATGCTGGGTGACAGCGGTGTGGCTGTGAACCCCAACGACGAGCGTTATCAGGATCTGATCGGCAAGACCTGCATGCTGCCGTTGATGAACCGGGAGATTCCCATCGTTGCTGACGATTATGTGGATCTGGAATTCGGTACCGGCTGCGTTAAGATGACTCCCGCCCATGATCCCAACGACTTTGAGGTTGGCCTGCGACACAATCTGGAGTCCATCCGTGTGCTGGACGATAACGGCAAGGTTAACGAGCTGGGCGGCAAATACTGCGGCATGGATCGCTACGAGGCTCGCAAGGCCATCATTGCTGATCTGGACGAGCTGGGTCTGCTGGAGAAAATCGAAGAGCATCAGCACAACGTGGGCACCTGCTACCGCTGCGGCAATGATGTGGAGCCCATCGTTTCTGCCCAGTGGTTCGTAAAGATGGAGCCTCTTGCAAAGGAAGCCATCCGCTCCGTCAAGGACGGCGAAACCAAGTTTGTTCCCGAGCGTTTCACCAAAAACTACATGAACTGGATGGAGAATCTTCACGACTGGTGCATTTCCCGTCAGCTGTGGTGGGGTCATCAGATTCCCGTTTGGTACTGTGCCGAATGCGGTCATATGACCTGCACCCGTCACGACCCCTCCGCTTGCGAAAAGTGCGGCAGCACCAACATTGATCGGGACCCCGATGTGCTGGACACCTGGTTCAGCTCCGCTCTGTGGCCCTTCTCCACCCTGGGTTGGCCGGATAACACACCGGATCTTGAAAAGTTCTACCCCACAAATGTTCTGGTCACCGGCTACGACATCATCACTTTCTGGGTCAGCCGCATGATTACCTCCGGCTTGGAGCATATGCATCAGGCACCCTTTGACACTGTTCTGATCCACGGTCTTGTCCGTGACGACAAGGGCAGAAAGATGAGCAAGTCCCTGGGCAACGGCATTGATCCTCTGGAAATGATCGACAAATACGGCTGCGATGCACTGCGTATGAACATGCTCACCGGCAACTCTCCCGGAAACGATATGCGTTTCTATGTGGAGCGTTGCGAGGCAATGCGTAACTTTGCCAACAAGCTGTGGAACGCCAGCCGCTACGTGATGATGAATCTGAGCGAGGACGCAAAGAATGAACTGCCTGCTTTGGATAAGCTGGAAATTGCTGACAAATGGGTACTGTCCAAGCTGAATACGCTGATCAGCGAAGTGACCGAGAATCTGGAAAAGTATGAGTTGGGTGTGGCCGTACAGAAGATCTATGACTTCGTTTGGGATACCTACTGCGACTGGTACATCGAACTGACCAAGGCAAGGCTCTACAGCGAGGATGCCGGTCGGAAGCAGACCGCAATTTCTGTTCTTGTTTATGTTCTGGATCAGATTCTGAAGCTGCTGCATCCGTTTATGCCCTTCATTACGGAGGAAATTTGGCAGTTCATTCCCCATGAGGGTAATGCCCTGATCGTTGCAAACTGGCCCGAATACAGTGCTGACCTTGCCTTCAAGGCAGAGGAGAACCTGATGGAGTCCGTTATGGAGGCCATCCGTGCCATCCGTAACCGCCGCAGCGAGATGAATGTACCGCCCTCCAAGAAGGCAGCGTTGTTCGTGCTGACCTCCAAGCCTCAGGTGTTTGATGAGGGCATGGGCTTTATCGAGAGATTGGCTTACGCCGACAGCGTGACGATGCTGGATGCTGAGCCGGAGAATCTCGATGGCATGGTCTGCTGCACCACCGCAGATGCAAAGCTGTATATCCCCATGGGTCAGCTGGTGGATGTTACTAAGGAGCTGGAGCGGATCGCCAAAGAGTTGGAGGCTCAGCGGAAGTTCCTTGCCAGCCTGGAAGCCAAGCTTTCCAACGAGAAATTCGTTTCCCGTGCCCCCGAGGCAGTTGTCAATGCCGAGCGGGAAAAGGCACAGAAGACCAAGGATCTGATCGCTCAGCTGGAACAGAGCGAAGCTGCTATGAAAAAGCTGTAAATCACCAAATAACACTCTCCCGGGTAAACCGACGGTTTGCCGGGAGAGTTATTTTTTTACCTTTCTCATTGCGACGGAATATGCCCACCGAAAGCGATATACTAGCTTTGAAAATATCAAAGGAGGAATGATATATGCACTTAACCAGTTTCCTGGAAAATGGCCGTTTGACCGTGGCACTGACCGGGGAGATCGATCACCATTGTGCCAAAAACTACATTCAAGCCATTGCGGCGAAAATTGAGGCATATACCCCGGATGTATGTGTGCTGGATTTTCAGGATGTGACGTTTGTGGACTCGTCAGGAATCGCCGTTGTGATCAACGCACTCAGGAATATGGCACAAATTGAAGGAAAACTGATCCTGACGGGAATCTGCGATCAACCCATGCGGGTATTCCGGGCGTCGGGGATCGATAAATTAGTGGAAATCAAGGAGGCTGTATCATGAAATTTGACAATTATATGATTTTGGAGTTCCCAAGCAAATCCTGCAACGAGGCCTTTGCCCGGTCGGCGGTTGCCTGCTTTGCTGCTCAGATGGATCCGACATTGGAGGAATTGGGGGACATCCGCACCGCAGTATCGGAGGCGGTGACCAACTGCATCGTTCATGCATACCCAAATGAATACGGCATGATCATGCTTCGGTGCCGGATTTTGAAAGATAATATTCTTGACATCGTCATCAAGGATAAAGGTGTGGGCATTGCGGATACGGAGCAAGCACGGCGGCCTATGTACACCACCGGCGGCAGCGATCGCAGCGGTATGGGCTTTACCATTATGGAGAGCTTTATGACCAATTTCGAGCTGATCTCCGAGCCTGGAAAGGGTACGACGGTACATATGCGGCGTAGGCTGCAGCGGCGTCAATGAGCGGCACCGAGGAGGATATCCGTCTTGCTCAGCAGGGGGATATGGTGGCAAAGGAACGGCTCATAAATGACAACACGGGTTTGATTTGGTCCGTGGCACGGCGGTTTATCGGACGGGGAACGGAAGTGGATGATCTGTATCAATTGGGCTGTCTGGGATTCTTGAAGGCGGTTGACGGTTTTGACCTGGAATATGGGACCCAGTTTTCTACTTATGCTGTGCCAAAAATTGCAGGAGAGATTCGGCGGTTTTTACGGGACGATGGGGCGGTAAAGGTGTCGCGAACGATCAAGGAACAGGCTGCTGCCATACGAAATGCAAGAAATTCCTTAACCACAGCACTTGGCAGGGAGCCGACCATTACGGAGATCGGGGAGAAGACCGGATTTACACCGGAAGAAATTGCCATTGCAGAGACAGCAACTGCAGCTACGGAATCCATCCAAAAGGAAACCGGTGAGGATGGCTTTAGCCTGGAGAACATCCTTACGGACACGGAATCCGAGGAGCGGATGGTGGAGAAAATATCTCTACGGCAGGCCATTGATCGGTTGGGGGAACGGGAGGCTTTGGTGATCCGCCTGCGATACTTCCACGGACTAACACAGGAGCGGGTATCCAAGGTATTGCAGGTTAGTCAGGTGCAGGTATCGCGAATCGAAAAGAAGGCATTGAATATTTTACGGCAAATGATGATGTAGCGAAAATTATGCTTTACCTTTTGGCACAAATCGAGTAAAATAGACATATCAAATGAAATGATAGGTGCCTTCCATGACAGAGGAATTTGAACTGCGGTTTTTGACCGCCCGGCGGAATTATATTGCCGGACAATTTTCACAACTGAATGATATGCAACAGCAGGCCGTTCTTACAACAGAAGGGCCTTTGCTGCTTTTGGCAGGTGCAGGCAGCGGTAAAACCACTGTTCTGATCAACCGGATCGCCAATCTGCTCCGCTTTGGCCGTGGCAGCGACTCCCACGAGATTCCGGATACGGTCACGGAGGAGGATGTGCTATTTCTGGAAGGTCTTGCTGAGCCGATTTCTGAATTCGATCAGCGACGGGCGGATTATCTTTGCTCTGTGGATCCTCCGTTACCCTGGTGTGTCATTGCAATTACCTTTACGAACAAGGCCGCTAATGAACTGAAACACCGGCTGGAAGCCATGCTGGGTCCCCAGGCAAATGATATATGGGCTATGACCTTCCACAGTGCCTGCTGTCGGATCTTGCGTCGTTTCATTGATCGAATTGGGTATACCAGAAACTTTACGATCTATGACACAGCGGATTCCGAGCGGGTAATGAAGGACATTATCAAGGACATGGGGCTCGATGACAAGAGCTTCCCGGCAAAGTATGTGCTGAGTATCATCAGCAAGGAGAAGGACAAACAAATTTCTCCCGACGAGCTGCTGGAGTGGGCGGAAGATCAGGGTGATCTGAAAATGCTTCCCATTGCTCGGGCATACAAGAAGTATCAGACAAGGTTAAAAGAGAACAACGCTCTTGATTTTGATGATATCATCTTAAAGACTGTGGAGCTGCTGCAGCAGAATGAGGGTATCCGTACTTACTATCAGCGGAAATTCCGGTATGTGCTGGTGGACGAATATCAGGACACCAACCATTTACAGTATTTGCTGACATCCTTGCTTGCGGGCGGTTATGAGAATATCTGCGTAGTGGGCGACGACGATCAGAGTATTTACCGCTTCCGTGGTGCGACCATCGAGAATATTCTCGATTTCGAAAAGCAGTATAAGCAGGCACGGGTGATTCGGCTGGAGCAGAATTACCGCTCTACCCAGTCAATCCTGAATGCGGCAAATGCGGTGATCGCCCACAATCTTGGCCGGAAAGGCAAGCGGTTGTGGACTGCCAACGGTGCCGGCAAGCCGGTGACCGTTTATGAAGCCAGCGACGGAGAAGCAGAAGCCGCTTATGTCGCAAATCAAATTATCTCTCGATCCAAAGGTAAGCATTTTCAGGATTATGCGGTTCTTTATCGAACCAACGCACAGTCCAACGCACTGGAATATGCCTTCAAGCGAAACGGCATTCCGTACCGGGTCATTGGCGGTATGCGATTCTTCGACCGGGCGGAAGTCAAGGATATGCTGGCATATCTGTGCGTGATCAACAATCGATCCGACGATCTGCGGCTCAAACGCATCATCAACAATCCGCCGAGAGGACTTGGTGAAAAGACCCTGCTGCCTGCACTGCGTCAGGCTGATGCGGAGGGTTTGCCGCTTTACGCCATTATTTCGGATCCCGACTCTTATGCACCGCTGGAAAAGAGTGCACCGAAGTTCAAGAAGTTTACAGACCTGATTGAAGAACTGGCTGATCTTGTGGACGACGGAATGCCACTTTCCGATTTCTATGAGCAGGTAATGATCCGCAGCGGCTATGTGGATATGCTGAAGAAAAAGGATACGGAAGAGAACAGGACCCGGTTGGAGAACATCCAGGAATTGCAATCTAGTATCCTTGCCTACATGGAAAACGCCGACGAGCCTACCCTTGCTTGTTTCCTTGAGGAAATCGCACTGTACACCGATATTGAAGAATACAACGACGATGATGATGCAGTGGTGATGATGACCATGCACTCCAGCAAGGGTTTGGAGTTTCCCAATGTATTTTTGGTGGGCTTTGAGGACGGCTTGTTTCCGGGTATGCGGACTATCGGCGATGCTCAGGAAATGGAAGAAGAGCGACGGCTTTGCTATGTGGCAATTACCCGTGCCAAGGAGAACCTGACCATCAGTTATGCACGGCAGAGAATGCTCTACGGACGCACCAATGCCGCCATGCCCAGCCGCTTTATTAAAGAGCTGCCGGAGGGCGATATAGAACGAAAGGGCAGCTATAGCACACCCACACGGTTTGCATCCTACGAAAGTCCCGGTATGGGCGGTTACCGCAGTGTACCGGTAAAGCCCAGCTTTTCCAGCACTCCCACAATGGCACGCCAAACGGCTGTCATTGAACTGCAGAAGGGTGACATGGTGGTACATGCTGCCTTTGGCCGTGGCCTGGTGCTGTCGGTGATGAAGATGGGCGGAGATGCACTGCTCGAGATCGCGTTCGATCAGATCGGCACCAAGAAGCTGATGGCCAAATCCGCAACACCGCATTTAAAGAAGCTGTGATAATACAACTACCCAAGGCATAAAATGACTGAGGTGATTTTATGCCCATGGGTGTCAAACGGGTTTTTCGCTACATGGCACTGGTGACGGCGATTCTGGTAGGTATCCTGATCTTCTTCAGAATGCGTTACAACGCTACCATTCGTGCTCTGGCTCAAACCCAGGTGATCAACGCGACCTCGGATCTGATCAACGATGCCATTGACAAGCAGATTGAGAAGGGTACGATCCAATACGATCGGATCGTATTTTTTGAAAAGGATCTGAACGGAAATATCACAGCTCTAAAGACCAATATGAGCGAGGTCAACCGGCTCAAGACGGACATACTGAATTTAATCAATGATGAGATTCTGGATATGGATACCTCGGATCTGGGTATTCCCATCGGCAGTCTGATCCTGCCGGAACTGATGTCCGGAAGAGGCCCGGAGATTCCTGTGAAGATTATCTCCATCCGCAATTCCGAGGGCAGCTTTGAAAGCAGCTTTACAGAGGCCGGAATCAATCAAACATTGCAGCAGCTGACCATGCACGTCAGCATCGATGTTTCCATATTGGTGCTTGGGGCAGCAGAGAGCTTTACAGTCAGCAGCCAGGTCGTGGTTGCGGAAACCATCATTGTGGGGAAGGTCCCCGATACATTTTTCCAAACCGGAGGATAACATGGACGCCAAAAAGAGAATAGAAGAATTGACAAAAATTCTGGCGGAGGCCAACTTCCGTTACTATGTGCAAGACAATCCGACGATGCCGGATTTTGAGTACGACCGTTTGCTCCGGGAGCTGGAGGAGTTGGAAAAGGAACATCCGGAGCTGATTCTCCCGGATTCGCCGACACAGCGTGTGGGCGGTGAGGCACTGAGTAAATTTGACAAAGTGACCCATCCCGTACCGCTGATGAGCCTGCAGGATGTTTTTTCTCCGGAGGAATTGGAAGAGTTTCTTTCAAAAACGCTGGAACAATACCCGGATTCGGCATTTTCCGTCGAACCCAAAGTTGACGGTCTGTCTGTAGCACTGGAGTATGAAAACGGACGTTTTGTCCGGGGTGCGACCCGGGGCGACGGCGTTGTTGGCGAGGATGTTACGGAGAATCTAAAGACAATACATTCCATTCCCATGACCCTGCAGGGTGCTCCCCAGCGGCTGATTGTCCGGGGTGAGGTGTTTATGCCCAAGAAGAGCTTTGCCGCTCTGAACGAACGTCAGGAGCTGGAAGGGAAGCCCTTGTTCGCCAATCCGAGAAACGCCGCTGCAGGCTCTCTGCGGCAGTTGGATCCGAAGATCGCTGCACAGCGAAAGCTGGACATTCTGATCTTCAATGTGCAGCTGGCTGAGGGTGTGGAATTTACAAACCATGAGGAGTCTCTGCAGTTCTTACGGGATCTGCATTTCAAGGTGATTCCCACCAAAATCCTGCAAACAAGCAGGGAAGTGGTGGACTGTGTCATGGCGATCAACGAGAGTCGGGAGGAGCTTTCCTGTGATATTGACGGTGCCGTTGTTAAGGTCAACGATCTTGCACAGCGGCAGCGGATGGGTGCAACTGCCAAGTGTCCCAAATGGGCGGTGGCATACAAGTATCCGCCGGAGGTTAAGCCTACCGTGGTGGAGGATATCGTCGTTCAGGTTGGCAGAACCGGCGTGCTGACACCGAAGGCTGTGGTGCGTCCCGTCCGACTGGCCGGAACAACTGTTACTAACGCAACGCTGCACAATCAGGACTTTATCTCCGAACGGGATATCCGCATCGGTGACACGGTACTGATCCGCAAGGCTGGCGAGATCATTCCTGAGATTTTGGAAGTGGATGTTTCCAAGCGGCCGGCAGACACGGTACCTTATCGGCTGCCCTGCAGCTGTCCCATTTGCGGCGCACCGACCCAAAAGGACGAGGACGGTGCATTCTTGCGTTGCACCGGTGCGGAGTGCCCTGCTCAGCTGGCTAGAAATATTGCTCACTTCGTCAGCCGGGATGCCATGGATATTGAAGGTCTGGGCTCTGCCATCGTTGAGGCACTGATCGAAAAGGGCCATCTGAAAACCCCGGCTGATATCTACTATCTGACTCTGGAGCAAATGAAATCACTCTGGCAGAAGGGTGATGTAGCAGCAAAAAAGCTCCTTGCCGCCATCGAGGCCAGCAAGGAGCAGGATGTGAGCCGACTGATCTATGCACTGGGTATCCGTCAGGTCGGTGCGAAAACCGGCAAGGTGCTTGCGGCTCAGTTTGGCAATTTGGATAACCTGATGGCTGCGGATATTGAGACTTTGACAGAGGTCAACGACGTAGGTGCGGTCACTGCGAGGAATATTGCAGAATGGTTCGCCCAGCCCCAATCCCAGCACATGATTCAGCAATTACGCGATGCCTGCGTGAATTTTGAGAGCAAACGGGTAATTACAGATGCTCGGTTTGCCGGTATGACCTTTGTGCTGACCGGTGCATTAAGTAAGTTTACACGGGAAGAAGCGACTGAGAAGATCGAGCTTTTGGGCGGTAAGGCCTCCGGATCCGTTTCCAAGAAAACCACATATGTGGTTGTGGGTGAAAATGCGGGCTCGAAGGAACGCAAAGCGAGGGAGTTGGGAATTCCCATTCTTTCCGAGGATGATTTCCTGGCTATGATACAGTAAAGGAGAAAGAATATGGAGAAGAAATTAGGCTTTGGATTCATGCGGTTGCCTCTTTTGGATCAGAACGATCCGGGCAGTATCGATTTTGCATTGCTGCAGAATATGGTTGATACATTCATGGAGCGGGGGTTTACCTATTTTGACACCGCATGGATGTACTGCGGTGGAAAAAGTGAAGGTGCCGTCAAGGAAGTGCTGACGAGTAAGTACCCCCGTGACAGCTTTACTGTCACCTCCAAGCTCCCCTCCGGTGCATTGGAGGACAAGGCTGCAAGAGATACGTTGTTCAATACACAGCTGGAAAGAACCGGTCTTGATTATTTTGATTATTATTTACTCCATGCGGTCAGTGGCGGTAATCTTGCCCGGTTTGAGGAGTTGGATTGCTTTACATGGCTACGTGACAAGAAGGAAAAGGGGCTTGTCCGGAACATCGGTTTTTCCTATCACGACGGTCCGGAGCTGCTGGACAAGCTGCTGACGGAGCATCCTTACATGGATGTGGTACAGCTACAGATCAATTATCTTGACTGGGAAAATCCCAAAGTTCAGTCCCGTGCCTGCTACGAGGTCGCTGTTAAGCACGGCAAGAAGATTTTGATCATGGAGCCGGTCAAGGGCGGTGCATTGGCAAATGTACCGGAGAATGTGGAAGCCATGTTCTACAATCGCTCACCCAAGATGAGCGTTGCTTCCTGGGCGGTGCGGTTTGCTGCCAGTCTGCCCGGCGTATTTATGGTGCTGAGCGGCATGAGCAACATGGAGCAGGTTCTTGATAACACCAGATTCATGGAGAATTTGACTCCATTGACAGAGGAAGAAATGAAAATGGTACTCTTCGCCGGAGAGGTGATGCGTAAGGAGATGAAAATCGCCTGCACCGGTTGTGCCTACTGTCTGGATCAGTGTCCGAGAAAGATCGCCATTCCCCAATATTTCAAGCTCTATAACGAAAATGGGGAGAAGACAGCATACGAGAAATTGACCAAGGAATTCGGCAAGGCAAGCGACTGCATCGTTTGCGGTGCCTGCGAGAAAATCTGTCCCCAGCATTTGCCCATCCGAAAGTACTTACGGGTAGTGGCAGAAAAGTACGAATAAATGAGCACCCCGGTTCAGTGCTATTCACTGAGCCGGGGTGCTATTTATGTCACAGAGAAAAATCGTCTTCGCTATATTGGGTAAAATCCGGTGCTTTGGGTTTCGGGGGAACACGCTTGGTCGGGTCGTAGGAGAATTTGCGGCATTTTCTGTCCGCAAATACCACGCCGCGTTTTGTACAAAGAACGGTATCCTCATCCAGCTTTGTACCATAGGCACAGTACAGGCAGGAGCGCTCGATCTTCTTTCTGAAAAGCATAGGGTTTCCTCGCTGTTCTTCATGATTTTGGCCTAATTATACACCAACCAATGCAGGAATGCTACTGTTTTTTTCATATTTATGCAAAACAATAGTAAAAATCGCCAAAAATACAACAAAAATTGTGATCAAAAGAGGTGTATGGGGTGTAATCTGACTGTCGTACAGGAAGAACCATTGCAGAATCAGGGTAAGGAGAATACACACTGTGCTTTGCAGGAGCTTGCCAGGAATGTACATTCCAAGGCCTACAGAGCCGGTTACGGACAGTGTTTGCATGGTGACACACAAGCCGCCAAGGGACAAAAACGTACTGCACAGAAGGATTCTGAGCCCCAGATCGCTGACCGTTGCAAGCTCAAGGCAACCGTTGGCCAATTCCAGCAAACCGATGATACCGACACGGATTTCAAGGGAAAACATCCAAAGCAGCCAACGCTCCAAAAAGCTTTGCAGTACACGAAACAGGATGATCCAGCCGCAGACCTTCGCCATAATTCGTATTGCTTGCTCCAAGGCTTCAATGAAAGTAGCAGATTTTTTAGCAGGTAAACGGACAGTTGCGTGGGAGCCGCCCGGCAGAAGGATACCCGCGATCAATGCACCGGATATATGAATGGCCCATAACGCCCATGGAATCCATCGGTAGGGGAACACCGTGGATACGATGCCAAACAAAAAGGATGGTCCTGCATTGCTGCAAAAACCGAGCAGGCGGTTTGTATCCTCCCTTGACAGCTGCCCCTGACGGTAAGCGTGGCAAACGCCTTGAGCACCCGTTGGATAGCCACCCAACAGCCCAAGCAAGAGCAAGCTTTCACTGCCCCTCGGTATTCGGCAAAGACGGCCCAAAGGACGCAGAATCGGAATGTCTGTACCGGTAAATGCCGAGCTGATCAATATGGAAAGAACAAAAAAAGGGAGCAAAGCAGGAATAACCTGCATGACGCATATCTGTACACCAGCCAGACCTCCGGCCAGTGCTGTCTGGCTGTCCAGAATCAGAAATAGCATACCGGTCATTGCAAGAATTCCGGTTATCAGCTTCCTTGTCATCATGTATCACCTCAGAAGAATCTATGCAAGTATAAGCAAGAACATCACAAGCTTGTCATATACTTTCCCAAAAGGAGGATGTGGCATGGAACGAGATAAGCGATTACTGGAACGATTCACGGAAGCTACGGATTTGCAGGATGCACCGATCCCTGGGGTGCCGCTGATCGAATTGGCAGGGGACAGGCGTGTGCTGATGGAGAATCACTGTGGGGTAACGGAATACGGCATGGAAAGGGTTTGTGTTAAGGTTAAATTTGGGCAGGTTTGTATTTGCGGTAAAGACCTGACTCTTGCCAAAATGACAAAAAGCCAATTGATCGTTTGCGGCAGAATCCAGTCCGTGGAGCTTTACCGGGGGTGTAAGTGATGGATCTTTATCATTCTCTGTCCGGGATGCTGGAAGTGACTGTGGTCTGTGCGGATCCGCCACGCATTATGACCATGCTGGAGCAAAACGGAATCGAATTACGGAATGTACGGATGCCGGATGAGTTGACACTGGTAGTGCTGGCTCGCCGCCGGCAGGTAAATGCACTGCTTTCTATCTGCGAAAAGAAGGGCCTTGACGCGAAGATTACGGGCAGGCAGGGACTATACTGGAAGCTGAACGGATTATGGCATCGGCCGGTTTTGCTGATTGGGCTGCTGGGCATGATACTTTTAGGAATGTATTTACCCAGCAGGGTTCTTTTCGTCAAGGTTGAAGGAAATGTTTCTGTTCCCGGCAGGTTGATACTGGAAACGGCCGACAGCTGTGGAATCCGGTTTGGTGCCAGCAGGCGGCAGGTTCGCAGTGAAAAGATGAAAAACGCCCTTTTGGAGGCTATGCCGCAACTGCAATGGGCCGGAGTCAATACCAGCGGTTGTGTTGCGGTGATCTCCGTGCGGGAACGGCAGGAGGAAGTCAAGGAAAATATCGGCATCGAGGTCGGGAGCATCATTGCCAGCAGGGATGGAGTGATTACATCCGTCACCACAACGAAAGGCAGTGCAATCTGCAAGGTTGGTCAGGCGGTGAAGGCCGGACAGATTCTCATCTCCGGCTATACAGATTGTGGCATTTCCATCCGTGCAGACAGAGCAGAGGGGGAGGTTTTTGCACAAACAGACCGGCAATTATCGGTATTTTATCCCACGGAACGCCTGCAACGTGGTGAAATCATCGCCTCTCAAACAAAATATTCGCTGATTATCGGAAAAAAACGCATAAATTTTTACATTGGTAGTGGAATTTCCGGTAAGAGTTGTGTTAAAATGTATGAGAAAAACTATCTAACCCTGCCGGGCGGTTTTCTGCTGCCGGTAATTCTGGTAAAAGAAACCTGGGTACAGTATGCCACCGAGGAAGTCTTTACAGAGCCGGAGGATGGTCAGCTGGAGAATTTCAGCCGCGATTATCTGAAACACCAGATGATCGCAGGCTCGATCCTTACGGAAGACTATGCGCAAACCCGGGAGGACGGGAGGTTCATTGTCACGGGGCGTTTTGCCTGTCTGGAGATGATTGGACAATTTCGCAAAGAGGAGATCATAAAACCCGATGGAACAAATGACTGAACGAATTGTAAGTGCTGAACGCGTGGAAGATCTGATCGCGGTATTCGGCTCTTTTGATGAAAATATCAAACAAATTGAGGCGGCTCTTGAGGTTGCTATCGTCAACCGTGGAGAAGAGCTGAAGGTATCCGGCAGCATGGAGGCTGTGGATAAGGCCGTGCGGACGCTGAACGGACTGCTGTCACTGGCAGCAAGAGGCGAGATCATCGACGAGCAACGGGTTCGCTATCTTATCACATTGGTTAAAGAGGGCAACGACGATCAAGTCGCAAAAATGGCCAAGGATGTGGTTTGCATCACTGCCAAAGGCAAGCCCATCAAGGCAAAGACCGTTGGTCAGCAGGAATACATGAAAGCCATTCAAAACAATACCATCACCATCGGTGTAGGTCCTGCCGGAACTGGTAAGACCTATTTGGCGGTGGCTGCTGCGGTGGCTGCCTTCCGGGAAAGAACGGTAAACCGGATCATTTTGACCCGTCCTGCAGTGGAGGCAGGTGAAAGGCTCGGTTTCCTGCCCGGCGATCTGCAGAACAAAGTCGACCCCTATCTGCGTCCGCTGTACGACGCTTTGTATGATATGCTGGGAGCGGAAACATTCCAGAAGTATCAGGAGCGTGGTGCAATCGAAGTTGCACCTCTGGCCTATATGAGAGGCCGTACACTGGATGACAGCTTCATCATTCTGGACGAGGCACAGAATACCACACGGGAGCAGATGAAGATGTTCCTGACTCGGTTAGGATTTGGATCCAAGATCGTCATTACCGGCGATGTGACCCAGATCGATCTGCCGGACGATAAGATTTCCGGTTTAAAGGACGCTGTCCGTGTTTTGGAGAATGTTAAGGACATTGCCATTTGCAAGCTGACCTCTGCGGATGTGGTCCGGCATGCACTGGTCCAGCAGATCATTAATGCCTATGAAAAGGTAGCACAGAAGCAGGAAGCAAAAAAGCCCAATGAAAATTTTAAGGGCACCTACAGAAAGAAGAATTGATATGAAGACGAGGATCAACATTACTTTCGATATTTTTTCGCTGAAGCAGCCCTTTGTGGAATCCACTGTTAAAAAGTGCATTCAGGCGGTATTGGATGCAGAGGGTGTCAGCGTTCCCTGCGAGATCAATGTACTGATCACAAACGACAAGGGAATCCGTGCCATCAACATGGCCAGCCGAAATATTGACAAGCCCACGGATGTGCTGTCTTTCCCCATGTTCCAGCTGACTCCCGGTGAGCTTCCGGAGAATTGGGATGACTATCTGGATGTGGAGACCGGGCTGTGTCCGTTGGGTGATATGTGCATCAGCCTGGAGCGTGCGGAGGCCCAGGCAAAGGAATTTGGCCACAGTGCAAAGCGTGAAGTGGGGTATTTGACCATCCACTCCATGCTCCACCTGCTGGGCTACGACCATCTGGATGAAGGTGAGCAGAAAAAGCAAATGAGAGCCAGGGAAGAGGACATTGCAGCAAGTATCCCCGGTATGAGCCGCGAGAAATAAAAAGGAGACTGCCTATGGAGAACGTACCTGGGTATATTTTCTTAGGTATCATTTTGATTCTCGGCATCGCGTGTGCTGTCCGATTCTTACAGGATAAATGCAGTCCGGTAAAAACGGTAAAGGCTACCGTTGTGCATAAGCAGACCGTGGAGGCCTTTAGCAAGTATTCCGGAACCGGCAAGCACACAAAGTATGCTGTGACTTTCCAGGCAGGTCAGAAGAAGCTGTCTTTCTATGTTTCAGAGTTTTCCTACCGGGGCTACAAGATCAAAGAAACCGGTACGCTTAAGTACAAAGGCAGCAGAATCATCGATTTCAGTTAATGCTACTTAGGAGATAGAATTTTATGAAAACAAAAACCGCTATGATTACCATTGCAGGCCGGCCCAATGTGGGTAAGTCCACCTTGACGAATTTCCTTGTTGGTGAGAAGATTGCTATCGTTTCCAATAAACCCCAGACCACCCGCAACCGCATTTGCGGCATTGTGACAAAGGGCGATACCCAGTTCGTGTTTGTGGATACACCCGGTTATCACCGCAGCCGCACAAAGCTGGGTGATTACATGGTCAATGTGGCGAAGGAGTCCATTGCTGATGTGGATCTGACCATCTTGGTGGTGGAGCCCATTGCATCCATCGGCCCTCAGGAGGAGGGTCTATTGGAAAAGATCAAGGGCAGTAAGTGTCCTGTGGTGCTGGCAATCAACAAGATTGATACCGTGGAGAAGGATACCCTGCTGGAGGTCATTGCACTTTATTCCCAGGCGGCAGAATTCGCTGCCATCATTCCGATCTCTGCCAAGACCGGTGACGGCGTGGATGCACTGCTGGCGGAATGTGAGAAATATGCCATTGAATCGCCCTTCCTCTTTGACGAGGATATGACCACCGATCAGCCGGAACGGCAGGTGATGGCGGAGATCATCCGGGAAAAGATTCTCTGGAATCTGGATCGGGAGATTCCTCACGGCACTGCCGTGGAGATCACCAAGTTCTCCGAGCGGGACAACGGCATTATCGATATCGATGCGACCATTTACTGCGAAAAGGCCAGTCACAAGGGTATCATCATCGGCAAGCAGGGTGCTATGCTGAAGAAGATCTCCACCATGGCAAGAAATGACTGTGAAAAATTCATGGGCACCAAGGTCTATCTGACCACATGGGTGAAGGTCAAGGAAAACTGGCGGGATTCGGATTTTCTTGTCCGCAACTTCGGCTATACCGAATAATTTCCATGGCTAAAACCTGCATCCCTGCAAACCCTAAAGGTGGAGGGATGAAGGATGAATGCAATGGAATACTGGCACTTATTTTTAGAGACCGGCGCACCGGAGGCATACCTTTCCTATACCCGGGCGTTGAAAATGGAGGCAGATCATGTATCTCAAGACCCAGGGCCTGGTATTACGGGTCACGGATTACAATGACAAAGATGCCCTACTGACCCTGCTGACTCCCAATCACGGCAAGCTGACCGTGAAGGCCAGGGGACTTCGCAGGAAGAACAGCCCTTTGATCGGGCCGTGTCAGCTCCTTGCTTACGGCGAGTATGTGCTGTTTGATTACAAAGGGAATCTGACCGTCAATGAAGCTGTCAGCATTGAGCTGTTTCAGCAGCTACGCAGAGATTTATGCACGCTGTCCCTGGGCAGTTATTTTGCCCAGGCTGCGGAGCTGATCAGCCAGGAAGATCTGCCCAACCCGGAGCTGCTCAGTTTGGTTCTCAACTGTCTGTACGGATTATCGAAGCTGGGTATTTCCCAGGAAAAGGTAAAAGCGGTATTTGAGCTGCGTGTTGCGTGCCTTGCAGGCTATATGCCGGATCTTTCCGGTTGTCACAATTGCGGCAATGAAAGCCCGGAGCTGTTTGATCTGGCCGCAGGTCGTCTGGAGTGCAAAAAATGTCGGTCTGCAGATTCGGTCGGTATTCGAATGCCCGTGTCAGGGGGCTTGATCCATGCTATGGAGTACATCATAAATTGCGACCCAAAACGGCTCTTTTCCTTTGATTTGAGCGAAGATGGATTATCTGCCCTGGCACAGATCACCGAAGGGTATCTCTGCACCCAGCTGGAGAGGGGATTCTCCGCATTGGACTTTTATAAATCGTTACTTATTTAGGAGAGACTTATGTCTGAATTATACGAAAAATCGCTGCTGAAACTGGAGCTGGATCAGGTGCTTGCCCTGCTGGCGGAATGTGCCGGAAGCAGTGACGGTAAAGCGGCCTGTATGGCACTTCGTCCCACCTCGGACCTTGAGGATGTGCAGGCCATGCTGGATGAAACAACAGCAGCTTCTGATCTTTGCACGCGGAAGGGAAACCCCAGCTTTTCCGGTGTTGCGGATGTGTCCGCATCTCTGGAGCGGGCAGACCGGGGCGGCAGTCTGCAGCCAGGTGAGCTTTTAAGAATCGCGGGTGTGCTGCGATGCACGAGAAGTATCAAGGCTTACTGCGACGAAGAAGAAAAGGCAACGGTCTTAGATCCGCTGTTTCAAGCTTTGACTCCAAATAAATATCTGGAAGACAGAATCTGCGGTGCTATTTTGTCAGAAGAAGAAATTGCGGACAATGCCAGCCCGGAGCTTGCAGATATTCGCCGGCATATGCGGATCCAGGCCGCCAAGGTAAAGGACGGATTGCAGAAGATCATTTCTTCTCCTGCTTACTCCAAATATCTTAGGGAGCCTATTATAACCATTCGCCAGGGTCGGTATGTTGTTCCGGTCAAGAGCGAGCACCGTGGCGATGTGCCGGGTCTTGTCCATGACGTTTCCGCAACCGGTTCGACATTTTTTGTGGAGCCTATGTCCGCGGTGAATGCCAATAACGCACTGCGGGAATTGGAGATCAAGGAAAAGAAGGAGATTGAGCGGATTCTGGCAGAATTGTCCGCAGAGGCTGCCGCTCACCGTGAAAACATTGATCTGAATGTAAAGCTTCTGATTCGGCTGGATGTGATCTTTGCCAAGGCAAGGCTTGGCTACCGCATGCGTGCATGGGCACCGATTATGAACGACAAGGGAATTGTCGAGCTGCGAAATGCCCGGCATCCGCTGATTGACTCCAAGAAGGTCGTTCCCATCTCGGTGCATTTGGGCAAGAGTTTTGACAGCATGATCATCACCGGTCCCAACACCGGCGGTAAAACTGTCACACTGAAAACCATCGGTCTGCTGACCTTGATGGCTGAGTGCGGTCTGCACATCCCGGCAGGGGATGGAAGCACACTGTCAACATTTGACGCCATTTTGGCGGATATCGGCGACGAGCAGTCCATCGCACAAAGTTTGTCCACCTTCTCCAGCCATATGCGTACCATCGTGGATATCGTCGCAGAATGTGACGGACGGACGCTGGTACTGTTTGATGAGTTGGGGGCAGGTACTGACCCTGCCGAGGGTGCGGCACTGGCCATCGCATTGATCGAATTCTGCCGCAAAATGGGCAGCAGGGTAGTGGCAACCACCCACTATGCGGAGCTAAAGCTCTATGCCATGCGAACGGACGGGGTCATTAACGCATCCTGCGAATTTAACGTGGAAACCCTGCAGCCGACCTACAAGCTGCTGATCGGTATTCCCGGTAAATCCAACGCCTTTGCGATCTCCAGAAAGCTGGGATTATCTGAGGATATACTGAAGGAAGCGGCAGATCTGGTTGGAAAAAGCGATAAGGATTTTGAGGACGTACTGACGCAATTGGAGCAACAAAGGCAGCAAATGGAAACTGCCCGTTTGGAGGCTGAACGCCTAAAATCGGAAACTGCCAAAATCCGTCAGCAGAGTGAGGAATACAGCCGTCAACTCCAAAAGGAGAAGGACAAGGCTATGGAAGAGGCCCGTCGACAGGCCCAGCAAATCATAGAAGATGCACGGGTTGCCGCGAACGCTGCCTCCGAAGAGCTGAAAGCTCTGCGTAAGCAGCTGACCGACAGTGCTGACACCACCGGCATCAATCAGCGGCAGGCGGAGCTGCGTCGGAATCTGAACGAGGCCGAAAGTAAGCTGCGTGCAGGTAAGGTGCAGGAGGAACGCCCCGAGCCGAAACGACCGGTGCTGGTTGGCGACACGGTGGAACTGCTGAAGCTGGGCACAAAGGCCAGCGTGATCGCCATCAACAAGGACGGCACCTATCAGCTCCAGGCAGGAATACTGAAGCTGACAGCCAAGCCTGATGAGGTGTATTTGCTGGAAAACGAAAATCCCTACAAGCAAAAGGGAAGACCTGCCCATTCCGGCCGTGAAATGCGGACAGCCGCCATATCCAGCGAAGTGGATCTGCGTGGCATGGATACGGTGGAGGCCATTTGTGCTTTGGAACTGTATCTGGACAGTGCGATGCGTGCCAATGTTTCTCCGGTGCGGATTATTCACGGCAAGGGCACCGGTGTATTGAGAAAAGCAGTGCATCAGGAGCTGAAAAAGAATAAATTTGTCAAATCCTACCGATTGGGCGTTTATGGCGAAGGCGAAGATGGTGTTACAATCGCCGAATTTCGCTGATTTGCGGTTTTTCCTTGAAAATAGGTTGACTTTTCCGTCCGATTTGTTATGATGTATAGGAGCATCGGCGACGAGTCGATGCAAGGAGGAGAAAATTATGTTCAACAAGGAAGTCACTGTCCGCTGCGAGTCCGGTCTGCACAATCGGCAGGCTACATACTTCGTTCAGAAAGCGAACGAGTTTGAGTCCAGTATCTATCTGGAGTCCGGCAGCCGGAAAATGAACGCCAAGAGCCTGCTGGGTATCATGTCCCTGGGTATCATCACCGGTACCACTGTCACGCTGTCCGCCGTCGGCAACGATGCTGAGGCCGCCGTGAATGCACTGGAAGCTCTGCTCCAGCGGGATGTTTATTGATAGTTCAGTATGATCGATCCGCCTCAATGCCGGCCTTTTTGACCACGCATTGAGGCGGTTATTTTGGAGTGAGATATGACCTACGATGCATTAAAGGAAAGAGCGCTCAGTCTGCCTCTGGCACCCGGCGTTTATATCATGCGCGACAAAAGCGACAAGGTCATCTATGTCGGCAAAGCTAAAAAACTGAAAAATCGGGTCAGTCAGTACTTCCAGGACACTGCCTCCCACACACCGAAGACCCGGTTGATGGTCAGCAAGATCGACCATTTCGATGTCATTGTAGCGGCATCGGAATTTGAGGCACTGGTGCTGGAATGCTCCCTCATCAAGCGGTATCTGCCAAAATATAACATTCTTCTCAAGGACGACAAGGGATATCCCTACCTGCGGCTGAACATGAAGGAGCCGTACCCAAAAATCACCATGGTCACCAAGATTGCCGATGACGGTGCCGGTTATTACGGGCCTTATGGCAGCAGGGGAGTAACCAATCAGGTGATGGAAGCAATCCGTCAGACACTGAAGCTGCCGGGATGCAGTCGGGTATTTCCCCGGGATGTGGGTAAGGATCGGCCCTGCCTGAATTACCACATGAATCAATGTGCGGGCTGGTGTCAGGCGAGCAAATCCCAGGACGAATACCGGAAAACCATGGAGCAGGCAAGGCAGCTCCTTTCCGGCAATTTTAAGGCGGTTGCCGACGACATTCGACGGCAGATGCTGGAAGCTGCGGAGAATTTGGATTTTGAAATTGCTGCCGGTCTCCGGGACAGATTGAATGCTGTGGAGGCGTTGGGGCAGAAGCAATTTGTAACGGCAGGTACCATGGCGGACACCGATGTGATCGGTTATGCACAGACGGAGGCCAAGGCCTGCTTTGCGGTGCTGCATTTTTCCGGCGGCAATCTGCTGGATAAGGATTATGAGGTCATGAACCTTCCGGACGACCCGGAAGAGGCCGTATCCAGTCTGGTTAAGCAATACTATCTGTCCCGCGGATATGCTCCCAAACGGATATTACTGCCCACTAAGATGGCAGACAGCGAGCTGTTTGCGGATCTGCTTGTACAGCAATTTGGGCGGAAGACCAAGTTGCTTGTGCCGCAAAAAGGCGATAACCTGCGGCTTGTTGAGATGGCTAACACCAACGCATACGAAGAGGCGGAGCGTGTGACTGGAAAGGAAGAAAAGCTTTCTGCAGTTTTAGGATTGCTGGGTAAAATGCTGTCCTTAGAGCCGCCAAAACGGATTGAATCTTTTGATATTTCGAACATCTCCGGTACGGACATCGTTGCCAGTATGGTAGTATACGAGGACGGAAAACCCAGGCGGTCGGATTATAGGCGGTTTAAGATTGAGGGGCTGGATGGTCAGGATGATTATGGGTCCATGCGACAGGTCGTTACCCGTCGATTCCGCCATTACAAGGA
The DNA here is from genome assembly GCA_015067945.1 of Oscillospiraceae bacterium. Classification (GTDB taxonomy): domain Bacteria; phylum Bacillota; class Clostridia; order Oscillospirales; family Oscillospiraceae; genus Faecousia. The sequence goes on from SVLM01000001.1 coordinate 177,268, forward strand.
TGGGGATGCCGGTTTTGATCAGGCACCGGCTCTTTTGCTGATTGATGGCGGCGTGAACCATGCCAACGTGGCACTGGAGGTGTTGCAGGCACTGGATTTGCAGATTCCGGTATTCGGCATGGTCAAGGATGATCGGCACCGCACACGGGCTCTGGTGACGCCGGAAGGGAAGCAGATCGCCATCGACAGCAATCAGGCTGTGTTCGCGTTAATTGGCTCCATTCAGGAGGAGACCCACCGGTTCGCCATAACCTATCACAGAAAACTCAGAAGCAAGAGGCTGCGGTATTCTGCATTGGATCAGATACCCGGCATTGGTCCGAAGAGAAAGCAGGAGCTGCTGAAGACCTTCAAATCTCTGACCGCTATTGCTCAGGCAGAGCTATATGAGCTGGAGCGACTGCTGCCGAAGGACACCGCTGCTGCAGTTTATCATTATTTTCATCAGAAGGAGGCGTAGGAGCTTGCGTGTAATCACCGGCACAGCCCGGGGTGTGCAGTTAAAGACACCTGAGGGTATGAAAACCCGTCCCACATCGGATCGGGTCAAGGAAGCACTGTTCAGCATTATTCAGTTTGATGTGCCCTGTGCCAGAGTGTTGGATCTTTTTGGCGGCACTGGCCAGCTGGGCATTGAGGCTCTTAGCCGCGGTGCAGCCAGTGCGATTTTTGTTGACGAAGGGGAGAAGGCTTGTGCCTTAATCCGGGAAAATCTGAAGCGAACAAAGCTTTCGGATCGGGCGAAGGTAATTCGTTCGGATTATATGCAATATCTGCAAAATTGCCGGGAGACCTTCGATATCGTGCTTTTAGACCCACCTTACGCAGAAATTTTTCTGGAAAATGCATTAAATAAGCTTGTAGAAATTGACATTTTGGAATCTGGTGCTATAATAGTTGCGGAACGCCCTGTGGAAAAAGAACTTCCATGGGAATTTTCAGGTTTTACCAAGTCCAGGGATTACAAGTACGGCAACACCGTGCTGACCCTTTACCGCAAGGATTGATGTATATGAAAATTGCCATTTACCCGGGCAGCTTCGACCCGATCACCAGCGGACATTTGAATATTATCCGCCGTGCATCAGCCATTTTTGACCGACTGATCGTCTGCGTGATGGTCAACGCAGGCAAGAATCCCATGTTCAGCCTGCAGGAGCGGGTGGATATGATCAAACGGGTGACTGCCGACATTTCCAACGTGGAAGTGGATTGCTCCGATCAGCTGCTGGCAGAATACGCAAAGCAGAAGGGCTGCGGCACTATCGTTAAGGGTTTGCGAGCCGGTTCTGATTTTGAAAACGAGTTCATCATGGCATTGGTTAACCGGAAGTTGAATCCGAATCTTGATACTGTGTTCCTTTCTGCGGATCAGCAGTATATGTCCCTCAGCTCCAGCATGGTAAAGGAGCTGGCATCTTACAATGTCGATTTGTCCGATTTTCTGCCGGAGCAGATCATTCCGGACTTTAAAAAACGTATCGCAACCACACATCAAGGAGGAAATATAAAATGAATGAACAACACATCGAAGATATCATCAGTGCTCTGTATGATATGATTCAGGACGCTCGGGCACTGCCTTTGGGTGCTGATAAGTGTATTCTGGAGCGTGATAAGGTTCTGGATATGCTCGACGAGATCATCGCTCAGCTGCCCGCAGAGCTGAAGCAGTCCCGTACCATCGTTGAGTCCCGCAACGAGCTGATCGGTCAGGCTCGCCGTGAGGCTGAGAGCATCGTTCGTGAGGCCCAGGAGAAGGCCAAGGAGCTGGTTGCTCAGGAAGCCATTTACCTGGAAGCCCGCCGTCAGTGCCAGGAGATGTACAACAAGACTCAGGCTCGTATCGGCGAGCTGCGTAAGGCAAGCAATGAGTATATGGACGACGCTCTGCGTCGCACCGAGGAGGCCATTGCTATGTCCTTGAACGAGGTTCGGGATACACGTACGAAGTTCCGTGCTTTGACTGAATCTCAGGAGAACCGTGCCAGCGAGACCGCAACTGAGGGCTAATGACAGATAAAAACAGCTCAAAGCCCCGCTTTGAGCTGTTTTTCCATGACATAAGGAGGAAATTTTGTTATGACTTATGAACAATGCTATGCGTTTTGGTGCAATGCCGGTCTGCCTGCCGATGTACAGGCTGAGCTGGCAGGATTGAAGGGTAATGAAGAGGAGCTGAAGGGCCGTTTTGGCGGTGATCTTCAGTTCGGTACTGCTGGTATGCGTGGTATCATGGGTGCAGGCAGCAATCGTCTGAACCGCTATACCGTCCGCAGAGCGGCTCAGGGTATGGCAGCATGGCTCAGCTGCACGGATCTTCCCAAGAAGGCTGCTATCGGCTACGATTCCAGACACAATTCCCAGCTGTTTGCTGAGGTTTGTGCTGTGGCATTTGCTGAGGCCGGTATTGAGGTTTGGCTGTATGACCGCCTGGCTCCCACACCTATGCTGTCCTACGCTGTGCGACAGTTGGGCTGCGGCTGCGGTATCGTGATCTCCGCAAGTCACAATGCAGGTGCGTACAACGGCGTGAAGTGCTACGGCCCTGATGGCTGTCAGATGACAGATGAGCCTGCAGCTGTGGTCACCGGGAAAATCGCTGAGATTCCTTATTTTGTTCCGGAAAGCAAGTCCTTTGACGCATTTATGGCAGAAGGATTGATCCGTTACATCGGTCAGGACCTCTGGGAAAGCTACTATCAGACCGTTCTGAACGAGGCTGTGGATCCCGAAATGCTCCGCTCTGCGGGACTGAATATCGTATATACCCCGCTGTGTGGCACCGGTATGGAGCCCGTCCACGCAGTGCTGGGTAAGCTTGGTGTGAATATTACCACTGTCAGTTGTCAAGCCAAGCCGGATGGCGATTTCAAAACCTGTGAATATCCCAACCCCGAAACCGACGCTGCACTGAATGAGAGTTACAAGGTGGCTGCAACGGCTCCCTGCGACGTGATTCTGGGCACTGACCCGGACGCTGACCGGGTCGCCATCGCCGTTCCTGACGGCAAGGGCGGCTTCACAAAGCTCTCCGGCAACGAGCTTGGCTTCATGCTGCTTGACTACATTCTGAAGGCCCGCACCGCAAAGGGCGATATCCCTGAAGGTGCCATCACCGTTCGCTCTATTGTATCCTCTCCGCTGGCAGATCGGATCGCCGCATATTACGGTGTGACCATGAAGGCTGTGCTCACCGGCTTTAAGTATATCGGCGGTGAGATTCTGGAGCTGGAGCAGAAGAATGAGGAACATAAGTTTATTTTCGGCTTTGAGGAAAGCTGCGGCTATCTGAAGGGTACATATGCCCGTGATAAGGACGCAATCGTTGCAACCATGCTGGTCTGTGAATTGGCTGCCAGCATGAAGCAGCAGGGCAAGAGCATTCTGGATGCATTGGATGAGGTTTATGCCAAGTATGGCTACTATCTGGCCTATGTCCAGAGCATCGAGCTGACCGGTGCTGACGCAATGGAGAAGGCCGCAAAGATGATGGCTGATCTGCGTAGTGACGTTCCCAAGGCCATCGGTGGCGCTGCTGTTACCGGTGTTCGTGATTACAAGAGCAGCATTGCAAAGGATCTGGTAACCGGTGAGGAAACTGTGATCGCACTGCCCAAGTCCAATGTGCTGGAGCTGCTGCTGGGCGAAAAGGGAAGCGTCATCGCACGTCCCTCCGGTACGGAACCGAAGGTGAAGTTCTACTACACCGCTGTTGGTGACACCAAGGATGCCGCCAAGGCTCTGCTGGATGCCTGCGTGGCACAGATGAGCAAATAAGATGCAAGGATTATTCTATATGACAGTTAAATCAAAAAGAATCCTTGCGTTACTTATTTTGTTGATATTTTCCGTTTCCTTGTGCCTGAGTGCCTGCGTTCCCCGGACTGCGGATCCCCAGAATTCTGTGCCTTCTGACGGCACGGAGGCTCCACAGACAGATCCCACCGGAAGCACACCAACGGAAAGTACAAATGCAACTGAAGCAACTCAGCCACAGGTAACGCAGCCCGTTGTGACCCAGCCGCCCCATACCCACAGCTACACGGAAGCGGTGACAGCACCGGACTGCAGCAATAAAGGCTACAGCACATATACCTGCGATTGCGGCGATAGTTACGTAGATAAGGAGGTGCCTGCTACGGGCGAGCATAATGTTACAGACGGCATCTGCACCAGCTGCGGTTTGCCTCCGATCCCTGCATTTACCGGTGGAAACCAGAATGATGATCTGTACAGCTGTGGCAACGATAACTATTTACTGGTTTATTCCAGCGTGTATAGCACGGCTGCGAAGAATTACGAGAAGGAGTTGCAATCCAGCGGCTATACCCTAACACAAAGCAACGAGATCGGCTCCAACCGTTTTGCAACCTTCCACAAGGGCGAGCAGATGGTTCATTGCGTGTATTTTGCCGCTGATCGGGAATATCGCATCACCTACGGTCCAAAGACCTATATGGGCGAGACTCAGGCCGTTACGGACTACAGTGCAGTTGTAACCCCTTCCGTATCCATGATCGCCATGAGCTGCGACGAGGAGGCAGGTACGGGCATGTGCATTGTCGCACAACTGGCTGACGGCAGTTACGTGATCATCGACGGCGGTTTCGGTCAAAAGGCTGATGAGGCACAGCGTAGTGTGGATATGAAAACCCTGCTGAATTTCCTGAAGGACAATAACCCCAACGGAGGAAAGCCGCAGGTGACATGGATGATCACCCATGCGGATTGGGATCATATCGGTCTGCCGGTATGGTTCACAAAGCTGTATGGCGATCAGATCCAGGTAAATACTGTCTGCTATAATTTCCCCATTGGCACATCACTGGCCGGAAATATTGACAGCTTCATGACTGCCATTGCTGACAAATATCCCAACGCCAATCATTACATCATGCACACCGGCAATAAGCTGTATTTGCCCGGCTGTGAGATCGAATTCTTGTTCACTGCGGCTGAGGATCTGTATCCTACGGGATTTAAGAACGGCAATTACACCAGTAATGCCTGGCGGATGACCATCGAAGGGAAAACCATCCTGATTACCGGTGATATCGAAAATCCCCTCAGTGCCAAGATCGCCAGAAATTATGGCAATTATCTGGCAAGTGATATTTTGCAAGTGGTTCACCATGGCGTGAACGGTGCAACAAAGGAACTGTATCAGTATGTAAACTACAAGAACAAGCTGAAGGTGTGCTTCTGGACGATTCCGACTACCAGAAAATGGAGAACGGAGGAATCCGCATACCGTGCCTATAATCAGATCCTTTGGGACAGTGGTGCTGAGCATTACTACCACGACTATACCACCACCATTGAGCTGCCATCGCTGACAAAAAGATAACCAAAAATAATCGGGTCGAAAGTCCCGGTTATTTTTTTGTGCCTGAGCGAATAGCTTGTAACGAAAGGGGAGGGGAAACATGAAAAAGCAAGGGAAGGTAAAAGGAACTGCGGCAGCAATGCCGGTGGGGATCGGGATCGGTGTGGGTGTAGGGTTGATCCTTACATTGATCGGTGCGGTGATGCTGACGTTCGCATTGGAAGGGGAGACGCTGTCCGTTGAAGCCATGGGCTACGGCATAATGGTGGTACTGTTTATGGCAGGATTCCTATCGGCTATGGTAGCCATGTGGCGTATCAAGCACAGAAAGCTGCAAGTGAGCCTCATCACAGCGGGGGCCTATTTGCTAACGCTGCTGGCGATGAATGCATTGTTCTTTGGTGGGCAGTACGAAGGTGTCGGTGCAACTGTGATTGTGGTGGCGATTGCCGGAACGGCTGCGGGATTTATCGGCAGCGGTGGAGCAAAAACCGCAATACACAGGCCTAAATTTAGGGCTCATGGTTAAATTGCACAATAAACGTCGATAGGTAAATATAATTTACCTATCGCAGGATTTTTGCAAGCAAACTTGCAAAACCCATATCTAGTGTGGAAGTTTGATTACACCTCCCAAGATGTAGGGAAATCGTCGAAAATGGCAAATTTTCTGCGTGCTCGGTTGCGTCAGTTAACATAATGATGTTGACATAAAAATCGGCATAATCTACAAAAAACGTAAAAATAGCCAAAACAGCTTGAAATTCAAGGGGTTTTAGAGTATAGTATCTATGCATTGTTTCCAATGAGGTGTTGTTGTACGCCTTTTTTCATGCTATGTCGTGATGCTGTACTTTTATAAAAGCTGTTACTCAGAAGGAGGCAGGTATGGCATCTGTTACGAAAGTCAAACCCAAATTCCGATTGCACATACCGAAGGTATATGCATACTTCACCGTCATTTGGTTGGTGGGTTTGGTTTTGGGAACCGTTTTTGCAGCTGGGTCAGGCAACCAATATTTTCTTATGATGCACACAGCCACCGGGCACCGTGTGACGATCGTCGGCTTGACAGCTACCGTTTTGCTACCTTTTCTATTGACCGCATTCGCGGTTTATAAAAACAGACGCTGGTTACTGTATTCAATCTGCTTTGCCAAGGCATTTGCCTTTGCGTATTGCGGACTCGGCATTGCCGCCGCATACGGCAGTGCAAGCTGGCTGGTTCGACCATTATTTCAGTTTTCCGATATCGTTACAGTTCCGATTCTTGTTTGGTTTGCATTGCGGAACCTGAACGGCATGAATACACGCCGGAGACAGGATTTTGGGATCTGCCTTGGGTTTGATATTGTGGTCTGCTGTCTGGATTTATGGTATATTTCGCCGTTTCTGGCGTTCATTACAAAGAATTAAACGGAAGGTACGCAATTCATGTTGGACTTGATCGCTGCTTATGAAAATTACCTGACAAAGGTAAAGCAGGCATCCACCAACACCGTCGCCTCCTACATCCGGGACATTCGGCAGTACGCCGCATGGCTCAGTGGTGAAGGTGTGGAAATCGTGGATGCACAGCAATTGAATATCAGCAACTATCTGTCCTACCTGGAGGGACAGGGCCGATCCGGTGCCACGGTTTCCCGCAGCTTGGCAAGTCTGAAGAACTTCTACAGCTATGTGGTTTCCACCGGCTTTATGGAAAAGACTCCCGTTAGCGACATTCATGTTGACCGGGGAGAGAAGAAGCTGCCTCAGGTTCTTACCGGCCGGGAGATCGAGCTTCTGCTGCAGCAGCCTGCAGCTGTGGATGCAAAGGGCATCCGGGACAAGGCCATGCTGGAAGTGATGTACGCCACCGGTATTCGCGTGACCGAGCTAATCGAGCTGGATATTGACGATGTGAACCTGGAATTGAGCACTATCAAGTGCTCCGGCACCAAAAAATCCCGTTCCATTCCGCTGTATCCCGGTGCACTGAAGGCACTGACCGTCTACATAACGGACATTCGTAACACCATGCTGGCAGACTCCGATGAGAAGGCTCTGTTTGTCAATGTGGGCGGTGTTCGGATGAGTCGGCAGGGTTTTTGGAAGATCCTGAAGCACTATCAGGCTACCGCACACATTGAAAAGGAGATCACACCCCACACCTTGCGGCACAGCTTCGCGGTGCATCTGCTGGAAAACGGTGCCGATCTTGGTTCCCTGCAGGAGCTGATGGGTCACAGCGATATTTCCTCCACCCAGATGTACACCCACATGATCAACCAAAAGCTGAAGTCCGTGTACGAAAAATGCCATCCGAAAGCTTAAAAGCCTACCGTGTCTATGCGACACAGTAGGCTTCTCTTTTTATGTAATTACAGGCCGGTCATGGCGTCCAGCACATCCACTTCCATGGATTGGATGCTGCGGTGCATCTGCAGGGCTTCGTCGATGGAAACATCGGTAAAATGACCGTTTTGGGTGCAGACGATGCGGTTGGTCTTGCCGGCAAGGAGCAGCTCCACCGCAAGGTAACCCATCTTGGTGGCATTGACACGGTCACGGCCATTGGGAGAGCCGCCACGCTGGATATGACCCAGAACAGTAACACGGGGATCCAGATCGATGGCTTCCTTGATCTTTACGGCAATGTCGGATGCAGAGCCTGCACCCTCCGCCACCACGATCATAAAGTGGGTAAAGCCATTCAAGCGGGCCTTGCGAACCTTCTCGATCACATCTTTTTCAAAATCAATATGCTTTTCCGGAACCAAAACAGCCGTCGCACCAACGGCCAGGCCTACATACATGGCCAGGTAACCGGCATTGCGGCCCATGACCTCCACCACGGAGCAACGTTCGTGTGACTGCATGGTATCACGAAGCTTATCGATGCACTCGATAGCGGTATTGGCAGCAGTGTCAAAGCCGATGGAATAGTTGGTACAGCTGATGTCGTTATCGATGGTGGCAGGGATACAGACCACATTGATGCCGTAGGCCGAAAGGGCACGGGCACCCCGGAAGGTACCATCACCGCCGATGGCGATCACGCTGTCAAGGCCCAGGAATTTGCAGGTAGAGACGGCCTTTCGTTGGCCTTCCTCCGTCATAAATTCCTTGCTCCGGGCGGTATAGAGAATGGTGCCGCCACGGTTGATCGTCCGGGAAACGCTCTTTTCGTCCAGCTTGACGATATCACCGGAAATCAGGCCGTTATAGCCACGGCGGATGCCATAAACCTCCACTCCGTGAAACAATGCAGTTCGTACAACCGCACGGACCGCAGCATTCATACCCGGGGCATCGCCGCCGCTGGTCAGTACGCCAATTCGTTTAATGCTCATATAGAAATCCTCCAAGCTTTTTCTCTAGTTATTTTAACTATTTGCTCACAGATTGTAAAGTAGAATTTTCGACAAATAGATGGCTTTCATTGAAATGTTGCATGTTTTGTTGACACAGCTCGAAAATCAAACTATAATAATTACAAACTTATTGTCGGAGGGCCTTTTATGGTCAAGAAATGGTATGTGGAGATTCCTCAGCTTTCCCAGGATATGCAGCGCCGTGTGTATCTGTATTTGCCGGAAAGCTATGACAAAAACAAGGATGCTCGCTATCCGGTTATGTATATGTTCGACGGGCACAATGTGTTCTTTGACAAGGATGCGACCTACGGCAAATCCTGGGGCATGAACAAATATATGCAGGAGAGCAAGAAGGAGCTCATTATCGTCGCTGTGGAATGCAATCATGTTGGTAACGGACGGCTGCAGGAGTATGCTCCTTTTAACTTCGAAAATGCTACCCTTGGCAAGATCAAATCCAAGGGTAAGGTGTATATGCACTGGCTGATTAACATCCTTAAACCCTATATCGACGAAAACTACCGCACCTTGAATGATCGAACCAACACGATCATCTGCGGTTCGTCCATGGGTGGTCTGATGGCACTGTACGGCGTGACGGTATTCAACCACATCTTCCAGCGTGGGGCCTGTCTGTCGCCCAGCCTGTGGGTGGATTCCGGCAAGGTGCTGGAAATGGTTGCCCGGGCACACATTCGCCGGGATACCTGTATTTATATGGACTACGGCAGTGAGGAGATGTTCAACCATGCAGCAAATGCAGAAGCATTGATTTCCACTTCTCATTTGCTGCTGACAAAGAGAGTCAATCTTGCCCTGCGTGTGGTACCCGGCGGTACACACTCGGAAGCAAGCTGGGAACGGCAGATCCCCGTATTTATGGACTGCCTGGGATTGTGAGGTTTGTATGGAAATTCGTTACGAAAAGCATTACAGCTCCCACTTGGGTCGGGAGATGGAGTTTAAGATCTACGGTCATGCCGGAAAACCGGTGCTGTTTATCCCTTGTCAGAGCGGCCGATTCTTCGACTTTGAGAATTTCAAGATGGTGGATGCCTGGGCGAAGTGGATTGAAGAGGGAAGATGCACTGTTTACAGTGCCGACTGCATTGATGATGAGGCGTGGGCTGCCCAGGGTGCCGATAGCCGCTGGCGGATCGAGAACCATGAGCGGTGGTACAACTACATTGTCGAAGAGCTTGTGCCCACCATCCGCCACCTGAGTGGTCTGCGGAACGGATACGACCAGCGAATCATGACCTTCGGTTGCTCCATGGGCGCCATGCACGCCGCAAACCTGTTCTTCAGACGGCCGGATCTGTTTGACCGAGTCTTTGCGATCTCCGGTCTTTACGACTCCAATATGTTCTTCGGTGATTACATGGACGAGCTGGTTTACAACAACAGCCCTGTACATTATTTGGCGAACATGCCGGAGAATCACCCCTATATCAATATGTACAATCTAAGCAGAATTCTGATCGTAGTCGGTCAGGGTAACTGGGAAGGTCCGTTGCTGGAAAGCACCCGGTGGCTCGACACCGTCATGTGCCAAAAGGGAATCAAGGCCAGGTTCGAATACTGGGGCTATGATGTCGCTCACGATTGGCCCTGGTGGTTTAAGATGGTGGACACTTATGTGCCATGGATGTTGGATTGCTAAGTGAAAGGATTACTCAAATGAAGAATTTTATTTTTATTTCCCCGAATTTTCCGGCAAGCTACTGGAAGTTTTGTGCTGAGCTGAAAAACAACGGTATGCGTGTTCTTGGCATCGGAGATCAGCCCTATGACGAGCTGAAGCAGGAGCTGCGTGAGTCCCTGCACGAATATTACAAGGTAGGCAACCTCGAAAACTATGACGAGGTTTTCAAGGCGGTTGCGTTCTTTACTTACAAATACGGCAAAATCGACTGGCTGGAGTCCAACAACGAATACTGGCTGATGCGGGATGCCAAGCTTCGGACGGAGTTTAACATTACTACCGGCTTCAAGGATGCGGATATGGATCGGATTAAGCTGAAGTCCGCTATGAAGGCATACTACGCCAAGGCCGGTCTGCCCACTGCCCGGTATCATTTGGTAAAGGGTTATGAGGATGCTGCAGAATTTGCACACAAGGTCGGCTATCCCGTAGTTGTGAAACCGGATAACGGCGTTGGTGCCAACAGCACCTACAAGCTCAAGTGCGACGATGATCTGCACTTCTTCATTGACCACATGGATGACAATGTCTACATCATGGAAGAGTTCGTCAAGGGTCATGTAGAAACCTTTGATGCCATCATTGACGCAGAGGGCAGGGCAATCTTCGAATCCGGCAATGTGACGCCACTCTCCCTGATGGATGTGGTGAACAACGGTGAAGATTCCATTTATTATATTGTCAAGGAGGTTTCTCCCAAAATACGGGATGCAGGTATCCGAACTGTGGAGGCATTTGGTGTAAAGAGCCGCTTTGTGCATCTGGAGTTCTTCGTGCTGGATGCCGATCAGGAGGGACTCGGCAAAACCGGTGATGTGATTGGCTTGGAGGTCAATATGCGGCCTGCCGGTGGCTTCACGCCGGATATGTACGACTTCGCCTATGAGCTGGATGTGTACAAGCTGTGGGCGGACATGATCTGTTTCAACACCTGTACCATGCCCACGGATCGTCCCCGGCACTACTGTGCCTTCGTCGGCCGCCGTGACGGACACAACTACGCCATGGATCATGATGGGATCATGGCTAAATACGGCTCCCGGATGAAGATGCAGGGCAGAATGCCCGATGCTCTGGCAGGTGCTATGGGCAATGTGATGTACATTGCAATTTTGGATACGGAAGAAGACCTGCAGGGATTCTTCCGGGATTTGTTGGCAGTTTGATAAAGTGATGCACCGCACCCAAATGCATGGGTGCGGTGCTATTTGTGTTACATATCCATGGCCGGATTCATAAAGTAGACATTCTTGGGATTCAGCTTCTGTCGGAGCAATTCCATGGATTCTCCGAACCGCTGGAAGTGCACGACCTCACGCTCTCGGAGGAACTTGATCACATCATTTACATCCGGGTCATCGCTGAGCCGAAGGATATTGTCATAGGTGACCCGGGCTTTCTGCTCGGCACCCATATCCTCGGTCAGATCGGCAATGGGATCGCCCTTGACCTGCATGGTGGCTGCAGTCCAGGGAGTGCCGGATGCAAAGGTGGGGTAGACACCCACGGTATGATCTACAAAATACTGCTCAAAGGGTGTGCCTTCGATATCTTTTTCTTTCAGATTGCGGGTCAACTGATGGACGATGGCACCGACCATTTCCAGGTGGTTTAATTCTTCCACGCCGATGTCCGTAAGCAAGGCCTTTTGCTCGTCAAAGGGCATGGAATAACGCTGGGACAGGTAACGCATGGAGGCTCCCAGTTCGCCGTCCGGGCCGCCGTACTGGCTGATGATGATGCCGGCCAGCCTTGGGTTAGGCCGGGCGATCTTTACGGGGTACTGAAGCTTTTTATTATAGAGAAACATACTTAACCCTCCTTATTCGCGGCATATTCCCAAGGCCAGGGATCGTTCATCCAGGTGTAGGTGTCATCCTTGACGGGGCAGGCATGGGTCAGCGGACCGCATTTTTCGCTGTAGGACATCATACCCTTGTGAACCATGTCCTGGTAGGCCCGGTAGAGCTCAAGAGCTTCCTTGTCCTCCGGGTGGGTGTCCAGATACAGAGCCAGCTCCTGCACCGCGAACCCCAGTACCTGCAGCTCGGTTTTGGGCGTCACCGGAAGCTCATTCTGATTCACCATGCCCATAAAGGGCAGATCCAGTCCGGGGAACAGTGTACCACGCACCAAGGCTTTCCGTGCCTCGTACTTCGGTGGGTTTTCCAGCTGGAAGGGGACATAGGGATTTGCCAGAGGTGCCATCTCCGGCAAACGGCCTTTGCCCTGATTGTGATTATCTTTCATGGATTTCAAGCAGATTCCTCCCTTTGATCAATTTGGAACTGTCGTTCCGGGTCATTCTATGCCGGATTTTGGATATGGGTTCATTACCCACGATATGAGGCATAGGCTTAAGGGAGGTGATTGTCCATGAAACGGGAAAACTTCATTGCGATTGTGCCTTACTATCTGCTGGTTGCCATTGTGCTGATCGGTTTAGCCACCGGAACCAGTCAGATCGTCAGCGTACTGGCAGGGAAGCAGATAGTGCACAGATCCCATTGCATCGTGATCGATGCCGGGCATGGCGGTGTGGACGGCGGTGCCACCTCCTGCACAGGGATATTGGAGAGCCAAATGAATCTTCAAATCGCTCTGCGGCTGGAGGATTTGATGCATCTGCTGGGATATAAGACAGTGATGATTCGCAGGACGGATATTTCTGTGTACACAAAAGGGGAGACGATTGCGGCGAAGAAGGTTTCGGACCTGAGAGAGCGGGTAAGGATCGTAAACGAGACCACAGGAGCGGTGCTGGTCAGCATACATCAAAACACTTTTTCCGACAGTCGTTATGGCGGTGCTCAGGTGTTTTATCCCCAAACCGAGGGAAGCCGTCAGATGGCAGAGGCCATGCAAAAAACATTGGTCGCCACACTCAATCCCGGCAGTAACCGTCAGGCAAAGCGAGGGGAGGGGATCTATCTTCTGGAGCATATACAGCAGCCGGGAATACTTATAGAATGCGGATTCCTTTCCAATCCATCTGAAGAAGCCAAGCTGCGAAGTGATGCGTATCAGAAGCAGCTTTGCTGTGTGATCGCAAGTGTTATTTCCGGCCAGATAAATGCTTGACGGACAAACAAATGGTTGATATAATCGGAGCATAGAAACAAAGGAGAAACGGCTATGGCAAAAACAAAAACCATATTCTTCTGTACCGATTGCGGCTGCGAGACGCCAAAGTGGATGGGACGCTGCCCAGGCTGCGGTGCGTTTAACACAATGCAAGAGCATATTGAAAAGCCTACACCCGTCGGCAGAGCCGCATCCGCTCCCATTGGCTCCAGTCGTCAGGCACAGCCACTTTCTCAGGTCACCGAGGGCGATGAGATACGCTTTTTCACCGGTTTGGGTGAGCTTGATCGGGTGTTGGGCGGTGGTGCTGTGGTGGGCAGCCTGGTGCTGGTAGGCGGTGCACCGGGAATTGGTAAATCCACATTGCTGCTGCAGATCTGCGAACAGCTATGCAAGGAACGCCGGGTGCTGTACATTTCCGGTGAGGAAAGCGAACGACAGCTGAAGCTTCGGGCTCAGCGTTTGGGTGTTGCTCCTGAGGAATTGCTGATTCTCTCTCAAACCCGCCTTTCAGACATATTGCAGGCAGTTGAGAATGTAAAGCCGGATATCCTGATTGTAGACTCCATTCAAACTATGTACTCTGATCAGAACGAATCCGCTCCCGGCAGTGTGTCTCAGGTGAAGGATTGCACCATGGCCATGATGCAGCTTTCCAAGCAGGAGGGTGTGACGGTCTTTGTTGTAGGCCACATAAACAAGGATGGCAATATTGCTGGCCCGAAGGTTTTGGAGCATATGGTGGACTGTGTGCTATACTTTGAGGGTGACTCCAATTCCTCCTATCGGCTGCTCCGGGCGGCAAAGAACCGTTTTGGCTCTACCAACGAGATCGGTGTGTTTGAAATGGCGGACAGCGGTCTGATTGAAGTACCAAACCCATCACAAATGCTGTTGGAAGGTCGCCCTGAATCTGCCTCCGGCACCTGCGTTGCATGTGTCATGGAAGGCAGCCGTCCGATTTTGGCAGAGGTTCAGGCATTGGTCTGCAAAACCAGCTTCAACGTGCCCAAGCGTACTGCTGACGGCTTTGATTACAATCGGGCAGCCCTGCTGCTGGCAGTGGCAGAAAAGCGTGCAGGACTGAAGCTGAGCCTTTTTGATGCCTATATCAACGTAATCGGTGGCTTACAGTTAGACGAACCCGGGGCGGACCTGCCGGTTATATTGGCGGTGGCATCTTCTTATCGGGATGCAGTGATCCCCAGTGACCTTGCAGCCATCGGTGAGGTTGGTCTGACCGGAGAGATTCGCAGCGTTTCCAATATGAATCAGCGGCTATCCGAGGTGGCTCGGCTTGGTTTTACCAAGTGCATCATCCCAAGAAACGGCTCTGACAAGCTGGAAATTCCGGAAAACCTGACGGTTTACCGCGTTCGGAATATCCATGAGGCAATTGAGGTGGCGATGTGACACAGATTGAACTATGGGATGTTCTCGACGAGAACCGACAGCCTACCGGCCGTTTGCACCGCCGGGGCGAGACTCTGCCGGATGGCGATTACCATCTGACGGTGCATGTCTGGACCCGCCGCAGGGATGGCAAATTTCTGCTGACCAAGCGGTCTGCCAACAAGACATTCCCTCTGATGTGGGAAACAACCGCCGGATCTGCGGTTGCCGGTGACGATAGCCTATCTGCCGCTCTGCGGGAGGTTCGCGAGGAAACCGGCCTCATCCTGAAGCCGGAAAACGGCAGGCTGATACTGACGCACAAAAGCAGACATACATTCGCAGATATTTGGCTTTTTGAGCAGGAGTTCTCCCTGGCAGATGTCGTACTTCAGGACGGAGAGACCTGCGATGCCAAATTGGCCACGAAAGAAGAAATTCTGCAAATGGACAAGGATGAAACATTGGTTCCTTTTATCTATTTGCAGGAACTTATGAATACCATTTAACAAAAGAAGGGTAAATTATGCTGATTGAAAAAACTGAAGAACTGAAGCGATTCTATGCGGATCAGCGGCTTTGGCAGGGTATTTCCAGTATTGAAGTGACCAAGAAGGGAAGAGTGTTTGTAACCTTCTATGGCGGCGGTACCCGTGAAGAAATTGGCAATTATGCGATGGTGATCATGAGTAATGACGGCATCCACTATACCGAACCGGTAGTGGCAGCCTACATGGACAACTACCGCTGCTTCGATCCCTGCCTGTGGATCGATCCGCTGGGACGGCTGTGGTTTACCTGGTCCATTACCCCAGAGGATGCTGTTTACGCCGCAATCTGCGATGACCCGGATGCCGATACCCTGCAATGGGGCGAGCCTTTTAAGATTGGCCACGATATCATGATGAATAAGCCCATTGTGCTGAAAAACGGCAAATGGCTGTTCCCCTTGGCAGTTTGGAACCATGGCGTACGCACCCTGACGGAAGAATGGGACAGCAAGACGCCGGATAAAGGCTCTTTTGTATACGAAACCGACGATAACGGTAAAACCTTCCGCCGTTTGGGTTGTGCGGATGTCAAGAATCGCCATTTTGATGAGCACATGGTGCTGGAGCTCAATGACGGTCGGCTGTGGATGCTGGTGAGAACCTACTATGGTATCGGTCAGGCATTCTCCACGGATGGCGGTGTTACTTGGAGCGAGGATTCCGACAGTGGTCTGGGCGGCCCCAGCTCCCGTTTCCACATCTGCCGCCTGAAATCCGGCAGAATTCTGCTGATCAACCATGTGAATTTCCATAAGAGAAATAACTTGACCGCTTTGCTCTCCGAGGATGACGGCAAGACCTGGTGTGCACAGCTGCTTCTGGATCCCAGAAGCGATGTTTCCTATCCCGATGTCAAGGAAGCCGATGACGGCTACATTTACATCACCTACGACCGGGAACGGGGTGCATACAAGCATAATATGGACGAGGTTTATGCCTGTGCACGGGAAATTTTGGTGGCTCGTGTCACCGAAGAGGATATTCTTGCTGGTCAGGTGTGCGATCCCGGCTCCTATTTGCAAAGAGTTGTTTCCAAATTGGGTGAATACAAGGGGCCAAAAGCAGACTTTGAAGCCCATAAAAAGTAAAAAACCTGCCCGTTTTTTGGAAAAACGGGCAGGTTTTGATCAATTTTCGTCCGTGTCTGAAAAATCCAGCTTCGATAGAGGATTGGCTTCGGACGCCAGCTTCAATTCTGTGCTTTCAATATGGGTATAAATCTGTGTGGTATTCAGATTTTCGTGACCGAGGACCTCCTGAACTGTCTTCACATCCACGCCGCCGGAGAGCATCATAGTAGCTGCTGTGTGCCGCAGCTTATGGGCGGAGAATTGTGAGGCATCTAAACCGGCCTTTAACAGTGCCTTTTTTACAAGGCTATGTACCGCATCGACGCTGATACGATTGCCGTTGCGGGATCCGAACAAGGCACGGTTGTCGGTAAGAATTCTTTTATGCCGCTCCACCAAATATGCATCGATGGCCTTGCGGCAGGCCGTTCCAAAATAGACAATCCGTTCTTTATTACCTTTACCAACAACCCGGATGCGATCCTCGTAAATATCCGTTAGATTTAGGCCCACCAATTCGCTGCGACGGATGCCACAGTTTAGGAAAAGCATTAAAATTGCATAGTCCCGTTTCTCATTTTGCCCAGAAACAGCCTGCAAAAGTGCGGCTGATTGCTCCAAAGTTAGGTATTTTGGCAAGCTTTTACGCAATTTTGGATATTCCAAATCGGCAACCGGATTCTCGGTCAATTGCTTTGTACGGACCGTCAGGTACTTATAAAAGGACTTCAGTGCCGAAAGCTTCCGGGCTCGGGAAGCAGGGGAGATGCCATGCTCCGGTGCAGCCGCATCCGGATTGGGCGTTCTGTCATTGGCAAGGTAGGAAAGAAAATCGAAAATATCCGAGGTTGTAACAGAAGCCAGGAAGGCAATGTCTACATCCTTGATATCAATCTCATCCAACCGGGTGTTAATCGGCATTTCGCCACGCATCAGCTTCATAAAACGCAGAAACATCCGCAAATCCAAATAGTATTCGCCAATAGTCAGCGGAGACTGACCTTTGATAGTTTCATGGTAGATGAGAAAATCTCGCAAAACCAATGGACAATCATTATATCGACGCATAATAGACCTCCTGAAATATATTAACGAGTGATATTTATGTTCGGATTTAAATGCGAACAAATTAGCGAATCTTAAAATAAAGGAATTGTAATTGCAGAAGAGGTGTTGGAATATAGAGCGAATCTGCGGATCAAGCAATGCATGAGGTACATAACGTTGGGTGCTGTATAAACGCAGGATCTGTTATGAAGATGAGTCTGGGAGTGACCATACAGATATAGATATTGATAGCTCCGATCAGTGCCGATTGCAACTAGAATAACCATGCCAATGCATGATACAGAACAAACTGTGCATTGACATACGGTGTTAAGGAACACAGATCGTGGAACAGTACAGATCTCAGGTGAATTGTAATGGAACGATAAGAGCAAGCACCACGAACTATAATAAAGATACAAATATGTAATGCGGTCACGAAAACAACGCAAGTATTGCATGTAGTGACAGACAGCCATGAAATCCCATCTGAAAGGGCTCAAAACCTACCGAACCGACCTTTCTGTCATTATTATACCATAAACCCACCGTAAACGCAACAAAATTTTTATTTTGTTGCGTTCGATTTGTTTTCGGATTGCTAGTCTGTGTTTTGACAAGGTGGTCTTCCCCTTTGGGTTAAACTGCGGTCATTCTGGTTTATTAGGTCATTTCATGCATTTACAGGAATGATTACCCTGCGTGTCGATTCATTCTACACTGCAGGATTCACCTTGGTTTGATTGATTCACCTTTCTCTGCAGCAATGTAAATGCAAAACGAAGAATACCACTTATGTTGTAACAGCACCGCATTAAAAAATGCGGTGCTGACTCTTTTATTCTGCGATTGTATCTTCCATAAACCGGCGGCGGCATTCGCCAATGATACGAATGGCGTCCTCCATAGAATGGTAGTCCCCTACTTCAACCGTGACGCCCTGGAGCACCTTGTAGTTCTGGAAGAAATTGGCAATCTCCTTCAATGTAAATTCCGGAAGATCCTCCAGCTTGTGGACATTGGCATATCTGGGATCGCAGTCAATCACCGATATCAGCTTATAATCTTCCTTACCCTTATCCCAGGTCTGGAGGTAGCCCAAAACACGAACCGGAACGATACATCCGGGAAATGTTGGTTCCGTGGAGATCACCAGAATATCCAGCGGGTCACCGTCCGGGGCTAAGGTATGCTCAATAATACCGTATTCTGCAGGATAGATCATGGCGGAATACAGCACCCGGTCAAGACGGATCCGGCCCGTCTTTTCGTCCATTTCATATTTATTCTTCGATCCCAGGGGAATCTCAATCAAAGCATCAACTAAGTTATTCATATGTTTCACTCCTTATATTAGTATCCCCGTTGCTTCAAATCCGAGACAAGACGGACGTAGAATTCTCTAACATCAAATTCCGGCAAATTCTCTCTTGTCAGATCGATAATATCCATGTGAGAAATGCCGCGTTTATCCATGGTCGTCAGCAGCTGATACCGCTCTCCCCATTCGAAGGAATCGGCACCTACAAGTCCGTCATTCGCTCCGTCAAACTGCCTGACATAGCGGTAAAACAAATTAAACGGAAAGCTTCCCTTGCTACGTCGTTTCAGCAATGAGCCAACGCTTTGGCAGAACACATTCTCAGGTTGGGGTGTATCTGCATCAAACTGTGTACAGTGTGCGGATGTAAGATCCTGAACCGCTGTCATAAAATCCGGGTTTGGATCTCCCAGCTGCTTTAATGTATTATTATAGGTCGTTGCAATTTTGGTTTGGATTCTCTGGGGTACTTTTTTAAGCAAATGATCCGCAAACAGGCAGCCCCGGTGGGGTGTATTGACGGTTGTCAGTGAGGCGACATATTTTGCAACGTCCAGATTATGCATTGCATAGCGGCAATCCAAACCACCCTTACTGTGGGCAATGATATTGATCTTCTCGCAGCCGGTATTACGAACAATCGCTGCTATTCTATCGGCCAGGATCTGGGCACTGTCCGCAATGGAAAGGGCGGACGGATGCTCACCGTAATAGACCTCTGCACCGTTCTTCTGCAATGTTTTTGGGATTCTTCCCCAATAATTCAGGTAGTGGTTATCACGGAAGAAAACTCCGTGGACGAAAAGAATCGGATACCGGGTCCTGCACAGAAAGGCATCCTTTCTCCCCTCTTCAAGCTTATATTTTTCCTGCTCAAAGCGGATCTCATTGCCAGTGATCTTCAGAATGCGAATCAGCATAACAATATTCGCAATGGGTACAAGACCCAGCATGATGCCAACCGCTCTGTGGCGGATTCCCAGCTGCACAGAGCTGGCGTAAACAGAAATCATGCCGTTCCAGAACAGAATCGCCTCAACCACCACACAAATTGCGATGCTGACGAGCCAATGAAGAAGCTCCGTTGAACCCAAGAACCAACCGATGCACAGTTCAATGACAATGCAGATCGGAAGAGAAATGATAAAGGCCTTTAAGCAGCGGTGTCCGTGAGCACATATCCGCAGTTGGAACGTAGGCATGTCCTTCATCTGAAAAATCGGCAGAGTGTTTGCCACCACGATCAGCACCGGGAGCATGACAGCAAACCACATACTGATGGACAGAAGCGGATAAGAATTTGCAGCAATAACTGTCAGTATCACTTGCAGCAATATCTGATAACCGGCTGACACGGGGACCACCTCCTTTGCTCAAATTATACTATACCGTAGTAGAAAAATCAATATTTGCAAATTCTGTGCACAATTGGGCATGGATTGTGTTATACTAACAGAAAGCTTATTTTGAGGTTTTTGCTATG
This sequence comes from Oscillospiraceae bacterium, assembly GCA_015067945.1. Lineage (GTDB taxonomy): Bacteria > Bacillota > Clostridia > Oscillospirales > Oscillospiraceae > Faecousia. The sequence continues at coordinate 197,609 of SVLM01000001.1, forward strand.
GAATGGTTCTTTCTCATCATCGCTGTGCTTGCATTCTCCGGCTGGGTGACAGCATATGTATATCTGCAGTGCTTTCACTCCCCCACTGACCGCAAGGATGACCCCTACCAGCTTATTGAAGGCGAGCAGTACGACGCTTTGGCAGATGTGATTTTGGAATGCACACGGGTAATGGACAAAGCACCCTGTGAGCATGTTTATATATCCTCTCACGATGGCCTAAAGCTCCATGCACGGTATTATCACACAAAAGAAAATGCTCCTACTATGATCGTCATGCACGGCTACAAAGGCAACGCCCTTCGGGACGGTGCCGGTGGATTTGCACTTTCCCGGCAGCTTGACTTTAATATACTGGTACCCGACCAGCGCGCACATGCCAAGAGTCAGGGTAACGTGATTACATTCGGTGTGCTGGAGCGTTATGATTGCATGCGGTGGATTGAGTATGTGAACGAACGCTTTGGAAAGGAAAATCCAGTCGTACTGTCCGGCATATCCATGGGAGCTGCAACGATTTTAATGACCACGGATTTGCACTTGCCAAGTAATGTTGTAGGGATCATGGCAGACTGTCCTTACGCCTCCCCTGCCGGAATCATTTGCAAGGTCTGTACCGACCGGGGATTTCCGGAAAAATTTGTCTTCCCCTTTATTTCCTTGGCCGCAAAATTACTTGGCAAATTCAGCATTACCGAATCCACGCCTGCAGAGTCTGTTAAGCAAGCAAGGATTCCTATCCTATTGATTCACGGTGACGACGATCGTTTTGTCCCCTGCCAAATGAGCTGTGAAATTGCGGCAAACTGTGCAGGCTCCGTGGATTTGCAGATATTCCCCGGTGCCGGACATGGATTGGCCTATATGACTGACCCGGAGCGATATGAGGCTGTTGTCCTGGCTTTTCTTCGACGGATTCCACAGATCCAGCCGTATATGGACGAAGGAAAGCTTTGACAATTGTGTTCATAGATGTTATACTGTAGTTAGAACACACTGAAGGAGGATCATAGCAATGAAGAAAACCATCATTACCATCAGTCGTCAATTCGGCAGCGGCGGTCGCACCATTGGCCGCAAAGTGGCGGAGAAACTCGGAATCCCCTTTTATGACAAGGAGCTGGTGGAGCAGGTTGCTCTCGAATCCGGCTTTGCACCCAAGTTTGTGGAAGAAAACAGCGAGCACTCTCCCGGTAAAAGTCTGCTGTCCTACGCCTTTGCTCCCCAGGGTGTTCCCGGTGTGATGAAGGGTCTGTCCACCGCTGATTTCTTATGGAATATCCAATGCGGTGTCATCCTGCAGCTTGCCGATCAGGGCCCCTGTGTGATCGTCGGCAGAAATGCCGATTACATACTGAAGGACCGGGAGGATGTACTTCATGTATACATCCACGCAGATATGGATTACCGGGCTGAGCGAATTGTTCGTCTCTACGGTGACTCTGAAAAGAGTCCGGAAACCCGTCTGAAGGAAAAGGATAAGCGTCGGGCTGTAAACTATCAGCATTACACCGGTCGCACCTGGGGTGCGTCCGAGAACTACGATCTGTGCATCAACACCGCTTCCATCAGCGAGGACAAGGCCGCTGAGCTGATTATTGCTTTGATGAACGAATAAACGGCAAACTAAAAGGGTGCGTATCCAAGATACGCACCCTTTTCTTACTTATTTTTCATTTCGTTTATACGGTTTCATTCCCCGGGTAAAGCAGAACATGGATGCTAAGGTCAGCAGCCAGGAAAGCTCAATCACCCAAGTGAACAGTCCAATCTTTCCAAGATCAAAAGCAAGAAAACGAACCGCCATCGGCAGCAGAAACATAACAGACGACAGCAGCTTTCCGGGCAGATAGCCACTGACGGTGATCACCAAAATGGTGCCGGCCAACAGATATCCCACAATCGCCAAAACGATTCGCAGAGCATTGCCGCTGGAGAATGTACTGATCATCAGCAGCAGGCAGAAGCCTGCACCCATCAGTGCGTACAAGCCCGGTGCGTTACGCCTCAGGGCACTGAACATCACCAAAAATCCCACGCACAGTCCCATGGTAAGTACCATGTCAAAAATGACCTGTCCAGCTCCGCACTCAGTCAGATTTTTAATACCGAAGAAATACACCACGCGGACAAACAGAGAAACGCCCAACAAGGCCGCACAGCGTGTGGTCCATTTGCTCTTAAAATCCACAATATAACGATCATACTGTTTTAGTTGCATGGATAGCACCTCCATTTGCAAATATTATACAGCAGCTCAGGCAAAATAGCAAGCATCAAACGCCCAATGCTTCCTCTTCCCGGATGTGGATGCTGACACCGTTGACCTCTACATCCTCTTCTGCGTTGATGAGAATATACTTCACACCGCCGATGACACGGGTTTGGATCAAATCCGCTTTATCCGGTGCGACCTTAATGGATACGTCCGGCGTTTTGATCTCAAATTTCCGGTGGTCAATGATGTTTTTGGGATGCAGCTGTGCATCCATGCCGAAGGCTTCATCAAAATCCACGCTAAACTTCGCAATGTGAGGCTCAGAGACGCCGCAGGACGCCAGCACCTCCCGGACATCACTTTTATCGACCAGCAATGCATCCGGCACTCTGCTCTCCTTGTGCAGCTCAATACGCTGGCACAGCTGGTCGTGGACATTCTGAATCACATCAAGGCTGCTTTCCTCGCCCAATGCAGTGCCCAAAATCGCCTCAAAGGACTTCTTTTGTTCCGCAGCCGGCTTGGGGATGGAGGTATTAAACATCGCACTTACAAATGCGGTGTGATTTTCCTTAGGGCTGTGTGTATAATAAAGGGCATTATAAATATTAGTGCTGCGGCTGTCGAAGGCCGGGAACAAAAAGCCCAGCTCCGGTGCGGCAGCCACATTGGTGATACCGCCGTCGTGGAATTCCTTGTTCTCAGGCTCATAGTGCAATGTGGGTTTTGTCTGCTTTACCGGACAGATCGCACAGAGCAAAAATGTATAGGTTTCGTCACTTCGGGCAGAATCGTTTTCCCCATCCTTGCTCTTAAAGGGCACATCATAGCTGTCACAGCCCAGCAGAATCAAGTAATTTGCCCGCAGACTGACGGAATCCACCACCTTTTGATAGAACCGCTGGCGAAGATCGCTGTCGTTCAGGGCGGTTTGACGCAGGTCCATCAGCAGCTTATGCTCCTCACTTCCGGCCACCTGAGAGGTGCGGAAGGAGATATCAATCAGATTTTTACCCAACGTGCCTGACAGGCTCCGCTTGAGCAGACCAAAATATTTTTCGCCCTCATTTTCAGACATCATTGCGGTGCTCACACGGAATTCTGAGATAATTTCCTTGTTCTCATTCACATAGCAGCCGTAAATGGCTGTCATATTGCTGCGATCCCGACGGATATGCCGACGGATTTCGCCGATTTCTCTGGTATTCATAGATTACCTCGCTAAATTTCAGTAAGGAACTCCCGGTGGATCACCGGGAGTTTCCTGTTAGTCCCAAAGACATTTCCAATTCTGTACAAAATACTCTACGCCGGAGTACAGCGTTGTCACCACAATAACGCCGGTGACGATCAGGCCCAAAATACTGTCGGTGGGGAATCCCATCCAGAAGCACAGGCCGATCATGGTGCTGGCAGTTTTTACCTTACCGCTCCAGCCCGCTGCAATGACAGTTCCCTTTTGGACGGCCACAAGTCGAAGGCCGGTAACGGCAAATTCACGGGTCAGCACGATGATCAGTGCCCAGGCAGGGAATCTGCCCCACTCGCAAAGAATGGTCATTGCCGCAATCACCAGCAGCTTATCTGCCAGAGGATCCAGGAATTTGCCGAAATCGGTTACCTGGTTGTATTTTCTTGCGATATAGCCGTCCACATAGTCTGTCAGGCTGGCAATGATAAACAATGCCAGAGCCGCCCACATCCAGGGGCCGGGCATTCCGTAGCTTAAATACATGAAAACCATGTAAAGCGGGATAAATGCAACACGAATCAGTGTGATTTTACTTGCAGTTGTCATTTACAATTCCTCCACTAAAAAGCCGGACAGATCACCGTCAATTACGCTGTCGATCTGCACTGTCACAAATGTACCCTCGGAAATTGGTTCGTCCGTGGCGATCCAGACTCTACCGTCAATATCGGGAGAATCCGCGTAGGTTCTGCCATAATACTGGCACAGCTCCTCATCGTAGCCGTCAACCACCACTTCCACTTCCCTGCCGACCATGGCTTCGCTGTAATCGTCCATAATCCGGGACTGGATGGATTCAATCATTTCCGCACGGGCAAGAGCTGTTTCATTATCGGGATATTGCATCTGGGCGGCAGGAGTGCCCTCCTCCGGAGAGAAGGCAAAAGCACCTACACGCTCCAAACACTGCTCCTTCAGGAATTCACAGAGCTCGGCAAATTCCTCTTCCCCTTCTCCGGGCAAGCCGGTAATCACACTGGTGCGAAGCACCAAACCGGGAATGCGGCTGCGAAGCTTTGCAAACAAATCTCTGAGGAACACACCGTCACCACGGCGGTTCATCAGCTTGAGGATCTTACTGTTGCAGTGCTGGATGGGAATGTCCAGATACTTGACGATCTTGGGTTCCTGAGCGATCACATCGATCAGCTCGTCATCGATCTCATCAGGGTAGATGTAATGGATACGCAGCCAATGGAGCTGCTCAATCTGACACAGCTGCCGCAGAAGCTCCGGCAGCAGACGCTTGTGTCCGGGTAGGTCAGTACCGTAACGACTGGTGTCCTGAGCGACAACGATCAGTTCCTTCACGCCGGATGCAGCCAGCAGGCGGGCCTCATACAGCACATCATCCAGCTGTCGGCTGCGGAACTTACCACGCAGGTACGGTATGATACAGTAGGCACATCGGTTATCACAGCCCTCAGCGATCTTTAAGTAGGCATAATGCTCAGGGGTGGTCAAAATTCGACCGGTCTCCTCCTCCGGTGCATCGATAGAACCAAAATCGGAAACGGTTTCATCTGCCATCAAGGCTTCCAGTGCAGGGACGATCTGCGTATAGCTGCCGGTACCGAGGATTCCGTCCACCTCGGGCAGCTGCTCCAATATCTCCTGCTGGTAACGCTGGGACAAGCAGCCGGTGACCAGAATTTTGCCAATTTGTCCTTCTGCTTTCAGTGCAGCCATCTGTAAAATAAAGTCAATGGCCTCCGATTTCGCAGAATCGATGAAGCCGCAGGTGTTGATTACCACAACATCACAGCCGGCTACACCGGGGCAGACTGTGTGTCCAGCCTCCTGAACGCGGTACATCATCCGCTCACAATCCACCTGGTTTTTGGCACAACCAAGGGAAATAAATCCAATATTTGCCATGTCAGTCCTCCAGAAAGTCCTGTGTGCTCAGGGATAGCTTCTCAAGTTGGCGACGGATTGCACCGTAACTGTGACCCCGGCGTATCAGTGCATCAATCGCCTTTTTGACCTGCTTTTGATCTGCCGGATCCGACAGTTTTTCACACAGATATTCTCGAATGTAGTCTTCCTGATCCGGGTAGTCTGCCAAGGCATCCGCCCAGAGGTGTTTTGGAATTTGCTTTTCGTACAGAGCCTGTTTTGCCCGCATCAGGCCGTAGCCCTTATGAATGCATCGGTTTACGATCTGCTCGGCAGTTTTGCGGTCGTCCAGCAGATCCATATCCTCCATCCAGCGAACCGCTGCCTTCGCCTGCTCCGGATCCTCCCCTTTTTGCACAAGGCGATGCTCCAGATCCCGCTTCGACACGGAGGAAGCGGAGACAATTCTCACGGCACGCATTTTTGCGGACATCTGTGCAGCAGCTAGGAGCAGTCGGGAATAGTCTTCATCCGTCATTTCCATACCGGGATAGAGGCCGAAGTCCTCAACCGTCTGGCGGTACAGCCGCAAAGTATCACCATTATCAAAGCAGGCATGGTATCTGCCGGCTCTGTCAGGGGACCCGGAAAGCTTCTCAATCCTCATCGTCGAAATCGTCGGCACTGACGGCTACAGGCTTATCTGCAGCCTTGGCAGGTGCCTTCACTGCGGCCTGAGAGGCCTTCATCAGGTTCTCACGAACCTTGGCTTCCACTTCCTCGGCAATATCGGGATTGGCCATCAGGTAGTCCTTCACGGAATTGATGCCCTGACCGATTCGCTCATCGCCCATGGAGAACCAGCTGCCGCTCTTCTGAATAACATCCATCTGCACGGCAAGGTCCACCAGCTCGCCCCACTTGCTGATACCCTGACCGTACATGATATCAAAGTGTGCCTCACGGAACGGAGGCGCGACCTTATTCTTGACAACCTTGACGCGGGTCTTATTACCAACCACATTGCCGCCTTCCTTGATGGACTCAACACGGCGAACATCCAGACGTACGGAGGAGTAGAATTTCAGGGCGTTACCACCGGTGGTGGTTTCGGGGTTGCCGTACATAACGCCGATCTTCATACGCAGCTGGTTGATGAAGATTACCACACAGTTGGTCTTGGCGATGGTGCCGGCCAGCTTCCGCAGAGCCTGAGACATGAGTCTTGCCTGCAGACCCACGAAAGTATCGCCCATTTCGCCCTCAATTTCCTGCTTGGGAACCAGGGCGGCGACGGAGTCCACCACGATGGCATCCACAGCACCGCTGCGAACCAGAGCATCGGTAATCTCCAGTGCCTGCTCGCCGGTATCGGGCTGAGAAACCAGCATATTATCGGTATCAACGCCCAGTGCTGCGGCATAGACGGGATCCAGAGCATGCTCTGCATCCACAAATGCAACCTCACCGCCCATCTTCTGTGCCTGAGCAAGGATGTGCAGAGCCAGGGTGGTCTTACCGGAGGATTCAGGGCCGTAGATCTCAATGATTCTGCCCTTGGGTACACCACCGATGCCCAGTGCGGCATCCAGAGCCAAAGAGCCAGTGGGAATGGCGTCCACATTCATTTCGGGACGGTCGCCCAAACGCATGACAGTACCCTTGCCAAAGTTCTTTTCGATCTGTGCCAGAGCAGTCTGCAGAGCCTTCTTCTTGTCGGAGGCCTGAGTAGGTGCTTCATAGGATGTTTTCTTTGTAGCCATAGTTAATCTTCCTTCCTGCCGAGCTGTGCAATGACCGCCCGTTCTCTGTCGTTATAATCTCTGGAACGTTCCAGAATGGTATACTGATTTTCTTCCAGAATGGCACATACAGCGTCACCCTGACCCATGCCAAATTCAAAGCACAGGTAGCCGCCGGGCTTTAATGCTGCGGCGTAATTCTTTACAATGTTCCGATAAAAATCCAAACCATCGTCGCCACCGTGCAGAGCCAGGTGGGGTTCAAAATCCACGACACTTTTAGGCAGCTCCGTCATCTCCTGAGTGGTGATGTAGGGCGGATTGGACACGATCAGGTCAAACTTACCAAGGAATGCTGAGGGTATCCCCAGAGCATCCGATTTCACGCAGGTCACGCGGCTTTGCAGCCGGTTAAGCGTAACATTCTTTTTCGCCACCGCCAAGGCCTCCGGAGAGATATCCGCCAAGGTGACCTTTGCTCCGGAAACCCGGCTGGCGATGGCCAGACCAATACATCCGGAGCCGGTACAAAGATCCAAAATCCGGGGATTCGTGCCCAGCAAGCCTGCCCGGGAAATTGCCAAATCCGCAACAGCACAGGTATCGTCTCTGGGAATCAGTACGTTCTTGTCAACGTACAGCTCAAGACCATAGAACTCCCAAGAACCCAAAATATAGGCCAGCGGCTCCCCTGCCAGTACACGGCGTACGCAGTCTTCTGCAGCGGTACAAACTTCGTCACCGACATACATCTCACCGTCGGCCAAAAGCTGCTCCCTGGTCTTACCGGTGACGTGACAGAGCAGGTATCTGGCCAGCATGCCGGCGGATTGGGTATCCTCGGTTTCCATCAGGGCACGTCGGGTGTCCGAGTACAACTGGGAAAGCTTCTTTACCACCGGTCTGTCCCCTCTTCTTCCGGCAGGACAGCCTGCAAGGAGGCGATGCCCACTTCGATCATGCTGTCATCAGGCTCTACCGTGGTAAAGTTCTGAAACCACATACCGGGAGCTGTCAGTGCCCGTGTGAACGCATTATCATGACGGCCAGCCCAGCGGTTGATCTCGTAGGTAATGGACACTACCAAGGGAAGCAGCAGAAGCTTGAAAAGGATCATGATCAGCCGGAACAAGAAGGTGCCACGCATACCCTCCAATGCAGGAATCAACGCCAGCAGGCCGGAGGATGCTACGGAGAACAGCAAAATGGAAACAACCATAACGATCAGCAGGAAGCTGGTACCGCATCGGGGGTGGAGCCGGGTTTGCAGCCGGACATTATCCACGGTCAGCTCCAGTCCAGCTTCATAGCAGCGAATGGTTTTATGCTCTGCTCCGTGGTAGGCAAAGACCCGACGCATCTCCTTCATACGGGAAACCAGAAGCATATAGGCAACAAACAATAGGATACGAACCAAGCCTTCCAGCAAATTCAGAACAACCGTACTTGTGATCAGCCGGTCAAAAAAGCCGGCGATGACCATAGGCAGGAGGAAAAACAGACCAATGGACATGGCCATTCCCAAAAATACGGCAAAGCCGATGACGACCTTTTGGAATTTCTCATTGCCAAGCTTTTTCTCAAGCCACAGATCCAGCTTGGAGGGTTCTTCGACCTCAGCCTCTTCAGGCGAAAGGTCCGCAGAGTGCATCAGTGCCTTGACGCCAACTACCTGAGAATCAAAAAAGCTTACAACACCGCGGAGCAGCGGCCAGGTTGCCGGAGAATGGGGTTTACGCTTCTTGCGGGGCTTGACCTCCACATTCAATTCTCCATTGGTTCTGACCACGATTGCATCCTTCTCTGGGCCACGCATCATAATGCCCTCAATCAATGCCTGTCCGCCAATCATGGTCTTGAATTTTTCGCAGCAGGGCTGCGTTTCTTTTTTACCCATAATATTTTCCTCTCCTATTGGGTGGCAGGCAGTGTCACCGTTACCAGCGTGCCGCCGCCTTCGGCATTTTCCAAATCCAGCAGACCGCCATGCATAGCTACGATCTCTTCACAGACTGCCAGACCGATGCCGGTGCCGCGGGCCTTGGAGCTGCCCTTAAAGAATTTTCTCTTTACCAGAGGCAGTTCGTCCTCCGGAATACCGGGGCCAAAGTCCCGGATCTGCACAATTACATGGGGGTGGTCATACCGGATGGACGCTTCAATCCGACCGCCCTCAGCTCCGTGCTTTGCTGCATTATCCAATATATTCAGGAACACCTGTCTGAGTCGTTCAGGATCACAGGTGATCTCAGGAATTTCATTATCATCATCTAAATAAACAAGCTTCAAGCCATCCTGGCTAACACGACTGGAATACATAAACACCGTGTCCTCGAAGGCTTCCCGGATATCTGCCTGGCGGACATTCAGGGTCATGCGTCCGTCCTGAATCCGGTTGAAATCCAAGAGTTCGACAACCATGTCCGTCAGGCGGCGGGCCTCACGCTGGATGATGGTCATACCGCGTCTTGTGTCCGCATCCATGGTTTCATCGCTCAGGAGCGTCTCACTCCAGCCGGTGATGGCCGTCAGAGGCGTACGCAGCTCATGGGACAGCGATGAGATAAATTCACGCTGCATAATCTCGTTCTGGTTGATCTGTGTGGACATTTCGTTAATAGCAGATGCCAACTCACCGATCTCATCGTTGTATTTTGTCTGAATCTGAATGCCGTAGATTCCGTCAGCCACCTTCCGGGCCTTTTGGGTGATCTGTCTGACCGGGACCAAAATGGTACGGATATAGTAGCTGCTGCTGAGGATCACAATGAGCATGACCAGCAGCAAAACAGTAACAGAATAGGTAAAGACTTTTACAATTTGAAGATCCAGTAACCGGGTGGAGGTCACATACCGCAAAACGCCAATGACCTCACCGTTGCTGTATATGATTGGGCTGGAGACCGCAATGATCCGCTCCCCTGTTCGCTCGTCTCGACCAATGAAGGGCTGGGGAGCTCTGCTCTCCATAGCCAACTGAATGTCGGCGGTGGTAGGTGCCTGACCTACCCAGTTGCCGTAGGAGGAAGCAACCATCCTACCATCAGCGTTGATAAACTGCAATTCCAAATTATTTCTGTCTTCAAAGGTCTTTGCATAGTGAATGCAGGACTGGTAATATTCACCGTAATCCAGGTCACTGTAGTCAGCGAAGAAATCCGTGGTTGTTGCCGCACGGTAACGCATATCCGCCTGAACACCGGAGTGATAATAGGCAGAAAACACCGCGGTAACAACTATAACGCAAAGCATGCCCAGAGCGAACACGACCGCAACTGTATTGATAAGCCAGCGTTTTTGCAGACCACCGAGCCGTGCCATGGGCAGCTTCCTCCATTTCCGAAATTTCTCAGGCACCCCATTTATAGCCAAAGCCCCATACTGTTGTGATGTAGGTGGGGTTATTGGCGTCATCCTCAATTTTGATACGCAGACGGCGGATATTCACGTCCACGATTTTTAGCTCGCCATCGTAGTCTCTACCCCACACCGCAGAAAGAATATCCTCCCGGGACAGTGCTCTGCCGGGGTTCTGCATAAACAGCTTCAAAATAGCGTATTCCACCTGAGTCAGCTTGATCCGGGTGCCATTCTTTTCCAGGGTGTGATTTCGAGTGTTCATCACAAAGGGACCCTGGTTTAAAAGCTCTGCATTGGCTGCATTGTCACCGCCGATCCGGCGGAACAGTGCATCGATCCGGGCAGTCAGCTCTGCAGGAGAAAAGGGCTTGGTCACATAGTCATCCGCTCCGGTCATCAGGCCGGTAACCTTATCCATCTCCTGAGTGCGGGCGGTGAGCATGATCACGCCCATCTGCTTGCTGGTGGCACGGATCCGGCGACAAACCTCAAAGCCGTCGATATCCGGCAGCATGATATCGAGAATCGCTACGCCAATATCGGGATACTCACGCAATTTATCCAAGGCTTCCTGACCGGTGCCTGCCTCAATAACCTCATAGCCGGCTCGCTTGAGATTGATAACCACAAAACTGCGGATATTAATTTCATCTTCCAAAATCAAAACTTTTTTCATGTTGCTACCTCTTATGTTTCACCTGTATTCCAATCCTGCACGATGATGTGGAAATTGTTGATAAGTCCGTCACGGCTCATACCGTAGGCACCGGATGCAACCTCCAACTCTGCGGCATAGACCACAGTCTCAGTGCGATGGACCACAAAGCGGTTATTGATCGCAGCCTGCTCTTCCCTTTTTGCACCGGTCAAAACGTGTATGGTCAGCAGCTTTTCCGAGTCCGATTGATCCTCATTCCACAGGTAAAGTTCATAGCTGTTGCCCCTTTGGACCACGGCCGTTCTGGGGGCCAGATCATTACGCAGCTGCAGATACCAACCTCCGGAGAAATTATGGTAGGTGTAGAGCTTATCCACCTCGGAGCCGTCGGCACACATATCATACCAGCGTATGACGTGCTGGCTCTGCTGCTGGATGGCATTCTCCGGCAATTTCACATTGATCAGATCCGGTAATTCCAAAATGCCGTCACCGTCAAAATCATCCGCATATACATAGTAGCTGCGAAGGGTCTGCACGCTGGTTCCGGACTCGTTGGAAAAGGTTACGTTGGTAAACTGGCTGTCTACCATAGCATAAACATCTGTGATAATGCCGTCGTTACCAACATCGCTGGCGACATACACTGCAGGGATTCCACCGTGGAGCTTGCTGACCATGATCCGACGGATATTGGCAGCAGGCTTCGACATATTGGCGTGGGCACTGCGCTCAAGCAAGCCGCCGTGCATATTATACAGTTCGGCTACCCCATTATCTGACTCCGTTTCACCGGGATGCAATAACAAAAGTTCACGAAAGCCATCCGAATCGATATCCGGACAGACGAATTTGGTATAGGTGGTCTTCAGAATTTCTTCCAGCTGTCCGTTACGAAGGGTGTAAACCGAAAGAGATTTGACCAACTGATCGCTCAGCTGACGGCCAACAACGATCTGAGCACCACCCCGGTCATCCATGCGGACATATTCTACCTGCTGGAACGCAGTACCAACACTTTCGATGCGATCAAGGAGGCGATATTCGTTGTTATCACGGGCAAAGATGAATATCTGCAAGGGATGCTCCGTACCGCCCTTGGCAAAGAGCAAATATTCTTCCTGTCCGTCGCCGTCCAGATCGGCCATCTGCACCGTTTGCTGGTTTTCACCGGAGATGGGGGCACTGTATTCCATGCCGGCCATCATGCGGTCGATCTCGTTTTGCAGATTGGTGTAAGCCTCGGAACGCTTCGGCAGACAGTAAAGATCTTCCACCGATTTCATGTTACATCCAGCCAGGAGGACAGCCATCACAAACAGGCAAATCAATATGCAGATTTTCTTCATGAGACCGACCTCCTTTCAAACGCATATTATAACATAAGCATACGGAAAAAGATAGTTATTTTACTACCACATTCGCTTCACCAAGCAAATTTTTCAGCTCAGTAAGCATACGCTGATCCAGGCTCGCCTGAGTACCACGCATTTTGCGAACATCCGCGAAGAACACTTTCACCGGCTGATCTCCGGGGAACATATTGACGATGGCTCTTACCTTATCGTAACGGGGGTCTGATTCGCCGGTCAACTGCACATACAGCGTTCCGGTAACCGTCTTGGGTGTTTCCGGCTGTGCCTGAGGCTGTGCATCGGCAAAGTCGGACATGGGCCTTGCTCGATTGATGACAATTTGGGGTTCTTTTTCGTCCCGGATGGAAAGCCGTCCGGTGATAACAACCGGGCTGTTTTCACGGAGATATCCACCAAACTGGTTCAGCACGTTGGAAAATGCCAGCATTTCAATGGATGCGGTATCGTCCTCCACGGTGACATAGGCCATCATGGAGTTATTGCGGGTTGTCTTCATTTTGACATTCTGGACAATTCCAGCCACGCTGACGATGGAGTCGTCCTGATAGTTACTTTCGCTGTCCATGAGTGCTCCGATAGGTATCACATGGGTACCTTTCAGGTACTGGCGGTAGTCGTCCATAGGGTGGCCGGACAGATAGATGCCGGTGGTTTCCTTTTCCATTGCCATCAAGTCGGCTTTATTCAGCTCCGCCAGTTTGGGGATCGGAATGGAGGCAGACCGGTCGTCCTCTTCCAGCATGGCAAACAGACCAAGCTGGCCCTCCACATTCTTCTTCCGCGAGGCAGCAACACTGTCCATCATACTGTCATACACAGCCAGCAGCTCGCTGCGGTGATGACCGAAGCAATCCATGGCACCGCACTTGATGAAATTCTCTACGGCACGCTTATTCAGCTCGCCTTCACCCATTCTCTGCAGAAAATCCTCCAGGGATCGGAATTCGCCATCGGCATTGCGTTTGGCTACCATACTGCGGATCAGGCCCCTGCCCACGTTCTTGACCGCACCCAAACCAAAACGAATAGCATCACCCTCAACAGTGAACGGATCGTCGGAATGGTTGATATCCGGCGGCAAAACGGGAATGCCCATTTCCTTGCACTCTGCGATATATCCGGAGACCTTGGTCGCATTGTCCAGCACAGAGGTCATCAATGCCGCCATATACTGACGGGGGTAATGACATTTCAGGTAGGCTGTCTGGTAGGAAACTACGGCGTAACACACCGCGTGAGCCTTGTTGAATGCGTAGTTGGCAAAAGCAACGATCTCATCATACAAAGACTGGGCAACACTTTCACTGATACCACGAGCGATACAACCGTCAATGCCCTTATCCTCATCACCATAGACGAAGACCTTGCGTTCTTCCTCAATGATCTTCATTTTTTTCTTGGAGATCGCACGACGGATATTGTCTGCCTGACCCATTGTGTAGCCGCCCAGTCTGCGGAAAATCTCAATAACCTGCTCCTGGTAAACAATACAGCCGTAGGTAACCTTCAGGATGGGTTCCAGCTCAGGGCATTTATAGGTAACTTTTTTATGGTTGAGCTTGTTTTCGATAAATTTGGGAATGGAATCCATAGGGCCGGGTCGGTACAGTGCTACGATTGCCGTGATATCTTCAATACTATCGGCCTTCATGCCAACGCAAACGCTGGTCATACCGGCAGACTCTAACTGGAATACACCCTGCGTCTTGCCTTCGGCAAGCATCTTGAATGTCTCGGGGTCATTATCAGGAATCTTATCCATGGAGAACTCCGGTTGGAATTTCTGAACCTGCTGCTCCGCATCCCGGATGACTGTCAAGTTACGCAGACCCAGGAAGTCCATTTTGAGCAATCCGAGCTCTTCAATGGTGGTCATGGTATACTGGGTGACGATGGTGTCGGCATTCCGGGACAGCGGCACATAGGTGCAGACCGGGTCGGCGGTAATGACCACACCGGCAGCGTGGGTGGAGGTATTTCTGGGCATTCCCTCCAAGCTGCGGGCAGTATCGATCAGCTGTTTTACCCGGGGATCCTCATCATACATGGTTTTCAGCTGAGGAGAAGCATGCAGAGCATCGTCCAGTGTAATATGGGGTGTATTGGGAACCAGCTTAGCTACCACATCTGTTTCAGCATAGGAAAAGTTCATAGCTCTGCCCACGTCGCGAATGGCTCCGCGGGCGGCCATAGTACCAAAGGTTGCAATCTGGGCAACATGATCCTTGCCGTACTTTTCCATGACGTAGTCAATGACTTCGCCACGGCGTTCCTGACAGAAGTCCGTATCGAAGTCGGGCATGCTGACACGCTCGGGATTCAGGAATCGCTCGAAGATCAGTGCGTACTTCATGGGATCCACTTCCGTGATGTGCATACAGTACGCAACAATAGATGCTGCACCGGAGCCACGGCCCGGGCCTACGGGGATGCCGGCTTCTTTTGCAAAGCGGATAAAGTCCCAAACGATCAGATAATAGTTGGTATAGCCCATACCGCTGATGACACTGATCTCATACTCCAGGCGGTCCTTGTATTCCTGAGGCGGGTCGGTGTACCGCTCAGCAAAGCCATCGTAGCAAAGCTTACGGAAGTATTCTTCGTTGGTATAACCCTCCGGTACCGGAAACGAGGGCAAGTGGTACTGGTTGAATACGAATTCCACATTGCACATATCGGCAATTTTCACCGTATTTTCAAAGGCATCGTCGCAATTTGGGAACAACTGACGGAGTTCTTCCTCACTCTTAAGGTAGAATTCCTCGGTTTCAAACTTCAAACGGTCGGGGTCATCCACCGTTTTGCCGCTTTGGACGCACAGCATAACGTCCTGCTTGGTTGCATCTTCCCGACGCAGGTAGTGTGCATCATTCGTAACCACCAAAGGCAGACCCGTTTCACGGTGCAGACGCATGATACCCTGATTCACAGGGGTCTGCTCGGCAATGCCGTGGTCCTGCAGCTCCAGATAGAAGTGATCCTCACCAAAAATATCCGCAAGCCTCAGGGCGTAGTTTTTGGCAGCGTCGTAGTCCTCAGAGAGCAAAAATTGCGGAATAGGACCACCCAAGCAGGCGGAAAGTGCAATCAAGCCCTCATGATATTTTTCCAGCAATGCCAAATCCACTCTGGGTTTTCCGTAGAAGCCGTTGGTAAAAGCTTCTGAAACCAACAGGCAGAGGTTCTCATAGCCCTTATTGTTCTCACACAAAAGAACGAGGTGGTACGGGTCGTCGTCAATCTTGTGGACGCGGTCAGCCAGGGTGCGGCGGGTCAGATAGACCTCGCAGCCAATGATCGGCTTCACACCGGCAGCCTTGGCAGCCTTGTAAAAGTCGATACATCCGTACATAACACCGTGGTCAGTAATGGCAATGGCCGACTGGCCAAGCTCCTTGACCCGGTCCATCATGCCGCTGATCCGGCAAGCACCGTCCAGAAGGCTGTATTCTGTATGAACATGAAGATGTACAAAACTCATTTTACAGCCTCCTTCGCGGTTTCTACCAGCTTTTTGAGCCGGTGATTCATAGCAGGTTTACTAAGGGGCGGTTCTAGCATGGCAGCAAGCTCCGAAAGGGATGCTTCAGGATTGGTTTCCCGGGCATAGGCAGCCTGCTGAATCTTTACCGGCAGACTTTCCAATATGCCCTTATCACGCAGGATGCGGATAGCTGCCAGCTGCTCCTGGGCGGCTTCCACCACCTTGGAGGTATTGGCATCGTCGCAATTACAGCGGCGATTTACTTTGTTGTTCAGGTCCTTTTCCAGTCTGGCTTCCATAATACCCATAGCTGCAACATATGCTCCCAAATAGGTCAAAAGATCAGAGATCTGCTCGCTTTGCTTCAGGTACAGCACCTGACCTCCGCCCCGGGAGGCGGTCTTCATGGATAAGCCCATGACCTCCTGGATCAGTGCATCGGTCTCGCGGGAGACGATGCGGTGTGTAGTAGTGATTTCCATATGGTAGCCCTTATTGGGATCGGTGACGCTCCCCCCGGCCAAAAAAGCACCTCGTAGGAAGGCCGCCTTACAACAGTCATCCTCCACCATGGCAAGGTTTACATGGAGGGAAAGTGTATCCTTGGGATCAAAACCAAACGAGTCCATGATCGTCTCCAGCTTATCCGGATCGGTGATCTGGAAGGTCAGCTTTCCGGGTGCCTCGATGCTGGGGAACAGGTCAAAATTAACATTAAATGCCCGCTTGAACAGCCGGGGTAAAATTGCGGCAAACTCGCGGCTTTCGGTGATAATGCGTATGCCTTCGGAATTAAAGCTATTGCAAAACAGCAGAATACCGAAGCACTCGGCAAGGTAGCAGCAATGCTTTTGCAGCACGGCCCGGCATACTTCTGCCTTGGCAGTGCCGGAGAATGAAACGGCCATGTCGGGCCCTCCCTTCTGAAAATTTTACCAGATACGGACTTCCGGTTCCAACCGGATTCCGGACTTTTCAAATACGATATCCGAAACCTGAGTGAGCAAATTTTTGACATCTTCTGCGGTGGCACCCCCCAGATTCACTGCAAATCCTGCATGCTTAGTGGATATGGCTGCACCGCCAACGGAGTAGCCTTTCAGCCCGGCTTGATCGATCAGTGCCGCTGCATAACCGCCCACGGGACGCTTGAAAGCACTGCCCGCCGAGGGTAGATCCAAGGGCTGAGATGCGGAGCGTTTTGCCATCAGTTCTTTCATTTTCGCCTTGATTTCGTCAGGACTTGCAGTAGTCAGGCAGAATACGGTACTGATAACGATATCATCGGATTCCTCCAGCACGCTGTGGCGGTAGGAAAATCCCATTTCGGCATTGGACATTGTCCTCAGTGTGCCGTCGGCGGACATAATTTCCACAGATTCGCAAATTTGGCAGATCTCACCGCCATAGGCTCCGGCGTTCATATAAACGCCACCGCCCACCGTACCGGGAATGCCGTGGGCAAACTCCATACCGGAAAGGCCATGGTTGGCGGCAAAGACAGCTGCCCTGGTCATGGTCACACCGGCCATAACACGGATTCTGTTATTATCCAACAGCTCAATGCCGTCCAGGCAGTCCTTCAGGCAGATAACTACTCCAGAGAGTCCGGCGTCGGGAGCGAGGACATTGGTACCTGCTCCAAGAATACGAATTTTGCAGTCCAATAAAGCGGACGCTTTCAAAATTTCCGCCAACTCTTCCCTGCTTTTCGGAAAGGCCATGACCTCAGCATTTCCACCAATGCGGAAGGAAGTGTGGGTAGACATAGGTTCATTATTTTTTAAACAAATATGGGGTAGTTTATCCGCCATTTCTTGCTGTAAAGCTGTTAATTCTGTCATAAACGCCTCCGGGTGTATGATAGTACTTTTATACTATATCACACCTAGTTCCAATATGCAATTGGAAAGCAAATGAAATTTGCGGAAAATGAAAAATCGGCACCCAGAATTGGGTGCCAGCCTTACCAAATCATTTCACACATTCATGTGTTACAAAATGTTCAACTCCAGTATGCTCTTTACTCAGGTATTCTTTCAAAAAAACAGGGTATGCTCTGTGCTTATCCAAATCTTCAATGGGTATCCAGCACATTTGTTCCTTTACACCATGTGTAAAGCTATTACCGTGAAGTTCCTGTGTTCCTCTGGGCTTCATCAGATAGTAAAAGCTGATTTCATGGCAATTTAACCCTTCAAGAGTCCCGCCGGGATCACCAAAAAAGCTCTCGTGGACAACCGCTAAATGATCAATCTCATAATGTACGCCTGTTTCTTCAAACACTTCTCGAATTACAGCATCTTCCGACGTTTCGCCGTGGTGCACTCCGCCGCCTATGGAATAGAAATAATCATCCATTTCATTCGTGGCGAACAGAACACAATCGTTTTCTACGATGATAGCCGCAGCACGGTAACGGAACCATCTGTTTCCCTTTGTAAAACCACAGTCACACACCTTAATTCACCTCTGTAATTTTGCTAAGGAACCCGACAGGCTGCAGCCTGTCGGGTTCTCGTACATTCGGATACGGGCGATTCATGAATCGCTATTACATTATGTTGGAATTACTTCTCCACGATCTCCAGGACTTCCATGGGGCAGGCCTTGACACAAATGCCGCAGGCGATGCACTTGGAAACGGGGTTACCTTCTTTATGGACCATGACCTTCATGGGGCAGACCTCAACGCACTTGCCGCAGCCAACGCACAGCTTCTTATTGATCATGTACACGCCGGTCTTGGGATTCTGGGTGATGGCACCGTGCTCACAAGCCTTCATGCACTTGCCGCACTGGATGCAGATATTGGGCTTGGCACCGCCATTCTTGCCGGCAACGATCTGAATGCAGGAATAGTCCGGATGGAACTCCTTATAAAAGGCTTCGGAGCAAGCCTGAACGCACTGCAGGCAGGCCATGCACTCTACATTTTTCTTAACAGCGAGCTTCTTCATAACAGAGAATTCTCCTTTATGTATTGTTTAACTTTGACATTATACAGCACAATTTCAAAAATAGCAACGGGCAAAAATAAATTTTCACAAAAATACCAATTATTTCATGGGTAATGAACTGTGACGGGGAAATACTAGCTATGCATCCAATCGCAAGGAGGAAGAAAGATGAAAAAAATTGCTATGATCGCAGTTGCATTTGTGCTGAGTGCAACGCTTCTGGCCGGCTGTCGCGGCGGCAGTAACACCGATACGACCACAATCCCCACCGAGATCACCAGTCACACTGTTCCCAGCCAAAACGGTGTAAGAGGACAAATTGGTGCCAGCAGAAATCATCAGATCCAGAACAGTCCTGTGGACAGTCACGTCGCACAGCAGTACAACTGATGTGTCAGGCCTCGGCCTGACCTACATAGATAGACCAATCCAACAGTACTTTCCCCTGCTCATCCACGATACACGGGATTCCGATACTCCCCTGCTCTTTTACTTCCTCGAAGACCGGTTCATAATCACGAATTGCAAGAAATTCCTTGAGATTCTTCAAATTATCGGCAAAGTCCAAATACTCATAAACGACGCAGGCCTTGTCCAAATCCGCCCGGCATTGGACACAATCCGGGCAGAGCATAGATCCGTAGATTTTCAGCATAGGCACTTACAGAATGGTGACATAGCGGTTAAGGTTCTTCTTCATCCGCTCTGCTGCCTGCTGAGCCTGTGCAATATAGTCCTTACCGTCCGTCTCGGCAGCCAACCATGCGGCGGTGACGGAAGGACCGGCACAAACAGCCCCGCCGTAGCCGAAGCGGTCAAAGGCAAAGCTGCAGTTTTTCGCGTTTCCGCTGGGATAATCCAAACCATCCACAACGAGGAACAGCCGGTTATGCTTCATTCTCAGATTCCGCAGGCTATCTGCTGAGCCTGCACTGGCGACAACACCAACGTGGGAATATCCACAACGGCCCAAAATCGTTTCTCCAAGACGGTTTGCCATTTCCGATGCAGCCACATGGACAAGCCGGGTGCCGCTCAGAAGATCCTGCATCTCGGATGCGGATTTATTGGGAGAACGAACCACAACAAACAGAGACTTGCTGCCGTCCTTGCAGTAAGGCAGGAATGGCTTAACTCCATCACTGCCGATAAAGCTGCTAATAATCAGTGCGTCGCAAGGAAATGAATCAGCCATGAAGATGGAATCAGCCGTTTTGTCAGCTGCCCAGGGAGAAAGGATTTCCGGGCTGTCCAGCAGTACATAGTAATCCATTTCCTTGGCTTCATTCAGCAATGATCGCAAAAGTTCAATGCCCTCTGCACCCAGCAGTGCAAAGGCACCGAAGGGAAAACGCACAGCAGGAACAAAATCTTTCAGTGCGGTCATCAGTTCCCGGCAGAACCGGCCATAGGCCTTTACAAGACTTCCCTCTTCTTCCAGCAAGTGCTGCGGCAGGCAATGCCACTTGATACCAAAGTCGATTACGGACGGGTTTTTCAGTTTTCTGATCTTATCATGCAGTAAATCTATAGACATATGTATCCCTCCGGACATTTTTCTTTATTATAACACAGCAAATATGGAAAAAACAACAGAAAAAACGAAAAAGCTTTCCATTTGTGAATCTTTCGCCCCGGGGTATACTAAGACCGAAGGGAGGGATTCGCATGAAAATCAAAGGTTGGGCCATCACTCTGGGTGTCGGTGCCGCTGCCGGTGCTGTGGCTGTGATGATGCTGCCGAAGCAAAGTGCCGCCAGAAAGCTAGTGAACAAGGCTGCCGTCAAAGTTGATGACGCTGTGCAGAATGTAACCGACAAAATCAACGAAAAATGGGTTATGTGATAAAACCGGCAGGGTGACCTGCCGGCTTTTGTTTGACAAAACCGCTAATTTACGCTATGCTGAAGAAAAACTTTTGGAGGCATTATGAGAAGGCTGATTTTGTTTTTTCTGGTGATCACGCTTGTGCTGCCGTGCATTCCGGGAGTCCTGGCAAAAAACGACACGATCATATTGTCCATCACCGGTGATCTGGCTGCTGCATTGGATGCTGTGGCGGACGGCGGCACCATACAAATCCAGGGGCGATACAATATTCCCAAGGGTTTTGTTTGGGAAAATCATGGTAAACGCATTACCATTACCGGTGGCGTTCTGAGTTTTCAGGAAAATAATGAATTTTCCCTCGGCGATCATGTTCGTTTCGAAAACATTACATTGCAATTCGCTGACGATGGCAATCTTTACGCCAACGGCTTCGATCTGTACTTGGATACAGATGTGAAGGTTTCCGGCAAAGCCAATCTCTATGGCGGCGGCAGGATCGCTGCTGTATCCGGTACAAGCATGACTCTGCTGGGCGGCACATTTTTGAATGTGTACGGCGGTGGAAATTCCGGAAAAGTAGATGGCGATGTGCATCTGGTCATTGGTGGCAATTTTAACAAAAATATGGGTTCTATCAGCCATAGCCACGAATATCAGGTTTATGGCGGCGGTAACAACTGCATCATTAACGGCAATGTCTATCTCACCTTCGGTGGTAACGCCAAAGCTAACTACATATACGGTGGCTGCGTTGGCAAAAACAGCCGCATTGGGGGACATATCCGGCTGGCATTCAACGGTGGAAAAGCGATGAGCATCTGCGGCGGCAGCAGGGATATAAATCAGCAGTGCGATATTCATCTTTCCTTCACCGGCGGTGAGGTTCAGCAGATCTTTGGTGGCTGCGAAAAATCCAGCATGATCGGTAATATCCTTCTGAACATTACCGGCGGCACAGTAACGCGTCGCATCTACGGCGGCTGTTATAACAACTATGATTTTGATGGGTGGCATGCTACGCCCAATTATGTTCACGGAGAGATCCTGCTGGTACTGGGCGAAAATGTAGATCTTGCGATGAATTACGGCAGCGACGAGTCCATTTATGCCCATTCACGGCAAGCGACGATTCCTGCATATGAAGTTTCTCACCTTGTGTTTACCAGCACTGCCGCTCAGGCAAAGCATACGGATAAGCTGGGGGCACAGGACAGGACAATGAAGGGCATTATGGAAGACACCAAGATCAGCGATGATCAGCATGTCCTGACTCATAGTGTCAGAGGCAATTCCATCGTGCAAAACTGCAGCCAACACGACTCTGCCAAAGCCACGATCTCCGTAGACAGCGGCATCTACACCGGACAGGCATTGGAAAACGTAACGGTTACAGTTAGCGAAAATTGGCTGGGGCCAGTTCCCGCTGTGGAGTACAGCAACAACACGAAGGTTGGTTTTGCCACAGCAACAGTCACTTTTGGTGATGCGGTTGTGGAAGTCAGTTTCTTGATTTGGCCGCCGATTTGGGTATGCATCATAGCAGGTGCGGTACTACTGCTTATCGCCGGTGGCATCACAGCATTTCTCATCATTCGCAAGAAAAAAGCGGCAACGTAATGTTGCCGCTTTTACTTATTTACTGGTAACGACCACCTGATCGTTTTCAACGGAAATGTGCAAGGATGTGATGGGCGATTCAAAGGAAGCAATGATCTGCTCGGAAATGGGGTCCTCCAGTTCTGTCTGGATGGTGCGGCGAAGATTCCGGGCACCGTAGGTGACGGAATAAGCCTTCTTTACCAACAGCTGACGCAGCTCTTCATCCCAGGTCAGGTTCAGGCCACGGTCTGTCAGGTTCTGCTTCAGCTCGGAGAGCATAATATCTGCAATACCCAGGAAGTTTTCTTCCGTAAGGTGGTTGAAGGTGATGATTTCATCCACCCGGTTGATAAATTCCGGACGGAGGAACTGCCGCAGAGCCTTCATGGTTTTTTCCTTGACCATATCGTTATCGGTACGGCCGAAACCCATACCGCCTACGCTGCCTTCAGAGCCCGCGTTGGAGGTCATAACAATGATCGTGTTTTCGAAATTCACGACACGGCCCTGAGCATCGGTGATCCGTCCGTCGTCCAGCACCTGCAAAAGCACATTCAGCACATCCGGGTGAGCCTTTTCGATCTCGTCAAAAAGCACCACGCTGTAGGGCTTACGGCGGATCTTTTCGGTGAGCTGCCCGGCTTCGTCATAACCAACATAGCCGGGAGGCGAACCAATCAGCTTGGAGACTGTGTGCTTTTCCATATACTCGGACATATCCAGGCGGATCAGGCTGTCTACACTGTCAAACAGATCATCTGCAAGACGCTTGACAAGCTCGGTCTTGCCAACACCGGTGGGGCCAACGAAAATGAAGGAAGCGGGTCGTTTCTTGGCGGAGATACCCACCCGGTGGCGGCGAATGGCCCGGGAAACAGCATCCACGGCTTCGTCCTGGCCTACGATATGTGCCTTCAGGCGATCCTTCAGGCCGCTGATCTGCTCATACTCCTGAGCTTTGATCTTGGATGCAGGAATCTTAGTCCACAGTTCAATAATACGGGCCAAGTTTTCCATAGTCACCGCAGGAGGCGGCACCTGCTCCAGCTCTTCAATCTGTGCAGCCAGCTGGCACAGCTTACTGCGGATGTGAGCAAGCCTCTCATAATGCTCATTTTCCGTGTCTTCGGTGAGCATCTGCAGCTCCAGTTCGTAATCGTCCCGCTCCTTTTTCTTCTCAGCAAGCAAGGAGATTTCCTTGCATCGCAGATTCAGGTCCGAGCAGGCTTCATCCAGAAGGTCGATAGCCTTATCCGGCAGGAATCGGTCGGTAATATAGCGTTCGGACAGCACAACACACTGCCGTGCGATTTCCGGAGAAATGGTCACGCTGTGGAAATCCGCATAGTTCTTTGCGATGCCCTGCATGATCTGGCAGGCTTCCTCAATGCTGGGCTCTGCTACAGACACCGGCTGGAATCGACGCTCCAAAGCAGCATCCTTTTCAATATGCTTACGGTATTCATTGAAGGTGGTCGCACCTACTACCTGAATCTCACCGCGGGACAGAGCAGGCTTTAAAATGTTGGCAGCATTCATAGAGCCTTCCGCATCGCCTGCTCCCACAAGATTGTGGACTTCGTCGATTACCAGGATGATATTGCCGCACTCCTTGATCTCACCGATCAGACTCTTCATACGGCTTTCAAACTGGCCACGGAACTGAGTGCCGGCAACCAGTGCGGTCAAATCCAGCAGGAACACTTCCTTATCCCGCAGCTTATATGGCACATCGCCGGCGGCGATCCGCTGGGCAAGGCCCTCAGCGATGGCGGTCTTGCCGACACCGGGCTCACCGATCAGGCAGGGGTTATTCTTCTGACGGCGGTTGAGGATCTGGATAACACGCTCAGTCTCCACCTCTCTGCCGATCACCTTATCCAGCTTTCCCTCTCTTGCTCTGCCGGTCAAGTCCATGCAGTAGTTGTCCAGGAATTTATGCTTTTTACTCTTTTTCTTTTTCCCGGGGTCACCGGAAGTCTCCTCGGCAGGCTCTTCCTTCTTTGGCACAGGATGGTTAGGCTGTGCAGGAGGATTGGCCGAGCCAAAAAGCTGGTTCAGCAGCGGGAACGTGGCGGTCTGGCTATCCATGTCGTCATCGTCATGGTCGCCCTGGTCGATCTGGCCGAACATGGAGCTCATTTCGTCGGTCAGGTTATCCAGATCCTCCTCGGAAAAGCCCATCTGCTGCACGGCCTGATCGATCTGTGGAATGCCAAGACTACGGGCACATTTCAGGCAATAGCCTTCATTCATGGTAACGCCGTTTTCGATCTTTGTAATGAACACAACGGCGATATTTTTCTTACATTTTGTACACAGCTTCGGCTGCATAGGAATCACAACCTTTCAATGGGAAATTGCATTATGGGACAAGTTTATCACATTTTGCAGGGTGAAATGCGAACTTTCTTTAAACATCCTCTGTGCAGGAGCACTCAAATTTTTCCACACCGTCATCGTACCAAAGGTGGGTCATGTACAGTCCTCCGGGCGGCACCGTCGGGCCGGCAGCCGTGCGGTTGCCGCAATCCAGAATCGCTCCGATCTCCTCGGGGCGGATCTTCCCTTCCGCAGCGTAGACCACCGTTCCTGCCATGGCACGGGCCATATTGTAAAGGAATCCGTTGGCACAGACCCGCAGGCGAATCAGATCACCCTGCCGGTCAACTTTATAGTAGTATACGGTGCGAACTGTGGATTTAACATCCGTGCCCACACTGCGAACCGCTGCAAAATCATGGGTGCCAACAAACTGGTCTGCAGCGGCCTGCATGATCTTTTCGTCCAGATGCTTGGGATAAAACCAAGCACGGTTTACATGGAAGGGGTCCTTGATGCGGGAATTATAGATCAAATAGGTATACTCTTTCCGGGCACAGGAGCCGATGGCATTGAAATCCTCATGGACTTCAAAGGCCTTGGTCACCACCACATCTCCGGGAAGATGGGTATTTAGGGCATACGGCAGCCGCTCCACCGGTATGGTGGAAGTAGTGCGGAAATTCGCAACATAGCACTTGGCATGGACGCCGGCATCGGTCCGCCCGCAACCGGTGACATGGACACTGTGCCCAACGACCATGGCGATGGCTTTTTCCATGGTTTCCTGAACAGTGGGCAGATTCTTCTGCATCTGCCAGCCGTGGTAGGCCGTGCCCAGGTAGGTCAGAAACAACGCGATATTTCGCATATTTTACCTCACAAGCCGAAATGCCGCAGGACACATACCGCAGCTATCAGCAAAATTCCCACTGCGTATGCTTTGAAATCCAACAGCTTATAACGCAGCAGCTTCATTTTGGTTCTGCCGTCACCACCCTGATAGCAGCGACATTCCATGGCAGTGGCCAGCTCATCTGCACGGCGAAACGCACTGACAAACAGCGGCACCAAAATTGGCACCAGTGCTTTCACACGCTGCATCAGCTTGCCGGATTCAAAATCCGCACCTCTGGCCTTTTGGGCACAGATAATCTTATCCGTCTCCTCGATCAATGTAGGGATAAATCGCAGAGCAATACACATCATCATGGAAAGTTCATGCACCGGTACTTTGATCTTCTTCAGCGGAGACAGCAGGGATTCCAGGCCGTCGGTCAAAGAAATGGGAGATGTGGTATAGGTCAGCAGGAAGGTTCCCATGATCATCATCAAGATACGAAGGAGCATGAAAATTGCCCGGGTAACGCCTTCCCAGTAGATGGTTATGACCCAAAATTCCACCAGCAGATTTTCACCCTGGGTGAAAAACAGATTCAGAATACCGGTAAAGACAAGGATGAAGATCAGCGGCTTCATACCGCGGAAAAAGGCCTTGGCTGGAATTTTTGAAATGGCGATGCAGGTAACAAGAAACACCAGCATCAGTGCATAGGAGGCCCAGTTCACTGCCAAAAACAGTGCCACAATATATACCACCAACATCACAAGCTTGGTTCGGGGGTCAAGGCGATGGATGGCAGAGTAGCCGGGGAAAAACTGACCTAAAGTGATATCCTTAAGCATTACAGTTTCCTCCCTTCAGCTCACGAAGGGCGGCAACCGCTTGCTCCATGGTATACACAGGTTCTACTGGAAGTCCTTTTTGCTTCAAGATCAGGAACAGCCGGGTCAGCTCCGGAATATCCAGGCCCATATCCATCAGCTCCCGTGCCCGGGTAAACACTTCACCGGGGGTGCCGTCCATGGCAAGATGGGAGCCATTCATAACGATCAGTCGATCCGTCAGCCGGGCCACATCACTCATGGAGTGGCTGACCATCATAATGGTGGCGTTCTTCGCCTGCCGGTAGGACTGAATATTAGAAAGAATCTCTTCCCTGCCCACCGGATCCAAGCCGGCAGTCGGCTCGTCCAAAATCAGAACCTCCGGCTCCATGGCAATCACACCGGCAATGGCTACACGGCGTTTTTGACCACCGGACAGATCAAAGGGAGATACCTCCAGCTGCTCCTCGGTAAGACCTACAAAACCGGCAGCTTCCCGGACTCTGCGGTCCACTTCCCCATCGTCAAGGCCCATGTTTTTAGGGCCATAAGCGATGTCCTTGTAAACCGTTTCCTCGAAAAGCTGGTACTCAGGATACTGAAACACCAACCCCACCCGAAAGCGTGAGAGCCGGGTCAGCTGTTTTTCAGACCATATATTCTTTCCGTCCAGCAGAACTTCGCCGGACTCCGGCTTCAAAAGTCCGTTCAAATGCTGGATCAGAGTGGATTTACCGGAGCCGGTATGGCCGATAATACCGATAAACTCCCCTCTTTCTACAGTAAAACTGACGTTATCCAGTGCCTTGTGTGCAAAGGGGGTGCCGGCACTATAGGTATGTGTCAGGTTTTTAATTTCTAATATCGGTGCCAATGCTCTTTCCTCCCAGACATCAGACCTTCCATTCCTCCAGAAGTGTCTGTGCACATGTTTCGGCATTTAATTTATTCAGTGGCAATTGGAAACCCAGCTTATTCAGCTCCCAGCATAGCTCCACCGTTTCCGGTGCGGCAAGGCCGATGCTATGGAGCTTTTCCACCTGAGAAAAAACCTCCTCCGGTGTGCCGTCGATCGCAACTGTTCCCTTATGCAGCACCACAACACGCTCCGCCATGGCGGCTTCGTCCATATGGTGGGTGATCAGTACGACGGTTATATTCTTATCCCGGTTCAGCTTTGTGATGGTCTGCATCACCTCACGGCGGCCTCTGGGGTCCAGCATGGCCGTCGGCTCATCCAAAACGATACATTTGGGTTCCATGGCGATGATACCAGCGATTGCCACACGCTGCTTCTGTCCGCCGGACAGAAGATGGGGTGCGTGTTCCCGGAACTCATACATACCCACCTGCTTCAAGGCATTATCCACACGCTGGCGGATCATGGGACTGGCAATGCCCAGATTTTCCGGGCCAAAGGCCACATCCTCCTCCACCACATTGGCAACGATTTGGTTATCCGGGTTCTGGAAAACCATGCCGGTAGTGCGACGAATGGCGATGAGGCTGTCTTCATCCAGCGTGTCCATGCCGAACACGGTTACCTGGCCGCCGCAGGGCAGCAGGATGGAATTAAAATGTTTCGCAAGCGTGGATTTTCCGCAGCCGTTGCTGCCCAAAATCGCTACAAAGGTGCCTTCCTCTATTTGAAGATTCAAGTCCTTAAATACGGCGACGCCGGGCGTGTCATCCACGCCCGGATAGCTATACGCCAAATGCTCAACAGAAATTGCAATACCCATGCATTTTCCTCCCGTCAGGGTGTCCAGCGACCGGTGGAGCCGCAGGGCAGCATAATGCCCGTAGACTTTACGGGCAGACCCAATTCACCCACCTGGGTATGACCGCCATGGTCCTTTCCAAACACCACATCCGCAGCATAGCCCACCGCAGAGGGTGCAAGTCCGGTAGTGTAAGAATTGATAATAACAAACAACGGATTATCCGTCAACAGCTTGGCGGTTTCCAGCAGGAAGGGATAGAAGCTGGTCTCCATCTTCCAAATTTCACCGCTGGGGCCCCGGCCGTAGCTTGGGGGATCCATAATAATACCGTCGTAATGGCGTCCACGACGGATCTCACGCTGAATGAATTTGCCGCAGTCGTCCACGATCCAATGGATCGGCTTGTCCGCAAGGCCCGAGGCCTGTGCATTCTCCTTAGCCCAAGCCACCATACCCTTGGATGCATCCACATGATAGACCTCAGCACCGCCTGCTGCAGCAGCCAAGGTTGCACCGCCGGAATAGGCGAACAGATTCAGCACACGAACGGGACGGCCGGCATTGGCCACCTTCTCGCGGATAAAATCCCAGTTGGCAGCCTGCTCCGGAAACACGCCGGTGTGCTTGAAATTCATAGGCTTGACATTAAAGGTCAGGTAGTCCTTATACCTGATCTGCCAACGCTCAGGCAGATGATGCTCCGACCAGTGACCGCCGCCGGTATTGGAGCGGACATAGCGGGCATCGTACCTACGCCAGCCGGGATGGGTCTTGGGTGTGTTCCAGATCACCTGGGGGTCCGGGCGGACGAGGAAATATTTCCCCCACCGCTCCAGACGCTCACCGTCAGAGGTGTCCAGCACTTCGTAATCTTTCCATTCATCGGATAACCAGATCATGGTATTCTCCTTACATTAATTGCCAGGATCCTCCGGTTTGGTCGGATCCGTATTAGGTTTATTGAGACTGTCCAAATAAGCTTCCCACTGCTCCTTGGTGTGCTGATCGCATACCAGATACGGGGCATTGACGCCAGCATTCTTATCGCCCATGATACCCCGGAAGTTATACACAGGATTTCCGGATGCATCTACCAAATAAATATAGTTATCGGCAGCATGGGGTGCCTGCAGGCCGAAGTTCTTGGCAGCGAAAAGATCATCCACAGTAGACTGAGTCATCTTAACCAAGGAACGCTTGACCAATTTGCACTGGCCTACTGCAGCGAACTTCTTGCAGTAATCGTTGGCAACTGCATTGCAGGTCTCGCAGAAGTCGATGATCACATGGCAATCGCAGTTTTCGTAGGGAATATCCTCCAAATAGACCTTAGCCGTTGCAACACGGGAATTGCCGGTGTTGAAGGTACGGGCCTCAATGGTGCAGGCATTGGTTGCCAGCTTGCCGCAATCCAGGCAAACCTCAATCTCCTCAAAGTTGCTTTCGTTGTACATTTCCACCTTGTTCAGGCCCTGGTGCAGAGGCTCCATGACCTTCTTGAACAGACGGCAGGCGGGGTTGGAGGTGTCTCCCACTAAGGAAATAACCTCAGGTAGATCGTAGCCGCACCAGACTGCAGCGGTGTAGTACTCGGAGAAGCCACAGAACCAACGATCCTTCAGGCTGGCGGTAGTACCGGTCTTACCACAGACGACCTGACCGGTGATTTTGGCAGCGGTACCGGTACCACTCTGGACAGCGTTATAAAGACAGTAGTTGATATACTGCACTGTCTTTTCAGACAGAATGGTTTCAGAGGTCTGGGTGTTATCGATCACCACTTCACGCTTGCTGTTATAGACCTTTGTAAAGGTTCTGGCGTTGCGGTAAATGCCGTCGTTGGCGAAAGAGGAATAGGCATTTGCCATCTGGCGAATGGTAACACCAACGGAGGGGGCACCCATGGCCAAGGGAGAATAACCAAGGTCAGAAAGAATTCTGCCGTCGCTGGTTTCGTAGGAATCTGTCAAGTAAGACAGTCCAAACTTCTCCTTGGCAAAATTGTAGCTGTAACCAAAGCCCATGACATCCAGAGTGTTAACAGCAATGGCGTTGACAGACTGGGTGATACCACGCAGAATCGTACGGGTGTACTCATACCGCTTGGGATCGTTATACGGGAAGGGACGCTCATCGATATAGTATCGGGGCATGTCCTTCATAACGGAAGCCGGCGTAATCAGACCAAGCTCAAATGCCGGTGCATAAATCGTCAAGGGCTTGACAGAAGAACCCGGCTGGAGCTTTGCGTCGGTGGTACGGTTGTACGCATCGTGGACATCCTTTTCACCAACACCGCCGGCCATAGCTACAATGTCACCGGTACGGTTGTCGATGACGACCATGCCGGACTGAAGCTGCTGCAAGCTCTTATCTGCAGGGATCTCGTTCAAATCGGTATAGATCTTATCCACCTGATTCTGAACCTTCATATCCAGCGTCGTGTAGATATGGTAACCGGCACCACTAATCATATCCTTATACAGACGCATATAGCTGTCGTAGGTTTTCTTATTCATGGAAGACCAATCGAGGCCGTCCCGTTCGCCCAAAATGATGGCGATATCTTCCAAAACGGTGTCGACAAACCAGGAATAGACCTCCTGAGAGGCATCAATACCGATCTCGGTGACAACACCGCAGCTGGGGCAATAATACAGACCATCGGACTTCAGTACAAAGTTTTTGACCTGATTGCGGTAGCCGCAGTTTTCATCCGGGCACTGTGCGATTTTATCCTCAGCAGCAATACCACGCTTGAACACAAGCTCCTGGGCAAGGGCTTCCTGATACTCATCCTCCGTCAGATAGCCCTCGTTACGCATAACCCAAAGGACATTTTCCTTACGAACATGGTTACGGCCAAAGCCGTCCAGCTCCCGGACATCGCCCTCCGTTACCTCAAATTTCATAATTTTGGTGCTGGTGGGGTCGTAAATGGAGGGGTTATTGGTGATGCTGATCAGGCAGGCACACTCCGCAGGGGTCAGCAGCTCCAACTCCTTGCCGAAATAATACTCAGCAGCAGCCTTGACGCCGTCAATGCGGTTACCCAAGTAGATCTCGTTGAGGTACCATGTAATGATGGTATTCTTATCATACCGTTTTTCCAGCTCGATGGCACGGAATATCTCCTGCACCTTACGCTGGACCGTGACATCATCTGCCTTCTCATCATCCCGAAGGTACAGGTTCTTGACCAGCTGCTGGGTGATGGAGGAGCCACCGAACTGATCACCGGAACCGATGAACATATTGACGCAGGCCTTGATGGTTGTAAACCAGTCAACGCCCTGATGCTCAAAGAATCGCTTATCCTCAATGGCAACGGCTGCGTTGATCATAGCTTTGGGAATTTCCTCATAGGTAGCACGCTGGCTGTTGCTCTGAGCATGGAGCTTCTGCAGAGTCTCGATCGCACCCTCCTCATTTAAGAAGTACACCATGGAGTTTTGATTCAAGTCAAAGCCTTCCAGAGAGACATTGGAATTGGGAATGATATCATTTTGCAGATAGTCGCCCAAAGTGCCCATGAACGCCACCAGGCATACGCCACCAATGATCATCACGGTAATCATTGCACCAAGCAGAATTTTAATCACGGAATAAGATACGAACCAAATTCCCCGTAAAACAGCCAAAAAGCCGGTGGGCTTCCAGGACTGACGGGTTACTTTTCTTCTGGGTGCGGGTTGTTGGTTTGCCATATTGTTACCTCCAAAACAGCAGAAATTGAACCTGCTGGAGAACTCAATTTTACAATCATCGACATAATCGCATAGTTTCGACCATACGATTATAGCATACCCAAACAAAAAACGAAAGACCTAATTTGTTAATATATCGAGAATTTTACGGCATACTAGTACCATGAGGAGGTCGATCGTGATGAAGAAACTGTCTATATTATATAGTATCTTGATTTTTGGGTTTATTTTGGGCATTTACGAGGGACGCATTGCCCTCTGGAAAGATAATGACCCGGAGCCCTACAAAGTATTCCCCTACTACGCTAGCATGCTTCCGCGGAAGGATCGGGAGACGCTAAAAAAAGGCATCTATCTTGAAAATGAGGAACAGCTGAGAAAATTGGTGGAGGATTATTTATCCTGACAACAGATTCCTCTTGATTTCCCGTCGTGTATCGGCTAAAATAAGATCAGAAAGAATACGGAGGGAAATCAAATGTCTGACAATTACGGTTCTGATTTTATGACCATTGTGGACGAGGACGGCACTGAATACGAGCTGGAGATTCTCACCACACTGGAATACAACGGCTGTACCTATATGGCGGTAATCCCGGCGGACGACGGAGAAAACACGGAGCTGGAGGTCAGCATCCTCAAGTCTGTGGAGGAGGACGGTGAGCCGATCCTCAGTGCTATCGAGGACGAAGCAGAGCTGCAGGCTGTGTACGACCTTATCATGGAACAGCTTTACGAGGACGAGGAAGAATAATATTTGCCTGCTTGGTACGTGACGTATCCTTTTGGACCCACATTTTATTATAGGGATGCTTGACTTCCTGATTGGTGTGCAGACCTCCCGCCTACGCTTTGACGATAGGTGGACGTTGGGAGCAAATAAGATCCGGAGCGGCGACCCACCTGCCATTCGTGCAGGTCATAAATGGATGCGCACGGCCAAAGTGGGTTTCGGCATGGAGAGTTTTCTCTTCATGCCGATGTTTTTTCGCGAATAAATCGTAAACATTTCGCTTTTTTCTGCAAAATTCAAAATTAATACTTGCAACTTGCAAGCAAATCAGTTATAATACCCTAGACTTTGTGCATTTATCAGCAAAGTACCATTAGCACAATCGAGAGGAAATGATTACATGAGCGGATCCACTAAGAAAAAGCTCCGCAAGGAGCAGAAGACGGCTGCTATGACCGAAAAGCAGCGTCAAGCTAAGAAGGAAGCAAAGCAGCTGAAGGCCTATACCCTGACCTTCATCGTTGCCATGGCACTGGTCATTGCCATTGTGCTGGGCGTTGCTCTGCGCAATCCCATTGATTCTTTGATCAACCAGAATACCCACGCTGTCACCATTGGTGACCACGAGCTGACTATCCCTGAGTTCAGCTACTTCTATGTTGATGAAATCAACAACTACTACATGACCATTTATCAGCAGTACGGCAACTATACACCGTATCTGTTGGGTTTCCAGATGGGCGTTTCCCTGAACCAGCAGGTTTACGACAAGGAAACCGGCGAAACCTGGGCAAAGTTCTTTATGGACTCCGCTGCAGAGAGTGCCCAAACCGTCTTTGGTCTGTACGATCTGGCCATCAAGGCCGGTCACAGCATGACCGCTGAAGAGCAGGCCAAGCTGGACGCCTCCATGGAGGATCTGGACTACACCGCCGAGAAGAGTGGCTTCAACTCCACCAATGCTTATCTGTCAAACCTGTACGGCAACGGTGCAACCCGCAAGACCTACGAGAAGTACAGTGCCATCAGTGCTCTGGCATCCTCCTACTACAATGCACACAGTGAGGAGCTGCACGAGAGCTACACCGATGCCGATTTCCGTAAGTATGAGGAAGACAAAATCGGTGAGTTCTACTCCTACACTTACCTGTCCTATGTGATCAACATGAAGGATTACCTGGGCGAGCAGAAGAAGGACGAGAACGGCAACAAGATTGACTACACCGACGAGGAAAAGGCTGAGGCCCTGGAAAAGGCAAAGGCTGATGTTGAAAAGCTGCTGAACGCTGACATCAAGGATAAGGAAAGCTTTGACGCAGCTCTGAAGCTCTTCTTCGGCAAGAATACCGAATCCGATAACAAGAACGAGAGCACCACCAATCCCAGCGAACCTTCCACCGAGCCCTCCACCGAGCCTTCCAGCGACACCAAGACCGCTCCTTCCACTGAGGCTTCTGCCGAGGCTACTGAGCCCACTGTGGATCCCAGTGAGACCACCGGTTCCACCGGTGCTACTACCGGTTCCGACGACAAGAAGGAAGAAGAGAAGGATCCCACCTGCACCGAGGCTGACAGATATCTGTACAGCCAGCTGTCCACTGAGCTGCAGGAGTGGGTCAAGAGTGAGAATCTGGTTCTGGACAAGCTGACCTCCGTCGAGATTAAGACCGAAAAAGCTCATGAGCATGCTGAGGGCGAAGAGCACTCCGATGATGAGGAGAAGGAATACGAGGTTACCGGTTTCAACGTTGTTCTGATGCAGAAGGTCGACCACAACGATATGAAGATGGTTAACATCCGTCACATCCTCATTGAGGTAGAGGAGCTGGGCAAGGGTGCTACCGACGCTGACAAGGCTGCCGCTGACAAGAAGGCCAAGGACCAGGCTCAGAAGCTGCTGGATGAGTTCCTGAGCGGTGAAAAGACTCCCGAGAAGTTCGGCGAGCTGGCTACCGCTAACACCAAGGACCCCGGCTCCGTTACCACCGGCGGTCTGTACGAGGATGTCTATCCCGGCTGGGCTGTTAAAGAATTTGACGCATGGTGCTTCGAGGAAGGCCGTAAGGAAGGCGACACCGGTATCGTTAAGTCTGACAACGGCTATCACGTTATGTATCTGGACAGCTTCGGCGAGCTGAGCTTCCGCGATTTCATGATCGCCAACAAGATCCTGTCCGAGGATCTGGAGGAGTGGCTGGAGGAGATCCAGACTGCTACCCCCTATACCGAAGTGAACCTGTCCCGTATGGACTGGGATATTTCCCTGGGCGGCTAATTTAAAATGAAAAGTCGGAGTCTTCGGACTCCGACTTTTTTGTATAAAAGTGCCTCCGCTGGAAAAGATTCCACTAAGGGGGTTTTTGTTTTGAAACATTTACGTCTGATACTATGCGGTGCAGCAGCAGGTATTGTGAATGGTTTATTCGCAGCCGGTGGCGGCATGATTCTTGTTCCTCTGCTGACCGGTGCAACAGATTTGGAGGCAGAACAGGTCTTCCCTGCTTCCGTATCCATCATCCTGCCAATCTGCATTGTAACACTTTTGCTCTCCGCACCGGAAAGCGGTCTGCCCATTGAAACAGCATTGCCTTATCTGCTTGGCAGTATTCCCGGTGGGCTGCTGGCCGGCTTTTTAGACCGGAAAATTCCGGTGAAGTGGCTTCATCGTGGCCTTGGCATCCTGATTCTTTGGGGAGGGGTTCGGTATCTATGTTGACTTCCCTACCGGTATCCATCGTGATAGGGGTTCTGCTGGGCTTTCTGGCTGGCATGGGTGTTGGCGGCGGTTCCCTGCTGATCCTCTGGCTGACACTGATCGTCGGCATTTCCCATCCGGAAGCCCGGTGGATTAATTTGGTTTTTTTTATCACAGCAGCTGGGTCTGTATCCGTCTTCCGCTGGAAAAAGGGTACTGTTCAGATACGAAAATTACTCCCGGCAATCATCGCCGGGAGCATAAGTGCTGCGTTATTTGCATGGTTGCGAGGCTACCTGCAGCCCCAGTTGTTACAGAAGGGCTTTGGCCTTTTGCTTCTCTTTACCGGAATTCGTGAACTGCTTTACCGTCCACGAAAGGCCAAATAACCCTCCAAGATCAAGGATGCGGCGACTGCGTCCACAGTATCCTTCCGCTTTTGACCGTGGTAATTATGGACGGAGAGTATGTTGTGAGCCTCAACAGTGGTGCGTCGTTCGTCCCACATGACCACTTTTTTGCCGGTGGCCTCCTCCAGCTTTTTGGCAAATTCCCGGCACAGCTCCGCCCGGGGGCCTTCAGTGCCGTCCATATTCCGGGGCAAACCAACGACGATCTCCCCTACCTGATTCTCATCCACAAGGCGGACAATGTCAGCAATGGCTTTTTCCGTATTGCGGCTTTTTACCACTGTAGAGCTACCCACGATGGTGCAAAGCAAATCCGAAATAGCAACGCCGGTACGAGCGTCGCCATAATCAATTCCCATGATCTTCATATGTGACTTCCTTCCGTTTTTGTCTTATTATAATATAAGAATGTAAAAAAGGAAAGGCTTTTCTGCCTTTCCCTTTCATTTAATTCAACAAATAGACACCAATGTTCAAATATACCGCAAAGGTCAGCCAAATTAGGTATGGAATCAGCAGCCAGGATGCCACCATATCCACGCGGCGGTTATTCAGGATCAGCAAAAACACCAGTACCCACAGCAAAATCAACCATACAAGAGCGAAGCCATAGGCTTGCAGGTTGAAAAAGAACAGTGGCCAGAAGAAGTTTACAACGAGCTGTGTAATAAACAAGCTCACAGATCGGCGTTTCGCCGGTGAATCCTCTGCCAGCCAAACCCTGGCGGCACTGATGCCCATTAGTGCATACAGGATTGTCCAAACCACCGGGAATACCCAATCCGGCGGTGATAAAGGCGGTTTCACTGCCGTTAATCCGTAAATTTCCACACCTCTGCGTATCAAAAATCCTGCAATTAACCCCACCGCTTCGCTCAGTGCAATCCAAAATGCGTATACCTTCCAGTGTTCCTTTTTCATGGAATCCCCCCTCATTGGAGTATACACAACCTGATTCCGAAACAGACATGCATCCCAAAAACAAATTCTGTAAAAAATAACAAAAAACAAGTAAAAAAGTTGTTGACTCTGTCGCAATTCTGTGCTAGAATGTCTCTACCTGCGTAAAAAGGGTTTTGTTGTTATGCCCTTTTTCAGCTCCGGGCGGTATGTAGTTGGCCGCTTCCTAAATTTTTCTGGGCGGAGTGATACAGGGAGGCAATTTTTAAGGAGGTGCCGTTATGCGCGTTAAAGTCACTTTGAGATGCTCCGAGTGCAAGCAGAGAAACTACAACACCATGAAAAACAAGAAGAATGACCCTGATCGTCTCGAAA
>SVLM01000034.1 GCA_015067945.1 Oscillospiraceae bacterium
CTCCTTTGGTTTCTAAGTGTGGTTGGCAGACCTACTCTTATTCTACCAAAGGAGGATATTTTTTCTAGGCATAGCTAAAGCTTTTTGGAACCACCGGCACTGCCGGTGGTTTTCTCTTACAACAAAACAGGAGCCTGTCAGACAGGCTCCTGTTTCATTTTCCGTATAATTGCAAAGATTCCGTAGCCAATAGCCACGCCAATGAGATTCAAAATCAGATCATCAATATCACAATGTCCCAACAAACTAAACAGCTGCAGAACCTCCACAGCACAAATGATTCCTGCAGAAACGGCCAAGGTTTTCCAGAATTTTTGCAGCTTGGAGAACACCGCCGGAAGAAAGAATCCCAGCGGGATAAGCATCCCCACATTGCCGCCCAGATTGATCACCGCGTGCCGGGCCTCATAGGCATATACATTGGTAGAACCCCATTTTTCGATGTAGTACGCTTTTCGCAGCAACACATCCATAAAATTCCCCACTGTACGGAAGGGCTTTAAATTCCAGCCGGAACAAACCTGCTGCCAGTAATCCGCCGTGCCGTAATCCGGGATCCGGACGCTTTGAAAAAACAACAGCCATATCATCAGCCCTGCATACAGCACAAATGCGATTTGCATCCCATGCTTTTTTCGCATCACGATCCCCCCTTTTTAAGGATTATAGCACATTCACCGGTGCAAAACAAGCAAAAAGGACGTGCCGCAGCACGTCCTTTTTATTTCAGGAATTTAGGCCTTTTCCAGAGCCAGAGTTCTGGTGGTCAGGTCGCAGACCTCGGTGGGTCCAAAGTACTGGATGGCACCGGGGTAGGTGTAGCAGGTCTCAATGGCCCACTGCTCTCTGTTGGCAGCAAAGAAGGTGAAGGGCTTGCCGTCCAGCTCAACCAGAGCCTTGCGGATCACGGGCTTGTCCTCGCCGTTTCTTCTCTCGATGTTCATCATCTTGGTAATGGGCATACCACCGGCAACCCACTCCTCAGCAGGCTTAGACAGGTTGGAAACCTTGGACAGGTAGCCGTTGTAGCCGTACTGGATCAGCATGAATGCGTTGTAGCCCAGGGAGTAGCAGTAGTCAGCATCGAAGTTGGAGGGGAATGCACAACGGCCTTCGTAGCCCAGGAAGTGATGCTGAGCGGAGAACTTGCCCTTGTAGGTACCGGCAGCCTTACGGGCAGCCAGATTGTCCTTAACCAGAGCAGAGAACAGCTTTTCGGACTCGATCAGAGAAACCTGAACATTGCCATGGGGGTCACGCTCCAGGAACAGCTGCTGCTGAATGTTCTCGGGCAGGATGGCGAACACAGCCATGGACTCCTTGGTCAGACCGTTCTCGATGAAAGCGTACTTTTCCTTCCAGCTGGGCAGAGCATTAAACTTCTCAGTCTTTTCGCCGGCCAGCAGCTCGTTGATCTCAGCGATCAGCACGGAGAATTCAGGAACGAACTCAACAATGCCCTCGGGAATGATGGCAACGCCGAAGTTCCAGCCCTTGGCAGCACGACCTGCCACGGAATCGGCAATATAGTCGGCAATCTGGGCCAGGGACATCTTCTTGGCGGCGACTTCCTCACCGATCAGGCAGATGTTGGGCTGGGTTTCCAGAGCACACTCCAGAGCAACATGGGAAGCGGAACGGCCCATGACCTTGATGAAGTGCCAGTACTTCTTGGCGGAGTTGGCGTCACGCTCGATGTTGCCGATCATTTCGCTGTAGGTCTTGGTGGCGGTATCGAAGCCGAAGGAGCACTCGATATCCTCGTTCTTCAGGTCACCGTCGATGGTCTTGGGGCAGCCGATGACCTGCACGCCGGTGTTGTGAGCAGCAAAGTACTCAGCCAGAACACCGGCATTGGTGTTGGAGTCGTCACCGCCGATGATGACGATGGCGGTAATGCCATGCTTCTTGCAGACATCGGCAACGATGGCGAACTGCTCCTCGCTCTCCAGCTTGGTTCTGCCGGAACCGATGATGTCGAAACCGCCGGTGTTGCGGTACTGGTTGATGTACTCGTCGTCAAAGATCAGGTAATCGTCGTTGATCAGACCGCTGGGGCCACCCTTGAAGCCGTACAGCACATTCTCAGGGTTGGTGGCCTTCAGAGCATCGTACAGACCACAGATAACGTTGTGACCGCCGGGTGCCTGACCGCCGGACAGAATGACACCAACGACCTGCTTTTTGGCCTCGGAGGTATTCTGACCCTTCTGGAAGGTAATTTCATTCTTGCCGTAAGTATTGGGGAACAGAGCCTGAATCTTCTCCTGGTCCGCAACACTCTCGGTGGCATTGCCAATCTTGACGCAGATCTCAGAAATACCGTTTCTGAGCATACCCGGCAGCTTGGGGTTATACTGGTATCTTGCAATCTGCAGAGGGGATAATTTCATAATTTAGCACTCCTTAAATGTTGTTTTAATAATTACCAGCATAGATTATACTGCATTTTCCGCCAAAGGTAAATAGTTATTTTTGTTTTTTTGAAACATTAAGGTTATTTTTTGAAATTAACGATTGAAATATTAAAATTTTATGGTATAATGTAGCCGTTAAAAAGTGGCCTTCGTGCCACATGAAGAAAGGATAGATTCCAATGGCTCTTGTAACCACAACCGAAATGTTTAAGAAGGCCTACGACGGCGGCTACGCTATCGGTGCTTTCAACGTCAACAACATGGAGATCGTTCAGGCGATCACCGAGGCCTGCAAGGAGGAAAACGCTCCCGTTATTCTGCAGGTTTCCAAGGGTGCCCGTGCCTATGCTAACCATACTTATCTGGTCAAGCTGGTGGAGGCTGCCGTGATCGAGTGCCCCGAGATCCCCATCGCTCTGCACCTGGACCACGGTGACAGCTTTGAAACCTGCAAGTCCTGCATCGACGGCGGCTTCACCTCCGTCATGATCGACGCTTCCTCCAAGTCCTTCGAGGAGAACATCGAGATCACCAAGAAGGTCGTTGAGTACGCTCATGATCATGGTGTCGTTGTCGAGGCTGAGCTGGGCTCTTTGGCCGGCATCGAGGATGAGGTCAATGTTTCCGCTGAGGCCGCTTCCTACACCCGTCCCGAGGAAGTCGAAGAGTTCGTGACCCGCACCGGCTGTGACTCCCTGGCTATCGCCATCGGCACCAGCCACGGTGCATACAAGTTCACCCCCGAGCAGTGCACCGTCAACGAGCAGGGCATCCTGGTGCCCCCCGCACTGCGTTTCGACGTTTTGGAAGAGGTCACCAAACGTCTGCCCGGCTTCCCCATCGTCCTGCATGGCTCTTCCTCCGTTCCTCAGGACTATGTAGCCATGGTTAACGCCAACGGCGGTAAGATGCCCAACGCTATCGGCGTGCCCGAGGAGCAGCTGCGTAAGGCTGCTGCCCTGTCCGTCTGCAAGATCAACATCGACTCCGACCTGCGTCTTGCTATGACCGGCACCATCCGTAAGTTCTACAACGAGCATCCCGACAAGTTCGATCCCCGTGAGTACCTGAAGCCCGCCCGTGCCAACATCAAGGAGCTGGTCCGCCACAAGCTGATCAACGTCCTGGGCTGTGCAGGCAAGGCCTAATCATTTCAAAAAAGGACTCCCTCACTTGAGGGAGTCCTTTTTTTGCTTGTTTTTTTACTCTGCCGCAGTTCTTGTTTCAACATCTTTATGATAAAGTTGGTATCTCTGCGTCTATTTTTATATTCCTTATGTACTGCCATATAGGTCACACTCCAATCCGGAAAAATCACAGCATTTCTATCCTGAATCGCTTTCATAAGGATTTGCAGTTCCTCCCAGTTGGCCTGCTCTATTTTTTCGATAATTTCATCCATATTATCGCCTCCTCCCCATTGCGATAACACTTTGTTTGTATTATTTCAAGAGTTATCTTGTTATACTGTTAACAAATTATTTGCGAGGTGTTATCATGGCGACAAATAAAATTCAAACCGGAATCCGCTTTGAGCCAGAATTGCTGTACAAAATTTCTCATGTTACCAAAGAGAATAAGCGTTCTTTGAATGCACAACTGGAATACCTCGCTCAAAACTGTGTCAAGGAATTTGAAGCAGCCAACGGCTCAATTCCTGTGGACGAAGAGAAATTATACAAAAAATGATTTTTTGCCACCCTCATCCGAAGGTGGCTTTTTTATTGCGGACGAGCTCGCCCCTACATATTTACGGGAGGGTCAAGACCCTCCCCTACAAAAAGAGCATCAACCCCTTGTAATAACGGGAAAAATGTGGTAAACTAGTTTAGTTTGAAAGAAATTCCCCCATTTGGAGGTTATTATGAGATTCCATGCTCCCACATAGCTTCCCTCCCCTGCACAAATACGAAAAATAAATTGGAGGAAATGTTATGTCAACCTTAATTGAAGAAATCAGCCGGCGGCGTACCTTTGCCATCATCTCCCACCCCGACGCCGGTAAAACCACACTAACCGAAAAATTCCTACTGTACGGCGGTGCCATCGCTCAGGCCGGCGTGGTCAAGGGCAAGAAGAACTCCCGTGCCGCCACCTCCGACTGGATGGAAATTGAAAAGCAGAGAGGTATCTCCGTTACCTCCTCTGTTATGCAGTTCCAGTACGACGGATTCTGCATCAACATTTTGGACACCCCCGGTCACCAGGACTTCTCCGAGGATACCTACCGCACCCTGATGGCGGCCGACTCCGCGGTAATGGTCATCGACGGTGCAAAGGGCGTGGAGCCCCAGACCAGAAAGCTGTTTAAGGTCTGTGCCATGCGGCACATCCCCATCTTCACCTTTATCAACAAGATGGACCGGGAAACAAAAGACCCCTTTGATCTGCTGGATGAGGTAGAGCGTGAGCTGGGCATTGAAACCTACGCCATGAACTGGCCAATCGGCTCCGGCAAGGATTTTCAGGGCGTTTACGATCGGGAAAACGCAGAGCTTCTCTTCTTCTCCGGCCTGAACGGCAAAGCCAAGGCCGACAAGCTGTCCGTTGACCTGTACGATCCCCAGGTTGCTGAGCTTTTGGACAGCGAGCAAAAGCATCAGCAGCTGATCGACGATGTGGAGCTACTGTCTGCCGGACGGGAGATGGACATGGAAGCCGTCCGCTGCGGTGAGCTTTCCCCCGTGTTCTTCGGCTCCGCTCTGACCAATTTTGGTATTGAGCCCTTTTTGGAAGCGTTCCTGAAGCTGACTCCCCCTCCCCTGTCCCGTACCGCCGATTGCGGCGAAATTGACGCTTTCTCCCCGGATTTCTCCGCCTTCGTCTTTAAGATCCAGGCAAATATGAACAAGGCTCACCGGGACCGTCTGGCATTTATGCGGATCTGCTCCGGTAAATTCCAGCGGGACACCGAATATTACCATATGCAGGGTGGCAGAAAAATGCGTCTTTCCCAGCCTCAGCAGCTGATGGCCGCGGAGCGTGAAATTGTGGAAGAAGCCTACGCAGGCGACGTCATCGGCGTGTTCGACCCGGGTATTTTTGCCATTGGCGATACCATCACCGTACCCGGCAAAAAATTTTCCTACTCCGGCATTCCCACCTTCGCTCCCGAGCATTTCTGCCGGGTCAGTGCCAAGGATTCCATGAAGCGTAAGCAGTTCGTCAAGGGCACAGAACAGATTGCCCAGGAAGGTGCTATCCAGATTTTCAAAGTGCCCAACTCCGGTATGGAAGAAGTTATCGTGGGCGTTGTCGGTACACTGCAGTTTGACGTATTCCAGTACCGCATGAAGAATGAATACGGCGTGGATCTGCGGATGGAGAATCTGCCCTACGAGGAGATTCGCCTGATCGAAAGCTACCCCGGCGATCTGTCCGACCTGAATCTGGGTTCGGATGCAGAGCTGCTGGAAGACTATCGCGGCCGCAGTCTGCTGGTATTCTCAAGTTACTGGGCCATCGATTTCACCTGCCGCCGGAACCCCGGATTGGTGGTCAAGGAAATTATTGTTGAAGAAGGCTAATTACAAAAAGATGTCATTCCGAGCCAGTGAGTACACTGGCGTGGGAATCCCCCTGTACGGAGGAGATTGCCACACCAGCCTGCGGGCTGGTTCGCAATGACAGGAGAATGTGCAAACCCCGACCTCATTGAGGTCGGGGTTTTTATCAGAACTGAGTGGGCTGGATGTGCCAGATTTCCTCGGCGTACTGACGAATGGTACGGTCGGAGGAGAACTTGCCACCGGATGCGATGTTCAGCAGGCACTTGCGACCGAAGGACAAGCGATCCTTATAGTCAGCATTGGCCTTCAGCTTGGCATCCACATAGGAGGCGTAGTCCAGCAGGATGAAGTAATGGTCAGCCTTATGCCAGTGGGTGCCGTCCAGCAGAGCATGATACAGCTCTCTCTGGTCGTCGTCCACAGGAACAGTACCATCCACCAAAGTATCGATGGCACGACGCAGGTGATGGTCGGCATTGTAGATATCCCGGCTGTTGTAGTGCTCCTTCATGGCATTGATCTGATCCACAGTGTGGCCGAAGATATATTCATTCTCAATGCCGGCTTCCTTTGCGATCTCCACATTAGCACCGTCCAGAGTGCCCAAGGTCACTGCACCGTTGAGCATCAGTTTCATGTTACCGGTGCCGGAAGCCTCTGTACCGGCAGGAGAGATCTGCTCGGAAACATCAGCAGCAGGAATGATATGCTCAGCGTAGGAGCAGTTATAGTTCTGAACAAATACCACCTTCAGCTTATCGCTGACAGCGGGATCGCTATTGATCATCTTGGCAATGCGGTTG
The DNA here is from genome assembly GCA_015067945.1 of Oscillospiraceae bacterium. GTDB lineage: Bacteria > Bacillota > Clostridia > Oscillospirales > Oscillospiraceae > Faecousia. The sequence continues at coordinate 6,730 of SVLM01000034.1, forward strand.
ATATAGCGAATAATTGCCTTGGCACGGGCATAGCCGGGTGCGGACTTGGCACCGAAGATATATGCGGTGGGCTGGAAGTTGGGCAGCTCGCCATTCTTCAGGCGGAAGTAGATATCCACAATGGAGATGGCATTCATCAGCTGCCGCTTGTACTCGTGCAGACGCTTAACCTGAATGTCGAACATAAAATCAGGGTTCAGCTGGACGCCTTCCTTCTCTGCAATTACCTTGCACAGCTGCTCCTTCTTGGTACGCTTGATGGCGTTAAACTGGCGAACCATATCGTCGTCGATCATGGGCTTCAGCTTAGCCAGGCGATCCAGATCCTTCAGGAAATCACCACCGATGCGGTACTTGATCATCTGGGTCAGCTCAGGGTTGCACAGACCCATCCAGCGACGGGGTGTGACACCGTTGGTCTTGTTCTGGAAACGCTCCGGGAATGCGGCATACCACTGCTTAAAGCAGTCGTCCTTCAAAATCTGAGAGTGGATCTCGGCAACACCGTTGATATAGCTGCCCACATAAACGCTCAGGTTTGCCATGTGTGCAGTGTTATCCCGGACGATGAACAGCTCGGGATGCTCGCTCTTCAGCTTCTGATCAATGCGGCAGATAATGTCCACAATTTCCGGCACCACGCTACGCAGCAGGTCCAGATTCCATTTCTCCAGAGCCTCACCCATAACGGTATGGTTGGTGTAAGAGAAGGTCTTTTGTGCGATGGCAAAGCTCTGCTCGAAGTCCATGCCTTCTACCATCAGCAGGCGGATCAGCTCGGGAATGGACATAGCCGGGTGGGTATCGTTCAGCTGAACAGCGTAGAAATCAGCAAAGTTGCTCAGATCACCGCCGTGGGCAGATTTGTGCACGCGGATCATATCCTGCAGAGATGCGGAGGACAGCACATACTGCTGCTTAATACGCAGCCGCTTGCCCTCCCAAGTGGAGTCGTTGGGGTACAGAACACGGGTGATGTCCTCAGCCTTGTTCTTCTGAGCCAAAGCACGCAGATAGTCCTGATCGTTGAATGCGTTGAAGTCCAGTTCTTCCTCGGCTTCGCACTGCCACAGACGCAGAGTGCCAACATTGTCGGTGCCGTAGCCGATGACAGGAACATCATAGGGCACAGCCAGAACGGTATGATCCGGGAATTTGACCTTCACGGTATGGTTATATCGGCGATAAGACCAGGGATCACCGAACTTGGTCCAGTCATCAGCAGCCTCGATCTGGCTGCCAGCCTCGTCAAAACGCTGCTTAAACAGACCGAAGCGGTAACGCAGGCCGTAACCGGACAGAGGAATGTTGCAGCTGGCGGCACTGTCCAGGAAGCAGGCTGCCAGACGGCCCAGACCGCCGTTACCCAGAGCGGCATCCTCGATGTCCTCCAGCACAGCCAGATCCACGCCTCGCTCAGCAAAGAGCTGCTTCATTTCATCCAAAATGCCCAGGTTGTACATATTGCTGTAAACCAAGCGGCCAACCAGATACTCGGCAGAAATGTAGTAAGCCTTCCGCTGATGCATACGGGTATGCTTTGCACCGTTCCAGTTATCGGAAATCGCCATCATTACGGCCTGACCCAGGGCTTCATGCAGCTCCTGAGGAGTGGCCTCCTGCAAGGACACGTCATGGGTGTACTTCAGCTGTGCTTCCGTCCACTTCAGAATATTCAGGCAATTGTATTTCATGTTAAGAGTCTCCAATCATTGATACTGTTGATAATTATTTCACTGTGCGGCCATACAGCACAGTCATCTTGCGAATACGCTCAGCCAAAGCAGGGGTAGCAAAGCCGGCCTTGGCACGCCATGTCCAGTTGGCATCTGTCATGGTGCCGGGGAAATTCATCCGAGCCTCCTCGCCCAAGTCCAGGTAGTCCTGCATCAAAATGACGCAGAGATTTGCGGTGCTGGCCATCGCGGTGCGGATCACACCCCAAACCAGGCCCTCCTCTTCGGAAAGAGTCATATACTCCTTGGCATAGGCGACAGCGTCCTCCGAAGCGGTGTCAAACCACTGTCTGGTGGTCATATTGTCATGGGTACCGGTATAGCAGACACAGTTAAAATCAAACTGATAGGGCAGATACTCGGAGGGATCTCTGGAATCAAAGGCAAAGCCCAGCACCTTCATACCCGGGTAACCGGAATTGTCCCGCAGGTCCAGCACTTCCTGGGTCAGCAGGCCCAAATCCTCAGCAATCAGCTGCAGGTCGGGCAGATGACGCTTTACCGCGTTGATAAAGTCCATATCCGGACCCTTGATCCACTTGCCGTTCTTGGCAACAGTATCGCCATAAGGCACAGACCAATAGCTTTCAAAACCACGGAAGTGATCCAGCCGGATCACATCATACAGCTTACCGGCAGCAGCCAGGCGACGGATCCACCAGCTGTAGTCGTCCTTCGCCATTACATCCCAACGGTACAGGGGATTGCCCCAAAGCTGACCGTCGTCGGAGAAGGCATCCGGAGGACAACCGGCTACCGCGGTGGGCTCCAAATCTGCATTCATCTGGAACAGCTCGGAAGCAGTCCAGGTCTCCACAGAATCGTATGGCACATAAATCGGTACATCGCCAATGATGCGGATGCCGTTCTTATTGGCGTAAGCGTGCAGGTCGTTCCACTGCTTGAAGAACAGATACTGCACGAAGCTATAAAAACGGATCTGATCCTTCAGCTCCTGCCGGGCGTTCCAAATCGCATCCGGCTGGCGGAATTTCAGTCCCTCTTCCCACTGATACCAAGGCTTGCCGCTTAAGCGATCCTTCAGTGCCATAAACAGGGCAAAATCCGGCAGCCAATCGCTGTTTTGTCGGCAGAAGGTATCCAGTGTTTCCTGATCGTTAAAACGGGAGTAGGCAATCCGCAGCAGCTTCAGACGATTGTTATACTGAATACCGTAGTCCACCTTGGTTTCGCTGCTGCTCCAGCTAATGCCTGCCAAATCCTCGGCAGTGAGCAATCCTTCTTCGATCAGGGCATCCAGATCAATCAGGTAATGGTTACCTGCAAAGGTAGAGCAGGACTGGTAGGGAGAATCGCCGTAGCCGGTGGGAGACAGCGGTAGGATCTGCCAGCGGCTCTGTCCGGCTTGTTTCAGAAAATCAACAAATTCAAAAGCCGCCTTGCCCATAGAACCAATTCCGTAGGGTCCGGGCAAGGAGGTAATATGCATCAAAATTCCACTTTCACGCATTGGTGTTGCTCCTTAAAGTAACATGCTATATTGTATGGAGAAAGAGCCTCGGTGTTACCGGAATTCCACTCCGTCATCAACGGATTTTTTCGCGGCTGTCACACAAGACCACACCTTAAAAGAGTACCCTATTTTCGCGGTTTTGTCAAGAGAAACCCCTTGTATAGTACACCTTTTTTGCATTTTCTAATTACTGTATGCTCAATCTCCATTTATTTCCATTTTAGGATAAACAGCACATCCGCAGAACGAGTCTGCGGATGTGTTTGCTTATTCAAATTCTCCGGTAAACAGGTCAAATTCGTACCCCTTTGCCCGGATGGCATCAATGGAATCGCAGACGGCTTGAACGCCGCTGGGGGTAACGGTATGGAAGTAAAAAATGGCACCGCTGTGGACAGAAGCTACGATATCTGCAAGGAAAGCTTCATATTTCGGCGGAGCATTTCTGTCCCAATCCCGATACGTATAGCTCCACTGCACGGTGGTATACCCCAAGCTTTGGGCGACCGCCAGCAGTCGGGCAGAATAATAACCGCTGGGAGGACGGAACAGCTTCATCTCGTAACCGAAGTTCTCCACCATGTAATTGTGCATCGTCATAATCTCCGACACCATTTGGTCTACAGTCTGCTGACCCATATCCGGATGCTTGGTGGCATGGTTGCCAACAATGTGGCCCTCGTTGACCATTCTCCAGACCATCTCCGGTGCCAACCGTGCATAGTCCCGGTTGATAAAAAACACAGCCTTGACGCCCTTTTCCTTCAGTGCATCCAGAACGATGCCCGTCAGATTGTTCTGCTCATAGCCGTGGGTGAAGGTTAAATAGACCTTCCCGTTATCCGGAGCGATAAAATGTGCATTGTATAACGTGCCATATGCTTTCTGATTGCTAACAGCGTAAGCCGGTCGGGCACCGTTGACAGACTTTCCTGCACCGTAGCCCCTCCGCGTGCCGTCAATGGCCGCCAGCTGCTCCCGGGTATAAAGATTGCCGATCAGCTCATTCATATCCGGCTGATACACCGTCGGACCGGTAGTTGGTGGCTGGGTTTCCGGAGGCTCTGTGACCGAAGGTTCTGTCACGGGAGGCTCTGTAACCGGTGGTTCTGTTATCGGAGGGTCTGTAACCAAAGGCTCCGTTGGTTGCGTCGGCACAGATGTGGCACCGGCAGTTGGCACATGAATCTGAATCGAGCCGCCATTGCCGGTATCGCCCAGCAAAATAGCAATCAGGATGCCGGAGAAGATTATCAGAACCACTGACAAAACGGTAACGCTGATTGTCACAATTCTTTTCTTGTCCACGATGTCCTCCTCCGGGAAAGATTTGATGGAATTATAACACGATTGTCTCCAGTTTGCAACTGCAAATGGAAAAGGACCTGCCCGAAGGCAGGTCCTTTATGACTTGAAATTAGGCCTCCAGGTTGACCTTGGTCTCCTTGTTGAAGACGTGGCAGCAGTTGCCGGGGAAGGCAAACTTAACCTGCTTGCCCATGCACAGCTCAGCAACCTCAGCACCGGTCATGTGCATGGTGGAAACCACGACAACAACGTCGCGGCCCATAGCACTGACGTGCAGGTGGACGGAGGAACCCATCATCTCGGAAACGTCGATGACGGAGTCGATGCCCTCGTTCTCTTCCAGAGTGATGTGCTCGGGACGAACGCCCAGGACGATCTCCTGCTCCTCAACGCCGTTAGCGGCCAGGTTAGCCTGCTTCTCCTCGGACAGCTCAACAACATAGCCGCCCAGCTCGACAGCGTACTTGCCGTTCTGCTTGATCAGCTGTGCGTCGAACAGGTTCATCTGGGGAGAGCCGATGAAGCCGGCAACGAACAGGTTGTAGGGATGGTTGAACACTTCCTGAGGAGTGCCGATCTGCTGGATGAAACCGTCCTTCATGATGACGATACGGTCGCCCAGAGTCATAGCCTCGGTCTGGTCGTGGGTAACATAGATAAAGGTAGTATTGATACGTTCACGCAGCTTAATGAGCTCTGCACGCATCTGGTTACGCAGCTTGGCGTCCAGGTTGGACAGAGGCTCGTCCATCAGCATGACCTGAGGATCACGGACGATAGCACGGCCGATGGCAACACGCTGACGCTGACCGCCGGACAGAGCCTTGGGCTTACGGCCCAGGTACTGAGTGATGTCCAGGATCTCAGCGGCTTCCTTAACCTTGCGGTCAATCTCAGCCTTGGGACGATGACGCAGCTTCAGAGCGAAAGCCATGTTATCGTACACGGTCATGTGGGGGTACAGAGCGTAGTTCTGGAAGACCATGGCGATGTCGCGATCCTTGGGAGGCACATCGTTGACCAAACGGTCGCCGATGTACAGCTCACCGTCGGAGATTTCTTCCAGACCGGCGATCATACGAAGGGTGGTGGACTTACCACAGCCGGAGGGGCCGACCAGAACAATGAATTCCTTGTCCTGGATGTCCAGGCAGAATTCCTGAACGGCCACAACGCCCTCTGCAGTAACCTGCAGATTGACCTTGTTTTCCTCGTCGACAACTTCATCCTTCTTCTTTTTCTTCTTGTTCTTCTTGATGTCGTCGCCACTGAACGGATAGACTTTCTTGATGTTTTTCAGGGTTAAACTTGCCATACTTTCTGACTCTAAGCACACCGCCTCCGCGCGTATGCTCTCACAGTCGCCCATGAAAAGACGACACTGTATTACAGCAGGTCTCCACACTGCTGCACCGCGAGTCTTGCGGGATGTTTATTTCCTCCTTTTTTGATGAACGATGCCTATTTTGTGGAGTAGGCAGAATCCACCTAGATAGCCATATCATACCACATTCGTCAACACTGTGCAATGGTTATTTTTTACAGTTTTCAGCTTTATTTTTTGTTTATTTTAACGCTATTTTTATGTAATGTAAAATTTGTAATTCTATTCCATTTTTTGTCGGAATATGTTATGATAATAGATACCAAAAAAGCAAAGGAGAATTGCTATGAAACGAGTCGCTAACCGCGGTTTATCCCTCTTGCTGGTAATGTGCATGATCGTATCGATCTTTATCGGTGTCCTGCCGGTTGACACAGAAGCCGCCAACAACTCACCCCGGCACACCACCTGCACTTCCCTTTCCTCCCAGGCTGTCAGCTACTATACCGGCAGCTATGCTTACGACACCCTTTCAAGCCTGCAAGGCGGCACATCCAGCTGCCTGGACACAGTAGGTACACCGCTTTACGAAGCTCTTCAGGCACTGATGAGCAGCACTATGAAAACCAGTATTTCTTACAGCTCTCTGACAAACTATTGGCCTACTACCGACGGCAACATCCTGTTTTACAGTGACTTCGAGAGCACCGGCTACAACCGTGAACACGTGTGGCCCAAGAGCCACGCCTCTTTCCATGAGAAGAACGGCGGCTGTGACCTGCACCACCTGCGTCCTACCAACTCCGACATCAACTCTACCCGCAGCAACTATACCTTTGGTAATGTAAAAGCCAAGATAAGCGGTTACAGAACCAAGGACAATGGCGGACAGACCGTGCTTTGGTACGTCCCTTCCTCCTCCTACTCCGTCGGCGGCAGCGACGGCCTGGTTGAGGTTATGGATAACATCAAGGGTGACGTTGCCCGTATCCTGCTTTATGTCTATGTCCGCTGGGAAGAGCCCAACCTGTTCGAAAAGGCCCCCAACCCCGTTGTCGGCACCGGTGACCAGCAGAATGACGGCATGAAGGTCATTGAGGATCTGGAGACGCTGTTGCAGTGGATGGAGATCGATCCTGTTGACCAGTGGGAAATGACCCGTAATGACCTGACCCAGAATGTCCAGGGCAACCGGAATGTGTTCATCGATTATCCCGAGCTGGCATGGAATCTGTTCGGTCAGACTGCACCTGCCAACATGACCACCCCTTCCGGTAATTCCGGCAGTGGCGGCAATCCCTCCTGCTCTCACGCCAACACCACAATTCGTAATGCATCCAATGCCACCTGCACCACTGCCGGTTACACCGGTGATACATACTGCTCCGATTGTGGTGGTAAGTTGAAAACGGGTTCTTCTATTTCTGCTACCGGCCACAGCTTTGTGGCCGGCACCTGCTCCGCATGCGGCATAGCTGAGCCCAATGCGATCACCACAGATAGATATTACATCGCAACCATCCGCAGCAGTGGTAACTACTTTTATATGACCAACAGCCTTGGCACAGCTTCCACCAAACGTTATCAGGCTGTGGATAGCGGTTTGACGACACTGCCCACCAGCATTGCTGCAGCCGATGTCGAAGATAAGTATGTATTTGTCCTGATCGACAACGGTGACGACACCTATAGTCTTCAGGCCGCTGGTGTGGAAGGCAATAACTATCTTGGCTGGACTTCCGGCAATTCCGGCACTTTTGTAGCTGAGAGTTCTGCTCTCAAACTTACAAAGACGGAAAACAGCGACGGAACCGTTAATTTCCATTTCGCAGCTTCCGATGCAGAGCGGTATCTGTCGCTGAATGCCACCTCCGGCAACAACTATTTCGCCTGGTATAAAACTGGCCAGAAGAAGGATCTGGTTTTGATTCCGGTCGTGGATAGTGAGTCCGAAACCCCCGACTGCGATCACAGCTACACCAGCGTGACCATCGATCCCGACTGCACCACTGCAGGCAGCACAACCTACACCTGCACGGAATGCGGTCATAGCTATACGGAGTCCATTGCCGCCTTTGGACATGATTATTTCAGCGAAATCACTACCGATGCCGATTGTGAAAACGCCGGTGTCATAACCTACACCTGCAACAACTGCAATCACAGCTATACGGAAGCCATATCTGCAACAGGCCATAATTACAGTGAGACAATCACTGCCCAGCCCGGCTGTGAAACTACAGGCAGCAAAACCAGCACCTGCACCACCTGTGGTAACACCGTAACCGAGTCCATGCCGGCCATTGGCCACAGTTGGGACAACGGTGTCGTCACAAAACCTGCCACCTTGACCTCTACCGGCGTTATGACCTACACCTGCAGCAACTGCTCCGGCACCAAGACCGAGACAATTCCTGTACTCCAAGCGAACACCACCGAGAGCATCAATATTGCCGGAACCGGCATCGCCAATGCCGCTGATTTCACCGGACTGACCTTTGGCAACGGTGCTGCAGTGTTGGTGGCCAGCAAAGCAAACGGCAGCAATGCACCCAAGTATTACAGCAGCGACTACTCTGCACGCTTCTATAACAAGAACACCCTGGTGTTCACCCCCGGCACGGGTTACACCATTACCGAGATCGTTCTGACCGCCGTAAGTAGTGCACTTAACCTGAACTCTGCTGTAACCATAGATAATGCCACCTTGACGACAGATGGTACAACTGCAACTCTTGTCCCCATTGATCCAACTCAGCCCGTCACCATCACCAACACCAAATCCAGTAACGCACAGATTCGTCTAACCGACATTGCAGTGACCTATGCCCCCATCGTTGCTGCTCACGAGCACACCGCCGGTGAGGCTGTGAAGGAGAACGAAACGGCTCCCACCTGTGATGTCGCCGGTTCCTACGACAACGTTGTTTACTGCTCCGGCTGTGGCGAAGAGATCTCCCGCGAGACCATCATCGTTCCCGCTCTGGGTCATAGCTACGCTTACACCAACAATGGCAACAACACCC
>SVLM01000006.1 GCA_015067945.1 Oscillospiraceae bacterium
CACAGAAATGTGGAGGCTCTTTTGTTTCTCTGGACTTGCACCCATCTGCCTGGAAGTGTCCACCGGACACTTCCCGCGGCAGGACGATAGTCTGCCCTAGCCGTGAAAATAGGTAACGCGAACACAAGCCTCCACAGAAATGTGGAGGCTTTCTTTTGTGTTCAGTACCAAATTCCAAATTAATAGTTGTAAAATTACTCGAAATGTTATATAATAAATTGATTTGATTTGAACATGGAGCTGCAATGATTATGGATAATAATACTCTGGCACTTCAACAATATATTCAACCCGGAAAACGCGTTCACTTGGTTGGTATCGGCGGCGTTTCCATGCGTCCCTTGGGACTCGTCCTAAAGGGAATGGGACTGATTGTTTCCGGTTCCGATATGAATTCCTCTGTTTCTACTGATGAACTGATTGCTCAGGGAATCCATGTGGCGATTGGTCATCGTCAGGAGAATGTTCAGGGAGCGGACTGCGTTATCCGTACCGCTGCAGTACATAATGACAACCCTGAGATTGCCGGTGCTCGTGCGGCAGGCATTCCTGTGTTCGAGCGTGCTCAGGCTTGGGGTGTTATTATGAAGGCCTATCAGAATGCGATTTGCATTTCCGGTACCCATGGTAAGACCTCTACAACTTCTATGGTGGCACATATTCTGATGGAAGCTGCACTGGATCCCACAGTTATGATCGGTGGTTATCTTCCGCTGCTGCGTGCCGGTCACCGGGTAGGAAATGGCGATACGATTTTGCTGGAAAGTTGCGAATATTGCGATTCCTTCCTGAACTTTTTCCCCAGCCTGGCTGTCATTCTGAATATCGAGGCCGATCATCTGGACTACTTCAAGGACCTGGCTGACGTCGAAAAATCCTTCCGCAAGTTTGCCGAGCTTGCCACAGACGGCATTGTGGCCAACGGTGATGATGCAAATACTGTGGAAACACTGCGTGGCTTGGACTATGTTAGCTTTGGCTTCGGTGCGAATAACACTGTCCGGGCAGTGGATCCTTCTGAGGACTGGCGTTGCTTTGATGTGGTTTGCAACGGGCATTTCTACTGCCATGTGGAGTTGGCGGTCTATGGCCGACATAACGCAATGAATGCATTGGCTGCCGCCGCTGTTGCCTGGAAGATGGGCATCGATGCCCAGGCTGTCGTCCATGGCTTGGCAGATTTCCGCGGTGCAGGACGGCGTATGGAGTTCAAGGGCACCTATAACGGTGCAGATGTGTATGATGATTATGCACATCATCCCGGCGAGCTCAGTGCCACTATTGAGGCTGTGCGGGCTATGGGATATCAGCGAATCATTTTTGCATTCCAACCCCATACCTACACCCGAACCCACGCACTTTTCAATGAATTTGTGGAGCAGCTTCGCAAACCGGATGTACTGATCCTTGCAGAAATCTATGCTGCCCGGGAGCGCAACACGGTTGGCATATCCTCTCGTGATTTGGCAGAGAAAATCCCCGGCAGCATCTACTGTGCCACCCTGCCTGAAGTGACTGGGCGGCTGCAGGAGCTGGCACAGTCCGGCGATGTGATCCTTACGGTTGGAGCCGGTGATATTTACCGTGCCGGTGAAGCATTGGTGAAATAAAATATCGGGCTGCAACGCAGCCCGATCCCAGTGTCAATCCTCCAGCACCAAACGGTCCAATCCGGAACGTTGAAATTCTCCCATATAGCCTTCCATTCGACGGACAACTTCCTCGTAGTTATCTTCGTTTATCTCAGCATAACCCATATCCCGCCGGGAAAGCTCCTCAGCCAGAATCTGATAGAAAACATTATCCTCGTAGTAGGCAATGGCTTCCTGAATGCCACCCTCTTCGTAGGCTCGGGAGGGAATGGTGGTATTGTTCCAATCCTCCACCAATATCTGCATGGGCGTGCCCTTGCAAAGACCAAACAGCTTACTTTCCAGATTGTCGTAATCGGCAAAACGGTCTTCACCCCGGGTGGAATTCAAGACCCAATTTCCAATGTAGACCAGATCCAGCAGCCGACGAAATTCCTTTGTTGAAAGATCGATCTGCACGATAAATCCCCCTTTGCGTTGGTTGTATTACTCCTATTATAGCACTGGAAAACAATATTTCCATATAGAAATTCTAAATAAATCATTTTTGATTGAAAATGAGGCGTTAAGTATGAAAAAACTAAGTGTATGTGTTCTCTTTGGCGGCATCAGTCCGGAACACGAGGTGTCTCTGCGGTCAGCTGAGTTTGTCCTGAACTGCCTGGATAAGGAAAAATACAACGTTTTCCCCGTGGGCATCACCAAGGATGGCGACTGGATTTTGTACGCCGGTGAAGATTATTCCTTGTTGCACAGCGGCGAGTGGAAGAGTTATCCCGGCAATCGTCGTGCAGCCATCTCTCCCGTCCGAGGACAGGGCTTACTGAGCTTCGAGGGCGACTGCGTGGTCCGGGAATGGATCGATGTGGTGTTCCCGGTGCTCCACGGTGAAAACGGCGAGGACGGTGCCATGCAGGGCCTGCTGCAGATGGCAGGAATTCCCTATGTGGGCCCCCATGTGTCTGCTTCTGCAGTTGCCATGGATAAGACCCTGACCAAGCTGGTTGCTGATCAGGCAGGTATTCCCCAGGCCGCATGGCAGTTGGTTCGCAATTCCGATTTGGATGACCGTATGGAGAATATTTTGGAACAACTGGAAGCCAGATTTGCTTATCCCATGTTTGTCAAGCCAGCAGGCACCGGTTCTTCCGTCGGTGTTTCCAAGGCTGCAGATCATGAGGCTCTGCGCAGTGCACTGCTGAATGCTGGTACCTACGACGAAAAGATCCTGGTCGAAGAGTTTATCCACGGTCGCGAAGTGGAGGTTGCTGTCATGGGCAACCGGAATCCAGTGGCATCGGAGTGTGGTGAAATTGATTCCGGTGCGGAATTCTACGATTACGACGCAAAGTATGTTACAGATACATCTGTAGCCTACATTCCTGCCAGAATTTCCGACAGTGTTGCAGAGCAGGTGCGGGAGGCGGCAGTGAAGGTATATACGGCCATTGGCTGCCAGGGCCTGAGCCGCGTGGACTTCTTCGTTACCTACGAGGATGAACGGGTGGTCTTCAACGAGATCAACACCTTGCCAGGTTTCACATCCATTTCCATGTACCCCAAGCTGTTTGCTGCCAGCGGCATCCCCAGCCAGCAGCTGATCGATGAGCTGCTGAGGCTGGCTATGGAGGCTAAGGAATGAAACTTCCCGTTATCCTTGAAATCCGGGGCACGCAGCACTACCAGGATCAGGAGCCGGAGGTCATACAGTTGACCACGGAGGGCGTCATGGAATTCATCGATGGTGGCTGGGATATCTGCTATGCGGAAAGTGAACTGACGGGCCTGAAGGGCGTCACCACCACATTCCGGGTAGAACCGGACCGGGTGATCCTGACCCGTACCGGCAACCTGAACTCTCAGATGGTCTTCCAGCAGGGCGTATCCCATGAATCGCTGTACCAAATGGATTTTGGTGCTTTGATGCTTTCTGTGTGTGCCACCTTTGTATTTTATGATATTACCCCGGCCGGTGGTGTCATTGACCTGCAGTACAGTATCGAAATTGAGCAGACTGCCGCTGGAATCATTGATTATCACCTGGACATTCGCACTATAGAAGAATAAACAAAGACCGTAGCCTCAGGCTACGGTCTTTTCAGAGTGTCCATAAAGCCGCCAATCGTCAAAATGCAAAAGACAAAGCCTTCTTCTGGAGGAGAAGGTGGCCGAGCGTAAGCGAGGTCGCATGTGGTGTTGTTACATCGACATCATATATAAAACGCTTGCTATGCAAGACATTTTGACTTACTGCACAAACGGTCAGACTAGCGTACCTCTGTACGCCGACGCTGATCGTTTGCTTGTCTTGACGCCTTTATTGACCTCTGCCTGTATGTCAAAAACATATTTTTGACATACAGCAAAGACCGTAGCCTTAGGCTACGGTCTTTGGTATATCAATTTTCGGTGGGATTGGTGTTTTCGCTGGGGTCAATGCTCTCTGTAGGCACCTCGGAGGGCTCGGTGCTTTCGCTGGGCTCTGTAGATTCAGAAGGCTCAGTGGGATTCACCGAGGGCGTGTAGATACTGACCATAACCACATTCCGCTTGTCGTAATGGGACTGTCCCACAAAGACCTCCAGAGGCTCTACCTCTTCAGGCTCTGAAGGTACTGTGGGCTGGATTTCTTCGCCATCTTCACCTTCTTCGGGTTCTGCGGGCTTTGGTGTGCAGACCTTATATACGCTGACATCGCAGCCGGAGATGGGAGTCTGCAGAATATCGCCGTTCTTATAACCGCCAGCGTTGTTCGCAGTCATGGTCTGCAGCAGAGTTACGGGATCGTAAACCTTATCGGTGACAAATTTCAGCTCCACAGTGTAGTCCTTGGTGTCTGTGCCCAGAAGCTGAATATGCAGCTTACCATTCTTGTACTCAGCGATGATGCGAATGGGATGATCTGTGGTATTCTTAAACTGCAGATCTCTGCTGCCATACAGCACATCCGCATCCATGCCCGGCAGGATGAAGGTAGGGACATAGGCGTGGTTGTGACGCTCCAAAACATCCAGATCAGCCTGCAGAACGCAGGTGTACAATGCACTGGCCGCCTGGGAGATACCGCCGCCGTAGTAATTCTCGGTGTAAACCTTGCCGACAAACTGACTGAAGGGTTTGTAGCCACGCTGACGGGTGGTCTCACCAATCAGCTCATTGAAGGAGAAGGTCTCGCCGGATTTCAAAATTAAGCCGTTCAGAGACTTGCAAACCAGCTTCAGGTTAGAAATCAGGTTGTTGTCTGCCTGCACATCCAGAACATAAGCACCCAGAATATCCTTGAACAAGTTGCCTGCCAGATCTTCAGCGGTAATATCCGGCCGCACAAAGGTCATGGGGATTTCCAGGGTCTCGCCATATTTGGCAGAAGCGATCATATCCTTCACTTCTTCCATCACGATTCCGTAGCCGTAAACCTCAGCGGTAACATTGAAGTTCTCGTCAATGTCCGCATCCACAGGTGCCTTGCAGTGCTGTTTAAATGCCTTCTCCAGTTCATCTAAGATGGAAAGGTTGGGCGGGGTAACAGAACACTGCCCTACAACCTCAAAAATACCGCTGTCGTAGGCGTCCATGATCTGCTGATACAGTGCAGTGGTGCTCAGGTCGTATTCAGCCGTACCCATAAAGATGGTCATAGTCTGATAAACCTTTTCGGTATCCGTAGGGTCCACACTGGAGCCGAGGGGAGATTCACCCTCCACTTTAATCGTGGGATCAGATTGAAGGGTGCTGTACTTTTCACCGAAATTATCAACGGCCTTTTGAATGTACTCCGTATTCAAATTCAGATACGGCAGAATGGATAAGTTGTGGGAAGTTGCATTTTGTGCCTTGTCCTGCTCGCTTTTGGAGCCGGCACGACCCAAGTCGTAGGCAGCCTTCACCACTGCGTTGATATCCAGTTTGGCGCCGGTACCGGCAGGGGTGAGGGATACCTCGGTATCCAGCACCTTCACAACCATGGACAGTTGTTCGTAATTCTTTGCAACATCCGAAAGGGCACTTTTCGCCTGAGCTTGGGTCATGCCACCAATATTCACGCCGGCAACATACACATTGTTCAGGATCAGCTCATTGTCCGCAGGACCGCTGAGGATGAAGCAAAGTGCAATAATAATGCCGATCAGCAGCACACCGGCCACAGAAAACAGTGCGATGACAGTATTGCGATCCTTTCTGGACATCACAGGCTTTTTCTTCCTGCCAGGCTGCTGGGGGGCAGAAGCCTGTCTGGAAGGTGTGTTGGGCTTCCGCCGCTGAGGGGCGGAAGGCTTCTGGTCATCAGTAAGCTTGACGCGTTGGGTAGCACCCTTGTCAAAGCTGTCCTCAGCCATAAACTCATCAAAAGACTTATTCAGATCGTCCAGTTTTTTCATTTTCCCGGTATCTATGATCGATCTCTCCTATCTGTCAGCGGCAGCTGCCGCGAGCGAATGTTTGTTCTTCAGGTGTATTGTACCATATTTTACACGAAATGCAATGTCATTTCGTAACCAAACCGTGAATTTCCCATGAAAATGGTAACAATTATCCCTCGATTTGGCAGTAATTGCGGAAACGGTCGATGAAAACCTTGGATTGCCGCAGGCTGTCAACACCGCTGGCGAGCTTGAGCCGCAGGGTTGGCTCCTTGGCGGTGGCCACGAATTGCACCCGATTTTTGTAATCGTCATCGGCACAGATGGCACTGACCGCTTCGAAATTCAGATCGGTCATGGTCAACAGCACATCGCCGGCTTTCTGCCGAATATCCCGGATGCCAACCTGCTGTGCCTTGGCACGGAGCAGGGCAATGTCGATCAGATTCAGCACGCCCTTGGGCGGCTCGCCATAGCGGTCAATGATCTCGTCCAGCAGGTCGTCTGCATCCTCTTGAGTGCGGATCGCCGCCATCCGTCGGTACAGATCCATCCGTTCTTCGCCCCGTGCCACATAATCCCGATCCACATTGGCAGTTACGTTCAAATCGGCGGTGCAATCGGGCATCTTGGGCTTTTCGCCACGTTCCTCCAAAACTGCCTCGTCCAGCAGCTTCAGGTACATATCGTAACCCACACTCATCATATGGCCGGATTGCTCCGCACCCAGCAGATTGCCCGCACCGCGAATCTCCAGATCACGCATGGCGATCTTAAAGCCGGAACCGAATTCCGCAAAATCCCGAATAGCAGCAAGCCGCTTTTCCGCAACCTCCGTCAGATTCTTGTCCGGGCGGTAGGTGAAATAGGCGTAGGCGTGCCGGGTAGACCGACCCACACGACCCCGAAGCTGATGCAGTTGGGAAAGGCCAAACCGATCCGCATTCTCAATAATCAGCGTATTGGCGTTGGGAATATCCAAGCCGGTCTCAATGATCGTGGTGCATACCAGCACCTGAATTTCACCGTCTGCCATGGCTGTCATCACATCACCCAGAGCATCCTCGCTCATCTGTCCGTGAGCAACCGCTACCTGCAATCCGGGAATCCGCCGCTTTAAAGCACCGGCACATTGGTCGATGGTGTCCACCCGGTTGTGCAGATAGTACACCTGACCACCCCGTTCCACCTCCCGGCGAATGGCATCGTCCAAAATGGCGTTGTTGTGTTCCATCACAAAAGTCTGCACTGGATACCGGTCAGCCGGCGGCTCTTCAATGGTGGACATATCCCGGATACCGGAAAGTGCCATGTTCAGCGTCCGGGGGATGGGGGTAGCGGACAAGGTCAGCACATCCACACCCTTCGCCAGTTCCTTCAGCCGTTCCTTGTGGCTGACTCCAAACCGCTGCTCCTCGTCAACGATCAACAGACCCAAGTCCTTAAATTCCACAGTTTTTTGCAGCAGCTTGTGGGTTCCGATGATTAGATCCACGCCGCCGGAACGAAGTTTTTGCAGCGTCCGCTTTTGCTCTGTCGGCGTGCGGAATCGGCTCAGTACATCAATATTCACTGGAAAACCACGGAAACGGGCAATGGCAGTTTGATAATGCTGCTGTGCCAGCACCGTGGTGGGCACCAAAATGGCACACTGTTTGCCGTCCATGATTGCCTTCATAACCGCCCGGAGAGCCACCTCGGTTTTACCGAAGCCCACATCGCCGCAGAGCAGGCGATCCATGGGAATGGGAGCCTCCATATCTGCCTTGATCTGTGCAATGCATCGCAGCTGATCATCGGTCTCGGGGTAGGGGAAGTTGTCTTCAAATTCCTGCTGCCATGGAGAATCTGCCGCAAAGGCAAAGCCTTCCTGCCGTTTTCGGGCGGCGTAAAGCTTAATCAGCTCGCCGGCCATGTCCTTGGCCGCTTTTCGAGCCTTGGTCTTGGTCTTTTCCCAAGCGTCCGTGCCAATTTTGTTCAGCCGTACATTGGCATCCTCACCGCCGCCACCGATATACTTACTTACCAGATCCAGCTGGGTGGCAGGAACAAACAGGGTGTCCGTTCCCTGATAGGCGATCTTCAAATAATCCTTTATCGCACCGTCGATTTTGATCTGCTCCATGGCAACGAATCGTCCAATGCCGTAGTTTTCGTGAACAACCAAATCGCCGGGTGTCAGATCGGTAAACGAATTCAGCTTTTGCCGATTGGTAGCGGATTTTTTGGCTTTCTTCTTCACTTCACCCCGGGAAAGCAGCTGACCTTCTGTTAAAATGGCCAGCTTGCTGTTGGGGTACTCCATGCCAAAGGGCAGCGAACCCTCCGCCAATAAGATCTGCCCTGGCTGGGGCATCGTGGTCAGCGGAATGCAAATAAAGGCAGAAAGTCCCCTGCTGCTGAGCATCTCCTGAAGGAGCTCTGCCCGGCGGCGTGTGCCGCAAAGCACCAGAGAAGCAAACTCCATTTTTTGATAATGAGCAAGATCGGAAGCGGCAACATCCAAATTACCGCCATAGCCGGGCAGTTGCTTGGTAGTCATGGGCAGCAGCTGCTTGGGGGGATTTTCTTCCGGGTAGGAGCTGCCGCCGAAGGCATCCAGATATAGAACAGTTTTGCCCTTCAGCTGGCGGCAGAAGTCCTCCCACTGGCTCACATAATCGCAAAGCTCTCCCGCCACTACACCGCCCTGCAGCATACTGTCCAGCTGCATACCCACGGTCTCTGTTCGTGTCCGGGCACTGCGTTTGAGACTGCCGTGATCACAGACAACCACGATCGCACCCTCCGGAATGTAATCCACTGCATTGGAAAACTCCGGATAAATCAGTGCCATATATCGGTCGGAAGCGGATTGATTCAGATTGTTTTCATATTTATCAAGATCTTTTTCCAGGGTCTTGATCAGAGCTTCGTTGATGTTTTTCCGTCGCTGCTGCCGGCTGATCAAATATTTCAGATCTTGGCAAAGTCCGGCGATTCCTTCCGGATGCAGCCGCGGTTGGGTCTCACCGACGGGCAGTACCACCACTCGGTCTACATTTTCGGTTCGACGTTGGGAATCCGGGTCAAAATAGCCCATAGTATCCAGCTCGTCACCGAAGAACTCTGCACGGAAGGGGCGGTCTGCAGCGGGGGAAAATACATCCAAAATGCCGCCACGGATCGCAAACTGTCCGGGACCCTCTACCATGGGGCATCGGCTGTAGCCTGCGTCCGTCAAAAGCTGCGTCAATGCTTTTAAGTCATATTCCCGGCCGACTTCCAGTGCAAATGCCGCCCTCAGCAGTGTTTCCGGCGGCATGGTCCGTTGGCTCAGTGCTTCCCAGGACATGATCTGTAAGCCGGTGGCACCGGTCTTGAGGTCGTACAACTGCCGCAAACGCTTTTGCTCCCATGCACGGGATACCACTGCAGCGTCATACAGAGTCAGCTCACGGCCCGGCAGAATGGGAGCATCCATTCCCAGAAAAGCCGTCAGCTCCTGCTGGAGACGCCGTGCCGCCATATCGTCCTGACACAGCACCACAATGGGGGCAGACGTATCCTGCCGCAACGCTGCAATCAGATGGCTGCGGTTGATTTGTGCAATACCGGTCACTGCGGCACTTTCCTGCTTGGAAAAGGACTGCAGCACAGAGGTGTACTCCGGCATGGCTTTTAGTACGGAAAGCACATTTTTCATGGTTTTTCCTCCACGCAACAATGCGGAAAGGGGGAAAATACCCCCCTTTCCGTGGTTAATAGACAGTGTATGCTGTTTTACGGCTGGCTGCCGTTAAAGCGGTTTGCTGCTTCCGGAACGCCCTTGTCAATGATACAAAGTGCCGCATCGGCAGCACGCTCCAAAGCGGAAGCCAGTGCTTTTTCCTCAGATGCAGAGAAACCGGACAGCACCCAGTCGGCCAAGTCCTGCTCCGGATGTGCCTTGGCACCTACGCCGATCTTTACCCGGGGGAATTCCTGACTACCCAGTTCACCAATCAGCGACTTGATCCCGTTGTGACCGCCGGCAGAGCCGTCAGAGCGGATACGAAGACGACCGGGCTCCAGAGAAATATCATCGAACAGCACGATGACCCGCTGGGGCGGGATGTTAAAATAAGCACTCAAAGCCAGCACAGAACGGCCGGACAGATTCATGTATGTCTGCGGCTTCAGCAAAAACAGCTTCCCACCGTTGTAATTCACCTGACCGTACAGCCCCTGAAATTTCAGCCGATCCACCTTGCAGCTCAGCTTTTCAGCCAGCTTGTCAATGGCCATAAAACCGCAATTGTGGCGGGTCTTTTCATACTCCCGGCCGGGATTTCCCAATCCCACGATGAGCCAGGCGTCACCCTTCTTGCCCAGCACGGCTTAGAACAGGTCGGCGATGGAAGTACCGCCGTGCACGTGAGAAATGGCTCGGGCAAAAATGGGAGCCACATCCAGGAACTTCAGTTTGTTGCTGGCGGTGTTGCCAACCTGGGGGATGGTGTTCAGGAAGACCATCTCCTCAATGGGACTTTCCTCAATGCGATCATAAGCGGGGCCGGACAGTACGCCGTGGGTTGCACAGGCGTATACGGCCTTTGCACCACCAACCTCAACCAGAGCCTTGGCGGCGTTACACAGAGAGCCGGCAGTGTCTACCATATCGTCGTACAGAATGCAGGTCTTACCACGAACATCGCCGATGACATTCATAACTTCACAGACATTGGCTCTCTGACGACGCTTGTCAACGATGGCCAGACCCATGTGTACCTTAGCGGCAAAAGCACGGGCACGGGCAACGGAGCCGACGTCGGGGGAGACAACTACGAAATCGTCGTGGTTGAATTTATCTTCGGGGAACTTATCCATGTAGTATTTGACAAAAGTGGGGTTGCCCAGCAGATGATCCAGCGGAATGTCGAAGAAGCCCTGAATCTGAGCAGCGTGCAGATCCATGGTCAGAATCCGGTTTGCACCGGCAGCGGTGAGCATATTGGCCACCAGCTTTGCGGAGATCGGGTCGCGGCTCTTTGCCTTACGATCCTGGCGTGCATAACCGAAGTAGGGGATGACTGCGGTAATACGACCGGCAGATGCACGCCGGCAGGCGTCGATCATAACCAGCAGCTCCATCAGGTGGTCGTTCACGGGCTTGCAGGTGGACTGAATCAGGAACACGTCAGCACCGCGGACGGTCTCGTTCAGGGAGACAGAAACCTCGCCGTCGGCAAAGGTCTTCACATCGCCGTTGCCAAGGGGGATACCCAGTTCCTTACAGATGGTCTTGGCAAACTCAGGATTGGAGTTGCCGCAAAAAACCTGAATGTTTTCACCGTATGCAATCATCTGAAAATACCTCACTTTATTCTTTGTCTTAGCTGGGAATTTCATACATAACTATTATATCATTCTATCCACAAAAAAAGCAACACCTATTATAAGAAAAATCCACCCAAATAATACGAAAAAAACCGACCGCCTTCGTTCAAACTGCCGCCATGGAAGATGGGATCCCATTGCGAAATTATGTTTGAATTTCCACTTGTAACGGAGCGTGATATGTGTTATAATACTCAGTAACGATTCTCTAAGCTGGAGGATGCTATGAACGATCAGATTATTATCCGGGGTGCCCGGGAAAATAACTTAAAAAATGTAGACCTGTCTATTCCCCGTGACAAGCTGGTGGTGTTCACTGGCCTGTCCGGCTCCGGTAAATCCAGCCTCGCTTTCGATACCATCTATGCGGAGGGGCAGCGGCGGTATGTGGAAAGCCTGAGCTCCTATGCCCGGCAGTTTTTGGGTCAGATGGACAAGCCGGATGTGGATGCCATCGACGGCCTGAGTCCTGCCATTTCCATCGACCAGAAAACCACCTCCAAGAACCCCCGCTCCACCGTCGGCACGGTCACGGAGATCTATGACTACCTGCGTCTGTTGTGGGCCCGGGCAGGCACGCCCCATTGCCCCAAATGTGGCAAGGAAATCGCCCGTCAAACCATCGACCAGATCGTGGACCGGGTGGAAGCTATGGGAGAGGGGACAAAATTTTTGGTTTTGTCGCCCATTATCCGGGGCAAAAAGGGTGAGCACCAAAAGGTGTTCGAGGATGCACGGAAACAGGGTTTTTCCCGTGTTCGTGTGGATGGGATTCTGTATGACCTCAGCGAGCAGATCCCATGCGAGAAGAATAAAAAACACGATATCTCTCTTGTGGTAGACCGTCTGGTTTTGAAGGAAGGTCTTCGCCGCCGTCTGACGGATTCCATCGAAACCGCTTGTTCCCACTCCGGTGGCCTCGTGAATATTCTGCTCCCCGGCACAGAGGAGGAGTTAACCTTTTCACAAAATTATGCCTGCGAGGATTGCGGCATCAGCCTTTCCGAGCTGGAACCCCGTATGTTCTCCTTCAATAACCCTGCCGGTGCCTGTCCTCACTGTACAGGTCTTGGCTTCCAGCTGGTAGCTGATCCGGATTTGGTGGTGCCGGATAAGACCAAATCCATTTTGGACGGAGCCATTCAGGTCAGCGGCTGGCAAAGTGCCCGTACGGATTCGGTGTTCCGTATGTATTTTGAGGCTCTGGCACAAAAATATCGGTTCTCCTTGGCAGCTCCCTTTAGCGAACTGTCCCCGGAAGCTGTGAATGTGATTTTCTACGGCACCAAGGGAGATAAGCTCCGCATGACCTATAACCGGGGCAATGGTATGGGCGTTTTGGAGCAGCCCTTTGAGGGAATCCTCAACAATGTCAGCCGCCGCTATCGGGAAACCCAATCCGATGCGGCCCGGAAGGAACTGGAAGAGTGCATGGCCATGGCACCCTGCCCCCATTGCGGAGGCAAGCGTCTTTCCGATATTGCCCGGGCGGTGACGGTAGGCGGCATTGGCATTATGGATTTCTGCGAAATGAGCGTGGAAAAGGAACTGGAATTTCTCGACCGGCTCCATTTAGAGGGCAATATGGCCGTCGTGGCGGAGCAGATTATTCGTGAGATCCGTTCCCGTCTGCGTTTCCTGACAGATGTTGGCCTTTCTTACCTGACGCTCTCCCGTTCTGCCGGAACGCTGTCCGGTGGTGAGAGCCAGCGAATCCGTCTTGCAACCCAAATCGGCTCTTCGCTGATGGGCGTTCTGTATATTTTGGACGAACCCTCCATCGGCCTGCACCAGAGGGATAACGATAAGCTTTTGGCAACTCTGAAACACCTGCGTGATTTAGGCAATACGCTCATTGTGGTAGAACACGATGAAGATACCATGCGTGCGGCAGATTACATTGTGGATGTAGGCCCCGGTGCGGGAAGCCATGGCGGTGAGATCGTGGCGGCCGGTACCTTGGAGGATGTGATCGCCAATCCCAGATCCATCACCGGTCAGTATCTGTCCGGCGTAAAAAAGATCCCCGTCCCCAGTGCAAGACGTTCCGGCAACGGGAAGGAGCTTACCGTCCGCGGTGCCGCAGAAAATAACCTGAAGGACATTGATGTAGCCATCCCTCTTGGTACGCTGACCTGCGTAACCGGCGTGTCCGGCTCCGGCAAGTCCAGTCTGGTAGGGGAGGTGCTGAATAAGACCCTCCTTGGAAGATTGAACCATGCCCGTACCCGCCCCGGTGCCTGCCGGTGCGTGGAGGGCATCGAGTATTTGGATAAGGTCATTGATATTGACCAAAGCCCCATTGGCCGTACACCCCGTTCCAACCCGGCCACCTATACCGGGCTGTTCAACGATATCCGGGATCTGTTCGCCTCTACCAACGATGCCAAGATCCGGGGTTACGGCCCGGGCCGTTTCTCCTTCAATGTCAAGGGCGGCCGCTGTGAGGCTTGTGCCGGCGATGGCTTGGTAAAGATCGAAATGCACTTCCTTGCGGATGTGTATGTCCCCTGTGAAGTCTGCCGGGGTGCCCGATATAACCGGGAAACTCTGGAAGTCCAATACAAGGGCAAGAATATCTCCCAAGTCTTGGAAATGACTGCGGAAGAAGCGGTAGAATTTTTTGAGAATCAGCCGAAAATCCGCAGAAAAGCCCAAACCTTGGTGGAAGTAGGCCTGGGCTATGTCAAGCTGGGACAGTCCAGCACAACGCTCTCCGGCGGCGAGGCACAACGTGTGAAGCTGGCAACGGAGCTGTCCAGAGTTTCCACCGGTCGGACTATCTATATCCTGGATGAACCCACAACGGGTTTGCATGCTGCGGATGTGCATAAGCTCATCGAGGTGCTGCAAACTTTGGTGGAAGCCGGAAATACCGTGCTGGTCATCGAGCATAATCTGGATGTGATCAAAACAGCGGATCATGTCATAGACCTTGGCCCGGAGGGCGGCGATGGCGGTGGCTATGTGGTTGCCATGGGTACACCTGAGCAGGTGGCTCAGGTTGCCGGCAGCTATACCGGTGCCTATTTGAAACCCTACCTGAAATAAAAAATCCCGGCCTGCCAACCGGCAGGCCAGGGAAGTGCAAGGGTTATGGTTCTTTTTGATATGCAGACAAGGGCAGTGTTTCCGATAGCTCAATCAGCGGATGATTCTTCTCTCCGGCATAATCGATCCGATATAGCGGGGATCGCACAGAGGAGTCGTTTTTTTGGGCAATCGCCATAGTCATGGTAATTTTGGCACCCCGATCTTTGGGGTTCTCGATGAGCACCGTACCGCCATGGGCGAAGGCTGCCGCCCGGATCAGAACCATACCAAGGCCGATGCCGTAACGCCCGTCCTCAATGCCCGGCGGCCGCAGATACCGTGAATATACATTCTTGCGAATGTCCTGAGCGATGCCGGTGCCGTTGTCCTGCACGGTCAGGTACAACATGTGTCCCTTTTTGACCAGCGATGCACAGATGTGAGCACCCTTAGACGCAAACTTAATGGCGTTGGAGAGCATATTGTTGATCGCCCGCTCCAGTTTCTCTGTGTCTACCAAGCAAAAGATCTGCTCCGTCGGCACAGAAATATCCACTGTAATCTGTGCCTGGCGGATCAGCGGCTCACAGGCTTGGAAAAGCTCGCTGACCAGACTGCAAATATTCTGGGTTTCCTTACGGGCTGCTGAGTCCTGACAATAGCGGTAGGCATCGGACATGTTACCAATGATTCGCAGCATTTGATACAGTCCCCGGTTGATCCGTGCCACCTGCTCCTGCAGGTCGGGGTCACTGTCCGTTCCGGTCACAGGATACAGCCGGTTGGCAATGGTCATCACATTGGACAGGGGCCCCCGGAGCTCCTGAGCCGCCAGTGCCATTGCTTGCAGCTCAGACTTATCCTCGTCTTGCTCGATAACAAAAATGTCATATCCGTCCACCTTGGTCACCGAAGCACCCAGAACGCTGTCACCCAAACGCAGCGTCAGATACAGACAGCCATCCTGAAAGGCGGGATACTCTTCCTTGCCGGTTGCCAGAAGAGGAGTGATCTCCGCTTCTTCGGAAATCAAACAGCTTTTCGCGGCAGAATTCATCCGGCAAATCTTTCCGTCCTTTACGGCAAAGGCAGGACTGACCAGTAGATCCAGCATACCGATGGTAGTATTTAAGTCGTCCATGATGTTCCTCCTTACGGCATATCATGTGCAGAATTACAAAAATTAACGTCGACTGGATTCGACGAAATACGCCTGCTCCTATTCTAACGAAAAACAGCAAGAATAGCAAGATAAATCCACAAAAGAGGTAAAAATTATGTCCATACACGATGGTCACCGGGATCGGCTGCGGCAGCGATTCCTGAATGAAGGATTGGAAAACTTCAATCCGCATCAGGTTTTGGAGCTGCTATTGTTCTATTGCATTCCCAGAAAGGATACCAACGAGCTTGCCTGCAAGCTGATACAAAAGTTTGGCAGTTTTTCTGCGGTGCTGGAAGCACCGGTGTCAGAATTAAAAAAGGTGGACGGCATCGGGGATTCCGCCGCTGCATTTCTATCGATGCTTTTGGAAGTAGAACGCTATTACCATGCCCATCACGATAAAAATGCTGTGTTTATGTGCGATGCAGAGGCCTACTGTGATTACTTGTCCAAGATGTTGACTAACAAGCGTAACGAGGAAGTCTACATGATGTGTCTGGATTCAAAATACCAGATGAAATCCTGCCGAGAGGTTGGACAGGGCAGTACCAACTATGCTTCTGTGCCCATCCGCCGTATCGTGGAGACCGCCTTGGCGGACAATGCGGTTATGGTGGTTCTGGCACATAATCATCCCAGTGGACTGGCACTCCCATCTCCTGAGGATGTCCATACTACCCATCGCCTGGCTGCCGCATTGAGCACAGTGGATATCAAACTCATAGATCATGTCATTGTGGCAGATCATGACGCTGTCTCTCTGGTTCAGTCTGCCATGTTTGATCCGGATAACATTCAAATTTACTACTAAAGGAAAGGAGGACTGACGGTGGATCGTTTTCAATTGTCAGCACCCTTTACACCAACCGGCGACCAACCCCAGGCCATTACCGATCTGGTAAACGGTGTCAATTGGGGCTTGCGAGAGCAGACGCTGTTGGGCGTTACCGGCTCCGGAAAGACCTTTACCATGGCCTCGGTTATCGAAAAGCTGAATCGGCCCACTTTGGTCCTTGCACATAATAAGACGCTGGCGGCCCAGCTTTGCAGTGAATTCCGGGAATTTTTTCCCAATAACGCAGTGGAGTATTTCATTTCCTACTACGACTATTACCAGCCCGAAGCCTATATTGCCCATACAGACACCTATATCGAAAAGGACGCCTCCGTCAACGAGGAAATCGACCGCCTCCGGCACAGTGCCACGGCGGCACTCTTTGAACGCCGGGATGTGATCGTGGTGTCCTCGGTCAGCTGCCTTTACGGACTGGGTGACCCCATCGACTATAAAAGCATGGTCATTTCCCTCCGGGTGGGTAATGAATACCCCCTGGACGCTGTCCTGCGAAAGCTGACCGAGATTCGTTATGAGCGTAATGACCTGGACTTTTCCCGTAACAAATTCCGCCTCCGGGGCGACACTCTGGAAATCTACCCGGCCTATTGGTCCGGCAGAGCCATCCGGGTGGAATTTTTCGGTGACGAGATCGACCGCATCAGCGAGATCAATGCGGTGACCGGCGTAGCAGAACGGTATATCGACCATGTGGCTATCTACCCCGCCAGCCACTATGTGGCCTCCCGGGAAAAGCTCCAGCGAGCCATGCTGGAAATCCAACGGGAATGCGACGAGCAGGTGGCGTGGTTCCGGGCCCATGATAAGCTGCTGGAAGCCCAGCGGATCGCCCAGCGAACCGCCTACGATTTGGAAATGCTTACGGAAATCGGCTTCTGTAACGGCATTGAGAACTATTCCCGGGTCATTCAGGGGCGTCAGCCCGGCACACCGCCCACTACGCTGCTGGATTACTTCTCCGATGATTTCCTTATGTTCATCGACGAAAGCCATGTAACCCTGCCCCAGACCCGTGCCATGTACGCCGGTGACCGCAGCCGTAAGGACGCCTTGGTCAATTACGGCTTCCGCCTGCCCTCGGCCTATGATAACCGGCCTCTGAATTTTACGGAATTCGACAGCAAGATCAATCAGGTGATCTATGTGTCTGCCACACCTGCCGAATACGAGCGTACCCGTTCCGGTCAGATTGTGGAGCAGGTGATTCGTCCCACGGGTCTTCTGGACCCGGAGGTGGAAGTCCGTCCTATCGACGGGCAGATCGACGACTTGATCGGTGAGATTAATGCCCGAACTGCCAAAAACGAACGGGTACTGGTCACCACACTGACCAAGAAAATGGCCGAGGACCTGACTGCCTATCTGCAAAAGGCCGGCATTAAGGTCCGCTATATGCACTCGGATATCGGTGCCATGGAGCGTATGGAGATTATCCGGGACCTGCGAATGGCCAAATTCGATGTACTTGTGGGTATCAACCTTCTGCGTGAGGGGCTTGACTTGCCGGAGGTCAGTCTGGTGGCAATTTTGGATGCGGACAAGGAAGGTTTCCTCCGCAGTGAAACCAGCTTAATCCAGACCATCGGCCGTGCGGCACGAAATGCCGAGGGTAAGGTCATCATGTATGCTGATAACATCACCCCGTCCATGCGTTCTGCCATGGACGAAACCGCCCGTCGCCGGGAAATTCAAAATGCCTATAACGAAGCCAACGGCATTGTTCCGAGAACTGTCATCAAATCCGTCCGTGACTTGATCGAAATTTCTTCTCCCACTGCTGAGCGAAAGGGAAGAAGCGGTATCAAGATGACCAAGGCGGAGAAGGAGAAGGAGATCGCCCGCCTGGAAAAGCAAATGAAGGAAGCAGCGAAGATGATGGAGTACGAATATGCAGCATTACTCCGGGATCAAATTATCGAGCTTCGCAGCAACGGCCTGTAAACAAAAAAGATCCGTCGATTTCTCGACGGATCTTTTCGATTATGTGGGTACAGAGCCTCGTTGGCTGTCTAAAATTTCCGTGGCATTGAACATGCCGGTAAAGGAGGTTGCGGAATGTGCCATAGCTGAGCCGGTAACCGGCAGCCGCTGGAAGGAAATAAAGTTACTGCCGATCTGGGCTCCGCTGCGACCGGAACCAAAGTCCAGATAGAAGCGGAAGCCAGCATTGTGCAGGGTGTTGAATTTGGTGCCGGAATATGCACCGATGTCACTGTTCTGAGCAAACACCAAAATATCGGTCTGCCCGAAAATGGGCGTAACCTCCTGCACCCATGTGTTCAGATCCTGCTGGATCTCCAGGTTGCTGACCTTGCCGTAGGCCAGATTGTTGTAGGTATAGCACGCCAGCTCATAGCCGGTCTCCCGCAGAGCAGCTACCAGTTTTTTTGCACCCTCCACCTGCTCGTTGTAGTATGCCTCGCCCTTGCTGGTCTTTACGGAGGGGTTGGTGCGGTAACCGAAGATGCCGTCATAGCCGGTGACGGACAGCACCGCCCGGGCACCCTTGTAGGAGAAATCCGGATGCTCCGCAATAAAGCTTTCTAAAATCGGTACAAGGTCGAAATCACCGGTCACGGTATTGCCATCAGCATCCACCATTTCGCAGGTCGGCTTGCCGTTTTCGTCCACCGTCAGCCGGCTGGCGAAGCCGGAATTTTCCATATAGGTGTAGTAATTTAGGTTCGTCTGCGTCAAAACCAGGGGCTTTCTGCCCAAGGGAAGCTGCAGGGATTTTGCCTCACAGGTGGTGTTGCCGCTGTCGTCGCTCTGGCAGGAGAAAATGTCGTCCAGACTCACCAGTACATAGCCGTTGTCGTACAGCTGCTGCAGAATCTGCTTAAATTCCTCAGTAGTTACGAAATTCTTGTTGTAGGAAGAGCCGTAGCTTTGATTGGAAAATGCCTGAGCGGGATTGACAATCAGCCCGTGGAAGGACAGATTCACGATTTGGGAGGGGTCGGCCCAGGTCACCATTTGGCTTGCCTGCTGAGCGTATTCGCCACGCTTGTAGGCAAGCTCCGGGAATGCGGACTTGTCTCCGGTGAAGCTGTCCAGCACCGCAACTGCCTGCTGGAATTCAAAATCCAGTGCCAGTTTTTCTGCCTGCTGCAGCAGCTGCTGAACCTCCAGCCTCTGCTGTACCATTGCCGGATCCTCCGTCGGGTCTGTGGCCAACTGCTGATTCTGATTGTCCTGAATACTCAAGCGGCTCAGGGAGCCGATGATGAATATAAGGATCAGGACCACCGCGATGCCCAAAATAATCGTGGGCAGGTAAGCCTCCTTGAAAATCTCCATTTTCGATTTTTTCCGTCTGCGGGGATTGGGATGCCGTTGATGCATTTGCTCCATAATCGTCCCTGCCTTTCGAACATATTTTAGATTATTATACCTGTAAAATACTGTAAATGCAAGATGTTCCCGTGGAAATTACGAAAGGATTGCATTTTTCGGCAGTATTTGCTATAATGTTTCCCATCACGGCAAAGGAGAACATACCATGAAAAAAGAGAAGCGTAAGTGGGGCGACCGAAAGGACGGCATTTGGCTGAAGGATATTCCTGCCATGAACCGAATCATGCCTACCCTGATGCCCAACCGTGCGGACAACGAGGCCTATATCAATGTGGATATCGACGCCCGTCCTTTGGTTGCATATCTGGAAAAGCTCAACGAGGGAAGAACCGAGGATAAGTATACCTTTTTCCACCTGATTAGTGCCGCTATCGGCAAGGCATTTATTCTCCGCCCTAAGATGAACCGCTTTGTTTGCAATAATAAGGTTTATCAACGCCGGGATGTGAGTGTGGCATTTACGGTCAAAAAGCGTTTTGATGACCACGCGGAAGAAGCCCTGGCCTTTTTTAAATACGACCCCAAGGAAACATTGGAAAGCTACCACGAGAAGATCATGAAGGTGATCCACCAAACCAAGAGCTACGAGGAGAAGGATACCTCCACCGGTGCTATGGACATCGTTTGCAAGCTGCCTCAGTGGATCATTACCGCCATCGTCAAGTGTGTACTGTGGCTGGATAAGCATGGCTGGGCACCGGAATTCCTCATCGGCTCCGACCCCAACCACGCTGCCATTTTTCTGACCAACCTGGGTTCTATCGGCCTGCCCGGCGGCTACCACCATCTGGTCAATTGGGGCACCAATTCCTGCTTCGTGGTCGTCGGTAAGAAATTTATGAAGATGGACTACGACAAAGACGGCAACGGTGATTTTCACGAGGTTATCCCCCTGGGCGTTACTCTGGACGAGCGTATTGCCGACGGATATTACTACTCCGGCACCATGGCTCTTGTGAAGGAACTTTTGGAGCATCCCTGGCTGCTGGAAATGCCTGCGGATGAGCCGGTGGAGTATTCCATAAAGAAGTAATTTCCCTTGACAGAAAACTGTTGTAGCAGTATAATTTTGCTGCGGCCAATGCCGCAGCCTACGGGCTTGTAGCTCAGTTGGGAGAGCGTACGGTTCGCATCCGTAAGGTCGAGGGTTCGATCCCCTTCAAGTCCACCAAAAAAAGAGAACCACCCACGGGTGGTTCTCTTTTTTTGGATATGGTAGTACCCTTGGCTCCCTCTTTGAGGGAGCTGACATAAATTGCAGATTTTTGACTGAGGGAGTTTCCGTTGGTCAACCGTTATGATTCAGACTCTCCATCCTCCACCAACCGGGTCTTACCAAGCTGCACCTTATGATAGTAAGCCGCAGTCAAAATTGTGCACAGCAACCAACCCGCCGGATAGCTCATCGCAATCGGCAGAATCTCGTTGCACACTTTGGACATAATGAACAGATAAACCTGGCGGAATGCCACAAAGGACGACAGCATGATAATCATAGGAGCCCGGGAATTGCCCGCACCACGGAGGGCACTGCTGTATACCTGATTGAAGCAGCACAGCAGATAGAAGGGTGACAGCCACTGCAGCAGCAGCGTGCCGTATTCCACCACTTGGGGATCAGCGTTGAAGAACCGAACAATAGGCTGTGCAAAGATCATCACCGGTACACTCAGAATCGCTGTTGCACCCAGTGCCCAAAACAGAGCTACCCGGACGCCCTGCCGGGCACGATCCGGTTGATTGCGGCCCAAATTCTGCCCCACAAAGGTGGTGGAAGCCAGAGAAATGGACTGCATGGGCAAAAACAGCAGCTGATCGACCTTGGCGTAGGTGGTCCAGCCGGACATGCAGAACTCGCCAAAGTGATTGATGTAGGACTGTACAAAAATATTGGAGAATGAGGTAATTGCCATCTGCAGTGCCGCCGGGATACCCACTGTAAAGATCTTTTTCAGCATATCCCAGTGGATTTTCAACTCCTTGGGAATTAGCCTGATGCAGGCGTCGGTACGCAGCAGGGTAATGATGATCAGCACAGCGGAGGTGCCTTGGGCGATGATGGTCGCCAACGCCACACCGGCAACACCCATGTTGAAGCACAATACAAACACCAGATCCAGCACAATGTTGATCACCGCACTGACAACCAGAAAATAGAAGGGTCTTTGTGAATCGCCCACTGCCCGCAGAATACCCGAGCCGATGTTATAGAACATCAGTCCCAGTATGCCTGCAAAATAGATGGATAGGTAGGTGGTGGCTTCGCCCCGAACCTCCATAGGCATATTGATCAGCTGCAGCATCAGCGGAATCATCACTACGCCCAGTACGGTAAAAACAACGCCAAGAAGCAGCGTCATCAGCAGGGAGGTGTGTACCGTCTGCTTTACCTTGTCCGGCTGCTGGGCACCGTAATACTGGCTAATCACAACGCCTGCACCGGAGGAAAGACCCATAAAAAAGCCGATCAGCATATTCACAATGGGACCTACAGTGCCAACAGCAGAATACGCCCGGTTGTTGACGTAGTTGCCAACCACCCAGGTATCTACGGTGTTGTAAAGCTGCTGAAAAATATTGCCGATCAGCAGCGGCAGGGCGAAGGCGAGAATATGCCGGGTGATGCTCCCCTCGGTCATATCTACATCTCTACGTTTGCCCGGTGCCAATTTAGGGAACCGTTTTTGTAAGGTCATTTGCCATCACATTTCTTTCTTTAAAACCAACTGGTAATGAAAATCTCTAAACCGATTACGATCAGAATAATACCGCCGAAGATGCCTGCCTTACCGGCCAGCTTAGTGCCGGCCTTCTTGCCTATGTACAAGCCTGCCAGACAGATACCGAAGGTCACAGCCGCAATAATGCCTGCAGCCACCACTGCCATGATCAGGGTATGCTCCGCAATGGTAAAGCCGACGCTGAGTGCATCAATGGAGGTTGCAACACCCTGCACCAGCAGTCCAACAAAGGTCACCTTTGTAATTTCGCAGGCACCGTCTTTGCACTTAATACCCTCGCAGAGCATCTTGCCGCCGATATAGCACAGCAGTACCAGAGCAATCCAGGGAATTGCTGCACCAAAGGCAGCGAAATGCTCCACAATGGTATGTACGCAGACCCAGCCGATCAAGGGCATCAGTCCCTGAAAAACACCGAAGACACCGGCAGCCAGACACATTTTCCGGGGACGCATTCCCGGCTCATTCAGGCCGTTGGCCAAGGATACGGAAAATGCATCCATGGCCAGTCCGATGCCAAGCAAAATACTGTTAAAGAAAAAAACAAAATTCCAATCCATTCGCACACTTCCCAAAATAAAAATACTCAGTTTGGCAAAGCCATACCTGAGCATCTGTCTAAACATATAAAGTGCCCATGTATCACCCTTGAAGAAATACATGAGTCTCGCAATTTGAAGCAAGCCAGGCTCTCGCCAGTATGTTGACTTGCTACATGCCGAAGCACGCTCGCTACTCCCTCACGAACAAGAAAATTTTACCACAACCCCATAGGAAAGTCAACCCCGTCACATTTCTGGATATGGGTCGATATCATATGTTGTTCTTGACAAAATTGGGCCTGCAAAGTATAATATTTGTCGGTAAAAATGAACAAATGCGAGGAATGTATATGAAATATGACGTTTTGATTATCGGAGCAGGACCCGGTGGCATTTTTTCTGCCTACGAGCTGATGAAGCTGCAGCCGGAGCTAAAGGTGGCGGTACTGGAAACCGGCAACCCCCTGCACAAGCGGAATTGCCCCATTGACGGCAAGAAAATCAAATCCTGCATCGGTTGTAAGCCCTGCTCTATCATGAATGGCTTTGGCGGTGCCGGTGCGTTCTCTGACGGAAAATATAACATCACCAACCAGTTTGGCGGCACACTGTATGAGTACATCGGCAAGCAGGAAGCCCTGGATCTGATGCACTATGTGGACGAAATCAATCTAGCCTTTGGCGGTCAGGGCACAAAGCTCTACTCCACCGCCAATACCGCCATTAAAAAGCAGTGTCTGCAGAGTGGTCTGCACCTGCTGGATGCCTCCGTCCGCCATCTGGGCACAGACGTGAATTACATCGTCCTGGAAAACCTCTATAACCTGCTCAAAGATAAGGTGGAATTCCACTTCAATACCCCTGTTGCCAAGGTAGAAAAAATTGAGGATGGTTACCGGGTAATCACCGAAAAGGGCGATGTGTTTGAAGGCCAGAAGTGTATTATTTCCGCTGGCCGCAGCGGCAGTAAATGGATGGAAACTGTCTGTAAGGATTTGCAGATTCCCACCAAGAGCAACCGTGTGGACATCGGCGTCCGGGTGGAATTGCCTGCGGCCGTGTTCTCCCATTTGACCGATGAGCTGTACGAAAGCAAGATCGTTTACCGTACCGAAAAGTACGGTGACTTGGTTCGTACCTTCTGCATGAACCCAAAGGGGGCAGTGGTTAATGAGAATACCAATGGCATCGTCACCGTCAACGGCCACAGCTACGAGGATCCTGCCAAGCAGACGGAAAATACCAACTTCGCCCTGCTGGTAGCCAAGCACTTCTCTGAACCCTTCAAGGATTCCAATGGCTATGGCGAATCCATCGCCCGGCTGAGCAATATGCTGGGTGGCGGTGTGATCGTCCAGCGTTTCGGTGATCTGATCCGTGGCCGCCGCAGCACGCCGGATCGCATCCGTGAGTCCTTCACCACACCCACCCTGATGGCCACCCCCGGTGATTTGAGTCTGGTCATTCCCAAGAGAATTCTGGACGGAATCATTGAAATGATCTACGCCTTGGATCAGGTCGCTCCCGGCACCGCCAACGATGACACCCTCCTTTACGGTGTGGAGGTCAAGTTCTACAATATGGAAGTTTCTTTGGATAACAACCTGCAGACTATCCACCCGAACTTGTTTGTCATCGGTGACTGCAGCGGCATCACCCATTCTCTGTCCCATGCCTCCGCCAGTGGTGTCCATGTGGCCAGATACCTGAGCCAAAACCTATGAAGGTAATCGTCAGTGCCTGTCTGCTGGGCGAAAACTGTAAATATAACGGCGGCAACAATTACAGCCAGCAGGTTGTAAATTTTGTGAAGGGTAGGGAAGTGATCCCGGTTTGTCCGGAGGTTATGGCAGGGCTGGGCGTACCCCGGACCCCCATCGAGATCTGCGGCGACCGTGTTATCTCCAAGGACGGTGTGGATGTTACCGAGAGCCTGATCCGCGGTGTAAAGGCCATCCTTTCGCAAATTGCCGATGAGGACATTGAATGTGCCATTTTGAAATCCCGCAGCCCCACCTGCGGTGTCCGTCAGGTCTATGACGGTACCTTTACCGGCACCTTGACCGACGGCTCCGGCATTTTGGCCGCAGCATTGAAAATGTTTGGCATTCCCGTTATCGATGCAGAAGATTTATAATGTAAAAACCAGGGTGTTTCCACCCTGGTTTCTTTTATTTCTGCCACAGCTTTTGTGCCAGTGCCACAGCACCGGTTACCGGCTCCACATCCAGTACAGATATCCGGAAGCGGCCCGACTCTGTCAGAGCATTTTTTAGATGCTCGATGATGCAGGGCTGCTCGGTTAGCCCACCGGCAATAACCACCCGGACGTTTTTGTTTCGAAAATGCTTTCCTGCGGTCTCTATGATCCCGGCAGCAACGCACATATTTCTGCGAATAATTGCATCAGCCACCTTGTCACCGGCCTGTGCGGCGGCGAAAACCGTTGGAGCAAGGGATGCAATCCATTTCTTGCCGCCTTCATAGACCTGCCGCAGCAGTGCCTGTGTGCCATCCGGATAAAGCTCGCCGATATTTTTTGCCAGGATTCCGCCTTCCGCGGCACCGTCTACAGTAGCAAAATAGTGCTTCAATGCATCCTGGCCAATATTATACGCACTGCCGCCCTCGTCCACAAGATAGCCCCAGCCGGCAGTTCTGGAAATAACCCTGCCGCAGCGGGACCAAGCACAGATGCCCGTTCCGAGAATCAGGGTAATGCCGTCCTCCTCGCCAAGACCGGCCTGCATAATATTGCAGTTGTCGCTGTCGCAATCAAACATTTGGAATTGGAAATTCTGAAAGAAGGCCGCGAGTTGCTTCTTCATCGTAGCACCGCCGGCAATACCGGCAAAGGCAACCACACGGGACAATGAGATCCCCTCGCAGATCTCATAGATGCCCTTTCGCAGCACCTGCATGGCTCTTTCCATGCCAATATCCACGGGATTGCAGCAATCCGTCAGGAGGCTGCGAAGGTGTTTTCCGGTGCTGTCCGCAAGAATCATGGCAGTTTTGGTACCACCACCGTCAATTCCGAGAAAATAAACTTCACCCTCGTCGCTGAACAGCTCCTCAATGCTGACGCAAAGACGTCTGCAGAGGGAGAACAGCCCCTCAATATCCGGGATTCCGCAAGCACATTCCCACTTGCTGACAGTCTTTTCCGAATAACCGATGGCACGGCCAAGCTCCACCTGGGTCAAACCGGCGGCTTTGCGAAGTCGACGCAGGTTCGCGGCAAACCGTTTCTCGTAGTTTTCCATTTTGTTACCTGCTTTCTACCGCCCGACGAATATTCCAATCATTGGCCTGCAGTGCCGCAATGGCTTCAGCCTCACCGCAATGCAGGATCTCACAGACAATGCTGATCACGCGTCTTTTCAGTTTTTCGTTGGAGGGCTTCAGATTGATCATCATATTTTCATAGACCATACCCAGCCGGATCATTACGCAGGTGGAAAGCATATTGGTCACCATTTTCTGTGCTGTGCCTGC
Source organism: Oscillospiraceae bacterium (assembly GCA_015067945.1). Classification (GTDB taxonomy): domain Bacteria; phylum Bacillota; class Clostridia; order Oscillospirales; family Oscillospiraceae; genus Faecousia. The sequence continues at coordinate 26,504 of SVLM01000006.1, forward strand.
CTTCATACGGGTAGAGCCGGTGACAGCTTCCGGACCCGTGTCCGTTACAATGGATATATCAGCCAGTTCATCCAATTGGCTGCCGCAGTTGCTGGTGATGCCTACAGTCACACAGCCAAGGGCTTTGGCATAACGTATGGCCTCAGCAACATATGCAGCATTTCCTGCTGCAGAAATTCCGACGATCACATCATCAGCCGTAACATTTCGCTCCTGCAGATCCCGAATTCCGGCTTCCGCTCCATCCTCAGCATTCTCCGATGCTCGGAACATACATTCATTGCCACCGGCCATAATACCCATAACCGTTTCCGGGGAAACACCGTATGTAGGGGGACACTCGGCGGCATCCAGCACACCAAGGCGACCGGAGCTGCCGGCACCGATGTAGATCAGACGACCGCCTATACGCATCTGTTTTTCAATGGCATCGCAGGCGAGGGTGATCTGGGGAATTGCTTCACCGACTGCCTTGGCAGCATTCATATTCTCAATTTGGATCAATTCCAAAATTTCTTGGGTGGAGCACTGATCGATATGCATGGTGTTCGGATTTCTCTGCTCTGTTTTCAGCATTGTAATTCCTCCAATCTGTTCCATGGGTATAGGATACACAAGCGGATTCCTCTTGTCAATCGTCTTTTGTGAGTGAGCTTCAGAAAAATCTCCTAATGGGAGAGTTCGTCAAAGCTCAGATAACGCTTCCTCGTCAGCTACCAGAGTGAAATCCGGATGCAGCTGCAAAATCGAAGCGGGAACCGCAGGTGTCACCGGCCCGGTGATGGCTTCCATCAGGATTTTTGCCTTGCTGCGGCCGCAGGCGATCATGACCACACGCTTGGCCTGCAGGATGTCCAGAATGCCCATCGTATACGCTTTTCGGGGGACCAGGTCTTCACATGGAAAGAAACGGGCGTTGGCATCAATGGTGCTCTTGGTCAGCTCCACACAATGGGTTCCCTTTACAAATTTATCTGCCGGTTCGTTAAAACCGATATGGCCGTTGTGACCGATACCCACCAGCTGCAAATCAATGCCGCCCAGCTCGTGGATCAGCCGGTCGTAGGCTGCACACTGGGCTGCTGCATCTTCGTCCAACCCGTTGGGCAGGTAAATATTTGTCGGCAGGATATTGACATGAGCAAACAAATTCGTCTGCATAAAGTATGCATAGCTCTGGGGATGCTCCGGCCCTAAACTCACATACTCGTCCAGATTCACGCTTCTCACACCGGAAAAATCCAAATCTCCTCGCCGATAGGCAGCGATGAGGTTTTCATATATACCCACCGGTGAACTGCCGGTCGCCAGACCCAAAACCGAATCCGGCTTTAATGTAATTTGAGAGAAGATGTAGTTTGCCGCCTTACGGCTGGCCGCTTCAAAATCTCTTGCACGAACAATTTTCATACAATGTACTCCTTTTCTGCTGCACTTCGATAAAATCAGCATATAGTTTGCTAACTTTTCTGTCAACCGATTGAAAAGAGTGCTGGAATGAAAAATCTCCCCTCAAGAGAGTTGCCGTGCAATGCAAAAACCAGGGTGTTTCCACCCTGGTCTCCATTATTTCTCCTTAACAGCGGTGTCCAGACTTTTGCCGAACACCACAAACCGCTGAAACAGATATTCCGTCACAAAGTTAATGAGCATGGTACCGATGAGCACCACATACTCGTTCCACATAAGGCCGTAAGCCGGCTCGGTCAGCACCGCAGACCACCAGGTGGATAGGGGCGTGAACACCAAATAGAACCCAGCTACCTTTAACATTGCAATAGGCACATTGGCAGCGGATTGGAAGGTAAACTTCCGGTTCAGGGTAAAATTCCACAGCACCGACAGACACAGAGCAATCAAATACGCCACCCAGTAGGTCATCCGTAAAACCTCGTTCAGCAACGTACAGCTTGCGATCTGGATAATGCCCGCACTCAGGGAGAAAAGAACAAATTTTGCTGTTCTAAGCCATTCTTTCCTTGTGTTCATCGCATTTTCTCCTTTATTTTCTACGTAGTTCCCAAAACGCCACTGCACTGGCTGCAGCCACATTCAGGGAATCCACTCCGTGGAACATGGGGATCTTCACAGTATAATCACAGCTTGCGATGGTGGCCTCTGTCAGGCCGTCACCTTCGCTGCCCAAAGCCAGAGCCAGCCGGTCTTCGGCAGCAAGCTGAGGATCGTCAATGGAAACAGATTCGTCGGTTAATGCCAAAGCAGCGGTTTTAAAGCCGCAGTTTCTCAAAAAGCCGGGCCAATCGGTGCAGTCCTCCGGCAGAAAGGTCCAGGGGATCTGAAACACCGTACCCATGCTGACTCTGGCACTGCGGCGATACAGAGGATCGCTGCATCCCGGTGTCAGCAGCACAGCGTCCATGCCCAAGGCTGCAGCACTGCGGAAAATCGCTCCCACATTGGTGGGGTTCATCACATTTTCCAGCACAGCAATCCGCTTGGCGTTTTTCGCAATCTCCACCGCATCCGGCAGGGGAGAACGCCGCATGGCACAAAGCACGCCCCGGGTCAGATGATAGCCGGTCAGCTGTGCCAGAAGCTGCTCGTCGGCGGTGTAAACCGGAATGTCACCGCACCGGGCAATGACCTCCCGGGCGGCCCCGTCAATGTCCTTGCGTTCCATCAGCAATGACACCGGTTGATAGCCGCCATCCAGTGCCCGATGAATCACCTTGGGACTCTCTGCGATAAACATACCCTTAGCCGGCTCAAAGCGGTTTAGCAGCTGAGCTTCCGTCAGCCGGGCATATACATCCAAATTTGGGTCAGAAAAATCCGTAATCTCAATAACCATGGTTATGTATCTTCTTTCAATTTTCTGCGGCAGGGAAGTGCAGCTTCGCCACGGCTTCCTTGTACCCCTCCGGGTCGATCAGGTAGGCAAGGCCATGTCCTGCCCCGGGAACGGTGTGGAATACATGCTCCGCAGCACAAGCCTTGCTGCAGGCGTCACTCATTTCACATGGCACAAAGTTATCCCCTTCGCCGTGTACGAAAAATACCGGCACCTTACAGTTGGGCATAGCCTCAATGGGGGAGTAGCTGTCCAAATCAAACCCACCGAATATTTTCGCACCCAGCTTCACAAAGTGGTAGGCAAGCACCGGCGGTAAATGCATATCTTTTTTTATCACCTTTTGAATGATATCCTTGGCGGAGGTATAACCGCAGTCAGCGATTACGCCAACTACATTTTCCGGAATGTTCTGTCCGGCGGCAATCATGACCGTCGCCGCACCCATGGAAATGCCCGTCAGGATGATCGGCACATCCTGAAACCGTTCTGCCAGATAATTCGCCCAGCTCAGGCAATCCCGATGCTCGTGAATACCGAAGGTGATCACATGACCGTCGCTTCTGCCGCAGCCCCGCTGATCTACCAGCAGTACACTGCGTTTCATAGCAAAGGACCGCTGCACGCCACCGCACAGATCCCGTTCTGCTTCGCCACGATAGCCGTGCATCATCAGCTCAATGGGGGCACCGGGGGCGTATTCGTAAAAATAACCTCTGAGGGTCAAACCGTCAAAAGACTGGATGGAAACATCCTCCCGGTTCATGGACCGGCATTCCTTCATCCAGGCAACCATTTGCTCCCGGAAGGGCTCATAAATCCTGCCTTCGGGAATAGGGTATTCATCCGGCCCGGCAGGCTTTCGTGGCTTTGCGTAAAAGGCCATTCGGTAGCAAATGTAGGAAATGAGCAGTACCATAAGCACCACAGCTGCTGCAAGTAAAAGCAAAACCATACAAAAACCCCCTTTACAAGAATGGGTTTATTATACAACAGCAGCCAAAACAATGCAAGGGCATAAAAAAAGAAATGACCCTTGACCGCCGTTCTCTTCGAACCGACACAGCCAAGGGTCATTTCTGTTCACTCTTATTATCTAACATCATTGGTTAACCTCACTTTCTACAGTATCGTTTGCAGCCGTCCTGACGAAATCCACTCCGTATCACATGACTTCTTTTTCACTATCCCTTCAGCGGGATGCTCTTATGCGTCGGAACATTTCCCTTAACGGAAAGGCTGCGGCTTCGGCTCTATCGAAATTCAAAAGGGGACCAGCTTGCCAGAACACAGCGTCTTGGTTGATTGTTGCTTCAATTAACTATGAACTGCGATTCTTCTTTTGACCTTGTTGCACCTCAAGGATCATTCATGTTCGATGTTTCGTTCTTGCGTTTCTTGGTTCGCTGCTGCGATCTAATAATCTGCTAAACTACTCTCTCATCGCTTCATGCTTGGCAAATGATCTTATGTACTTATAACCTTTTGAGTTGAGCCGAGAGGTAATCACCTCTTGTGTCTATAAGATATCACAAACAAACAATAAAATCAATATGTAAAGCTGTACAAAATGACGAAAATGTAATTGTGCAAAACACAGAAAGCTGTAGCACATGGACAAAAACAGTTGACAAAAATAATCTGTCTATTGATATTATTATCATGTTCGGCGGCTATACCGCCGACTTTTTTGTCGCAAGTAGAGTGGGGCGATCTCAAAATCGCCCCAACAAAAGTATCATATCACACGGACAAATGTCTGTCAACAGAAAACTGTGCCGACAGCTGATTTTCTCTTTCTTGCCTAAAAACGGCCGGTTTTCTTTATGAATTATACCATCTTGTAATTGTCCCAATGCTGTGCTAAGATATAGACACAAAGGGGTGATACCAATGATCTGATACATCCCAGGTTCCTAATGAAAAAGTGGAACCGCCGCCGTTGCTTTCCTTAACTCCTGATAACATACAATCCTTCATAAACATCCAAATATGAATTCTTACAGGAGTAATTCAAATTTCGTCATGAAAGCAGACGGCGAATCTGCAGAAAGCGAGGTTAACCAATGATCGAACCCAAGAATTCAGCGAAATAACCCTTGACCATCACAGTGATTTCGGTGCTTGGTCAAGGGTTATTTCATTTTTGGAGGAAGGGGTTGACAAATTGTGCCCACTGTTTTACAATGTGTGTAATTTCATAACAAAAACCGTTGAAGCGGGGATAAAGGCGATGCAAGCCATCACAGAGAGTCCGGATTTGCTGGGAGCCGGATATGAAGCACATTGTCAAATGGGCCGCTGAGGGCGTGGGGAAAAGGGGAAACCCTTAGTATACTGCGACGCGTGGGCATGCGTCAGTTGCCGGGAGTATGTTGGTACTCCGCAAAAGTGTGCGATGATTGTCGCAAACCAAGGTGGCACCGCGGATAATGATTATTCGTCCTTGACAGAGCATAAGCTGCTGTCAGGGGCTTTTTGTTTTTGACAGTGCATCATACAATCCCAGGAGGTAAAGAAAATGAAAATGAACGGCGTCGATTTTGAAACCTATTTCAAAAACTATCCGGATGAGAAGGGCTTCTACGGCAATTATGGCGGAGCCTATATTTCCGACGAGCTGCGTAAGGCCATGGAGGAGATCACCGAAAGCTATTTCACCATCTGCAAATCCCGCCGCTTTATTGCCGAGCTGCGACGGATTCGCAAGGAATTTCAGGGCCGTCCGACGCCCATTTCCTATCTGGAGCGTCTGTCCGGTACGCTGGGCAATGTACAGCTTTACGTCAAGCGTGAGGATTTGAATCATACCGGTGCCCATAAGCTGAACCACTGTATGGGCGAAGCCCTTTTGGCAAAGTACATGGGCAAGAAGAAGGTCATCGCTGAGACCGGTGCCGGTCAGCACGGTGTTGCTCTGGCCACCGCCGCGGCTTATTTCGGCTTGGAATGTGATATTTATATGGGTGCTGTGGATATTAAAAAGCAGGCTCCCAATGTAGCACGGATGAAGATCCTGGGTGCCAATGTGATTGAGGTCACCGAGGGCCTGGCAACCTTGAAAGAGGCTGTGGATGCCGCCTTTGCTGCCTACGCCCGGGAGTACAAGGACAGCATCTACTGTATCGGCAGTGTGGTGGGTCCCCATCCGTTCCCCATGATGGTCCGGGATTTCCAGAGCATCGTGGGCATCGAAGCCAGGGAGCAGTTTGTGGGCATGACCGGCGAGCTGCCGGATGCGGTGGTTGCCTGCGTGGGTGGCGGCTCCAACTCCATGGGTATGTTCTCCGGCTTCCTCAATGACCCGGTGGACATCTACGGTGTGGAGCCCTTGGGTAGAGGCACCATGCTGGGTGATCATGCTGCCAGCCTGCAGTACGGCACCGAGGGCATCATGCACGGTTTCAACAGCATTATGCTCAAGGACGAAAACGGCGACCCCGCCCCGGTTTACTCTGTAGCCAGCGGTTTGGACTATCCCTCTTCCGGCCCTGAGCATGCATTCCTGCGGGATTCCGGTCGGGTCAAGTATGATGTTGTGGATGATGAAGCAGCTGTAGATGCATTCTTCAAGCTGTCCCGGCTGGAGGGCATCATCCCTGCCATCGAAAGCTCCCACGCCGTGGCCTACGCCATGCAGCTTGCCAAGAAGATGGGCAAGGGTTCGATCCTCATCTGCCTGTCCGGCCGTGGCGATAAGGACATGGACTATATCATCGAGCGTTACGGAATGCGTTAATAAAGAATCCGGGGCATTGCCCCGGATCTTTTAGTTAGCAATGAACATCTGCGTCCAATAATTGCCGCCGGACACATATCCGACACCGATGTGGGTGTAGTTTACGTTCAGAATATTGGCCCTGTGGCCGGAGGAATTCATCCAACCGTTGACTACAGCTTGGGGCGTTGCGTAGCCACGGGCGATATTTTCACCTGCACTGCGGAAAGAGATACCAAAGTTTCGAATCATCTGAAAGGGTGTACCATATACAGGGCTGTTATGGGCGAAGTAATGGTTGTCCTTCATGTCCTGGGATTTGAAGCGTGCGACTCTGCCAAGTTCCCAGTTGTAGATAAGGGGCTTTAACCCGTTGTTCACGCGGATATCGTTGACCAAACGGATGACCTCCTGTTCGAAGTCTGTGATACCGGAATCCCTGGTAGGAATGTTGATAACGTCCCCCGGATAAATCAGGTCATAATTCTTGATCTGTGGGTTGGCATTTCTGATTTCGCTGAGGCCAACTTGATATTTGTTTGCGATTTTCCACAAACTGTCACCGGAAGAAACGGTGTGGGTCAGACCGGCAGCCAACACGTTGGTCAGCAGCACGGGAACGATCATAAAGGCACATAGTGCCAATGTAAACAGCTTTTTCATTTTGCTACAACCTCCTAAAAAAATAATGAGCGATCCCGCATGTTACGGGATCGCCGGTTACTGCATATTAGCAGCCGAAACCGCACAACTGGCACAGAAGCTGCCAGATAGAGCTGCAATCAAAGTTACAGTCAGAGTTGCAATTAAAAATAAACATTTTGCGAACCTCCTGTTGTTATTTGTCTCGCGAGGACAGGAGGATTGTAACCGATTTGTAACCTTTTATCAAGCTGTAAATATTGGCAACGATTATTTAGGACTGGATTTCATTCTGAATAAGAAACGGTTCGGCCTTTAGCAGAGGGTAACTAACCAAATCTCTGCCATCCAAATCCTCCCGGTGCATATCCACACCGACGATCCGGCTGTTTTCGTAGGTGGTGTAGTAGTAGACCCCCGCATCTGTGTCGCAGCAGGAGGTGTATTGAGTCACCTCGTAGCTGCCGTCGGACAATCGGCAGCACCCCCGAATCTGTGCAACCGTTCCCAAAATGTGGAAAAACTGATGCACGCTTTCCGCTTCCGATTCTCCGGAAACGGAATTTAGTTTTCCAAAAGCTGCCCGGACAAACCGGGACCGGGAGGAAAGATCCCCCGGCAAACCAATTGCCCCCATTCCACGGCTATATTGCCGCAAATCGAGGGTTGGACAAAACCGATTTTCCGGTTCTTCGGCACTTAATTGCATAAAGTCATTCAAATGGAACAAATGCTCCGGAAAGGTGGGGCTGTTGGTCAGCACTCCCAGAGGGTTGTCATAAATGTGCAGCCCATCTGCAGTAGCCTCTACCGTCACTGCCCCGGTGCGGTCTGCAATGATCCAGTGCAGGCTGGCCGACGGCAGGGCATCAGAAAAAGCGTCATCCGTCAAATTGAGCCTGCCCAGCAAGGACTTTGCTTGTTGCAAATCCTCACATTGCCCCAATACCCAGGGAATAAATTCGAACACCGCCACATTGTCCTTGTTAGCCTGCGGTTTTCCGAAGGCCGCAAAACCTACAAAATTCAAACCCGCCATGGCAAGTCCGTGTTCATTCATGGCATCGTAGTACAGCGGATACCCTTTCGCTACATGAGCCATGCCCAGCATGGCAAAATGCCCCCTGCTTTCCGGCAAATGCCGATAGGGCAGGGGAAACCGTCTGGGCGTAAAAACCACGGACTCCCCGTAATGCACTTCGTAGTCCAAGGTTCGTCCAAAATAAAAATGCCCGTTTTGATAAGTCACAGCGGTACACATTGCCATCGCTCCTTTTGGGATAGTGTCTTCCAAAACTTGCAAACTATGCAGCGATATGCTAGAATGAGAAAAATTCAAAAAAAGTTGGTACGTAAATGAAAATTCCACTTTCTGACCATTTTTCCTACCGCAAGCTGCTGCGATTTACCATGCCGTCGATCATGATGATGATCTTCATCTCCATCTATGGCGTGGTGGATGGCTTGTTTGTGTCTAATTACGCAGGCAAGGCATCTTTGACCGCCATCAATTTGGTCATGCCCTATATCATGATGTTCGGCAGCTTCGGCTTTATGCTGGGCACCGGCGGCACGGCACTGATTTCCAAAACTTTGGGAATGGGCGATTCGGAAAAAGCCAATGAAATATTTTCCATGCTTGCGGTGGTTTGTGTCATTGCCGGTGTTCTGCTGACGGCGGTAGCCATGCTCCTGCTCCGCCCGGTGGTGACTCTGCTGGGTGCGGAGGGGGAAATTCTGGAAAACTCCATGCACTATGGCATGATCGTTCTGCCGGCCACCACCGCCTATATTCTGCAGTTTTCCTTCCAGAGTTTTTGCGTTACAGCGGAAAAATCCAATTTGTCTCTGACCATGACCGTCGTCTCCGGACTTTGCAATATTGCTTTGGATTTCTTATTTGTTGCGATCCTTGGATGGGGACTGCGTGGTGCGGCCGCCGCCACTGCTATTTCTCAGTTCATAGGTGCAGTGATCCCGCTGGTCTACTTCTCCCGCAAAAATCCCAGCCTGCTGCGGCTGAGAAAATTCCGCTTCGACGGCAAAGCACTGCTCCGAGCCTTTACCAATGGCTCTTCTGAGCTGATGAGCAATCTGTCGATGAACATTGTGGCCATGCTCTATAATCTGCAGCTGATGCGTTATGCCGGTGAGGATGGTGTGGCGGCCTACGGAGTCATCATGTATGTAAATTTGGTGTTTATGGCCACCTTCATAGGCTTTTCCATCGGAACAGCACCCTTGTTTGGCTATAACCACGGTGCGAATAACGAATCGGAGCTGAAAAATCTGTTCCGAAAAAGTATAACGGTGCTGGCGGCTGCGGCGGTGGTCATGGCAACCTCTGCCATCCTGCTGTCGGGCACCCTGGCACGGCTGTTCGTCGGCTACGATGAGCACCTGATGACCATGACGGTTCAGGGCTTTATGATCTATGCCTGCTCGTTCCTGTTCAGCGGCTTTAATATGTTCGGCAGTGCCATGTTTACCGCCTTTAATAACGGACTGATTTCCGCTGTGATCTCCTTTGTGAGAACGCTGATCTGTCAAATCGCTGCGGTGCTGCTGTTGCCCTTGATCTTCGGCTTGGAAGGTATCTGGATGTCCATCGTAGTGGCGGAATTTACCGCCGTACTGCTGACGACCTGCTGCTTCGTGAAATTCCGCAAACGCTACCATTACGCATAAAAGCAGGGGCGGCTTGCCGCCCGAAAAGCATTCCCCTTTGGGGAAGGTGGCCGAGCGAACGCGAGGTCGGATGAGATTTGTTGTCGTTGGCTCCCCCCTCCGGGGGAACTGGCAAAAATTGCAGATTTTTGCATGAGAGGGCTTTGTCATCCTGAGCGTAGGGCGAATGCCCGGAGTCGAAGAATCCGTTCTCCGAAGAAGCAGTCATTGCGAGGCGGCTTTGCCGCCGTGGCAATCCCTAAATAACACCACCGCCCCGGAACAGCCGTTCCGGGGCGGTGTATCTAAGTGCCAATTATCAAATCACGTTCTCGATTCGATAAAACTATGGATCAGTTTTCCAAATACGCTGTCACCCTTTTCGTCCTGGGCGTTCACATAGGCACAATGGGTGCCGTGCATAACGGTCAGCGTCACATTGCCGCCACAACCAAAATGCTTCAGGGTCGAAATCAGCAGCATAGTTTGTTCGTACCGATTTTGCATATCATTATCCGACACGATAATCAACATCGACGGATAACTGTGTTTTCCGTCAATGTGGTAAAGCGGTGCGGCTTCATCAATAATCACCCGACGCGAATCCAAACCACGCTCTTTCAAAACATTATAATGACAGGTGGGCTGCCCGGCGTCATGAATGAATCCGGATACATCAGCAGGGGACAGGCCATGCTTGGCAAGCAGTCTTTCGTCAAAGCAGAGCATCTGGGAAATATAGGCGCCGGCAGAGCTGCCGCCGATGTAGATGCCGTTAGCAGAGCCGTATTGACTGATGTTTTGAAATACCCAGGCTGTAACGGCTGCAGCATCCTGGAGAAAATCGGGGTATTTGGCATTGGGGTACATCCGGTAATCTGCACTGATAACGGCAATGCCCCGATCAGTCAAGTATTCTGCAAAGGGCTTGCACGCAGTTTTGTCTCCGGTCGTCAGGCCGCCGCCATGGAAATAAAGGAATACAGGGAAATGCTCACACTCCGGTAAATGAATATCCAGACATTGACCGGATTTCCGGCAGTAGCAAATGTTTGAATAAGATTGCATATTTCTACCTCCGTTTGCAGGATATGTAAGAAAATTAAACTGCGGTAAATGGGGCTTGTCAATGCAGAAATACCGGGGGTTGCGATTGGATGCTCCAAGTGTAAAGAGCCGTTTTCGTTGCAGGTTCTTCAGCCTACTCGAAAAGTATAGTTATTCATTTACGGTTTGATCTTCAAAAAGGATTAGTGGATTGGCTTTGAATTGAAGCATATTAGCAGTGTCAGCACCGTTATCTCCGCCCTTCCGTTGCAATGTGATTGTGCCCAAGCGGATGTTGCCCTGCTTAGTGAATACCACTTGGCAATCGCCGGCATAAATGGAAATGGCTTCGTTAACGGCTATCAATTTCCAGTTATATGTGTCTTCGTAGCTTTGGATGATTAACGACCATTCAGCCGCAAATCTGCCCCTGCCACGGATAACATCACTTATGATCATAATGAGGTTTTTTTGGAAAAACCTATGCAACAAAGCTTGTTCGTCGGGTGTGAATTCGTCAACGAACATTCTTTTGGGATTTCTGCTGTTTGGGCGTGGTGGAAGCTCGCCATCATATAATTTCAGTAAGTTTGCTACCTTAGGAACAATATGCCAATTTGGAATATAATAATCAACCTTGCGTTTTTCGACTTGGTTATAGCCCTTGTCCTTAGATGAAACCAACTTGACTTGTATGTTTTCGACGGTTTCTAAATGCTTCTTTTTGATGTATATTCTTATAACAACATTAATATCGGATTTATAGCCCTTTTGGCCTATTTTCTCAGCATGTACATATTCTATCTCGTTAAGATTATACATCATTATTTTAAGCCATTGCTGAGCGTCAATATCGTTTTTCCAATTGTTAAACTTATCGGCAACGCTCTGCTCATTTTCAAAACCACCTTTGGCGATTTGAGATCCCGTCATAGCCATTTCATCACGTCCTTGTTGTTCGTAATTTGAAGAACAATCTGTTGCAGAAGATCAACAACAACAGAGTTTCCAAACTGCTTATATGCAACAGTATCTTTATCCGCTATTATAAAACTGTCGGGAAAACCTTGCATTCTTGCACACTCTCGAGGCGAGAGCCGTCTAATTTTGCCGTCAATTCTATAAAGACCGGTTTTTGCTCCCACACCACCGCCATATGCTGAAAGTGTGATGCCTTTTCCTTTGGGGCTGTATATTCTTTCGCCTTGACCGCCCTTGTTTACAATGCCAATACGAATAGGTTTTGTTTCACAGATCAATTCTGCATCGTCTTTGTGTATGACGATGTCATTTCGGTTAATAATGTATTCTTCTGCATCCTCTGCACAAACAATATCTTTAACATACTTATGCTTTTGTGTAGGGGAAGGGAATTCGAAGTTTGAAATACCCATATCTTTCCTAAAGCAAACTATGTATATTCTTTTTCTGCTTTGCGGAGAACCATATTCTGCTGAATCTAAGACCTTATAATACACATCATAGCCGATAGAATTCAAAGTGTTTGTAATTACTGTAAGAGTATTACCGTTGTTGTGTACCTCTAAATTCTTTACATTTTCCAAAAAGAGGATTTTGGGCTGTTTCTCTTTTGCGATGCGAGCAACGTCAAAGAATAGCGTTCCTCTGCTATCATTAAAGCCTTTTTGGTTTCCGCTTATACTAAACGCTTGACAAGGAAACCCGGCACACAAAATATCGTGTTCAGGGATAGTCTTTTCATCAATTTTGGTAATATCACCTTGAGGAACTAAACCAAAGTTTTTAGAATATACGTCCGCGGCATCCTTATCCCATTCGGAAGCAAAAACAATCTCTGCTCCAAAACTAGACAGTGCAAGGTGAAAACCACCTATTCCTGAAAATAAGTCAATTACTTTTATGCCATTTAACACTTTATCAACGTTTAACATTGTTTCTTCCTCCAAGTGTATAAAACGTCAATTTATTATATTAAAAAGAAGAGATTATTTCAAGTGTTTAATGAAAACAAAGTACAAGAGCGTAGAAAGTGGTAGAAAGTTCCAAGTGTCGAGATTCGTTTGCGTTGCCGTTCGGGAATGAACGGCAACTAAGGTAGCCACCAGTTTTTGAACTGGTGGCAGCCATGTGCCACCGGCACATGGCGATTTAGATGATTCGAATCTCTCCACCATGGAAAAGAAAAAGACTGAAAGAGCAGATGCTCTTCCAGTCTTTTTGGTCCGAGTGTCGAGATTCGAACTCGAGGCCTCTTGAACCCCATTCAAGCGCGATACCAAACTTCGCCACACCCGGATATGCTTGCGTTTTCTTAACGCCACAGTATATTAGCACACCTTGACGAAAAATGCAAGCATTATTTTCACTTTTTTCAAAAAATTTTATTCACTGATGTTGGCCTTGATGACCTTGCCGATATTCCACAGCATGGCGACCTTCTCTTCAGCGATCCGTTTCTGCTCCTCGCCCTCATATTCCACGTATACGGTGTGGCTGCCGCAGTCGGCACATTCCACCTGAACGCTCCAGCCGCCTTCGTGGATCAGCATGCCGTTTCCACGGCAGCAGGGGCACTCTTCCAGCTCGATGATCTTATCCATAATTGACTCCTTATCTGAAGATGGTTTCTTCCGTGGTATAGATTTCTTGTCGGCAGCAGGTGACAAAATCCGGGGTATATTCCGGCAGGTATTTTGCGATTGCTGCACCCAGTTGCACAGGGTTTAGTGTTGGATTTTGACAGCAGATCCGTGCATTGAGCACCAAACAGTGGGCATCCGTCACCTCGACAGCGATCCTGCGGATCATGGGAATGATGTCCTGCTCGGCAATGCCGTTTTTACTCTTCTTTTCAACAACCAGCATTTCCCGGTAAAAGAGGGAAGTGATGGAATCCGGTGCACCCTCCGGAATACCCTTATCATATTCCAATGTCACAGAGCAATCCAGCAGAGCAAGATTCTTGATTTTTCCGCCATTTTCATAGACTTCCAACACGTTTACACCCTCTACAAGGGCTCTATTCAGCCTGTTTTTGATTTCTTCACAGCTGACAGCTTCGCCTTCCAATTCAAAATCCAGCAGCTCACAGTGGCTCTGCACGCCCACAGAAAGGGGCAGTGCAATAGAAACCGAGGGCCGGGGATTGTAGCCCTGTGTATGTGTCAAGGCAAAGCCGGCCCGCTTAAAGGCACGCTGGAACAGCCGCATCAAGTCCAAATGGGAGATCCACACGGCCTGACCTGTTTTGACAAATAACGCTCTAAGCATCGCACCGCACCTCCTTGAGCAAACGGTTCGCACCGCAGCCGGAACAGCCTTCCCGGCAGTCCGGTGTTACTAAAGCATCGTATGCCCGGCGGCGTTCGTTAAGCAAGAATTTTTTGTCGATTCCTACGTTAATACTGTCCCAAGGCAGGATTTCTTCCTCGGCATAACCGCGAACGGTGTAGAAATCCGGGTCAATTCCGCATTTTTGGAAGGCATCAAACCAAATGCCGTAGTTGAAATACTCGTCCCAGCCATCCAGCTTGGCACCGTTTTTCATGGCTTCTTCAATGACCGCACCCAGCCGACGGTCGCCCCGGGCAAACACAGCCTCCAGTCGGCTTAAGTCCGGTCCGTGGTAGTCGTAGGTGATGGACTTGGAATAGAAGTGACTCTTCAACAGCTTACAGCGACGCAGATATTCCTCCGGGGTGATCTGCTGCTCCCACTGGAAGGGAGTATGAGGTTTGGGAACGAAATAAGCCGTGGCTACATGGACCCGCAGACCCCGCTTTTTGTTGGTAGCGAACTCCTTCCAGGTTTGGATGACCTTGTACACCAGCTCGGCAATGCCCAAAACATCCTCGTCGGTTTCCGTGGGCAGACCCAACATAAAGTAAAGCTTTACATTGTTCCAGCCGCCGGAAAAGGCGTTTCGGCAGGTGGTCAGGATCTCGTCTTCCGACAGATTTTTGTTGATGACATCCCGCAGCCGTTGCGTTCCTGCCTCCGGAGCGAAGGTCAGGCCGCTTTTACGGACGGTCTGCAGCTTTTCCATCAGTTCCCGGGAGAAATTATCTGCCCGCAGGGAGGGCACAGAAAGGTTTACACGGTTCTGTTCGCAGTAGGGGATCATGCGATCCGTCAGCTCTTTTAAACCTCTGTAATCGGAGGTAGAAAGGCTGGAAAGCGTAATCTCGTTGTGACCGGAATCCTCCAAGGTCTCCACTGCCTGACGGTACAGCACCTCCGGGCTTTTTTTACGCACCGGGCGGCAGGAAAAACCGGCCTGACAGAAGCGGCAACCCCGGATGCAACCCCGGAAAACCTCCAAATTGGCTCGATCATGGACGATTTCTGTGGAAGGGACGATCATTTTGGTGGGCCAGTAGGCGTTGTCCAGATCCTCTACGATTCGCTTGGTAATGACGCTGGGAGCATCATTTTCGGGGATAATGGCCGACAGTGTGCCGTCGGCATTGTATTCGTGGCGGTAGAAAGAGGGGACATACACACCGGGAATTTGGGATACGGCCTTTAAGAAGGCTTCCTTACTCCAGTGTTCGGCCTTTGCCCGGTCGTATAGGGACACAATTTCCACGGTGATCTCCTCACCCTCGCCGAGGGAAAAGAAGTCTACAAACTCCGCCAAAGGCTCCGGGTTATAAGCACAGACACCGCCGGCGAAAACAATGTTTTTCAGACCTGGGCGATCCTTGGATCGCAGAGGGATGCCGGACAGGCGGAGCATATTCAAAATATTGGCGTAGCACATTTCATAGCCAATGGTAAAGGCGATCATGTCGAAATCCCGGACGGGGGATTGGCTTTCCAATGCCCAAAGGGGAAGATTGTTGTCCTCCATGGCCTTTTCCATATCGCCCCAGGGAGCAAAGACCCGCTCACAGCTTACGCCATCCATGCCGTTCATGATGCCGTAGAGGATCCGCATACCCAAATTGGACATGCCGATCTCGTAGGTGTCCGGGAAGCAGAAGGCGATCCGCACACGGGTTTTATCCGGATCTTTCTTGATTTCGTTAAACTCGCCGCCGGTGTAGCGTGCGGGCTTTTGCACCGTAGGGAGTATTCTTTGCAGCAATTCGGTCATAGCATTACCTCGTTTGGTATATTAGCTCTATTGTACCTGCAACTGCTCTTCTTTGCAAGGGATTTTTCTGTTTTTAGACCGAATACAAAGAATAATTGCCACCACCAGCGGCAAAAGACCTAAATGATATTTTACGGCAGCCAGCAAACCAAGCAGAAGGATACCGCTCAGGAAGATTCGCGATGTCCAGATCAGCAGATAAGCTGCCTTGTCCGCTGGCAAGTACCGGAGAACGATACAGCGTAACGCTCTGCCACCGTCCAGCGGGTAAACCGGTAGGAGATTATACAGAGATTGCACGCCTGCACAAATGGCAATTCTGGGGATCCAGCGAAGAAACGGCAGCAGGCATAAGCCGCCCAACGGGCCTGTCAAGGCACAGAAAAACTCCTGCCGCAAACCCATGGGGGCGGTATCCATCACAGCACCGCGACCGGATATCTGTATCCGATAGACTGGGACAGCACAAAGCCTGAGTGCGAAATAATGACAAAGTTCGTGAAAAAAAGCAGCGGAGGCCGCGGCCAACAGCCAGTTCAGCGGCAGGATCAGTAGCATCAACGCACCGATGAACCATGTGCCGGGGGTGATCAAGATCTGCGGCTTACGGTGCATTGGCAACAATCTCCCGGCAGAAGGTTGTAACGGCATCCAAAAGGGAATCGCCGCTGCGGAGTCCATCAGTCATATTTTGCAGGGCTGCAGCGGTAACGGCAGGATCGCCGGGTAGCAGGACATTCTGCACCCATTCCAGACCGATTACCTTGATCGTCACAGCCCCTGCTACCAAGGTCAGGACGAAAAGCATTGATTTGATAACGGTTGGGGACAGTTTGCTTTGCAGGGGTTTGCGTTGGTTTCCGGCAGAGCCGTAGTCGATTCGATAAGCCATAGTAATCCCTCCCACATAGTCTATGCGGCAAGGGATTGTCCATGCGGATAAAAAATGCCGTTTCCGGTCTTGACAAGGGCAGGAAATTTCATTATAATGGCTTGGATATCGGGGTGTGGCGAAGTTTGGTATCGCGCTTGGTTCGGGTCCAAGAGGCCTCGGGTTCGAATCCCGACACTCCGACCAAACTTTCTTATACGAACATTTTGGAATCCCGGTTATCATGATTGGAGACCTGTTCGTATTCACAAAGTCCCTATAAAAAATCGGCACCGGTCTCCCGGTGCCGACCTTTTTTGTTATTTGCCCCAATTCCGGAGAATCTGACTTGTGACTTCTTCGCTAAAGGTTTTGGGCTTCTCACCCAGCTTGGTGTCCTCTTCCTGAGCATCCAGCACTCGCTGCCCCACCTGGGAGCTGTACGGATTGCTCTTTGCGTTTTTGCTGCCGGTTACTATCTGCCAAAGTGCGGCTTTCTGCTTCGTGGTGATATCCATCGCATCAATGGCAGCAGTGACCTCTGCCTGCGTATAGCTACCGTTGTCGTTGGCATCATACTGTCCGCGGATTTCATAGTAGCTAACATATGCATCCGGATCAACGCCAAACTTGCTGGCAAGCTCCGCCTTGTCATACTGTGACTCGGTCATGTTACCCTTGAGAGCGGCCAGCTGCTCGCTGGCCTTGCCGGAAGAATCCACGCAAGCCCGCCACCGCTGTACATAGGATACCTTGTCAGAACCTGCAGCCGGTTCTAGCCGATCGATCTCGGACAAAAGGTCGAAGGCTGTTTGATAGCCGACGCCTGCGTTGATCTGCTTGAGGAATGCTTTTGGATCAATTCCGGCCGCATAAACGTCCAGGTAATCGATCATATCCAGTCCGGCTTCCTCGAATGCAGCAATCTTGTCCACATGACTGCTCTGCTTAGCACCATCAAACAATGCGTGTTTGGTCTGCTCCGCAGCATACTTATACAGCGTGCTCAGCATTTTAGCCTGCTGCTTTTGACCGGCCTTTTGGAATTGCTCCGATGCTACCAGTGCATCCAGTGTTTCCGATACCATGGACGCCCAAATGCTATCGTAGGATTGCTTTTGATAAGCTTCCAGCTCATATTCCTCGCCGTCGATGGTAAACTTCGACGGGGTATCACTGGGAACGACATTATCATAGCCAGCTTCATATAGTGCCGCAAGTGCCTGGGCGGTGCCGTCCGACCGACTGACATTGCGATTATCCAGAATGTTGCTTACGCGAATTTCCAGATCCATGCCGCTTATACCGGCGAGACTGCCCTTTGTGGCCGTAGCAAATACATCATCGTAGGCAGCTTCAAAACCCGGGATCTGCTTGACCAGACCGATCAGGTAGGCTTCCAAATTGGCCGCCGGCACACCGAGATAGCTCGCGATTTCGGTCGCTGCGTCTTTCAGCTCGCCCAGCAGATCATTTCCGTGACGGCGGAAGTACTCCCAAAGATCGCCTCCGTTTACTGCCACATTGATGCCGTCCGCAATCAAGTCTCTGGCTCCTTCCAGAACGTTGGCACCGAGGTTAAACAGATCCTGAAGCAGCGATACCTCCATGGACTCTACCTCATACCACTTCTCACCGGTCAGCTTTGCACCGATCATATCGGCAAGCTCTTCACCACCGACCATAATGCCTGCAAAGGACTTCAAAATATTCCCGGCGGCTTCTTCGGCAACACTGGCAAACGTAAGCTCTTCATCCTCGTCACGGTATTTCTTGCCCTTGTTTTTGATCAATGCCGTAATCAGGGCTACGCCTTCCGCAATCATAAAGTTGCTAAGGGCGGCCAGGACGACCGTGCCAACGGCTCGGTTCGCCTTCGCGGCAGCAGCTGTGCTACCATTCTTTTTCTGGAATTGAGCTTCGCCGATCATTTGCCGTAAGGCGTTATAGGTTTGTGCGGAATCGCTTTTGAACATGGTGAACATTCGGACAAGGGGATTCTTGCTTTTCCGCATAGTGCTTTGGTGCATCTGATCCGATGTAGACTGGCTTCTCGCCACAGCATTGTCGAATTCCTCCGCCACCTTCTTGTAGAATGGACTTTCCCCGGCATTGATCTGCTCCTGCGTTCCGATCTCTAGCTCCGGATTCTCCCTGCGGACCTTGTTTTCCGCCCAGGGCCACAGGGTGCTTGCCGCCCAGGAGTCCATTGCAGTTATGGCACCGCCACCGAACAAGAACCTGGTAGCTTTGTTCGTTTGCGTCCAGTTGGGATTTTCCTTCAGCTGCTTGGTTTCCGGTGTGGAGTATCCAAGGCCTCGCCAGTCAAGCTCCTGGGTGTATTTCCGAATGAGATTCCGGTCAATCTCATGTACCTGCTTGATGCTTGGTGCATTTTTCATTCCCAGGTACACACCGGCCATTGGGATGGATCCCGTCTGCTTGAGAACGATGCTGAGATTTGCACCAAAGACTGACGAGATGTAGTTGCTCATCAGCTTCTCGACGCCTTTTTCAATGCCGGTTTTTTCTTCGACCTTGCCGCCCTGCAGATCCACCAGCAAGTTGCTGATGTACTTCTTGGCCTCTTCGCCCCATTCATGGGTAATCACATCGCCCATGCTGTTATTGCTTTCCCGCCAGTTGATCAGCGTCTGCCAGTTGCGGGCGGGGATCGACATACCCACAAACCGGGCAGTCTGATCTGTGTTCCGTTCAAAGGCATCAAATGCACTGATGTTATAGCTGGGGTTCTTGGAATATTCTCTTGCCTTCAGGTTGCCAACGCCCTCGGCAGTCTGGTCAAAAATGCCGATTTCACTTTGCACGTAGTTTTGGTTGGTGAAGATCGGAGCATAAAACTTACCCATGGCCTTGTCGTAGCCGTACAGGATATTGGATACGCGGTTGATCTCCCGCTTGGAAAAATCATTGTAGAATTTCTCCAGGATCCCGGCCAGCTCCAGCTCTTCGGCAGTCATGTTCGACACAATGGCCTTGACCGTTTCCGGAGCCATGCGGATCGTGCGGCCCTGGGCGAATGCTTCCTTCCGCTTTCCCTTGCTGTAAAGCTCCTTGTCGGCAAACGTGCGGCCGCCGGCCATGTGCCGCAGGTTATCGGTGTTTTTGCTCTCCAGATACATATGCACCTTCTGTGCCGGTGTCATGTATACTGTCACAGTATCACCGAAAATCGGCTTGTCACCCTTGCCGAATTCCAGAAGCTCCGGCACTTCAATGGTGTACCAGATACCGTCCTTTCCTTGACCGTCTGCCTTCTTGACCCAATCGGCGTGTTCCGTGAGGAAGTCTTCCAGCATCCGGTTTGCCTTGACAGTGAATGCACGCATCTCCCGCTCGCCCCGCTCCAGCATCCTGGCCATGGAGTAGAATACACTGTCCGGATTCCAGCCGGCCATCCGCTGCAAGAAATTCATGGGCGTCAGCTGCTCCATGTTGAACAGCTTGTCCAACATCTTTCCGGTATATCCGCCGGCGGCTGCTTTTAGTTCGCCCTTGGAATCCAAATACACCTCCGCGAACAGCCGGTTCATTTCGTCGTTGATCACATTGTTGCGGTTGTTAAACTCCGTTCGCAGACCCACGGCAGCACGGTACAAATTGTTCAGTGCATCCAGATCCATGTCAGCGATCTTCTGATCGTTCAGGCGGCTGACGATCATTTCCAATTCCTTAGAAGGCATGAAATTGGGGTCGGTGTCTTTGGCCTGCAGGTACATCTGTGCAAGATCCTTCCAGGTAGCACCGTACTTGTTGCTCCAATTCATTGCATTGGCAGCGCTCACAGCATAGATATCGATATCGCTGAGCACCCGGTCAAACTCTGCTCGCAGCTCTTCCGGAGCCCGGTACCGGTTCTTGTTCAGCCACTGCAGAGACTTCAGTGTTTTCTGCTGCAGCTCCTGCAGGGCTTTGCGTTCCTGCTGCTGGCGGCTGGCATCCTTCCGGTCCTGCCGTTCCTGCTGCAGCTGGATCCGCAGGCGAACGTTCTCCTTCGTGGTCGAAGCCTGATCGTTGACGGCTTTTTCCTTCAGCTTGATTTCAAGACCTGCTTTCTCTGCGAAAGTACGCAGTGCCCAGTCCATCTGCTTCTCCATACCGTCAAGCACATCGTCTTCCCGCACGTGGTCACGCTCAGCAAGCTGGGCAGTATACTCTGCCAGGCTGACATGTTCATCTTTGCCATCCTCTGCCAGTTGCACGATTCGCTCCAGGATCTGCCGCAGCTGTGTGTCCTCCGCATCGAACATACCCGGCACCAGGTAAGAAAGGTCATCGTTCCAGACATCGATGCCAGGATCTGCCCTGTTGTTTGTAAGATACACACCGGCAGCGAAAGCCCTGCGGCGAAAATCGTTCCAGTCGTCGCCAAAGTCAGCACGCATGCTGTCGTCCACATAGATCTTTCCCCGGACAACGGCACTTCGTCCCAGGGCGTAGTATTCATCCGCAGGGACGGTCATCATGCCTGCTTCGTACATCCGGTCGAAGAATGCCTTACGGTCTGCCTCCGTCAGCTGGCCGGATTCGATCAGCCGGTCGGCATAGCCATCGATTACTTTGCCGATCTCTGCCCGGCGGCCGTCCGGGGTAGAGAACAGGTTCATCAGCTGAATGCGAAGATCCTTTTTAGCCTGGGTCGGTTTGGAGGCTTCCAGCTTGTTCAGCCGCTGAGCGGCGTCGGCTTTACTCTCCCGGTACTCCCGCTGCAGCTTTCGCTTGTCGGCCTTGGTCTCACGCTTAGCGGCAGCCTCCTGCTTTTGCTCGGCCTTCCGCTGGTCTTCCTGCTGCTTCTGGTGCTTCCGGTACTCCGCCAGGCCCTCATCGCCCAACCGGTCCCGGAGCCAGGCATCCTTCCACCGCTGCTGCTCTGCAGCCAACTCCGCATTCACACGATCGAAGTCTGCCTCATCACCATCGTCTACCGAATAGCGAGCATCGGCATTCTCTTCATCGTACCGCTTAGACAAAGGGATTAGTTCTCCCTGGTCATCATAGGTTATCGTAGAAACTTTTACGTTGTTGGCGGTGTTCTTGTAGATTTCATCAGTTCTACCATTGTCATATCCAAATTCATGTATACTGTTCCCGTCAACAAACAGGTGTTTCGCTGGCACGCTTTGCGA
The DNA here is from genome assembly GCA_015067945.1 of Oscillospiraceae bacterium. GTDB lineage: Bacteria > Bacillota > Clostridia > Oscillospirales > Oscillospiraceae > Faecousia. The sequence goes on from SVLM01000006.1 coordinate 48,488, forward strand.
TACAATTCGATAATTACCATCAAAGTAATGATCGCCGTGCTCCTTCGCATATTCTCTGGTGGGGCTAACCCAGTCGCCGTTTTGCAATTTCGCTCCCTGAATATTGCTAGGAACAGCGCGATAAACGGTAACGCTGGCATCCGGCTTACCCATAGCTTTGGCAAATGTGTTTATTGCCTTAGAATCATAGGCTCTTCCTTCACCGTAGTATCGATGTGCCCATGGAGAATATATACTGCCATCACCTCCGTACATATCGTCAGCACGGTCAAGACTAACACCAGTGTCGCTGTTGGGCGCCTTATGTGCCATACGCCAATCACTTCCGGCGGTATATCCGACAAGCTTTGCCTTTTCTTGAAGCATTTTTTCAGCGGTGCTTGTGTTGCCCTGTTGAACAGCATATTCATACCGCATGTCACCTAAACGTTCAGAATCTTCTGCCAGAGCCTTCTGCTTTGCTGTCAGTTGATTGCTATTCAGCATCTGATCGGGAATGTACTTCACTAAGCCACCTGTTTCATCATTGACATTTGCAATCAAATCTGCTACACTAATTACGGAAGCAGGGCGACTACGGATGCTAACACTGTCTACAGAGGCGGTGGAACCCCGTGGCGTGACCCCTGCTTCATTTTTTATTGTCACCGTAACATACAGCTTATTGCCAATCTCCGAATCAGCCTTATACTCTTTAACTTCCAATTGAACAGGTACATAACTATTGCCATCCCAGAACGCACCCAAAAGAACATGCATCTCTTTTAATCGATTGTCTGCTCTTGCAGTCTGTGCATATCGATCCGTATGTGCTTCTATCTCTGCAGCACTCTCGCATATTTCGGGCAGGGCGGTCAACATCTTTCCGAATATTTCAGCACCGCCACCTCGTTTGGCTTGTTTGCTAACGCTTTCCTTTAGCGACTTGTTGGAGTAAGAGAAAGATATATCGACATCAGCATTGTGCAGATCAGATCGAAAATCACCACATTGCCTTGCTAACTCTGTCAGTAACGACCGTGCTTCTGTGACATACTTTCCTTTTAGTCGAATAATCTGAGGCCCCGTTATTGGACTGCTGTCATCATATTCAGGTGCGTAGATCTTCTTCTGTTTCAAAATGCTCGCACGCTGTGCTTCATCCATACCGGGGTAGATTTTGAGCTGCCCATCCTGGCTCGTTGCATCAACCGAATACCTCACACCGCCACCGACGGTGTTTTCTTTTTGCCAGCCCTCGGGTACCGGCAGCTTCAGACCGTATTGCTCCTTGAATGCCTGCTCATCATATTCCTCTGCAGAGTAATTGTCGGTCGGCGGGCCGGTGGACTCCCGGACACCGTTCTCCTGCACATCTTTGCGGGAGAGTCGGTTCTCGTCCAGGAATTGATTGACGGTATCCGTAAACTGTGTAGCACCGTTTCCCCAGGCGTTCATGCCGGCGTGAGCATCCGCCAGAACTTCCTCGATGATCTGGCCCATCCGCCGCTGGAATTCCTGGCCGGATCTGGCACCGCTCACATCGATCACGTTACGCAGCGAAAGAATATACTTGTCCAGGACGGCATTAAACTCTTCTTCGCTGAAGGTCTGCTTGATCCGCTCCACGATGCTGTCATTCAAGCGGCTTCCGTACACATCGGACATACCGTGGTAACTTTCGTGATCGGCGATCTGCTCTGCAGTGTACTTCGGATGATCGGCTCTGACGATCATCTGCTCGCCGGTCTTAACGCCCTGCACCCGGAATGTACCGCGGCTATTGGCACATTCGATAGGGCCAAGGACATATACGACCCGCTTGCCGGTTTCCTGATAGACCTGCTCGGCCTTGACACGCATACCCTCGTCATAGAGCTCCTGGGGGATCACCTTCAGATTTCCCCGGTCAGTACCTTCCGCAATGCCCAGGGAGGCGGCACTTACCGTCTGCCGTATATGCTTGCCAAGATTGCCTCTTTCAATTTGCGTTCTTGCTCGGTCAGCTGCAGGCCCTCGCCCCGCTGCTGCCGTTCCTGTTCTGCCTGCCAGGCTTCCTGCCTGCTCTGCGGCACTCGGACTACCATCCCGTTGGCTGCTTCCATATAGTACACCGGCTCCTGTGCCGTCGTTGCCTGCGGCTGTCCGTTGGGATTGTTCGTGGGTAAGGTCATTCTGAATACCTCCATTCAAATTTTCTGCACGGTTGATGTTGGGAGTAAGCTGTTCTGTGATCTGCGGCACCTGTGCACGCTGCTCCGTGTTCTCCACAGCGGGCAACTGTACCCCCGCCACCGGCTGTGTCGGGACTGTGCCGACACTTTCGGCCTGGCCGGGAATCAGCCCCGGCGTTGCAATTTCTCCGCCCGGAGCGGCATCCTGGCCCTCTGCGGGCTGCTGTGCATTCGGCTGATCCGTCTGCTGAGCCTTGTTGTTCTTCTGGCTGGCATCGTACTGGAGCTTCTGTACGGTACCGGTGGCACCGGCAGACAGACCGCCGGAGATAAAGGAAGTGATCGCCGTGTCGATGGCCTCCTGGGCCAGCTCCTTGTAGATGATCTTCCGGGCTTCCTCCCGGGAAACGCCTTTCTCAGCCATCACGTCCTGCATTCGCTTGTCGATGGTTTCTCCAGTGATCAGCGAGTCGGCCAAAATGCCGGCAACGAAGTTCAGCTCTTCTTCGGTCACCTCCACGCCGCCCTGGATTGCTGCGTTTTTCAGCACCTGCAGCCAGGTTTTTGGACTTTTCAAGGACAGCAGACTGTCCACGGAGTATTTCTCTGTAACCAACTCCAGACCACCCTTTGCAACTGCCGAAAGAAAAGCCTTGTCGGTGGTCACGCCTGCAGCAGATTTCGCTTGGAATTCCGATTGTGCCGCGTCTATAAAGAACAGACCGCTGGCCAATGTCGATCCGCCACCAGTGAGGACTGCCGTGCCGATCTTCAGACCGCTGTCAACAGCGGAGTTTGCACCTTGGTAAAGAAAGCTCAGCACGTTCCGGGCATTTCTCCACCACTCCGGGTCATTTTCGTCGCCGGCAATGTTCTGTGCTACCGTCTGCTGTACGGTGTTGCCCCAGTCGCTGAGTGCAAAGCCGTCAGCATTGGCGTCTGCGACCTTATAGGCAGAAAGCCCCGTCGCACTGGTAAGCGTTTGCTTTAATGTTTCTGCCGCACCGCCGAAGCTGCCCAGGAATTTGGCCACCCAGCTCATGGGCGTTCCGGCAATAGCACCGCCCACAGAGTCCGCGAAACCAGCTGCGTCCGTCTTTCGCCGCTGGGCTTCGGTCTCGTCGTTGTAACGCACTAGCGTCTCTGCCAATTGGTAGATTTCCTGAAAAGAGTATCCTTTATTCGCAAGGGCAAAATAGCCCTTATCGCTTGCGATGGAAGCTTTCCCTTCTACCGCTTTTGCATAGGCCTCCAGATTCTTCCTGTCCTCATCCGATAATTGCATGATTTCCAACATTTTGGAATTATAGGTAATGCTCTCTTCCAGCTGTGTCTTGCTTCTTTCCAGGGCATCTACACGGTTGTTGATCTGCTGCAGTGCCTCATTGCGTCGGTTAAGTTCGGCTTTGTATTCGTCAGGACTAAAGCCGCCCAGGTCACCGCCCATCATGCCGGCATTGGCCAGCACCTGGTACTGAGCACCGAGCATTGTCTGCTCCTTTTTGGCCTTTTCCAATTCGCCGGGCAGATTCGCCAGTTGGGCTTTCAATTGATCGATCAACTGGGTCTGGCCGACAATCTCCTTGGATTTGGCATACTTGGCATGACCCGTTTGGTAAAGCTGTGCTTGTTTCAGCAACCACTGGCTGGGGCCGCCTTGCTGCAGACTGGTCAGTACGTTGGGTTGCGTGGATTTTTGCTTTTCGGCCTGCTGCAGCAGCCACTGACTGGGAGCGGCTGTCTGCTGCGGCACATCCGTGGCTTGCGTCGATTCCGGTGTTTCCACCGGAATCTCTTTCTGTTCAGCGGGCATATCGCCGGATTGAAATTTCTTCGCCTGCTGCAGCAGCCACGGCGACACTTTATTTTGCACATCCATACTGCATCCTCCTGCTTGTTATTTGTAGTAGGATTCTACTACAACCGGGCGTTTGGGGGGCTGGCGGGGCGCTACATGACGATAAACATATTCGTTCTTATCATGATCCCATATTTCGACGATCTCTCCGGAAGCTACCTTGCGAACCAGCTCATCCACAGACAGCCTTTCTCCGTCGATCAGGAAAAAGCCGTCGGGCTGCAGCTGGGGAGAAGTTCCCGGTATGGTGTCAATGCCTGCGGTGGCCATGCCCGCCCCCAAAATTGCGGCTTCACCAATGCCTGTACCTGAGTGCAAGGGCTGTCCATCTCCGGTCAATCCTGGATGTGCATACTCATAGGTAACAGTTTTGTTCACATGGTCATAGTTCATGACGATCTGCCTATCGATAAGAGCCGCCTGCAGATCGTCCCACGGGATCTTGCTATTGCCGATGACTACATAGCCGTCGCCGGTGATGTTGGTCGGCGTATAACCGTCCGGTATCAGGCTTGTTCTGTACTGCTCTGCCAGGTACGCACTCTGCATCTTTGCGATCCAGTCATCGGACATTCCCAAGGCCTTATAACCGGAAAAGTCGCCGGCCATAGCCATCAGCTCTGCCTGCTTGCGAAGAGCTTCGGTGTTCTGTCGCGTCATCAATTCCTGGTCCTGCTGCAAAGAAAACTGATCTTTCAGTATACCAAGGCCGTCCAGATACCGCTGGTAGGCGGTCTTCTCAAAGGCTGCACCTGCATCTGCAATCTGGGAATTGTAATAGTCTGCCGCCTGCTGTGCCGCCACAATGGCTGCTGTGGAGGCGACACCGCCCGTAGCAGCGGATGCTCTTGCCAAGGTATCCTCGGTTGCCCGCTTGCTCTCACGCAGTGCCGCAGCCCGGTAATTTACGTAGGATGCATCCTGTTCGGGATCATAGGTGAACGGTCCGTAGTTTTCGATTTTGTTCATGGTGTCCTGAGTACTGCTGCCTTCACCGGAAGCAAAACTGTCGCTTTCGGTTTCGGAGATACCGTAGTTCTTCCGCAGCTGATTCACGGCCTCCGTGGTCAGCAGTCGCTGTTCAGGTGTCGTAGCCTTATCGCCGTCCTGGATCAGGCTCAGCATAGAAAAGCCGTACTCCGGGTTTTTCTGTGCGGTGGCGAGATCTGTTTGTGAAAACCGCTTCATCAGCCCTGCCTTATCGGCGGCTGTTACGAAATCGTCATATGTATAAGCCATGGGTTAATTCCTCCCTGATTTACTTTTTAATTCCGATCCAGAGTAGATCTCGTGGACCAAAGAGTAGATCCGGCAGCCGCCGGTGCCGGTCAGCTTCAGCCGGTAATGATCAGCCCGCCGGGGCACGATCGGCAGGTAATAGCTGCGTTTTACGCCCTCACTGATCACCTTGCCGGCAGGGAGCCAAAGGCCGTCGCTGTCGAATTGCAGCCATACCTGCATACTGGCTCCCTTGTCCAGTTCCAGCCGTAGCTGCAGCTTGCTTAACCCCTTTTTGTTGGGATCTTCCTGGGTGAAATCCGAAAATTCGGCGATCCATTCAAAATCCGCTTCCTTCTGGCAATCCTCCGGATGGGATCCGGTATTGCCTGTGATCCAGATCTCGCCCTCTTCGGTCAGAAAATACAGACAGCCGTCTTCCTTAGCAAAATGTGTCACCCGGACCTCATCCTCCAGATGCCACATGCCACGCTGCGTATCATACACATACAGGCCGGTGCTGCCATCGTGCCGCACTATGCTGACGAAATACCGCAGGCCATCAGACCCCGCCACCGCACTGCGCATATGCTCCTGGCCGAAGGCATCGCCGATGGGCTGGGGAATACCGCCGGAGTATGCCATGAATCCGCTGCTGCTCAGGAAGAACAGCGTTTCACCGGCGATAGCCAGGCTGTCGCTGCTACCCGGAGCCAAACCCAGAGTCGCACTGCTGACCACTGAGAAATTGCTGGGAATGCTGCCGTATACCTTGTATATCCGGTTTTCCTTGAAGAAGGTAGGGAAGCCCTTGTAGGCAATGCATCCGGTAAAGCTGCCGGCCTCCGCGGGTGCTACACTCCAGGAACCGTTGGCAAGATCCTCAAATACATTCCAGTTGAACACATCGCCAAGCTTGCTGGCACAGATCTCTGTTTCGGTGCAGCCCCAAAGCCGGTTCTCGTTTTCACATATATACAGCAGATCCGGAACCCGCCGCTCAATGCTCATTTCACCTGCTTCGATGTATGTATCCACGCCCTCATCCATAGTGAAGCAGTGCTCCGAGAACAACAGCGTATCACCGCTGATCTCCTGAATTACCGGTGTCCGGTTGTTTTCCAAATGCACGGTGCATCCGCTGATGGTCACCGCGTCGCCGGGGCGGAAGTAATCATCCCAGGCAACACCTTCGCAGCGGATGGCATTGGCCGCCATGCCTTTTTCGAAAAGCTCACCACCGGTAAATACCAGGCGGTCGCCGCTCCACTTGGCTTCCATGGCCTGAAATTCATCGGTCACCCGGTTGTAGCAGCACTTGTCCGGCAGAATCACGATGTAGGCACCCATGGATGCAAACTGTTTCTTGCCTGCGGTGACAGTGCCCTTGCGATCGCCGTTGTAATAAAAGCCGGTGCCATCCACCCAGTACATTCCATCCCAGCTGAAGATACCGCCGGGTTCTTCCAGTTTCCGCCACAGGTGCCGCTTTTCACGGGTGGCCAAAAGCGGGGCGTGATCTGCTGTCAGATTCCGCATGTCCCACAGCTCGCCATCCTTTGCACCCAGGGTGTGATTCAGTCCGCCGAATTTGATTTGCTTGGTTTTGGAGATTCGGTCGGTATATTTAAGATTCGGTAGTTTCATCGCTTACGCCTCCCTCGAACAAAATGCCGTTGATGTAGATCTTGCCCACCAGGTTCAGCACACCTTCTTTCAAGCCGATAACCGGATTACCCTCCGCATCCCGGCTGATCACGTCGGCTGCATCCTCGACGGCATCAAGCCTTTCCATTACGCCGCCGTCACCGTTCAGCTGCTCTTGCAGATCTTTTGCGGTTTGGGCAGTGCTATTAAGCTCTGATAACTGATCTTCGATGCCACCTTCCTCGTCAAGTCGCTGCTGAAGGTCATCGATATCCGCTTGTGCATTGCCCAGCTGCTCCAATAGCAGATCTGTCTGTTCGGCCTGCTCATCAGCACGCTGCTCCAATCCGCTGATGGCGTTCTCTGCCTCGGTTACTCTGCGTTCTTCCTGATTGACGCGGCCTGCAAGGGCGTTGATCTGGATTTTCAGTGCGGTAATGGAATTCTCCAAGGCTCGCACCTTTTCCGTAACAGCGGCTTCTGTGCTGGCTGTCAGGTCACTCCAGGCATTGGCGTTCCAGTTGCTTGCGTCTAGATTCTGCAGCTGATACTGCAGCTCTTCGACCAGGATTCGCAGGTAATTGATGATCTGATCTACCTTCTCACTTACAGATTCATTTCCTGTAAACGTAGGAAAATCCGTGTCTACCTGCTGCCACTTCTGCGGCATGGTGTCACCTCCTTTATAGTCGGACAGGGCAGGCCGAACCGGCCGGCCCTGTCATTGCATAATTTACTTCTTCAGTGCCTGCAGCTTGTCCCAGGCGGCCTTGAACTTATCAAAGCCGAACATGGCAGCGTAAGCTACGAAAATACCCAGTACCACCGCACCGACGGCGTAGTACCACATGACGGTGATTTCCAGCACGGCACACAGGATCACAGCGGTCAGCACCGTGACGATCAGTGCCACGATCACCGCCACGAAGTTGGTGGGTACTTTGGGGAACAGCCCCTTGATCACCTCCACAATGATGGTGGTAGCGAACACCAGCACCGCCATGACTGCCAGCAGGATGCTGCCGTAGTGGAAAATTGCGTTAATAAAAGTCGTGTAGTCCATTGTTTGTCCTCCTTATTTTGCTCTTACTTCGAGCTGATAATTGACGGTATGCATGAGGTTGTCCAGGAAGCCGTTGCCGTCCAGTTTGTCCTTGTCATGGTAGACCGAGTGCATGAGGTTCAGATCCTCCTGCTCCTCAACGGTTATGTAGCCCCTTGCAATGTAGGACTTGGCCAGATGCTTGATTCTGTCATAAAGGATCGTCCGATCAGCATCACACAGCACGCCTACCATCCGGGTCAGCTCCTGGATCTCCGCACCCCGGGCGGCACAGTCCGCCACCTTTCGGTTTGCGGCGTTGTCCTCTTGTTGGGCCTTGCGGTTAAGCCGCCATTGCAGCAGGCTGAATACGCCGGCAACCAGGGCAGCACCGGCACCGCCACCAATAATGGCCAATAGGATTTCCATCATCGGCCTCCTTACGCCAGGCCCAGCAGCTTCTGCCAGGTCTTGCCCCATTCCTCGGCAATGCCGGTGGGAGTGCAGCCGTTGTCCTGCTGGAAGTGTGCCAGAGCGGCGGTAAACTTGGGGCCGGCAATACCGTCGGCAGAACCTACTTCCTCATAGCCCAGATTGTACAGATACTCCTGAACAGCTACCACCACAAGGTGCTTGCGGTTGAAGGTAGCGGAGATGGTGACGGTCTTGGAGAGGGTTTCCGGACCGGCAATGCCGTCTACCGTAGCACCGCAGAAATCCTGTACCTTCTCTATGAAGATCTCCCGGTTATCGGTTACAAACTCGCCGCCACCGTTGTAGTAAACGCAGTTGCCGTGCCAGTTGTACACGCTGTACCCCACGGGGCAGGCGGCCTTTGCTGCCTCCGGGTCTTTGTAGGCACCTACCTGGGTCTCGGGCTTGTCCCAACTCTGGCGGATGCGGTACCAGTGTTCCGGCTCTTCCTGATGCCAGTCGAAATACTGACAGATGGCCTCCGCTTCAGCTTCTGCAAGTTTCTGCAGATTGCCCTCGTCAAGCAGCCAGCGGGCCTGCTCGGGGTTGGTGTGGAAGCCGTGTTCCAGAATGACACTGGGCGTATGTACGGAGTGGGCACCCCGGAGAACGCCGTAGTAGTCGTCCTTGTAGCCGTTGCCGTCCCGGTCAGAGCTGGACTTCACCGCCCGGCACTCATACCCAACGCCCATGACCTTGGCCACGGAAGCCGCAAGCAGCTCGGCGATCTCCTTGCTCTGCTCGTCCATCTGGCCGCAGTTGTCGTCCACCTGGTGGAAGGCTACCACATCGTTGGCGTCTTCCCGGCTGGCGGCGTTGGAGTGTTCCGAAAGGAACAGATCTGCATCCTCGGCCATCTTGCCACGCTCCACCAGGGCAAGGTCTTTGTCCTTATCCTGCCGGGTCAGAATGACCTTGATGCCCCGTTTCTCCAGCTCTGCCTTCAGCAGCAGATGCAGCTTCCAGTTCATGTCGGACTCGTAGTACTCCGGCACCACCGGAGATCTGTTGTACTTGCCGAAGTGTCCGGCATCCAGGCACGTAACGGGCACGTCATGCCCGGGTTTTACATTCTTCATTGGTTATTCCTCCTTTAGCGAAATAATGTAGATAGGAACACTGGGAATAGTGATGTTTTGGTAGGGAATCGAATACTGAATGGTAAGGTCACCCCTGCCAACATAGGAAGCCGTACCGCCGGAACTGTCCGCAATCATTAAATCCTTGTTGTCCTTTACGCCATACGCCAATACTGCGTGGCTGGCAGGAGCAGGCATGCCAACGAAAACATACTTGCCTTGTGCGATAGCATCATACACGGCCTGCAGTTCTGTCTGTCCATAGTTTGTGTATGTGGTACAACTCAAACCGAGAGCTTCACACAAACCCGGAACTTCTGGAATCTCACCTTTACGGTCTTCGTAAACAGCAGAAAAGGCATCACGACCTGCTTCGCCGATGATTTCCATAAATTCATCAACCGTGGAAAGAGTCAAATTATGCAAGGCACAATATGCGTGCATAACAGTGAACAACAAGCAGCCATCTCTGTATTTATGGTCTGTGTTACCGATGGATTTGTCTGCCCATCGGGGGTCGCTCTGGGCAAGAAAAGTAGGCAACGGATTTTCCTTTGCTGTAACCGTGCAATCGCTCCAAAAGTCAGTGGTGTGTCCGTAAAAGATAGCCCACGGACTATGCAATCCGCTGCAATTAAATGAGTACGTGTCAACTATTGCATTGGCCGGAAAATCAACCTTGTTAAGCCGCAGGGTTTGTCGCAGAGCATATTGCTCAATAATGGCTACATTTGCACCACCCTTAATTCTGGACAGCGTACTGCATCCAGCAAATGTGCTATTGAGAATTTTGGTTACATTTCCGATATCGGCATACTTCAAAAACGGGCAGGTGTTAAATGCCGCCGTACCAATAGTAGTAAGGTTCGGGCATTTGATTTTTTCCAAGCTGACGGATTGGAATGCCACCATACCGATTTTTTCAATCTGTTCGGTGTTGTAGATGTTCTTCAAATTGATTGCGTAGTCACAGAATCTGTCGGGGATTTCTGTAATACTATCGGGCAAAGTCAGGTTTTCCACGGCACTATTCCGCATAAACATACCGGGAGCAAGGCTGACAACAGCAATCTCATCCACCACTTCGGGAATGACAAGGTGCTTCGGCAGTTCCGCATTTCTGCTACCAGCCGCGCCCAATCCGTTGTCGCTGATAGCGTAGGTAAACGTGCTATTAGCGGCAGGGCAAGCACCACGATATTCCGGCTTCAGCGAAAGCACGCCATCGTCCGTGATGGTGAAGTAGGTTGCGTGAATATCGGGATCATTGGTTATGCCGATATTCTTCCTTGCCTGTGCCTGCTGTTCCTCGGAGAAGTTTTGCTCCTTGCAGGACACCGCACTCTCCTCCATCTGCAACAGCTCCTCCCGGAGGGTGTCGTAGAAGACCAGCTCGCCAACGAATTGGACATCCTCGTCGTCAAAGATATACAGGCCGGAATCCACGTCCCGTTCAGTACAGCCGGGACGTGCCTGCAGCCAGTCCACCTCCATGGCTACATTGCCGGTGGGATACTGCAGAGCAGCCGAGTCCGTGAGCTCTTGAATATGGACGACGATCTTCTCGCCCGGAGCAAACCATCTGCCTATATCCAGCTCTACCTGTAGCTGTCCTGCAGGCGGATCATCTACAAATGTCGCAGCAATGGGGTCCGCATTCAGATCCACAGAGTTGAAAAGCTTAATGTAGATGCCGTCGCAGATGCCGCTCACCGTCACCGGAAAGCGGACCTTCTCCAGATACCGGGGAGATCCAACCACCTGCAGGCTGGTGGCATACATCGCCACCGCCTCCTCCGCCACCCCACCGGATCGGCTGATGGTCAGCGGCCGAGCACCGATCTGATCGCCGGGTTCTCCTTTTTCTCCCTGCGGTCCCTGAGGACCTTGTCTCCCTTGGGCCCCGCGAGGTCCTACATCTCCCTGGGGGCCTGCCGGTCCGGGAATTCCTTGAGGCCCCTGTTCACCCTGAGGTCCTTGCGGGCCGGAAGGGCCGGCAAGAGACTGCAGCCATTCGTCCATGGTTCCCACGAATCCTCGCATCACCGCTAAGCCATAGGCGGTAATGTAGTACGACGGTACGCCCGGAGCACTCTGCGGATCCCGTCCGCCCCGGCCCTGGGCAGGTGTGTACACACGGGCAAACCACCGCACGAAATTGCTATAAGCTTCGTTGTACTGGATCATGGAGTTTTGGTATTTGTCGTACTCACCGTTGGTCATGTCGATTTTTGCTTCCAGCCATAGGCCGTAAATTCCGTCGTGAGGGAACCGAACCAGCAGCTGTGTATCTGCGTGCTCCGGCCACGAATAGCGGAGCTGCTCTGTCTCGCAGATGTCCATCAGAAGCACATTTACGGCAAGCATGCCCTCCAGCTCCGCGATCCAGGCCACCTTCTGCTCAGCGGTAAACGCATTGGGCTTTCTTGCATCCACCCTGTCCAGCACTTCTTTGATCGTGCTCATATTATCCTCCTTTCAAAGAAAAGGGCGTGGGCGGTCGGCCCACGCCCTTCGTGCTATGTATTGCAGCTGCCTTACAGTTTCAGGGTGGCCAGGTCGGTACCGCCCTCGATACCGCCGATGGAAGCGAATCGCCAGTCGTTGAAGGTGGCATTGAAACGGCTGCGGCCACGCCATACGTTGGCGTCGGTATTCTCGTCAATGGTGGAGTGGACCTCCAGCTTGACGCGGTCGTTCCACACAGCACCGCCATAGGTCTGGTTATACTTGCTGTCCAGCAAGATCCAGGGCTTCATACCCGCATCCACAAACTGGTTCAGGTAGGACCAGATGATCACATTCCAGCGGCCATGCTGGTAGTTGAAGGCGTTGTTGGCAGTGACGGGATCCTTATCTGCACCGATGGCAGCGAATACCTGCTGCTTCAGCTCGGGATCCTCGGGGATCAGGATGGTATCAGGGGCCACGTCCAGGATGTTGTCGTTGTCACCCTTGAAAAGGTGCATGGCACTTTCGGCTCTGCCCAGAGCATCCACGGAGAATGCATTGGAGAACTTGTTGGTCATGGTCTTGCCGGATACCTTGGGCTTGTGGGCGGTGTGGAACAGAGCCAGACCGTCTGCGGCGGCGATGTCAAACTGACGGCCGCGGAAAGCTACCTTGGTCTTGCCGGCCATGGCACCGCCATAAACGGCAGCACCGAACAGTTCGCGGGTGCGATTGTAGGCGGTGATGAAGCCGGCGGGCTGCTTCTTCAGATCCAGCAGCTTACCGTCCTCGATCATCTCCTTGGAGATGGCGAAGGAATCCTTCCAGGTCTCATAGACCAGCAGCTTCTGGTAACCCTCCTGCATACCGTCAGTGGGATATGCACCGTTTTCACCCACAGGCTGGAAGCCGCCCATGGCGGTCATGGAAGTCATCATATCGCCGTAGTTCTCGGAGGTGCCCATCAGGAACAGATCCTTCAGGACGCTCTGCTTTTCAAACTGCTCGCCACGCTGTTCCAGGAACATCTTGATGGGAGCCTGGCACTTGCCGTAGATGGAGTCATTCAGGCCGGAAGCCTGGGTAAATACAAAATTGTTAGGCATTGTTTTTATCTCCTTTCGTGTTGCTTACTGGTAATTAGACGAAGCGGCCGCAGACAGTGCTGCCGGCAGCGGTGCCGTCGATGCGAACGATCTCGAAGGTGCCTGCCTCGGCGGCATCCGCCTGCAGACCGCCGGCGGAAACTTCCAGCAAGGTGCCAACGGTGGCGGCTTCGGCTGCAGCACTGAGCTGGGTCTCGTAGATCACATCACTCTTTACGCGGGTAACCGCTACCAGCTCGTCGCCGGCAACAGTGATGTTTGCCATGCACAGATACTTGGGGGTGGTCTTGCTGGCGGCACTGATGGGGGCCAGCTTGCCTGCAGTGACGGTCAGCATCTGACCGGCCTGATAAGTACCGGGTGCTGCGTTCAGGTACTCATAAGGCACCACAGCACCGGTATCGGAAGAATGGGGAGAATACATAGTGAAAACCTCCTTAAGATTTGTGTTTGTTGTAATAGTCCTGGATCTGTTGGTCGGTGGCACCGGGATTGAGCAGACGGAACATAGCCATGTCCTCTGCAGGGACGCTGGCAGCACCCTTGCCTCTGGATACGCCGGTAGGACTTAAGTGATCCTTGCCCCGGACGTTGTTCATGGCCTGTTGCCGGATGGCTTCATCCCGGGCCTTCTCGAGCTTGGCTCGGTTGACCAGATAATGGGCATCCTTGAAGGAGTACCCACGATTGACCAGATCGTAGAATTCCTTTGCATTGGGCATTTTCAGCAGATCCGCCACGCTGTTGATGCTCGGATCCAGTTCATGGATGGCTGCGATCTCAGCATCGATGGCAGCTTTGTCTGCGTCGATCTGCCGCTGCTTAGCCGCCGCATTCTCCTGGTCGATCAGCTGCTGCACCTTCTGCATGGCAGGGTGCTTGCCGATCATATCCTCCAGGATTTCCGGGGTCATTTTCCCGGACTGCAGCTGCCGCTGCATCTTCTCGGCATCGAATCGCTGATGCCAGGCAAGGAATTGCTCCATGTTGGTGATAGGCTCGTTGGTAAAGCTGTTTACCATGCCGGCCTTTTTGAAAAAGTCCACCATGGAAGCTGCCTGCTTGTCCTGCTCCGCTTTCACGGCAGCCTGGACTGCCAGATCAATTTCCGCCTGCCGGGCTTCCTGCTCCTGCTGGCGGCGTCGGGCAGCGTTTTGCCTTCGCTGCTCCGGAGTGAGAGGGGTCTTTCCCGAATCGGCACCGTCGCCCGCTTCATTTTCCGGATCGTCCGGAGCTGCTGTGCCTGCAGAAGGTTCGGTACCTGTGCCGGTGGGATTTGCTGCGGGATCATTGGCAGGGTCGGCGGGCTCCTGCACTTGTACGCCTTCGGGATCCGCAGGGGGAGTCTGAGCTGTGGGAGCAGGATCGGCGGGCTCCTGCACTTGTTCGCCTAAGCCCAAAGCTTCATACACGTTCTTTTCGGTAAAATCGGCCATGTCGGCTCCTTTCGTCGGCCTGGTGGCCGCTGGATTTTTTCTCTGTTCCTGAGTAATGGTTTGCCGCCACAGTTGCGGCGTTGTTTAGCAAGAATTACTTCTTGCCGGTGCGGAGGTCACTGCCGGTCTTGACGGTGCCCTTCTTCTGGTCAGTGGTCTGGTTGGGGGCCTTGACCACCTGGGTGCCGGTATTCTTGATCCGGCCAATGTAACCGCTGTTGCTCATCGTGCTGCCTCCTTTCATCTGGTTCTTATGGATTCCGTCTATCCGACGGGTAACCCTTGCATTGCTTGCGGCATTTCGCCGCCACCGGCGGGAGCTGCTGGGATTCCGCTACCGGCCGGGGGTTGCTCCTGTGCCGTTGCCTGTGCCTGTGCCTGCTCCTGCTTCAGGCGTTCCTCCAGGAATTTCTTGGTTTGACCCGCACCGGGATAGTGAAGAAGCTCCATCTTGCTCCAGAAGAGGATCAGCGTATCGGTCCGGGAGGGGTCACCAAATGCACCGGTCTGCAGATTCATGCGAGTCTCCTGCCACATGGCTTCACGGTTGCTGGCGAGGGGAGCGGAGGTGTCGCAGCTGAAAAGGAACTGATCGTTCCAGTAGTACTGGCCGCTGGAATCTTTCTCCAGAAAGTCGTAGCGGCTGAATTCTTCGTACTGGTTCTCCCCCTTGAAATCCTTGTAGCTGACGGGTCTGGGCTCGTCAGAGTAGGCCAGGGCAAACTTGAACATGATCTCAAACAGCCGGGCATATGCGGCATTCTTCATGACCCGCTTGCTTTCCAGCCGGCCTGCAGCCTGTGCTGCGGAAAACTCCTTGGCCGCACCGGATGTGGCCGTGGTGTCTCTTCGTCCCTGGAATGCGTCGGTAATGCCCAGAATCTGCCGGGCCTCTTCATAGACCATCTGCAGATACGCGATCTCATACTGAAGATCGCCCTTGAATTCATACACATCGATGCACTGCTTCTCAGCGGGGTCGACATACCACGCCTCGCCGTCCGTCGGATCCAACCGCAGATCTGCCCGATTCGGCAGGGATACGCGGGAGCCGGCCTTCAGCAGCCGGTCAATGATCTTCTTTTCCAGTCGGTTTATGGTGTTCTGCTGATCCCGGATGGCATCCACGTCGGAGTTGCCCAGCAGCTGACCGTACACACTGACGCTGCGTTGCAGGATCACCGGGTACACATCCGGCTTGTAGAAGGGGATCAGCGTCGGCTTCCAAACCGCATTGCCGGCGGCGTCAAAGCCGGGAGCCGCACCGGGGATATCAATTCCCGTGGCGGTGGTGATGGGCAGCATGACCTGCTCAAACTCCTGTTCCTGGTCTGTAAAGTCTTCACAGCCGCACCATGGACAGGGACCGCCGTCGTATACTTCCTGCGGAGGCTCGTCTGCCGCCACCTCCATGCCGGGCAGAATGCCCTCGTGGGGTTTGCCGGTTGCCGCCTCTGCCGCCATTCTCATAGCGAGAATTTGTCCGGCAGCGTCCTGGGCTGCCTGCTCGTTGTCCAGCAGCCCGCCCAAAGAGCCGGTCATAGGATCCGGAAGCAGATTGCCGGGGGCTCTGGTGCTGCTGAGGATCACCTGACCCGGCATGGGTCTGACCCGACCGCAGCCGCAGCAGGTCGGCTGATGCCTGGCCTGGTAGTTTTCAATATCCTCCAGCTCCACGTCGTTGACCCAGACGTACTTGTTGATGCCTCCACCTTCGGCTTTTTCGTAGCCTTCATATACGGTTACGGCGTCTTCCGTCTGGCTGATGCCGTCCACACCTCTGATGCCGGGTTCAGACTCCGATTCTTCGTAAATGTTCACGCCAAACTCACGCTCCACCGCACCCTTGGTACTGGGGATCTTGACGATAAACCAGTCCATATCGTCGATGCTGCTGAACACGCCGGGCTGCGGTGCCAGCTGCTTCGGATGGATCATGCCAACATTCGCTTCGCCAACGGTGTTGTGGGTGCGTTTTGTGTTGTCCCATGCCACCCGGTATCCCACGCCGCCCTGGATCAGAACCGTTCGCTCCGACATGTCGTTCATGGACTCGAAATTCAGTCGGTCCAATTCGTTGCGGAGGAAATGCTCGATCCTGTCGGCCAAAATTTCATCCTTCTGCCGTCTGGGTGTTACCTTGGGCTGGGGGATAGAGGAGCTGATTTGGCTTTCAATGTTTTCGAAAATGATGTTCCGCACATGGGTGGCTTTCATGTCGCCAGCTCCGGGAGCCTTGTCCGCATCAATCAGCGGCCGAAGCTTGGTGTCACCGTTGTACAGCCGCTCCCGGTCGTCCATCTTCTCCACTTCCGGGCCGTATTCCCGGTTGCTCATGGCCAGCCGGTTCTGCCAAATTGCCAATTTCGAGCGGTCAAAGCCCGGCTGTCTTCGCACGGCAGTACGGCTTGCCTGGCGTCTTTTCTTTCTTCTGCTGTTTTTGCTCATATGTCCTCCTATTGCGGCTCACCCCACATACGAAGCAGCATTTCCCGCTCCGCAGGGGTAGCCCGGTTGTAGTCGTCTTTCATATCCTGGGTCCAGCGGACGGTCTTTCCCGCTGTACTCACCGTGACCGTAGTGCGTTGCTGACTGCGAATGTGATGGGCAATGGCCAGTGCCATCACCAGATCGTCATGCTCGTCAGCCTCTGCCTCCGGCCGCCAGTCTTCGTTGTAGACAAAGGTGAGCATCTCACCAAGGGTTTCGTAGTCAGTAATGGTTTCCAGGGCTCCGTGAGCCACGTCCTTCAGACTGTCGATCACCGTCTGACGGGTCTTTTTATTGGTCTCAAAGCCGTAGGCGTCCACCATCTTGCCGGTGAAGTTATCCAGCCGTTGCCGCACATACAGCTTCCGGTAGCCCAACTGCTCGATCATCATTTCCGGGAAGGTGGAGTAGTTGGTCTCGATGCCGATCAGAGCGTCGCCGTAGTACTTGCCCAGGCAATACATCTGCTGGGCATACATCCGTTCGCTGAACTGCTGATGGAGCACTGCTACCTGTTCGCCGGTGCGGTTGTCCAGCACCTGACCGACAAACCAGTCCGAGCCGGTGCCGGCGGTGTCGCCGCCAATGACATAGGGGACACCTTGTTCCGGATGCACACGGATGCGGATCGGCCCGGCCGGATCCGGGACCCACTTCCAGGAGATGATCCTGCCGGTAATGTCCTCTTCAAACCGGAACATACCCCGCTCCCAGGGAGTTTTCCGTACCTGCTCCCGCCGCAGCACGATCTTTTGCTTATCAAATACGCACTGGCCGGTGGCAATGAATGCCTCGTCCGGTGTGGACGGATATTCTTGCTTGAACTTGTTGATATCGCCGCCACAGTTGATGTCGATGCACCAGCGTCGCCAGGCCAGCTGCTCGTCATCTAAGCCAAAGGTGGCAGCCAGTGCTTCTTCCTCTTCGGTACGCTGAAAGTCGGGCGGGGGAGTCCGGCGGTATTCTTTCATTTCGTGCCAGGCGAAAAACACGGGAATAAAATCCTCCCGGCCCTCCCGCTGTGCCGCCACCGCCTTGTCCCAAAGCTTTTTGAATTCTTCAAAGCCGTTGGCGGTAGACTCGATCACGATCAGCGTCCCGGGCAGATCCGGCACCGCCTGTAATAGGCCGGTGAGGGTGTCCAGCTTGTCCCCGGGCCAGAAGGCCAGCTCAGACAGATGCAGAGCCCGGAGGGTATAGCTTCGGCCGATGCCGTCGCCGCCTGCAGTTGCACAGCGAATCCGGCTGTTAAGACCTTTGCCGCTGCCTTTATGCCTGGATGGCTTGGCAAACACCAGCTCCTGGGCGTTGGAGGATTGCTGCATAGGCTTGAGCTTGTCCGGAAGGTGGTCATAAAATCGCTTGGACATCCGGAAGAGGTTCTTTGTGGCTTCGTCCTTGTGGGCCACGATCATGCACTCAACGTTGAATGCGGTGACCGCCATCCAGAAGATGATGGCTTCCGTCAGTGTGGAGAAGCCCATCTGACGGGCTTTGAGGATGATGATCCGCACCGGCTTGCCCTTTTGCCACTGCTCCCGGATCACCTGATACAGCCGCCGCTGGGGCTCGTTGAGCAGAAAGGAGATCACACTGCCGTCCTTCGTCCGGATCTTCAGGAACAGCTCGATAAACGTCAGGCAGTTGAGCAGGCAGCTCAGAATGTCTGACATCCGGTGCCCTCCTCTGTAAGCCTCTGCAGAAAGTCCTCCACGGTATCATCAGTCACGCCCAGCCGCTCCCGGTAGCCGTAGTTGTTCTCCAGGTTGAAGATCACACCCTTGATGTCCTTGCCGGACCGGGTCAGCAGCTGCTCTTCGTTCCACGCACGCATACGCCCCACCGCGTGCGTTGTCGTGTCGGAAAACTCCGGATACTTGGCCTTGTCGCACCATTCTGCCCAGGTGCTGCGGTGAATGCCAAGATACGCACACAGACTGCCTACCGTCGGCGGCACCACATACTCGGTGACCGTCACAGGCTCACCCAGCTTGTTTGTTACCGGTACGGTTTCGTAGATCATGTGGCCCTTGTCGTCCCGCTGACCCGTTTCCCGTTTTTCTGTGACAGTGATCTCCCGGGTAATGGAATCGAAATATCGCTCCACGGCCTTGCTGAGGGTCCTGGGCGTGTATTTTTTTGGCCTTGCCATGGAGATCACTTCCTTTCGGGGTCTGTTTTACGCCTGCAAGGTAGCACGAAAAAATGTCGCTGATCCGTCAACTTGCATTTCAGGTCAAAAAGACTGACAAAAAGGCACATTTGTACACCAACCATCGCTTGACAAGGCCCTAAAACGCAAAAAGAGCAGCCCTTTCGGACTGCTCTCGGGTATGACAATGGCACCCTCGGCTTTTCGAGGGTGTGATATGACCTTATGCCGGCATGCTATCGTCAGCAGGATCCGGGTCGGACAGCGGGGTAGGGAAGGTGTAGCGTATGTACTGGGGGCGATTGGGGATAAACTCCTGAGCATATACCAGTTTTGTGCCCTTGGGTTCCCGAAGTCTGGCATCAGACAGTGCAATGCGGTCTTTGGGCTGTGGCCGTTCCAGGTTTCGGGTGGAGCGGTACTTCTTGGCATCAGGGATCCGACGCACCTGACGGATGAAGTACTCGGCAATGGGGGTGCGGTCCTTCTGCTGCTTATCCAGAGGTGTCCAGGATACACCGCCCAGGCCGTACTTCTCCCAGGCTTCCAGAAAGGCACTCTCTGTGCCGGCGTTGACAACCAGGTGATGGTGCACACGGACGATCTCACCGGTGGTGCCGCCCATGTCACTGGTGATGTAGGCTGCCTTCAGATCCAGCCCTTGTTTCTCCAGCCGCCGCTTGACACGGCGAAGGGCAATGTCCAGCTCGTGAGACGCAGCTTCCCAAACGGCATCCAATCGCTCTTGTTCGTTTTCCGAATCTACGGCCAGTCCGTGTTTGCGACCCCAGGCAAGGATCCGCTTCATTCCGTCCTCGTTGTAGTCCAGGCCCATCAGCAAACCTTCTCCGGGGAAATTGGCATTGAGAAGCCGGGCCAGGGTCTTCTGTGCGTTGTAAGCATTCTGCTCCTGCTTACGAACAGCATCCCTATCCTTTCTGCGGAGCTTGCCCGTGGGACGAGTGCCGGGAACGAAGTATTTGATCTTCTCACCAACGGATCCTGCTCGGTATGTGCGTGTTACCCAGTAGCCCTCTTGCATAGGAATGCCTCCTTCATAGGTAGTTTGGTTGAAAACTTAGGCCCTTACCAAGCCCAAATACGCGCGCGTGCACGCGTATGTTTTTTAAGGTTTATCTGGTTTTCCAGGGAACTCACCAGTGCTGATGAGCTCCATGCAAAACCAGCCGCCCACCCTTGGCTCCCCTGTGTAAGGGGAGCTGTCAGCGTAGCTGACTGAGGGGTTGTTGGATCGGTTGCCGATCGCTTCTCATAATTCCTGTGCGAATGCCACATAGTACCGTTTTACGATCCGCTCCAATGTGGACTGGGAAAGGAAGTGCTTTGCACATACCGCAGCGGCACCGGCGTCTGTAGTCACAAACTCAAAAAGTGCCTGGTAGTACTCTCCGCCTGCCTGGGTACAGAGGTTCAGGATCTGCTTTTTCCTTGCCGGCGGCAGATGCCGGTACAGCCGGGACGCAAAATAGATGTAGCCCTGCAGGTCGTAGCCCACCGGGATGGATTTCTTAAAACGGAACACACAAAACACCTCCTTCCGCATTTATTCTTTCGTCTTCCGGACGCCCAGGGAGCGGAGGAACGCCTTGCGGTATTCCTCCTTGATCTGTTCTCTCTGGGCAGGCGTAGTATCGGCGATCAGCCGACCGTAATCATAGCCATGGCCGCCGGGCAGCTTTCTTCGCCGCTCCACTTCCGCCACCATGGCGTTTATGCCGTAATCCTCCGGCAGCTTTTTCCTGGCCACTTTTTACTCCTCCTCACCAGGTTCCGGTAGTATGTCCAGATCCTGTAGTATGTTCTTTACCATTCGGTAGGTCACATCTGTGTCGATAATGTCCGCTGCCAGCTTGCGATCCCGTAGCGACATATTGTGATAGGCAGATATGATATCCCCACCATCCGGATCCTTTTCCTTCAGAATGGCAACTACCGCCACTCCTTCGACTTCACGTGTATGCAGACCATTTAACAGATCCAGCAAAAAGGCCTCGTGCTCGGCCAGCTCCCGGTCAGACAGCAGTATCAGGCCCCGGCCCATTGGGCACCTCCCCGGCTGTCGCATTAAAGGGGATGCCTCTGCCACTTTCGTAGTTGATGTGCCGGTGGATCAGGTCTATGGGACAGTCCAGCATCACCTTGAGCGTCTCAGCAGTATCCCGGCCGCAGCAATCATTCCAGAGCATATAGAGTCTTGACCCGGTAATGCCGGCTTCCTTCATGCGGTTAAGTCCATGAAAGGCGGCACCGGGATCTTTTTCAATTGCCGCCATAGCAAAAGTCAGTGCTCCGGGATTACCGGCACATACATCTATTACAAGCATTTCTGTCCTCTTTTCAGGCGTTCCGATAAACTCTCGCACGCTGCCCGGTGCTTTAGGAGGGAGTATAGCAACAGAAGCTCGCAGCTTGACAGCATCCAGGTGCGGTTCCTCTCTATATTGAATGACTGCATAGCTCAAGATGTTTTTGCACAGCTCTTTTCGTAATTGCTCTTCGGCCCAGCCAGCGGCATCCCGTTCATTCTTGCTCAAGCCAAATCGACTGACAAGCACCTCCGCTTTCAAGTGCACCGGGCTGTACAGCTCTTCCCGGACGACCTCAACCTCTCGCCAGTCTTCAAACAATTCCTTTCGGACTTTTTCCAAACTCTTTTCGCTGCTCTGCAGTTGTTCCTCTAAATGGGAAACGGTAATGCGATAGCTCTTGTTGAGGTAAACAAATACCGCAGCACCGCCCAGGAGCAGACCAACAATAAACCAAAACAGTCCCATTGCCGCCACCTCACTGTTCGTAGATAATGTCGAGACCGTAGGCTACCGCCGCATCATGCTCAATGCGGCAGCCCCGGGCGTTTTCCCAACCCTTGCAGAAGTAGGCAGCATGGCAAAGGCTCATGTTCTCCAGGCTCTTGGCCAGGAAGCACAGGGGTACCTGCACCACACCGCGGCTGGCCATAGCCTCCTTGCTGTACCATTCATCGGTGAATAGGGTGTTGACCACACGGTAGCCTTTGAGTAGCAGATCGGCGATAGCCTTCTGCCGAGTGGCGGCAATTTCTTCCTCGGTCTTGCCGGCCATGGGCTGACTGATCATTGCCTTGGGAAGAGCCACCACCTCCGGATCCGCGGCTGCATTCTCTGCAGGTGCCTTGGTGCGTAGCTTCTCCAGCTCTTCGATCAGCACATCCAGCAGCACATCACCTGTGCCGGGGCATTCCGCATCTGCCGTGATCTTCACGATATGTACCGGCACCACGATCTCCTGCATCATCTTCCGCATTTCTTCTCTTTCCATAATAAATTTCCTTTCTTATGTATCGTTTTTCTGCACTCTGGGTGCAGGCTTATTTCGTGCCGGCAGCTTCCAGCCGGTCGCTCTCCCGCTGTTTTGCACGGTCAGAGCTGACCTTTGCCCGAAGCATCCGGAACCAATCCCGCAGCGACGGCAGCCTGATCCTCCGCCGGCGAGGTGACTGGCGAATCAGAGTCTTCCTGGTCATATTGCCAAAGGTGGCTCGCTTCCGGTCATTAGACCGCCGACTCCGCTTTCTGTGATTGTCCATACCGCTCATAATCATTCTCCTTTCGGCGGTTCAGGCAGGGGCAAGAGTACGGGTGTCCAGTGTGTGATTTCTTCGTCCTCGGCATCCCAAAATTCTGCATCGCAAGTCCACTCAAAACCATCCCAAATTGCCGTCAGCACTTTACGCCCGGTGGTTAGCACATTCACAGCTTCGGAATACGCAGTTCCTGCGTTACACGGAATGAGATTCGGCAATCCTTCCGCCACGCTTATCCACTTCGGGGTTGCATCCGCTTTACCTTCGATATACCCGACGGCATATTGTTGCCTGTCATATCGCAATGCCCGGAGCAGTTCTTTCTTATCTACCTTAATGCCGACATTCACAACGGCTTTGAAGATTTGATCTTCCTCCGACTGAACGATCTGTGTATGAATATCTTCTGTAAGGATCTCGATAGGCGACTTATACATTGTCATCCCTCCCTAAAATCTTTAGTACTCTCTCATCCATTGCTTTTCCCAGGTGGTAGCAATTACCGTGAGAGATGTGGTTCTTCCAGGCGCCGTAGGATGCCCGGAACTTCTCTGCAGGCAGCTTGCCCGCCACCACTAGCTTTGCCATGCGGGTATATTTCTTCTGGGCATTGCGTTTCTTTTGGTTGCTCAATTTGCGGATTGGCGTCCCATCTGCGGTGATGTAGGTATGAAACCCAAGGTAACTAACGCCATTCTTGAAGGGGAATATCTGCGTCTTGCCATTTAGCTCCAGCTCCAGGGTTTCCAGATACGCCGTGATCACCTCCAGGCAGTACTGCAAATACGCCTTGCTAGGATGGATCAGCCAGAAATCGTCCATGTACCTGCCATAATACTCAATTCCCAGCTGGTGGACGATCAGCTTGTCCATGCCGTCCAGGTACAGCAGGGCAAAGCCCTGGTTGATCTGATTACCAAGCGGTATGCCCTTGCCCTCTGTGCTGTCAATAAACAGATCGCAGAGCCAACACACATCCGGATCGTACCCGAAATGATAGTGCACGATATCCTTCAGCTGCTCATGGGATATGCTGTAAAAGAATTTCTTGATATCGCATTTAAGGATATATCCATCCATGCCGTACCGGCTGTAGAACGCCTGCATTTGCTCGCTGAGCCGGTCAAGCCCGAACAGAGTACCCTTGCCCTTCTGCCCGGCACAGTTGTCATAGACGAAGATCCGCTGCATACGAGGCAGCAGTACATTGTCACACAGGCAGTGCTGTATGACCTTATCCTTAAAAGACGAGGTTTGAATAACACGCTCCTTCGGCTCATACACCTTGAACTCCGCATATCCGGATACCCGGTAGGTCTTATCCTTCAGCTGAGCGATCAGAGTGTTTACGCCGTCCAGTGCTGCCAGGTTAAACCGGGCGGCACTTTTCTTGTAGCCTTTGCCGCATTTTGCTTTACGGAATGCCCGGTACATATTATGAAAATTCGTTACTTTCTCGAAGTCGGTCATACAGCATAGCCCTCTTTGTTTATCCTCTCGGAAAGGTTGTGCGTTCTTTTGGTGTGGTGTATGGATTTCGGCTGATGCCTACTCTGTCGAACGGTCCACCAGTACGGGCGAACGCCATTGTCGTTGTTGTTGTAGTGGTTGTTGTTGATGTTGCCAGACGGCGAAACACAAAGGAAAAATACAACGCACAGCCTGTGGCACTTACTTTTGCTCGCTTTTTCTCCAGCCAAGTGCCAGGTATTTCACATCCGTAACCATCTTCGACCAGTATTCTGCTGACTTATCGTTCAGCAGCTCCAGCATCATCGACAGCTCTATGTAAAACAGCAATTCGTCACAGAGAGTTACTGCCCGGGTGATCATCTCGCACCGTTCCCGCTTGTGGGTCACATTGTGGATGCGGTTTGCCTCAAGCAGGGTTTCGTAGATATCCATGCTTTTGGTCTGCATGCGGTCAACCAGGGAATGACGGAACTTCTTTGGATATCGGTTGCAGTTGGATGTGAGCTTGAAGGTATGAACCGCAAGATCTTTCGCCTTGACGATCACCTTCAAATCATTTTCTGCCATAATTTAGTTCTCCGAAGATTCAAAGATAGAAGAATTGAAGATCAAAAACGGGCGAACGCCAACGTCGAAGTTGCCGCAGTGGAAGTAGTTGAAGTAGCCAGACGGCGAAACACAAAGGATCCACTTAGGCACGGAGTGAGGCTGTGCGGACTCCGGTGTGGCCAGCCACCACCATTCGTCCACCTGGTACTTGTCGAAGATCTCCACGTGCTCCCGGTAGAAGTCCAGGGTGGGCAGGCTGATCTTGGACTCCATCACACCATAGGGCTTCAGACCGTCCAGGGCGGTGAGATCCGTCTGGAAGGTCAGGACATTTTCCTCACCGATCGCTTCAATGATCTTGGGCAGGATATCCTGCTGCATCTTCTTCAGCACATCGCTGCACCGCAGATCGTCGCTATCACCGAACCGGGAACAGAATGCGATATCACGCATGACTACCAGAGTCTTACCGTCCACGCTGGGGAACTTGATAAACTCCATGCCGGCGAGCTGGAAAATCTCACCGTCCTTTATGCCGGGGAAGCTGGGTACCTTGGGCGTGCTCGTGGCCTTGGTTTCTGTGGTTTTCATTGTTATTTCCTCCTTTATGCAGATACAAAGATATCAGATTTTAAGATGCAAAACGGGCGAACGCCACCGCCGAAGTTGATGCAGTGGCCGCTGCTGATGTTGCCAGACGGCGAAACACATTTTACCCAGTTGGCATTTTCATGGGTAGGTGTGCTGTCTGCTGTAGCCAGCCACCACCAATCATCGGGCTTGTACTTGTCCAGGGTGTAGACATATTGACGGTATCGGTCCGCAGTCAGCAGGGATGCAAACCGCTGCACGGAGCCGTAGTCCTTCAGACCATCATCTGCAGTCAGATCCACATCGTGCAGGATCATATTGTCCTCGCCGACGATTTTGGCCAGCTTGGTGGCAAAGTCGTTACAGATCTTGTCCACCTTGGAGCCGTCGTAGTTATTGCTGTCACCGAAGGTGCTGGTATCGACGAAGTCCTTGCAGATCAGCAATGTGCCTTCGTCGGTGTGGTCCAGGACGATCATTTCATACTCACCGATCTTGGCGGTGTCACCCGCCACCTTATTGCCTAAGCGAATGGCCTTAACCTGCAGGCCAGCCTGGATCTGCTCAACCTGCTCCGCCGTCAGCTCAATCTGCTGACCGTTGATTACAATGTAGTTTTTCATGCTATGTTCCTCCTGTTAAATACTATTGTTTTTTGCTTGTAAAAAGTGAAAGCTGCTCCACGGCTTCAGCATTCCGCTTTTCCTCGATGTACAGCCAGGGCTTTTGCCACTTGACGCCGATATAGTCCAGCACCCGTCCCCAGCCGTACCACTGACCTTCTTTGTCCTGCATCACGTGGGTCATCCAAAACTCCCACTCCTTGGGATTACGCTCCCATAGGAGATCAAAGCGGTGGGGTCGCTCTTCTTTGTGAATACCAAAACCGCACATAGAGCAGCCGGTTCGCTGAGCATCCCGGGTCTGAAGCTGCCCCTTTTCATCCTCGTAGATTTCGCCGTATATTGTCGGCACGATAGTATCCAAATGGATCGGGTCGCCGTACTCCACCGTGCCGTCCTCGTTCTCCTTGACGATCGGGCGGAACTCTTGCCAATGTTTGTGATACCAGGCATCCATTTCCCGTGCCAGCCGCAGCAGATCATCCCGAAGAAAAGTGGCAAAAGGGCATGATCGGCGAGTGTTTTTGCTGATATAGTTACAGCCGTTTATAGCAAGGGCTTTTTCCCGGCGTCCTTTTTCGGAAGCCATTAAACCCATGTAGGGCCAACGGCCTGTGCTGCGGTGATACAGATCGCATGGCAGCTCTTTTAGCCAGTAACAGCACAGATCGGACACTTGCACCGGAGCTTTCTGATAGCCAAGCTTAGCACCTTCCTCGTCGGCACCGCCAAATAGCTTCAGCCATTTCTTGGGGAGCTGCATGCGAGAGTTTTCCCGCCATCCGCCCTGGGCTCCGGTCTCGCCGGTGATGATTGCGTGACGCACCGTCACATTATCCTCGGTAGGATGGTTCAGAGTATCGATCTTGCCGGCGATCTCCTTGGAGATTACAGGCCATCCGAACTTCTGGATCACCGCGATCTTTGATTTTAGCGGCTTCAGTGGCTTAACTCCCAGGGCCTTATGCACCTTCTGTATGCTCTTGTCCTCCAAGCTGGATACAGAAACTGCAGGCACATCGATGCCAATTGAGCGGAGAAACAGGAATAATGTAATGCTGTCCAGACCACCTACTGCTACATAGCACTGACCGTCCACATCAATGTTCTTATAGAACTCCCACGCCAGATTGACTGCCCTGGATCGCTTCGAGCTGTACGGCTCCTGTTGATTCTTTTTGAATTGCTCGATCCTGGCATCATTCTCGATCTTCTTTTTGAGATATTCATACTGCTCAAACTCTCGCTCGGTCAGATGATTCTTGGCTTCCAGCTCTTTCAAACGGTCAAGATCTTTTTGCGTCATTTCTTAAGCCCCTTCTTATATTCCGCCACCAGTTTCTTTGCCTTATCGAAGAGCGGATGAGTGCCGTTCTTCATCTGCTGCTCCTCCTCGCAGAGCTCATAGCCCAGGGATACCAGTGCGGCATAGCAGGTATTCAGGGCAGGGGAGGGCTCATGCACGGGAATCGAGCAATATAGCTTGCCGTCCCATTTCGTGCTGCAGTATTTGGGGTTGTTGTATTCCATCCGGGCGTAGGCACACACCAGCAAAACGATCAAAGGCTTGTTGAACAACGCGGTTTCCCAGGCCTTGGACTCTAGATACTTTTCGTAGCTATCCTCGGCCTTGACAAGGGGGATGTTTAGAATCCTGCCAACCGTCTCGCGATTGGCACTGCCGTGGCCTATGACCAAAGCCCGGCAGGCCATAGCTGCAATGTCCAGCTCCGACGAATTAACTGCCGCAAACTGCTTCACAAATTCCTCCCGCAGCTGACGGTGGTTTTTTGAGATCTGTTGCAGCTCTTTGTCGATCTTGTCAAGCTTCCGACCGAGGCTCTGCCGTTTCTTCTCCTCGGGGCTGACCTCCGGCTGCTTGACCTTGCCCTTGCGGTAGACGTAGATCCGATCGGGATATGCCGTGTAGATGTAATCCACCTCGCCGGCATCCTCCGGCTTCTGCAGCTCATTGCGGTTATATCGATCAAAGGTTTTATAGGACTGGTAGTCGCCGCCGTAGCCGGCTGTTTCGTTCGTCCTGGCCCGAAGCCAGTCAGCATCCTCAACCTCTTGCCGGATCCGCTTGAAGTAACGCATGTACTCCTGCTCATCCAGAGCCCGCTTTAAAGCATTATTGAATTCCGGGGTGCCAATCTGATCCAGTACCTTGTTTCGCTTCTCGGGATCCTCGATGGCATTGAGCCGCAAATAGTCCTGCATGGTACCGCCACGGGACTGTGCTTTCTGGAATTTCTTTTTATCCAGACTCAGCAGCTTCGCCCGATTGCGAATGGTAGAAGGGGAGAAGCCCGTCTTCCGGGCAACATCCTCCACAGTATCGCCAAGATCCAGCATCATTTGGAAGCCCTCCGCCTGTTCGTACACAGACAGATCCGACCGCTGCACATTCTCGATCATCATGGTCTCGAATTGCTCCCGCTCGCTCATTTCCGTGATGACGCAGGGAACTTCCGTCAGACCGGCCAGCTTGGATGCCGCCAACCGACGGTGGCCAATGATTACCCGGTAACCGTTAATGCCCTCTTCGGGCTGTACATAGGGTACAACTGTCATGTTCTGCAGCACACCCTTGGCACGGATGCTGTCGCTCAGCTCTTGCAGATCTCCCAGATCCTTCCGGGGATTGTCCGGGTGAGGGTATAACCGTTCCACCGGCAGATAAACCATTTTCTTATTTTCCATGTTCACACACTCCTGATATATTTATTTCGTGGTCACCCACTGCATTTGAGAACCAAGGCTTTTTCGTTTACGATCATACTAGGTCCTCCTCATTTTCCCGGAAGAACAAAAATCCCCCGGCCGTTTTTGTATGTAAGCATCTCCTTGGCCGGTGCAGCACATTACCGTACCTACCAGCGAGGACTCCGCTTCTTTCCAGAATTCGCATTCCTGGCAATAGCATCCGCCGGCCGCATGAACCGGATCTACCTTAGGGGCATCCTTCAGTAACTGCAGGGCGTTGCCGTAAGCGACCCCTGTCCAGGTGCCGACGCGAGCCTTTGTCAAGCGTTCAAACTCTGTAATTACCGGTGCCGCCTTTATGTATAAATGATCCATCATCGACCTCCGAAGATCAGCTGCACAATGCCGATCTGACCTTCCAGAATCGCACATCGGCGGCGGGTCGCATCCAGCTCGCAATGTAACCGCTCATTTTCGAGATGCAGTTTTTGAACTTCGTCCGTCAGCTTTATGCACATTTCTTCAAAATTTGGTGCAACAATCCGTTGGCTACCTGCTCCTTCTTTCATATTCTGCTTGCTCCTCCTCTCTGGAACATTTCCCGGCAACCTTGCAAAGGGCTGCTGTAAATAAGACCACCGCCACCGCAGCGGCAGTAATTATGATCCACACCCAGCGTTTCATTCCGCATCCTCCGATTGCTGAAAAATAGGGGCTCCCCAAGGTAACACATCGATCTTAACTGGTTCTTTTTCTTGGTAGGCAGGATGGCATTGAAAGAATTCGTTTATCGACCGGATAAAGGCTGTCGCTTCTGGAGAATCCTTGAAGTTAGCATATACATCTTCTGTACAACCATCATACATTACATCTTCGCAGATAAACTCGACGACACGGTAAAAATCGATTTGTTTATATATTTGCTCTACCAAGCTGATTCGGTTTCTGCGACTCGCAAAGTAGACCCAAAACAAATCTGACTTAAGGAAATCTTCCTTGGTCATTATCTCGAGATCTTCACTCTCCGCACAGTAAAGTGCGAGCGGTGTACTCGCGGAAAGTTCCGAGAGCTTAATCATTCCGCATCCTCCTCACCAACCGGCACGAAGGTGTTCATATCGATCCAGGTCCATCCGCCGTCATAGATAAGAAAAAACAGACCTAAAACCGCATACACCGTATGCTCCTTGCCGGTCTGTTTATCTGTTACTTGAAACATATCCATTCTCCTATCTGTCAAAAATATAGGTATGCCCATCCAGGGCATAGGGCTTTTTGATCTTCCCATTGCAGCGGTCCAGTACGGCTTGATAGCTCATGTGGTTAGCCCGGGCAGCTGCCCTGGCACTGGGGTAATACGCTACAATTTCTCCTGTGCTGTCTACCTTCGCTACCGGTATTCGTCTGGCTTTGGCACCGGTGCGGCGGTCTAACTCCTTCGGGCTTAGAAAGCCGATGTTGTTTACACAGTGGTCCTTGGTGTCACTATTTTTGTGATACGGTATTTTACCGGGCGGACATCCGCCAAACCATACCTGCACCATCAGCTGCAAAACAGGCACATCCTTGGAAATGCCGTTTCGATCTGTCAGCTTTACATATTCCCGGCCACTGCGGCGGCTCGCTTTTCCCCTGGGCTTACGCACAAAGGATGTCAGGATTCTTGGGCGTTTCGAAAACTGCTCGCCCCGCCACCGCCAGGTACGAACTTTGCCTTCCCAGCTGATCTGGTAGGCACCGTCATACCCGGGGATATCCCGCCACTCGGCGGGTGTTCCGACTGCGTTTTTCATCAGTCCGTAGGCTTGAATATCCAACCGCCACAAACCGGGCAGATATTCCAGCCGTTTTCGAAGGGACCGTCTGCTTCAAATTGCTCCAGGTGCCCACAGTGCCGACAGCTCCATACATTGTTCTTCCGATCCGCACGGCCATACCGCACCACGCGAAACAGTGCCCACAGCAGCATGTCCATCTTGGGCACATCTGCTAACCGCTCTCCGTCCAGGCCGATCACCAGCACCGTACCCCGGAAGTCCATACCCAGTGCATGGAAGTTTTCCTCAGTCGCTTCCTGCAGGTAGGCAATCCCGATGTCCTCTGCCAGAATCTGCAAAGTAATCTCTCCGGCTTCGTCAACGCCCAGAATCTCCCGGACATCTGTGATGTCCACAATGATCGGGGCCCTTCCGGGCTCTTTTTTGATTGCTTTCATAAGCTTCTCCTTTCAATTCGTAAAAATGCTGTGATGTTGATCGTGTAAAACAAAAGAAGAAAGTTAAGATATCTCCTTCACTTTCTACTCTTGTTTCTTCACTTTCTGGAGGGCAAGGCCGGATTCGAACCGACTGTTTCCTGCCGTGCTGCAGGCGTGTTTCCGAAAACACCTCTCGCCCGAATTTGCGGAGCCAGGGAAGGCACAGGCTCCGTCTTTTTTAAGGCCCAACTGTGTGCCGCAGTTATCAGGCTGATGTGGGGAGGTCGGAATCGAACCGACCTTCAGGCGGGGAAAGATTGGTCGACAAAACCCGCCGCACACGCTTCGAGGAAACTGTAAAAGCCCTTGTCCCCACTTGATAATTACGAAAATTGCTTCCGAATTTCGCAGAATCGTCCCATGTGCAGGAAGCAGCCGGCAAGTAAACCGATCTGCACCAGTAAAGCAAATTGGGGGATGATGCAGCCGGTGACCCGGCCAACGTGTACCACTATGGCCGCCGCCACCAGCTTGGCGACCTTGCCGATCTGCTGCCATTCCAGGCTCCACTGCCGTCGGACGGATTCCGCCCGGGCACACTGCATTACATGATTCTCCCACCGCTGCACTGCAGCTGCTTTCTTCCGGTCAGCGTCCGCTGTCCGCTGGCTGACCTTTCGGTTCAGCAGTTCCAGCTCGGCGTGCTCCTGGGCATCGGTTAACACGATCTCACGATCCATATATGTACCTCCAATTTATACGCCGATCAGTGCGGCAAGTTTTTTTAGGGGGCATTGCTCGCAGATTTTCTGCATGTTCTCGCTTTGTGTATCTATAAGCCAGTGGCATTTATCACAGATCTCTTCGATCAGTTCCTCGGATTTATGCTCAATGGCACCCAACTTCTGCACAACCGCTTCCTTGGGGGCAGGGGAAAAGTAACGTTGGATATCGCCCCTACACCATTCAATTGTCAGCTTTTCCATTCTGCACCGCTCCTTTCTCCGGGGAAAGTAAAACCACAGCAAGAGAAGAAAGAACCTCCGCCGGTGCAACCTCCAGCATATTTGCCAGGTCAACGATGATAATCCCAATGGCGTTCAGTGCCGCCATGGTGGTCGATGCTACAAACGAATGGCGGAAGGTTTCACTTCCGGCATTTTTCTCCAGGCAGATATGTACATCGTCGCTCAGAAGCACAGTTGCTTCATGGGCACCGGTCTGCTTTGCCGCTGCATCCATGCTTTGTAGCCTCCTTCCACGTCGACCTCGGCAGTGCTCAGCCCTGTCGGGCTTGTCTGCCCCGCCACACTTTCGGCACAGTCACACCGCTCATTAAAATCGAGAGCACAGTGACAGAATTCACATTCCTTAAACTTTGCCATTTGTTTTCATCCTTTCTGTTTTAGCGTCAGGTCTGCGAAGCACGAAGCTCCGCCGCCCTGGCTTTGATTTTCTCCCGGTACTCGGGGTTCTGCATCAACCGGCGAACAAACCGGTAGGTCTTACGACCGATCTCCGCCCGGCTGTATTCGTCCATGGCAGCGATCGTTGCTTCGCCACCCTCCCGGGGCAGGGGAGTATGTAACTCAATACTGTTCATAGTTGCTCTCCATCACTTGTTGATCACCCGGAATTCTCCGGTAATCTTGTGCCGTACGATCATGCTGAACTGCTGATCCTTCACCACTGCCCACACCAGCGGCTTCAGCCCGTTCTTTTCCAGAACCCGGCTCTGTTCCTTTGTAGGCGTTGCATTCTTCTGTGCCATAGCATCCTCCTCGTGTGTCTTTTAGGACACTTTTTCCGCAAAGAAAATTCCCATAGGCGAACTTAATTCAAGGATGTCAACAATCTTCTGGATCTCGCTTTGCGTAAACTCCGAAATGCTCCTACATTTACGGTAGAAAGCAGATCTGCTCATTCCTAATTTCTCGCACATATCTTTGATGGAAACGCCCTTCTTCTGCATTTCATACATCAATCTTGCCTCGTCCATCCATAGCCCTCCTTAGTTGTGTCGTTTAGGACACTTCTAAAATACACTGGTATTTTGTGTTTGTCAACCCCTAATTTGTCTTTTAGGACACTAAATTTTCGATTTTGACAAATTGATGTTGCAAATAAGACACAAGCATGCTATAATCAAACTATCAAATTACGGAAGGAGGGGTGTATATGCCTCTTAGTGATCTTTCTAGAAAGATACGTGACCTGCGTTCACAGCATGGTTTGACTCTTGAGCAGGTCGCAAAACAGGTTGGTGTCGGTAGAAGTACCGTAAGAAAATGGGAAACCGGGATGATTGCCAACATGCGTAGAGATAAGATAGCCAAGCTTGCCACCGCTCTGCACACCACTCCCGGATACCTGATGGGTTGGGAAGAAGAGCCCTTGCCTGTGGAGCACGTTATTCCTGACGATGCAGATGCGGTGCCGGTTAATAATGTAGTCCGGATTGCTGCTCGAGACGGATCCTTCCAGGAACGCCATCTCACCGACGAGCAGCTGGCAGCTCTGAAGGCGATACTGGATCAGATGCCGGATGTGCCGGAAAATCTGTGACGCTGGCGTTCTTCTTCGATGAAGCTGGAAAACTGCTCGTAGACCTGCCGCTCGATACTTGACGTCAGAAATCGGTCCCGCTCAAAAAGGATTGCCATCCGCTGTGCCCGAAAAGATGCCGCTTGGTGGCTGATCCGGCAGATCTGAGCGATTTGTTCCGGTGTCCTGGCGTCCAGTGCCCAAAGCACGCAGGCTGGTGCCAGAATTCTGCTGGCGAAAACATTTGCTTCCTGCTCGATGGGGTTATCTTTGGCATTGGGTTCTCGGTTGACCAGGTTGTAATGCCCAACATGCCCCAGGAGTATATGGCCAAGTTCGTGGGCAATGGTAAATCGCTGCCGTTCCGGGGAGCACTCTTTCCGCACGAAGATCCGCGGCCGACCAAATAGGATTATGCAGTAGCCGTCGTTATCATCCACGGAGCTGCTGAAATATTGCACCCGGATCCCCATGTTGCGGCACAGCTGTACAATATCTACCGGCAGCTTCGTCACGCCCTCCCCAATGAGAATCCGCCACGCAAGATTCCGGGACTCTTTGTACTTCCGATAATTCATCAAACCACCTCACAACTATTGTACCCGGATGCGACAAAATACAACAGCAGAATTTATGGAAGTGATTGCGATGAATGTAAAAAGCAAAACTTGTTTTGATTATTATTTACATTTTGTCCTATTAATAATACCGTGCCTGCCCCCAAGTAGGCATAAATGGGTGATTTTATGAGATTGTTTAACTGCATTAGGTACCTGAAATCATCTCCTTCACGGTGCATAATAGCAAGGACCGCTGCGTCATTCTTGCTTTTTGTTCTTCTCATTCTCAATGTTTTGACTGTTGCGGCTATTACTCCTAAACCCTACGTGGGGAACAAGTCCACGAAAGTATACCACATATCCTCTTGCACATATTCCGAAAAAATCTCTTCTGCCAATCGGGCTTACTTTAACTCCAGATCCGAAGCAGAGCGGAATGGTTATCGCCGTTGTTATTATTGCGGAGATGATGTTATAGAAGCAGGGCAAAGCGATGTATCCACAGAAAAACCTCAAGGCAATAGTCAAAAAAGCCTTGGTGAGAATACTTTGACTCGCTCGTTGTTCATTTGTGGCATACCCGCAATATTGCTCACCGTCGCAATGTATTACCTTTCAATATTTTGCGACAAACGTCACTATGTACGCATATCCAGAATCGCAAGAATTTGTATGGTGATATTTGGAATAATTGCGTTTCCCTGTGCATTTTGCATTGCTGCGATTATTTTTGCTCTAGTGGGATTTGTGGCCATAATCGTAACAATAGTTAAAGCCCTGACCTGCTGTATAAGAAAGCTGCTGCATACAAACAAAGACAGTAACATGATCCATATTCATGTGCCTACTTTTCCAAAGGAATGTGAAGGGGGCAACCGAGAGAAAGAGCTAAGCGAAGACTCGCAGGAGCCAGTTTATTGTATGGAGGCAGCAAATGGCATGATGGTTAGAGTGCCGCAGAGTCAGCTGGAGGCATGGCAGGCCGAACAGGAACGGCAGCTGCAGGGTGAGGGATTGGAACTGACAGAGCAAGAACGCAAAATGAAAGAAGCTATCTTGGAAAAGATATATGGAAGCAAAAGGAGTCCCGATGAAAACTAACATCATATTGGATACCGACGACGGTGTGATCTATGCCCGATATTCCAGTCATGCCCAACGGGATGTATCGATAGAGCAACAGATCCGTGCGTGCAAGCTTTTTGCAGAGCGTCATGGGATCCGGGTTGTAGAAGTTTATGAAGACCGAGCTCTCACCGGCACAAATGACAAGCGTCCCGGATTTCAACGGATGATCCAGGACGCAAAGAAGAATGATTGGAAATATGTGATAGTCTACACCCTGGACCGGTTCGCCCGGGATCGATATGACAGTGCCGTGTACAAGCGGCAGCTGAAGAACAGTGGCGTTAAGGTGCTTTCTGCTATGGAGAATATATCCGACGACCCCACCGGTGTGCTGATGGAGTCTCTGCTGGAAGGCCTGGCGGAATACTATTCCAAAGAGCTGTCCCGGAAGGTACAGCGAGGCATGGACGACAATGCCAGCAAGTGTATGGTCAACGGTGCACTGCCCTTGGGCTATGTCCGGGGCTCTGACGGCCGCTACGCCATCAAAGAGTCGGAAGCTGAGATTGTCCGGGAGATCTTCCGCCGTGTCAAGGATGGTGATACCCTGTTCCAGATCATCGACGATCTGAACGCCCGAGGTGTTACCACCAAGAAGGGCAAGCGTTGGAACCGCTCCAGCTTTAATAGCCTGCTTAGCAACGAACGGTACACGGGCCTGTATGCCTACCGCGACATTCGGGTGCCGGGCGGCATTCCGCAGATTGTTTCGCAAGAGCTGTTCGACCAGGTGCAGTGCATTCTGCATCTGAAGCCTAATGCACGGAGAGATCCCACTGGCAAGACTCCGCAGAAGCGTCGGAGGGAAGGCGGTGTATACCTGCTTACTGGTAAACTGTTCTGCGGACACTGCAAGAACCCGATGATCGGCGTATCCGGTACAAGCCATACGGATGTTCCGCATTTCTATTACACCTGCAAGGGTCGTCGTGCAGACCACGACAGCTGCGATAAAAAGAACGTCCGCAGAGATCACATCGAGCAGTTTGTGGCAACCGCATTGCGAGATACAATGCTGACAGATGAAGCGATAAGTGCCCTGGCGGATGCAGCAGTGGAATACCAGAATCGGTATGTCAATAACAACGAGATTGATTCGCTGAAGAATCAGCTTGCCGATGTCACCCGATCCCTGAACAATCTGCTCTCGGCCATCGAAGCAGGCATTTTCTCCGCTACTACTCAGAGCCGGCTTGTCGAGTTGGAAACGCAAAAGCGAGATCTGACCCGGATGCTGACGGCCGCAGAGTCACAAGCAGAAGAGAAGCTGAGCAGGGAAGAAGTGGTTGCGGCTCTGGAAATGTTCCAGCATGGCGACGTCAACGATAAAGACTACCAGGAAGTATTGATCGACACATTCCTTGTCGCGGCCTATGTGTACGACGACAAGGTGAAATTTGTGTTCAACCTGGGCGGTAAAACGAAAGACCAAACGGTCCCATTCGACATCGACACCGTCCCCCTGGACGAGGTTTGTATAAGCTCCCTAGAGGGCGACCAAAAAAGCAGGAAGAGCATTTGCTCTTCCTGCTTTTTTAATTTGGTCTGTGTCGGGATTCGAAGAGGGCGGCACCAGTCCGCAGACTGGTGCAACCAAGTGTCCAGTGGACACTTGGTTAGCCCGGGGGCAGAATCCATTTCTTTCAGAATGCACCCCTTGTGGGTGTAGGCTGAAAGAAATCCAGTAAGATCAACAGAAACGCGCGGACGACAACGCAAACGAATCCCGACACTCCGACCCTCAAATATTTGGGGTTTATGTTCCGTAGAAGATTACAAAACACTTGACAATTTCTTCCGGTATATATTACGATGTAGGCAGCATATAAAAGAGGAGGATATTTATGAAAAGAATCTTTGCGATGATTTTGCTGGTTGGTGTGCTGCTGACGCTGTGTGCCTGCGGATCGACAGATCAGCAAGAGCCCTCTGAACCCCAAAATCCCACAGAACCCACTGAGGAAATTGTTGTACCGCAGGTTGATCTGAAAATCAACCTGGAGAAGGAGGACACGGAAACCCATCTGCGGGTGTTTCCGGCCAACAGAACCTCCAGCCAGCAATACGCATATGTTCATGTCGCCGTCAATGGTGAAAAGGAAAGAGAGATGATCCGCTTTAAGCTGGAAAGACAGAAAGGTCAAAATGAGCAGGTGGAAGGTGACTTTGAAGTCTTACAGGACAGACTGATTAATATGCCCGGTAATGGTGGCTATTGGATTCGATTTTTGATTACCGATGCCGATGTTTATTTCTACCGTATTACCCTCTATTATGGTGAGCATGAGATTCTGCTGGCCAGCAAAACCATTTATACACCCTACCAAAATGCTTACTATGATGATTCCAACTTTGCAGATGTGCCGCCGGAATTCCACCCCATGACCGGTTTGAATGATGAGGAACAGGAATTCTTTGACAAATGTAAGTACGCAGTGTTGGATTACTGTGCATCCAGCTATTACGTTGGTGTGAATCATTTGGAAGCATGGCAAGGCGAACAATCGCTGTATCTGCAGATTGAATTGCAAGTGACCGATGGCACAGAAGAAGTTTGGTTTGCAATCAGTCATTCCAACTCCGAAAGCTATATTGCAGGCACAAGCCGGGATGGAATTGTTCCGGAGGGCGAAGCGACAAAGGATCAAATCATGCGTAAGAATTATTTTTACGTAATGCAAGCCCTGTCTGAAGCGATTTCTGAGTAAGTTGATAAACGTCCTCCCCGTGATGGGGAGGACGTTTTTGCAGCAATACGACAATCATAACCACCGGCCGTGCCGGTGGTATGCACTAGCCCCCTTGGGGCATGCCCTCGGCTGAGCCTATAGGCTCGTCGAATAGTCTGCCAACCGCACGACTTTCACGGGCTGCCCCTAAAGGGGCT
>SVLM01000007.1 GCA_015067945.1 Oscillospiraceae bacterium
CTTTTTTAATACTTCTGCTCATTTCATTTCCTCCTTACTTGCTGTTTCTGCGCTTGACGATGAACTTATCAGTGGGGTTCTTCGTCTTACGAGTCTTGTAACCCAGAGCAGGCTTGCCCCAAGGAGTGACAGGGCCGGGACGGCCGATGGGGCTGCGGCCCTCACCACCACCGTGGGGGTGGTCATTGGGGTTCATAACAGAGCCGCGGACGGTGGGACGGATACCCATGTGACGGGTACGGCCGGCCTTACCGATGTGAATGTTCTCGTGATCCAGATTGCCGACCTGACCGATGCAAGCGGTGCAGTTGGTGCGGACATAACGGACCTCACCGGAGGGCAGACGGACCTGAGCCAGCTCGCCTTCCTTAGCCATCAGCTGAGCAGCGGTACCGGCGGAGCGGACCATCTGAGCACCGTGGCCGGGCTGCAGCTCCACATTGTGGATAACAGTACCGACAGGAATGTTGGCAATGGGCAGGCAGTTACCGGGCTTGATATCGGCAGATGCGGAGGAGATAACCTTGTCGCCAGCCTTCAGGCCGTTGGGGGCCAGAATGTAGCTCAGGGTGTTGTCCTCGTAGCGGATCAGTGCAATATAAGCACTACGGTTGGGATCGTACTCCAGACGCTCGACAGTGGCGAACATATCCAGCTTCTGACGCTTGAAGTCGATGATACGGTACTTACGCTTGTTGCCACCGCCGCGATGACGGACGGTGATGTGACCATAGCTGTTGCGACCTGCATGCTTCTTGAGGGTCTCAACCAAGCTACGCTCAGGTTTTGCCTTCTTGTCCACACCGTCGAAGCCGGAAACAGTCATGTTACGGCGACCGGGGGTATAAGGCTTAAAAGTTTTAATAGCCATTTGCGTTTCGCTCCTTTATTGAGATTGGTTTAGACCATACCCTCGAACAGCTCGATGGTCTTGGATTTTTCAGTCAGAGTGACAATTGCCTTCTTGTAAGCAGGACGGCGGCCGGCGGGATAAGCACCGGTACGCTTGACCTTGCCCTGCATACGGACGGTGTTGACCTTAGCAACCTTTACGCCGAAAACTTCTTCGATGGCAGCCTTGATCTCAGTCTTGTTGGCGTTGATGTCCACCTTGAAAACGTACTTCTTGTCAGCAACGCCTTCCATGGACTGCTCGGTGATCACCGGGCTCTTGATAATATCATAAGCGTTCATTATGCGAATACCTCCACGATCTTGGCAAGGGCCTCCTGATCGATAACCAGCTTC
The DNA here is from genome assembly GCA_015067945.1 of Oscillospiraceae bacterium. Taxonomy (GTDB): domain Bacteria; phylum Bacillota; class Clostridia; order Oscillospirales; family Oscillospiraceae; genus Faecousia. The sequence goes on from SVLM01000007.1 coordinate 1,249, forward strand.
TCAGCGTTCACGATGTCGTAAACATTGATCAGGTTAGCGAAGGTGACCTCGCAGCCGGGGATGTTGCGGCCGGACTTGACCACATTCTGGTCAGCGGCAGCAGTGATGACCAGGGGCTTCTTCTCGGCACCGACGGCAGCCAGGAAAGCAGCGAATTCCTTGGTCTTGGGAGCGTCCATCTTGATGGAGTCGATGACCACGATGGCAGCGGCAGCAGCCTTCGCACTCAGAGCAGACTTCAGAGCCAGACGCTTGGTCTTCTTATTCAGGGTGTAGCTGTAATCCCGGGGCTTGGGAGCGAACACGATACCACCGTGGGTCCACTGAGGAGCACGGGTGCTGCCCTGGCGAGCACGGCCGGTGCCCTTCTGACGCCAGGGCTTACGGCCACCGCCGGAAACCTCAGCGCGGGTCAGAGCGGACTGTGTGCCCTGACGGCAGTTAGCCAGGTGATTCTTAACTACATCGTGAACAACGGCCTTGTTAGGCTCGATGCCAAACACAGCTTCGGGCAGTTCGATCTCGCCAACCAGCTTGCCGGACATATTGTAAACATTTGTCTTAAGCATGATTTAAGATCTCCTTTCCTTAGCCTCTTGCGGAAGCCTTCTGGGGGTTTCTGCCGGAAGCCTTCTGCGGGTTCTTGCTGATGTCAGCACCAGCCTGCTTGACCTTGTGGTTCTTAACGGTGTTACGGATATAGACCAGACCGCCCTTGGGGCCGGGGATGGCGCCGCGGATGACGATCATGTTCAGCTCTGCATCAACCTTAACAACTTCCAGGTTCTCAATGGTGACCTGCACATTGCCCATCTGGCCTGCGCCGATCTTGCCGGGGAAAATGCGGCTCTGATGGGAAGATGCGCCCATGGAGCCTGCGTGACGGTGGACAGGGCCGCCGCCGTGGGTCATGTCAGTGCGGTGAGCGCCGTAACGCTTAACAACGCCCTGGTAGCCGTGACCCTTGGAGATGCCGGTGACATCGATCCAGTCGCCAGCAGCGAAGGTGTCAGCCTTAACTTCGTCGCCGACGTTCATGTCAGCAGCGCCTTCCAGCTTGAACTCCTTCAGGTACTTCTTGGGGGCAACGCCAGCCTTCTTCAGGTGGCCTGCCTCAGGCTTGCTCAGCTTGGACTCCTTCACATCGCCGAAGCCCAGCTGGACGGCGGTGTAGCCGTCGGTCTCAACGGTCTTCTTCTGAGTAACGACGCAGGGGCCGGCTTCCACGACGGTAACCGGAATGACCTTGCCGCTCTCATCGAAGATCTGGGTCATGCCCACTTTTTTGCCGATGATTGCTTTCTTCATTTGGGTTTACTCCTTTTGTTTTAGGTTATTGGTTGACAGCGCATTGGGAACGCTTGCCAACATGACCCGTCCGCCCGATGCTTTTCAGTGCGGGCAGCGGTGAATTCCTATATTTTATAATGTATAGGAATTACAGCTTTATCTCAATTTCAACGCCAGCCGGCAGATCCAGGCTCATCAGAGCCTCAACGGTCTTCTGGTTGGGGTTGAGAATATCGATCAGTCTCTTGTGGGTTCTGCGCTCGAACTGCTCACGGCTGTCCTTATACTTGTGAACAGCACGAAGGATAGTCACAACTTCCTTCTTGGTGGGCAGCGGGATGGGGCCGGAGACGGAAGCACCGTTACGCTTTGCGGTCTCCACGATCTTTGCCGCGCTGGAGTCGATCAGCTGATGATCATAAGCCTTCAGCCGGATGCGGATCATTTCCTGGTTTGCCATGGTTTGTTTTCCTCCTTGATGTTAACGTACTCAGTTTGCTTGGTTGTCTGGGTACGGTCGAACTTCTCTGTTCACGCCGCCGTGCGTATCATTCCGGGCCAAGAAAAATGGCCGACGCAAGGCCGACCCATTCTCCTGCCGCAGCGATATACGCGTGCGCAAAACAGAAGCAAGTTCAGCCGCCCGATGACCGGACATACTCCGCGGAAGTTACCGTTTTTTAGACGCAATCTCCCGCATCATCGCAGTGCGCGCGCAGAATGTCCCTACACGCGCTCGATTATGATATCACCACATACGCATTTTGTCAAGCACTATTTTAGAAAATATTACAAAAAATTCTCCGTAATTTCAGTCATTACGGAGAATTTATTTTCTATGGTTTTTATTCCGCAGGCAGGACCTTTTTTAGCTCTTCCTCCAGAATTTCCGCAAGCCGTGCATGTTTTTCTTCCGAAGGATGTACGCCGTCCGGGAACCAGTTAATCATATCGTTATTGATCTGCTCATTGTGCAGCAAATCGATCAGCGGCAGGTCGTAATAATCACAAACTTCCTTCATGGCATCATAGATGTCCTGCAAGGTGCCGTTTCTGGAGAAGGAGTATCCCAAGCCCCAGCCGGTTTCTGCATTGCCGAAGCGGCAGCTGTTCAGCGGAGAAATCACCACGATTTCCGCATCCGGGTTATCATTCAGGATTTTCTCGATGCAATAACGCATATTGCTGTAAAATGTGCCGCCGGTTTCAATGTTATCTTCCATGGAACCCAGCTTCTGATTCCCCTTCCAGTCGTTGACACCAAAGGCCAGGGTCACCAGCTCCGCTGCAATAAAATCCATCTTGTCAATATGTTCCCGTCCGCTGAGCTTATCCAGCACAGTACCCGGATGGACAAAGCCGGAGCCGCCCACGGCACTGTTGATCAGCGTCCAGCCGGTGCTCTTGGACAGCAGTGCCGCCCAGCCAAGCTTAGCATTAAACGCCAGCTTACCCGCACCGTTCTCGATAACACTGTAATAACCCTGGGTGATGCTGTCACCGAGGGCGAACCAGTTGATCCGTCCGTCGCCGTTCTCGTCCAGAAATCTGGGAGGGCCTGCCTCCGTCGGCTCTGTGGTGGGTGTGGTGGGAGTTTCCGGTGCGGGAGACTCCTGGGATGCACAGCCGGTAACAATCAGCAGCATTACCGCCAGAAAAAACGCCAAAAGCTTTTTCATAACAAAATCTCCTCTTGCAAATTTGTATATATTATAATGTATATTTTTCTGCATTGCAATACTTTTTTAGAACCGTTCTATTTGTCCATCCACGGACATACCCTTTGGTAGACCGTGGCAGGAGCCTTCCCTCCTGCCGGATGAGGAGGCTGGCTATGGAAAACATTTACGCTGACATCGCCAAACGCACCGGCGGAAACATTTACATTGGCGTGGTAGGCCCGGTTCGCACCGGAAAAAGTACATTGATCAAGCGGATCATGGAGCAGCTGGTAATTCCCGGCATTGACGACCCATACCGCAAAGAACGGGCCAGGGATGAGCTGCCCCAAAGCGGCTCGGGGAAAACCATTATGACCTCGGAGCCGAAATTTGTTCCCGAGGAAGCAGTGGAGATTTCTCCCGACGGTACCACCACCCTCCGGGTGCGTATGATCGACTCCGTGGGCTATATGGTAGACGGAGCCGTGGGAGCTGAGGAGGATGGCGTACCACGGATGGTCACCACGCCTTGGTACGATTACGAAATCCCCCTGACCGAGGCGGCAGAGTTAGGAACGAAAAAGGTCATGGAGGAACATTGCTCCATTGGTCTGGTGGTCACCACCGACGGCACGGTTACGGATATTCCCCGGGAGGACTACCTGACCGCTGAGGACCGGGCCATCCGGGATATGCAGGCCACCGGCAAGCCTTACTTAGTCATCATCAATTCCCGTACCCCGGGTTCTGCCACCGCTCAGTCCATTCGCAAGGATATCGCCCAGCGTTACGGCATTGAGCCGATGATTGCCGATTGTCAGGCTCTTACTACCGAGGATATTGCGGATATTCTCAAGCATTTGCTGTACGCATTCCCCTTAAAGCAGCTGTTGGTGTTCCTGCCCCGGTGGATGGACGCTCTGGAAGCCGACCACCCGGTAAAAGCCGCACTGTATGAAGCACTTCTGCTCCGGGCACAGCAGATTTCCGCCCTTGGTCAGGCCGAGGCCACGCTGTCTTCCCTGCAAGAGCTGGAGCAGGTTTTGGATTTTGCCATCCGGGACATTGATCTGGCCACCGGGACGGTATCCTGTGCCCTGCAGTTCCCGGAGGCTCTCTTCTACGAGATTCTCAGTGCCAAGGCCGGTATGCCCATCGAAAACGATGCTCAATTGCTCCAGCTGCTGACAGATCTGGCCCAAACCAAGCAGGAGTACGACAAAATTTCCGACGCTCTGGCATCGGTGAAAGCCACCGGCTACGGCATCGTCATGCCCACCGCCGAGGAAATGACCCTCCAGCCCCCGGAGTTACTGCGAAAGGGCGGTGCGTTTGGTGTGAAGCTGAAAGCCGGTGCTCCCTCCATTCACATGATCCGGGTGGATATCGATACAGAAATCAGCCCCATGGTCGGAGGCGAGCAGCAGAGCCAGGAGCTGATCAATTACCTGACCGGCGAGGATCCGGAGAAGCTGTGGGAGAGCAACATTTTCGGCCGCACCGTGTACGATCTGATCCGGGAGGGTCTTACCGCCAAGGTGATCCGGATGCCGGAGGATGTCCGAGCCAAATTCCGTGGCACTCTGGGGCGCATCGTCAACGAAGGTGCCACCGGCCTGATCTGTTTAATTCTGTAATATCCTTTGTAGGGGCCGGTGATCACACCGGCCCTTTTCTGTCATTGCGAGCCAGTGCTCACACTGGCGTGGCAATCTCCCAGATACTTCTCCTAACCAGGGGGATTGCCACGTCGCTTCGCTCCTCGCAATGACACATTATCGTTGTGTTGGTCCTTCTCTTCACGGAGAAGGCTTTTTATTTTCTGGCAGAAAAAGTGCTTTTACTCTTTACCCCCGGGGAAATTTGTGCTAGAATATAAAATACTTTATTTTGGCAAACCGGGAGCAATGCAAATGAAAGCGAAGAAAATCAAAACTCTACAACCGAAGCCCAAGTTTCAGCATGGCTGGATCTATCTGGTGCTGGCCTTCTTATTCCCCCTTTTCAGCATGCTGCTGTACATGCGAGGGGCAGAATGTCATCCCTTCGGCGATTACTCCATGCTGTACTCGGACAATTACCACCAGTATTTCCCCTTCTTCAAGGCCTTCCGTCAGGCTCTGCTCAGCGGCGATTCCTTGCTGTACAGCTGGGATGTGGGCATGGGTCTGGACTATCTGGGACTGATTTCCTACTACCTTTCCTCCCCGCTGAACCTGCTGAGCGTGTTGGTACCAGAGGAATCTGTGCTGGACTTCTTCTCCCTTCTGGTGCCGCTGAAGATGGCTTTCGCCAGCCTGTTCTTCGCCATCTTCCTGAAGAAAACCTTTGACAAGGAGGATCTGTCCCTGCCCATTTTCGGCACCTTCTACGGCATGTGTGCATGGGCCATGGGTTATCAGTGGAACCTGATGTGGCTGGACAGCTTTGCCCTGCTGCCTCTGGTTGCTCTTGGCACTATCAGCCTGCTTCGTGACAAAAAGTTCATCCTTTACACCGTTTCTCTGTTTTTGGCTATTTATGCCAACTATTATGTTGGATTTTTCGTTTGCATTTTCGTTTTACTTTTGTTTTTCTGCTATCAGATCTGCCGGGGCAAGAGCGTCAAGCGGATGTTCCAGGATCTGGTGCGAATCGGTGTTTTCAGTGCCCTCGCCATCGGCATGACCGCCTTCCTGACCCTCCCGGCTTTCACCGCCCTGCAGTCCACCCAATCCAGCGTCAACACCTTCCCGGAAGGCTTTGCCGTCAACATCATCTCCGGGCAGAGCGTCACCACCGCCAAAACCGCCTGGGAAGCCTATAAGACCGCTAAAGAGGCCGGCGGCGATTTCTTCCGGCTCATCGGCCTTTGGCTGGACGCGGTATTGGCCTCTGTTCCTCCTCTGTGGGACGGCATGGTCAAGGTCGCGGGCAATATGAACGGCGGTCTGGAACCCACCTTCAAGGAAGGTCTGCCCAACCTGTACTGCGGTGTTGGCACTGTAATGCTTGCATTCCTGTTCCTGACCACCAAGCATGTCCGCAAATCGGATAAGATCTGCTCCGTATTTCTGCTGGTGTTCTTCATCCTCAGCTTTATTATCCGCCAGCTGGACTATATCTGGCACGGCTTCCACTTCACCAACATGATCCCCTATCGGTTCAGCTTCCTGTTCAGCTTTGTGATGCTGTATATGGCCTACCGGGCCTTCCTGCTCCGCCGCCACATGAAGATTTGGCAGATTCTCATCGCCGGTGCCTTGGCACTGCTGGTGATCAGCCGGGGCGATCTGCAAAATCAGCAGTACACCACCTACAACTTCACATTCCTGGCATTGTATCTTGGCTGCCTGATTTTCCATCAATTTGGCTGCCGGATGCCGGAAAACCCCAAAAAGAAGGTCCTTCGCCGGATCTGCCGGGGCCGCATGTACCGCCGCATCGGTGCTACTCTGGTGCTGCTGGCGGTCATGGTGGTGGAGCTGATCATGAACACCGTGAACTTCTCCGTCACCTTCCCCCGAACCAACGCCGTCAATTATCCCAAGGGTACGGACTCTGCCCAGCAGGCCGTCAGCTATATGAAGTACTATGAATCCCTGCGGGATAACGAGCTGTTCTACCGCACCGAAGTCACCCACTCCCAAACGCTGAACGACGGTGCCCTGAACGGTTACCATGGCATTTCCACCTTCACCAGCTCCGCCAATGTCAAGGTCACAGAGTTTATGAAAACTCTGGGCTATGGAGCGAAGAACACCTACAACCGCTACTGCTTCGAAGAGTCCTCCCCGGTTTCCAATCTGTTCTTAAACCTGAAATATATGCTGGAACGGGATGCAAAGGTGGAAGAAAATCCCTACTTCACCACCGTCCACAATTTCGACAGCGTATATATCCAGCAGAACAATATGTACCTGCCTCTGGGATTCCTTGCCGAAAGCACTTTGGCAGATCTATCCTTTGAGAACGCCAATATTTTTGGTTTCCAAAACGAGCTCTTCAAAGCCGCTACCGGCCTGGAGGAAGCCGTTTGGGCCTATACCCCCTTCGATTGGCTGACCTTCACCGAGCGGAATGTAACCATTCAAAACTCCACAGGAGCCGGGTACTGCTCCTATAAAGCTGGCGGCTCCACCGGCTATGCGATCTACAACTACAACATTGAAGCGGCCGGCTTTATGTGTCTGGATATTACCATGCCCGGCCGCAACACCTACAATGTTTACCGCAACGGTGAGCATCTGTTCACCGAAAGCATCAGCCTGCCCCAGACCATCGCCGTCGGTCAGGTAGCCCCCGGCGATTTGATCGAGGTTCGGGTAACCTGCAGTGCCAACACCTCCAACACCATCAACATCAAAGCCGCTCTGCTGGATGACACCGTTTTCCGCAGAGGCTACGATATACTGTCCGCATCCACCCTGGAGCTGACAGAATTCTCCAACACCGCAGTGGAAGGCATTATCCACTGCAACCGTGACGGTCTGCTGTACACCTCCATCCCCCAGAACAGCACCAACTGGCACGCCTATGTGGACGGCAAGGAAGTGGATGTCAGGCTGGTGGGCGATGTGATGATCGCTCTGGATTTGACCGAGGGTGACCACACTATCCGCTTTGAATACCGCAATCCGTCCTTCAATACCGGCTTGGCGGTTTCGCTGATCTGCTTCGTATTGTTCGCCGCAGCCATTGCGTTGAAACTAACCTATCCCAAGTACAAGCCTATTTTGGACAAAGCACTGGACAAATTCCGCAAATAAACTTCGATCCTCCGCAGGTAGTTCCTGCGGGGGATTTTTTATTGACAAGTATAAATAGAACCATTATAATCATGTCAAGGTTTCCGATCTGTGAAGAACGGGCAAAAATCCATCTGTGCAGAGGCTGCACAGGTAGGATTGGCACTGAAGGTGACTGGTCAGCCGTGGCGAAACGCAAGGATATGCCGCCGAGCTGATCCGAGCCGCCTAGGGTCGGCGTTTATCGCACGACGCACGCTTTTTCAGCAGACCTAATCTACTGAAAGAGAGTGAAACAACAAATGAACAAACTACGTGCATTTCTCAAGCGGAAGGACATCGTGTTCTCCGGCAAGCGGTACGGCATTGACGCATTGGGAGCTATGGCCCAGGGTCTTTTCTGCACCTTGCTGGTGGGCACGATTCTTGACACCATCGGTCAGCAGTTCGGCATTGGCTTTTTGAACGCGGTGATCACCGGAACCTATACCATTGGCGGTCTTTGCAAGGCCATGGTGGGTGTGGGCATCGCCGTGGCCATCGGCTATGCACTGCATTGCCCGCCTCTGGTTCTGTTTTCGCTGATTCCCGTAGGCTTTGCCGCCAACGCCATAGGCGGTGCCGGTGGCCCATTGGCGGTGTACTTCGTGGTCATCGTCGCCTCGGAATTCGGCAAACTGGTGTCCAAGGAAACCAAAATCGATATTTTGGTCACGCCCATCGTCACCGTTTTGGTGGGCATCGGCTTTGCCGCGTTGGTCGCCAAGCCCATCGGTACCGCAGCGTCAGCTGTCGGTGACTTTGTCAAATGGGCAACCGTTCTGCAGCCCTTCTGGATGGGTATGCTGGTCTCCGCTGTCATCGGCATTGCATTGACCCTGCCGATCTCCTCCGCCGCCATTTGTGCCGCTTTGAGTCTTACCGGACTGGCCGGCGGTGCGGCTGTAGCAGGCTGCTGTGCCCAAATGGTAGGTTTTGCCGTTATGAGCTTCCGGGAAAACCGCTGGGGCGGCCTGGTGGCCCAAGGTGTGGGCACCAGTATGCTGCAGATGCCCAACATCGTTAAAAATCCTTTGATCTGGATCCCCCCCACGCTGACTTCCATGATCACCGGCCCCCTGGCCACCTGCCTTTTCAAGCTGGAGATGAACGGTGCTCCGGTATCCTCCGGCATGGGCACCTGCGGTTTTGTAGGTCAGATCGGCGTGTACACCGGCTGGGTCAACGACGTGGCCAACGGTACAAAGGCTGCCATCACCGCCATGGACTGGATCGGTATGGCACTGATCTGCTTCATCCTGCCTGCCCTTTTGAGCTGGGTCTTCTGCCTTGTCTTACGCAAATGGGGCTGGATCAAGGAAAATGACCTGAAACTGGAACTTTAACCCTTGCGAAAGGTTGTGCATGCACAATGAAGCCTGTACATAACTATATCGTCATTGTAGATGCATACCGTGCCCGTTACGCTGTTCAGCGACCCACCGCCGGACGGTACCGCGTGGGTGCCCACGACGAGCGTCAGGCCGAAGAACTGGTGAAGGAAATTATCGGTTTTGGTCACCCGGTCGCCCGGTGCAAGTGTGCTGAGGATGATCCCATGAATGTGCCTTACAAAACCGTTGTCCGGGAGGTATTTGACCCCAGCCAAAAGGGAATGTACCGACACGAAGCACCCCAGCATGCATCGGCACCGCAAAAGAAAAAATCCAACTAATCCAAAACACATCCGCCGGCCTGCCGGAGGATGTGTTTTTTACTTCCCATTTGAGCAAATTTGTGGTATGATAAATACCGATACTGAACACAAGGAGTGTCCCTATGCAAACCATTGCTGAAATTCTGTCTTCCGAGCTGGATCAAAAGCTCAGCTATGTGGAAAATGTCATCGCTCTCATGGACGAGGGCAACACCATCCCCTTCATCGCCCGTTACCGCAAGGAAATGCACGGTGCTATGGACGATACCATTCTGCGTACCCTCGAAAACCGGCTGACTTATCTGCGTAACCTGCAGCAACGCCGGGATGAGGTAAAAAATTCCATTGAAAATCAGGGCAAGCTCACTGAAGAACTGGCTGCCGCCATTGATAACGCCGCCACCTTAGCTGAGGTTGAAGATCTGTACCGGCCCTACAAGCAAAAACGCCGCACCCGGGGCTCTGTGGCCCGGGAGAAGGGTCTGGAACCCCTGGCGGCTGCCATTTTTGCTCAGGACGGCCAGGATCCTGCGGTATTGGCGCAAGATTATGTAAACCCAGAAAAGGGCGTGGAGACCGTCGAGGATGCCCTGCAGGGTGCATCGGATATCATCGCTGAGGATCTTTCCGACGATGCCGCCATCCGCAAGAGTCTCCGGGAACTGATGAACCGGAAGGCCGTGCTGACCTGCCACGCAGAAGATCCGGAAGCCGACAGCGTTTACCGGCTATATTACGACTTTTCTCAACCTATCAACCGGCTGCTGGATCACCAAATTCTCGCCATTAACCGTGGCGAAAAAGAGGGCATTTTGAAGCCCAATGTGGTATTGCTCGGCAACGACGGCCCCGCCTGTGTCATCCGTGCCGCCCTGAAGCCCACCGCATATGTGTCCACCTTTGTCCGGGCCGCTGCGGAAGATGCCTATGAGCGGCTGATTTTCCCCTCCCTGCAGAGAGAGATTCGCAGCGATCTTTCCGAACGAGCCTACGCCGGTGCGATCCACAACTTTGCCCTCAACTTAAAGCCTCTGCTGATGCAGCCGCCGGTGAAGGGCTTTGTGACCATGGGCTTGGATCCCGGATACCGCAACGGCTGTAAGGTTGCCGTGGTGGATGCCACCGGCAAGGTACTGGCCACCTCCGTGGTTTACCCCACCTTCAGCGAGCGAAAAAAGCAGGAGGCGATCGATGTTCTGTCCGGCCTGATGAGACGACACAAGGTACGCCACATCGCCATCGGCAACGGCACCGCCTCCCGGGAGACGGAGGCCATGACCGTGGAGCTGCTCCGTTCCTTCCCTGAGGCCAGCTATATGATCGTCAACGAGGCCGGTGCTTCGGTATATTCCGCTTCCCCTCTGGCAGCGGAGGAATTCCCGGAATTCGACGTAAATCTGCGTAGTGCGGTATCCATCGCCCGCCGGCTGCAGGATCCTCTGGCAGAGCTGGTAAAAATCGACCCCAAGGCCATCGGTGTGGGTCAGTATCAGCACGATTGCCCTCAAAAGGAGCTGGATGCCGCTCTGGGCGGCGTGGTTGAGGACTGCGTCAACGCCGTGGGCGTGGATGTGAATACTGCCTCCCCCAGCCTGCTGCAGCAGATCTCCGGTCTGAATAACACCACTGCGAAAAACATTGTGGTATTCCGGGAAGAAAACGGCCCCTTCGGCAGCCGTTCCCAGTTGAAGAAAGTCCCCAAGCTGGGTCCCAAGGCGTTCCAGCAGTGTGCAGGCTTCCTGCGGGTTCCCGAAAGCAAGGAAATTCTGGACAACACAGGCGTTCACCCTGAATCCTACGATGCGGCTAAAAAGCTGATTGCCCTCTTGGGTGGTGAGCTTTCTGAGCTGCCCGCCAAGCTGGAGGGCTACGGTGTTGCTGCCGCTGCCGCCCAATGCGGCGTAGGCGAGCCCACCTTGATCGACATTGCCAAAGAACTGAGCAAACCCGGCCGTGACCCCCGTGACGAGCTGCCCGCCCCCATCCTGCGTAAGGATGTGCTGGAAATGAAGGACCTGAAGCCCGGCATGGAGCTGACCGGCACCGTTCGCAACGTCATTGATTTCGGTGTATTCGTGGATATCGGTGTCCATCAGGACGGATTGGTACACATTTCTCAGGTCGCCAACCGCCGGCTTCGTCACCCCAGCGAAGCCGTAAAGGTAGGCGATGTGGTAAAAGTTGTAGTGCTGGAGGTGGACGAAAAACGCCACCGCATTGGCCTGTCCATGAAGCAAGTCAAGGGGTAAATTTGACAGTATACGGTTTTTTTGCTATCATGAAACCACCGATACTACACAAAGGCAAGGAGCACACCTATGAAATATGCTGTTCGGCTCATAGCCGCTGTCCTTTCCTGGATTTTGTTATTGAATCTAGTGGCCTGCTCTGACCCCGCCCCCGCCCCGGAGCATCCCACCGCACCTACACAGCCCGTATTGACCGCCGGGGAAATCTATGATGCTGCCAAAGCCAAAGTTTTGGTGGCTCCCAACCGAATCACCAGCTACACCATTACCCGGCAAAGCACCGTCGCCGGCCAGCAGACCTATCATGAATCCACCCTTGGCACCGCCTCCTTCAGCGATGTCGGCACAGAGAATATGATCGCCATTGTGGATGAGGACCTGGTCTACGGCACGGTAAAGGCGGAGCATCTGCTGAGCTTCTGTAACGGACGAACCTACAGCCGCATCAGCGGCTGTGTCTTCGGTGCGGATATGACCGCCACAGAATTTATGGATCAGCAATTGCCTGCGGCTTTGTTGGATGCAACCCTGTACGAAAGCATCGTGCTTGCCAACAATTCCGACGGAGCGGTCATCACCTTCTCCCAACCAAAGGACATGGAAAACTGGGTGGATACCCCCAGCGGTGCCACCATGGTTTCCGCCGGCGGCACAGCCACGCTGGATACGGACGGTGTGCTGGTGCAAACCACCTACAAGGCGGAATACACCTGCGGCGATGTGCAGTTTTCCCTGACTGTAAGCCTGCGGTGCACCACCCCGGCACAGCTGGAGCTGTCTTCCCTGCACCCGGAACACCCGGAGGACTATGCCACACTGTCCTGCCTGGACGCACCCAAACTGCTGCTCCGGGCAGCCGGTAATATTTTCTCCTCCAACACCATTTCTGCCACCGCCGAGGAAACGATTTACAGTGAAATGATCCCCCTGACCCGTCAAAGAAGCAGCCAGATATCGGCTTCCGGTCAGGGCCAGACTCTGCTGGCCACGCTTTCCAACACGGTTTCCGTGAAGGACTACCGGGACCAGCCCAGCATTACCACCCAAACCTATTCCTTCCAAAACGGTGTTTGCTCTGTTATCATTGACGGTGGCGAACCCACAGTGCAGCCGGAAATTTCCGCCCAAAGTATGCGTGCCAGCATTGAAGATACCCTTCTGTCCGCTTTATTCGCCACCCGCTATCTTGCCGGTGCCACGATCACGGAGCAGGAGGACGTCTACCGTTTGGAGTTTACGGGCAACGAAGCTTATTGCGAGGATTTGACCCAAGCTTTAAGTGGGTTCCTGAATCTGTCCATGGAGGGTGTTACGTCCCATCATTCCACCTTGGCAAACGGATACCTTTGCATCGACAAGGTCACCGGCCTGCCGGTAGCCATGGGTATGTACTTCTCCAGAACCCATATGTTTGGCGATATCCCCTACCGGATGTCCTATCAGTTGGATCAGGTGATCTCCTTCACCCCTGCAGCATAAACAAACAGAGGATGTGCAAGTGCACATCCTCTGTTATCGTTGGTTTATGTATTTACCCCCGGTCACCGCCGACAGTATTTCTGTAGGGGAGGGTCTTGACCCTCCCAATCACTGCTGCGTAAACTGCGTAAGGGAGGGTCAAGACCCTCCCCTACGGAACGTTGGTTCTTACTCTGCCATTGCTTTTGCCATGGCCATGGTCACCTGAGCACAACGCTGTGCCGCCAGAGCTTCAAAAGTGGGATAATCCATATCCGCACTGTCATCGGCCTTATCGGAAATGGCCCGCAGGATCACAAAAGGAATCCCGTTGCGGTAGGCAGTATGGGCAATGGCTGCACCCTCCATTTCCGCACAGATTGCCTCTGTGTCCGCAATGATCTTATCTTTTTGCTCCTTACTGCAGATAAACTGGTCACCGCTGGCCACTCTGCCGATTCGGGTATGACCGGGGTTGACCCCCTCTGCTGCCGCATAGGCCCAATCGATCATCCCCTGATCTGCCGGGAATGCAGTGACATCCATACCCGGCACCTGACCGATGGGGCGATTCCAGAAACGCAGATCGAAATCGTGATAGATCGCATCCCAGCTCACCACCAGGTCGGCAATATCCAGCTCGGCACACAGCGAGCCGGCAATTCCGGTATTGACCAGGTGGGTTACCCCGAAGCGGTCGCAGAGGATCTGGGCACACATGGCGGCATTTACCTTGCCCACACCGCACTGGACGACCACCACATCCAAGCCTTCCAATTTACCTTCGTAAAATTCCATGCCGGTTTGACAGACTGTAGTCACATTTTGCATAGCATCCTTCAGTGCGGTGATCTCCACCGCCATAGCACCGATAATTCCCAATTTTTTCATAGTATTCTCCTTATTCCGGGTAAATCAGCCGGCTGTCGTCGGCGGTTTCCAAAAGTGCAGCGTATTTTTTGCCCCAGTAATTTGCCATGGGCAGATTCATATCCAGATAGTTGCCGCAATCTCTGGCACTGGCACCGGGCACTTCCCCAACAAAATCTCCGATAAACCGGAAGCAAGCCTTCACCAAAGGCAGCACATCACGGGAGGTGTAATCTCCTGCCAGCAGCAGGTAAAAGCCGGTCCGGCAGCCCATGGGGCCAAAATACAGAACCTTATCTTTCCAGACCGGCTCATTTCGCAGGTAGGTTGCCGCCAAATGCTCCATGGTATGCATTTCGGCAGTATTCATAACCGGCTCATCGTTGGGACTGGTCAGCCGCAGGTCGAAGGTGGTAACGGTTTCGGCACCGACCCTGTCCTTCCGGGATACATACAGCCCCGGCTGGAGCTTGATGTGATCGATGGTAAAGCTTGTAATTTTCTCCATATCGGTCTCCTCTTTGATTGGCTTTCCATTATCATACCGCAACAGCGGGCATTTTGCAAGAAAAAACCGCATCAACAAGCGGTTGTCCGGCTCTCAACCGGCAGTTGTGGAGAAAATTTTTCAAATTAACAAATGTTTGATAGCTTTTTTGCTGTTTTTATGGCATGATATATACAGAACATAAAGGAGGCATTGCCAATGGAACAAACATTAGGTAAGCGTATCCAGCTGTGCCGCAAAAGTCTGGGATTGACCCAGGATCAGCTGGCGGACAAATTGGGCGTCACCGCTCAGGCGGTGAGCAAATGGGAAAACGATCAGTCCTGCCCGGATATTGCCATGCTGCCCAAGCTGGCAGAAATTTTCGGCACCACCACCGACGCTCTTCTGGGTTATCAGACCGCACCGGTACACGAAGCCACCATTGATAAAAACCCCAAGGAAGAGACGGAATCCGAGGGTGTCCATGTGCAGAAAGGTGGCTGGGAATTCCATTGGGACGCCGGTCGCCGGAGCGGTATTCACTTCGCACTGATGGTTCTAACTGTTGGAACATTGACCTTGCTGTCCGAGGTTTTGGGATGGAATGTCCCCTTTTGGTCCATCCTGTGGCCCACCGCCCTGCTGGTGATCGGCCTGCACGGTCTGACAGGAAAATTCTCCTTCTTCAGCATCGGCTGTACTTTCTTTGGCGGATACTTCCTGTTGGATAACTTACATGTGATCTCTCTGGATCTGGGCAATTTCGTTTGGCCGGTGATTGTAATCCTCTTCGGCCTGAGTCTGCTGGCCGACGCTCTGCGGAAGCCCAAGAGGCCCCGTTTCAAATTCAATCACACAAAAGGCAATAACCATCTGCCCGTAAAAGATTTCGAGCTGGGCGAAGATTCCTTTGATATCGACGTTGCCTTTGGCGAAGGCAGTTACAATATTTCTCTGCCTCTGCTGACCCACGGTAATATCGACTGCAGTTTCGGCGAGCTTGTGATAGATTTGAGCGAATGCGAGGAAGTGGCAAAGAACTGCCGTATCGACGCGGATTGCTCCTTTGGTGAGCTTCATCTTAAGGTACCCGGCAAATTCTTAGTCCGCCCGGCAGAATCCACCTTCTGTGCTTCCGTGAATGTAGTGGGCCAACCCGATGCCACCCCCGTGGGAATCATCACCCTGAATGCGGATGTGAGCTTCGGCGAAATTACGATTGCATATATTTGATGACAAAAGCCCGCCCATCGGCGGGCTTTTCCTTTTGGGAAATAATTTTCCATTTTTGGTTTAATCTCCGTATTTCGGGACATACTGGACTACGGAGGTGCTTTTATGAGCAATCAAAAAAATAAAGGCTTCAGCGGTAAGGGCTACTACATAGCCCTGATCCTGTGTGCTGCGGCCATCGGGATTTCCGGCTATCTGTACTATCAAAACAACCCTGTTGATCCACAACTGCAATCTCCCACCATCGGTGTGGGATCGCCAAACTCTGATGATATTCAGGCTGTGGCAACCCATCCCACCGTTCCAAACGGGAACACAGACCCCAACCCCACTACCGATAACAAAAAGCCCATGCAAACCATGCTGCCGGTGGCGGGCGAAACCGTAGCAGGCTATGCCATGGACTGCCTGAGCTACAACGCCACCACCCGGGATTGGCGGGTGCACAATGGCATCGACATTGCCGCTGAAGCAGGTGCCCCGGTCTGTGCCGCGGCAGACGGCACGGTGTATACCACCTATGAAGATGACATGATGGGCAGCACCGTGGTGATCCATCACGACGGCGGCTATGTGACGGTTTATTCCAGCTTAGGATCGGAGCTGTCCGTTTCCGCCGGAGATAAGGTCATTATGGGGCAGACCATCGGCTGCGTTGGTAACACCGCACTGCTGGAAAGTGCCATCGGTGACCATGTGCATTTCAGTGTCAGCTGCAGTGATAAGGCCATGGATCCTCTGGATTTCCTCAAATCCGAATAACGAATGCTTCTTCTTTGATTTCTTTCCTCTTTGTTATGGGGTCGCAGATGTTCTGCGGCCCCGCTTTTTATGCAAACTGATTGTCGCACTCCCTTTTAACAGCGGGGACAAAGAAAAATCCCCCGGACGGGATAGGTCCGGGAGATTGCGATTACTTTTCTTCTGCGATGGCAATGTGAACGGTGTCCAGCTGGATCTGATCGACTGTGGTGGGAGCACCCATCATCAGGTCCTGAGCGTTCTTGTTCATGGGGAAGGTGATGACCTCGCGGATGGACTCCTCTCCGGTCAGCAGCATGACCAGACGGTCAACGCCGGGAGCTGCACCGGCATGGGGAGGTGCACCGTAGGTAAAGGCATTGTACATAGCGGGGAACTTTGCCTTCACATCCTCTTCGCCCAGGCCAACCATCTGGAAGGCCTTAACCATGATCTCAGGATCGTGGTTACGGACAGCACCGGAGGCGGACTCATAGCCGTTAACAACCAGGTCATACTGGTTGGCATTGATGGCCAGCAGCTTATCCACATCGCCCTCGGCATCCAGCAGAGCCTGCATACCGCCCTGGGGCATAGAGAAGGGATTGTGGCAGAATTCCAGCTGACCGGACTCCTCGCCCATCTCGTACATGGGGAAGTCCACGATCCAGCAGATGGCGTACTGATTCTCGTCGAAGTGGCCGGGAATCCGCTTACCCAGCATGGTGCGGACAACGCCGGCGGTCTTCTGTGCAGCGGCCTTCTTGCCGGCAGCCATGCAAACGAAGGAACCGGGCTTCAGGTTCAGCTTGGCAACGAAGGCATCCTTGCAATCCAGCAGGAATTTGGAAATACCGCCGGTCAACTCGCCATTTTCGTCTACCTTGACCCAGCAGACCTTATTGCCGGTCTGGACTTCCACATCGGCAAGCAGCTTATCGATCCACTTTCTTGCCTGGGTGAAATCATCCACGGCAATAGCCTTGACGGTTGCACCCTCAAAGGGACCGAAGCCGCAGCCCTGAACCACATCGGAGATATCACTGATCTCCAGATCGATACGCAGGTCGGGCTTGTCGGAGCCGTAGCGTTCCATAGCCTCGTTGAAAGGAATGTGACGGAAGGGAGCCTTGGAGATCCGGTCATACTTGCCGAACTTCTCGAACACAGGCACCAGTACATCCTCCAGAGTGGACAGCACATCCTCCTGGGTGGCGAAAGCCATTTCCATATCCAGCTGATAGAACTCACCAGGGGTGCGGTCAGCACGGGCATCCTCATCGCGGAAGCAGGGAGCGATCTGGAAATACTTATCAAAACCGGAGGTCATCAGCAGCTGCTTGAACTGCTGGGGAGCCTGGGGCAGAGCGTAGAACTTGCCGGGGTGGTTGCGGGCAGGCACCAGATAGTCACGGGCACCCTCGGGAGAGCTGGCGGTCAGAATAGGCGTGGTGATCTCCAGAAAACCCTTTTCGGTCATCAGCCGCCGGAGCTCCGCCACCACCTGACACCGCAGGATGATGTTCTGCTTCACGGCAGGGTTCCGCAGATCCAGGAAGCGGTACTTCAGACGCACATTCTCGTCTGCGTCACGGCTCTTGTTGATCTCGAAGGGCAGCTGTGCATGGCGGCACTTACCCAGAATCTCGATAGCTTCGGGCACCACTTCAATCTCACCGGTAGGAATCTTGGTGTTCTTGCTTTCACGCTCCCGGACAATGCCGGTGACGGAAATGGTGGATTCCTTGTTGACGGACTTGACGATCTTCATCATGTCCTCATTCTCCACCACCACCTGGGTAGTGCCATAGTAATCCCGGAGGACTACGAAGGCAAAGTTTGCACCGACCTCGCGGACGTTTTCCATCCATCCGACGACGGTAACCTTCTTGCCTGCATCGGCCAGCCGCAGCTCGCCGCAGTTATGTGTTCTGGATTGGGTCATAAGAGATATCCCCTTTTACTTCTGTATTTTAACCTATACATTATTTCATAAATCTTCCCAAAAGTCAACGGTTAGCTTACGCACAGAGGACTTTATTCACATTCCACATCAAAAAACCGATCGATTCCGTTGGCTATACCCATGGCGAGCTTTTGCTGATACTCTGCCGTGGCCATGAGCCGATCCTCCGTTTCATTGGACATATAGCCCATTTCCACGATGGTTACCGGAACATTGCACCAGTTGATACCGCTCATGGTATCCGTTTCCCACACAAACTGCCTGTTCGCTCCAGTGCTGCTGACCATTTCATCCAGTACAAATCTGGACAGCTTCACCGACGCATCATACAGATTTGCATTATAGGGATTATTCTCGGTCTGGCAGATGGTCATGATGCCGTTGGTAGCCGGATTCTCCGACCCGTTGGCGTGAATACGGATGAACGCATCCGCCCCCAGTTCGTTTGCCACCGCCGCACGCTCGGCGTTGCTGATATTGACATCATGGGTGGTGCGGATCATCACTACCTCATAGCCACGCTCTACCAGAATGTCCCTTACCAGCAGTGCAACGGTCAGGTTCAGCTCATACTCTTTCAAGCCGGTAAATTTGCCCTGGGTACCACTGCTGACCTTGGCCTTCATTTCCGTTGCACCGGGGCCAATCGGTTCTTTTTCGGAATTCCCCTTCGCCTGATGCCCCGCATCGATGACGATCAGATATTTTTCCGGCTCTGTGGGCGGTTCCGTCGGGGGTGATATAGGTTCTGTGACCGGCTCGGTGGTGACGGTGGGATGCGTTGCTTCCGTAGGTTCCGTGGTCTGCTCCGTAGCCGTTGTGCCGGAATCAGGCTCTGCCGGCTGCACACAGCCAAACAGTATTCCTGCCAAAAGCAACACCGCGAGCAAACCGGTAAGGATTTTCTGCAATGCCATTGCAAGCACCTCCTTTTAGTACTGTTATTGTACCATAGCCGCATCCCGGTTGCAATCATCTTGTGCACTTCCCACAACAAATCCAAAAAATATACATTTTTCATTGGATTCTCCGCATTTTCCAGTGCTGAGCAGTCAAATCCCAATGTTTTGCAAATATTTCGTACGCATTTTGAACAAATTTATGTCGCAAGACAAAAAAATTATGTATATACTATGAAAAGTTGAAAAAATTCTAATTTTTGGATTGATTTTGGAAGAACTTTGACTTACAATATGTTGGCAAGCCGAAAAGAGGCAAGAGGTGAAACAAATGCTCAATATCGTACTGGTCGAGCCGGAGATTCCGCAAAATTGCGGCAACATCGCCCGGACCTGTGCCGCCACCGGTTGTCGGCTGCATTTGATCCGCCCGCTGGGCTTTGACATCTCAGAAAAGGCTGTCCGCAGGGCAGGCCTGGATTACTGGAACATGGTCGAAGTCCAGGACTACGAAAACCTTGACGATTTCTTTGCCAAAAACGATGTCCGGCAAATGTGGTGTCTTTCCACAAAAGCACCCCGTAGCTACACAGAGGCGAATTTTGCCGACGAATGCTATTTGTTTTTCGGAAAAGAAACCAAGGGTCTTCCCGAAAGCTTCCTGAAGGCACATTATCCGCAGTGCGTCCGGATCCCCATGCGTGCCGACGCCCGGAGTCTGAATCTGAGCAACGCCGTGGCCATCACCGTTTTTGAGGCTCTGCGGCAGTTGGATTTCCCCGGTCTGTCCGATCAGGGTCAGCTCCACAACAACAATACTTAAATAACCAAAAATTGGAGGAATTATCATGAACTACAACAAGAAGTCCATTGAAGACATTGAAGTAGCCGGTAAGCGTGTTCTGTGCCGCTGCGACTTCAACGTTCCCACCAAGGACGGCAAGATCACTTCCGACAAGCGTATCGTTGCCGCTCTGCCCACCATCAAGTACCTGGTTGAGCATGATGCCAAGGTCATCCTGTGCTCTCACATGGGTAAGCCCAAGGGCGAATGGAAGCCCGAGCTGAGCCTGAAGGTCGTTGCTGACCGGATCTCCGAGCTGCTGGGCAAGGAAGTCATCATGGCTTCTGACGTTGCCGGTGAGGACTCCAAGGCCAAGGCCGCTGCTCTGAAGAACGGCGACGTGATGCTGCTGGAGAACACCCGTTACATCAAGGGTGAGACCAAGAACGATCCCGAGCTGAGCAAGGCACTGGCTGATCTGGCCGACATCTTCGTCAACGACGCTTTCGGCACTGCTCACCGTGCTCACTCCTCCACCGCAGGCGTGGCTGATTATCTGCCCGCCGTTTCCGGCTACCTGGTTCAGAAGGAAGTTTCCATCATGGGTAAGGCTCTGGCCGCTCCCGAGCGTCCCTTCGTCGCCATCCTGGGCGGTGCCAAGGTTTCCGACAAGCTGAATGTTATCAACAACCTGCTGGAAAAGGTCGACACCCTGATCATCGGCGGTGGCATGGCCTACACCTTCCTGGCAGCTCAGGGCTACACCGTGGGCAAGTCTCTGGTGGACAACGAGAAGCTGGACTACTGCAAGGAAATGCTGGCTAAGGCTGAGGCCAAGGGCGTTAAGCTGCTGCTGCCCGTGGATACCGCCATTGCTCCCAGCTTCCCCTCCCCCATCGACGCTGAGATTCCCGTCGAATATGTGGACTGCACCGCAATCCCCGCTGACCAGATGGGTCTGGACATCGGCCCCAAGGCCTGTGCCGAGTTTGCTGCTGCCGCCAAGGCTGCCAAGACCGTAGTCTGGAACGGCCCCATGGGCGTGTTCGAGAACCCCACCCTGGCAAAGGGCACCATCGCTGTTGCCCAGGCTCTGGCTGATTCCGACGCTGTAACCATCGTTGGTGGTGGCGACAGTGCTGCTGCTTGCGAGCAGCTGGGTTTTGCAAACGCAATCACCCACATTTCCACTGGCGGCGGTGCTTCTCTCGAGTTCCTCGAGGGTCTGGAGCTGCCCGGTATTGCCTGCCTGCAGGATAAGTAATATCCAAAAAATAGATAACACTGTCATTGCGAACCAGTCCTCAGACTGGTGTGGCAATCTCCTTCGTTTGGAGGGGATTGCCACGGCCGCTGACACAGCCTCGCAATGACCCTAACTTTGTAAATTACATCGACTTTTCGATGCATATATAAGGAGAAATTCAAAATGAACAGAAAGTATCGTAAGACCGTCATTGCCGGTAACTGGAAAATGAACAAGACCCCCTCCGAGACCAAGGAGTTTATGGCTCAGCTGAAGAACATTCTGCCCAAGGGCCGCTGGTGCGATATCGCTCTGTGCGTTCCCGCCGTCTGCATCCCCGCTGCTGTCCGTGCTATGCGTGATACCCGCGTGGGCATCGGTGCCGAAAACTGCAACGCCAACGCCTCCGGTGCTTACACCGGCGAAATCGCTACCAACATGCTGGTAGACGCCGGCTGCAAGTATGTCATCATCGGCCACTCCGAGCGTCGTGAGATGTACGGTGAGACCGACGCTGATGTCAACGCCAAGGTTCTGGCCGCTCTGGACGCAGGTCTGGTGCCCATCATGTGCTGCGGCGAGACTCTGGAGCAGCGTGAGAACGGCATCACCGCTGAGCACATCACCATGCAGATCAAGCTGGGTCTGAAGAACGTCCCTGAGGACAAGATCCGCAAGGTTGTTATCGCCTACGAGCCCATCTGGGCCATCGGCACCGGCCTGACCGCCACCCCCGAGCAGGCTGAGGAAGTCTGCGAGATGATTCGCTCCGTGGTCCGTAAGCTGTACTCCTCCAAGAACGCCCGTGCCATCTCCATTCTGTACGGCGGTTCCATGAACGAGAAGAACGCTTTCGAGCTGCTGGCACAGCCCGACATCGATGGCGGCCTGATCGGCGGTGCTTCCCTGGTTCCCGAGAAGTTCGTCAAGATCATCGAAGCTGCCAACCAGCCCACTGTGTAACTGATTAAAGGGAGCAGCTTCCGCTGCTCCCTTTTGCCATATATTCCCGAAAGGAGGGATTCCGTGAAAACCCAGGTGATACCCGCCAACCATCCGAATGTTGCACAAAAAGCCGCAGAAATTATTCAAAGCGGCGATGTAGTCGCCATTCCCACCGAAACTGTATACGGCCTTGCTGCCAACGGGCTCAGCGAAGATGCGGTTTCCCGGATTTTCGAGGTAAAGGGTCGTCCTTCCGACAACCCTCTGATCCTGCACATTTGTGACGCAACACAGATCGATCTGTACTGCCATGATGTGCCGCAAAGTGCCTATCGGCTGGCCCAGCTGTTCTGGCCCGGTCCGCTGACCATGGTTCTGCCCGCAAAAGATACTGTCCCCAAACGTACCACCGGTGGCCTGAGTACCGTGGCTCTGCGGTGCCCGGACAGTGAAATTGCCAGACAGATCATCCAGCTTTCCGGCGTGCCTTTGGCCGCCCCCTCCGCCAACATTTCCGGCAAGCCCTCCACCACTACCGCAGAACACGTACTGCATGACCATGGCGGTAAGATCCCCCTGATTGTAGACGGCGGTGCCTGCCGTGTCGGTGTGGAATCCACCATCGTGGATCTGACCGAGGAACGTCCCCGGCTGCTGCGTCCCGGTGGAATTACCCCGGAGCAGCTGATGGCCGTGTTAGGGGATCTGGTAGTGGACAAGGCCGTTACCGCTCAGATCGACAAGGACGCCGTGGTGAAAGCCCCCGGCATGAAATACCGCCACTATGCCCCCACCGAACCGGTGATCATCGTAGCCGGCGAGCGTGAAAAGGCTGCCGCCTACATTCACCGGCATTTTGAACCCGGTGACCGGGTACTGTGCTTTGAGGAAGAATTGCCGCTGTACGCAGATTGCAATCCCTTGTCCTACGGCAAGGAGGCGGATGTCAGCACCTTGTCTGCCGGTCTGTTTGCCGCTCTGCGGGAGTTGGATGACGGCAGCATTGGCAAGGTATATGCCCGTTGCCCCGTGGGCGGTGGCGTAGCCTACGCTGTGCAAAACAGGCTGAAAAAGGCCGCAGCCTTCCATATTGTAGATGCGGAGGTGGCACAATGATTATTGGCATTACCGGCGGTTCCGGTTGTGGCAAGACCACCCTTTTGACCGTCATTGAAGAAATGGGCGGGCTGATTTTGGATTGCGATGCCATCTATCACGGACTTTTGCAAACCGATTCTTCCCTGCTGGAGGCTATTGAAGCCCGTTTCTCCGGCACAGTCCGTGGCGGCGTATTGGATCGAAAAGCTTTGGGCAATATTGTCTTTGCCGAGGAAGCCGCTTTGGCGGACTTAAACCGCATCACCCACAGTGCCGTTCGGGCGGAGGTCCTGCGGCTGTTGGCGGTTCAACCGCAGCTGGCAGCCATCGACGCCATCGGTCTGTTTGAAGGCGACTTGGCTACCCTGTGCGATGTAACCATAACCGTCACCGCACCGGAGGAAGATCGTGTTCGACGGCTCATGGAGCGGGACGGCATCACAGAAGACTATGCAAAAAAACGCATTGCCGCCCAGCATCCGGAAAGCTGGTTCCGGGAAAAATGCGACTACGCACTGCAAAATGACGGCACGCAGGCCCAATTTCGGGAGAAATGCCTTGCATTTTTGCACAGCTTGGATATAATGTAACCATCAACACAAGGAGGATACTGATATGACTACTGAAGAACTCCGCGAGTCCCTCATCGCTGCTCCCAAAAACGGCTACGCCCGTATTTCCGCTGAGGATCGGGTGGAAATGGAAGACTACTGCAAGCGATACATGGCTTTCATGGATGAAGCCAAGACCGAGCGTGAAGCCACCACCTGGGCCGTCCGGGAAGCAGAAAAGAATGGCTTTAAGCCTTTCGTCCCCGGTATGGATGTAAAGCCCGGTGACAAGATCTACTACAACAACCGTGACAAAGCCATCGCTCTGGCCGTCATCGGCACGGAATCTCTTGATAAGGGTGCCAATATTTGTGCTGCCCACGTGGACTCCCCCAGAATGGACCTGAAGCCCAATCCCCTGTACGAAGATGCTGAAATTGCCTATTTCAAGACCCATTACTACGGCGGCATCAAAAAGTACCAGTGGGTCACCGTCCCTCTGGCACTGCACGGCGTAGTGTACCGCAAGGACGGCAGCGTCATCACCATCACCATCGGTGAAGACGACAACGATCCCATCCTGATGGTCTCCGACCTGCTGATCCACCTGTCCGCTGACCAGATGCAGAAGACTGCCGGCAAGGTCATTGCCGCCGAGCAGCTGAATGTCATCCTGGGCACCGAGCCTCTGGAGGGCGAGGGCAGCGACCTGGTGAAGCTGAATGTCATGAAGTTCCTGAACGAAAAGTACGGCCTCATCGAGTCCGATTTCCTGTCCGCTGAGCTGACCATCGTGCCTGCCGGCCGCTGCAGAGAGGTTGGTTTTGACCGCAGTCTGATCAGTGCTTACGGCCATGACGACCGGGTCTGTGCCTATGCCGAGCTGGAAGCTCTGTTCTCCATCCCCACCCCCACCAAGACCGCTGTCTGCATTCTGGCCGACAAGGAAGAGATCGGCTCCGTGGGCATCTCCGGCATGCAGAGCCAGTACTTTGAGCACTTCATGGGCGGTCTGTGCGACGCTCAGGGTGTCAAGCTCTTTGACTGCTTTGCAAACTCCTTCTGCCTCAGTGCAGACGTGAGCAACGCTTACGACCCCAACTTCCCCGAGGTCTCCGACCGTCGGAACAATTCCATGCTCAACTACGGTGTTTCCATCTGCAAGTACACCGGCCGTGGCGGTAAAGGCGGTGCCAGCGATGCTTCTGCCGAGGCCATGGGTCACATCCGCACCACCTTCGAAAATGCCGGTGTTATCTGGCAGATCGCCACGCTGGGCAAGGTGGATCAGGGCGGCGGCGGTACTGTTGCTGCTTATATGGCTAACCGGAACATCGTCACCGTGGATGCCGGCGTGCCCGTGCTGAGCATGCACGCTCCTCTGGAGCTGGTTTCCAAGCTGGACTGCTACGAAACCATGCTGGCCTGCAAGGCAATTTATCTGGCATAAGGATCAAAAGCAAAAAGTGCGTACCGCGGTACGCACTTTTTTGTTTACTTTTAGGTCGGTTAATGGTACAATGTATGTTTGAAAGGAGGCGGCTATAAGTGCGTGATTTTATCCAGGAACTCAAACGTTTTTTCCGCAAGGGCGACATGGTACTTTTGATTATGTGTCTGGCAATATCGGCCTTTGGCTGCCTCATCATTGCCAGTACCAATAACCACCGCGTTTTTACGCGGTACGTCCTTATTCAGGTTCTCGCCATCGGCCTTGGCGTGGCATCCTATGCTGTTTTTTCCTCCATCGATCTGGAGTTTTTCTCCGAGCATCGCAGAGCCCTGATGGTGATCAGTTTGGCACTTTTGGGACTTTTGATTCCCTTTGGTACGGATCTGGGTTCCGGTAACAAGAGCTGGCTGGCCCTTCCTTTGATTCCCTTTAATATCCAGCCTGCGGAAATTTGTAAGATCACATATATTCTGATCGCTGCTTCGGTGATGACCTCCCATCAGCACAATCTATCCTCCTTCCGTTCCGTGCTGCACATGGGTGTTTGCCTGCTCATGCTGTTCGCAGCCAACATCGTACTATCCAAAGACTTGGGCGTTTCCCTGATTTATGTGTTCATTTTTGTCGGCATGGCTTTTTCCGGCGGTGTAAAGCTGTATTGGTTCGGCCTTGCAATCGGCGGCACTGCAGCCGCCTGGCCCTTCCTGTGGGAACATTTCTTTAGCGGCAGACAGAAGCTGCGTATTGAAGCACTGTTCAATCCTGCCGTCGATCCGCTGGGTACCGATGTCCGCTACCACCTGAAACGAAGTCTGGACACCCTTACCGGCGGCGGTGTGATGGGTCAGG
The DNA here is from genome assembly GCA_015067945.1 of Oscillospiraceae bacterium. GTDB lineage: Bacteria > Bacillota > Clostridia > Oscillospirales > Oscillospiraceae > Faecousia. The sequence goes on from SVLM01000007.1 coordinate 27,455, forward strand.
GCCTTTTTAATGGCAACCGGGTACAAGCCGGTGCTCTGCCCGCCCAGCATACGGACTTTATCTTCTCCGCCATCGGCGAGGAAATGGGCTATATTGGCTGTTTTTTGGTGCTGGTAATGCTATTCGCCCTGGTGGGCCGATGCATTTGGGTGGGCTGCCAGAGTCCGGACTATATGCGTCGCATGGTTTGTTTTGGCACCGCTTCTGCTCTGATCTTCCAGATTTTCGTCAACGTCGGTATGTGCATCGGTGTGGTTCCGGTTATCGGCCTGACCCTGCCGCTGATCAGCTACGGCGGTAGTTCCATAGTTACAATCTATGCCATGCTGGGCCTGGTGTCCGGCGTTTATGCACGCCCCGCCCCCCGAAGTCACGAACGGTATATCCGTCCACCTCGATAATTTCTCATAAACACGAACCTGCAAATCCCACAGCAGTCTCCGGATTTTCGCCCGGAGACTGCTTTTTTGTAAATATCTTTACAAAAACTTAATGTATCCTGCCTTTGCTATTCATTGACGAAAGGTGTCGTCTGTGTTACAATGCAACTCGTGTATTGGCTGTGTCCTTTTCGGAGACAGACCTCTCAGATTTTGGAGAATTACCATCATGTCGACACATTATGACACCTTGCCCGTGCAGGCCTCTGCTATGGTTCGCCTTCGTCGGCACCCTGTCTGCATGGCAATTGATCACTTTCTGCGCACGCCTTGGTATTTTCTGGTTATCGGAGCATTGACCCTGCTGTCTGCCATGTTCTCCCTGGAATTGGTGACCTATACCTGTTTTATTGCCATTGCCATCTTTGTGGCGTTGTTGGGCAGGGATTTACTTCCTCTGACTCCGCTGATTGTATTAAGCTATATTGCCCCCTCTGTTACCAGCAACCCCGGTGTGTATAACGCATCTGTTTTTTCCGGATCCAGCGGCATTTATTTGCTGTGTATCGCAGGCATTTTTGTGCTTTGTCTGTGTTTTCGGCTGTGTACCGACCGGCAGATCGGGCGAAAAGCGTTTCTCTCCCGCAAACGCAGCCTTCTTTTTGGTATGCTGATATTGGGAGCTGCATATATGCTGGGCGGTGCCTTCAGCGGCTACTATACCGCAAACCTTCTTCGCAACCTTCTTTTCGCATTTATCCAGTTTCTTTCCGTGATCCTATTCTATTATCTCTTCACCGGCGGCATTCAGTGGCCTTCTGTACCCAAAGCATACCTTGCATGGACGGGATTGTGCTTTGGTGCCGTGATTTTCGCAGAAATCCTACACATTTACCATGTAAATCAGGTGCTTGTTGGCGGACAGATTGATCGCGACCGAATTTTCAGCGGTTGGGGCAATTGCAACAACATGGGTACGATGCTGGCCATCGCCATTCCTTTCGTATTCTGGCTGGCTTGCAACAGCAAGCGTATATGGCTTTACGAGATCATCGCACTGGCGTTTATGGGAGGGGTTGTGTTATCCTGCTCCCGTGGCTCCATTTTGATGGCTGCTGCTGTATATATCATCTGCTATGTGGTTTTGTTCTGCCGGAGGGTCTTTGGCCTCAGGGGTTGCCTGGTGCGACTGGGAATTCTCTTTGGTTTGATCCTGACCCCCGTTTTGCTGTACCGGGAGAATATTGTCGTTCTGTTTGAATCCTTACTTTCACGAGGCTGGGAGTCCAGTGAGCGTCAAGAAATCTATGCAGAAGGCATGAAACAGTTTTGGCGTTTTCCCGTATTTGGCGGCACCTTCTATCCAACGGAATATATACCCTTCGACTTCTCCATGGTGCAATCCTTTTCGAATATTTTTCCGCCCCGTTGGCACAATACCTTTGTGCAAATATTGGCATGCTGTGGTTCCGTAGGCTTGTCCGCCTATATCTTCCACCGTATCCAAACCATCCGACTTCTTCTGCACAAACCCAACACAGCAAAGTTTTTCATTGGGTTGAGCCTTTTTGTCCTGCTGGGAGCCAGCATGGTGGATTGTCACTTTTTTAACATCGGCCCCACTCTGTTCTACTCCGCATCACTGGCCTTTGCAGAAAAGATTACCGATTGATTGATGTTCAGAAAACCCACCGGAAAACCGGCGGGTTTTCTGCAAAAAAACTATTGCAAAACAAAAAAAGCTGTGCTATAATACCTTAGCGTGTCCGAAACCGGGCGCCGCACCCACATTGGGATGTCGCCAAGCGGTAAGGCACCAGACTTTGACTCTGGCATTCGTAGGTTCAAATCCTGCCATCCCAGCCACCCGATCCGCTAGCTCAGCCGGCAGAGCAACTGCCTTTTAAGCAGTGGGTCCGGAGTTCGAATCTCCGGCGGATCACCAAAAAAGCAGCCACCCTGATGGGTGGCTGCTTTTTTGATTCACGGAGATTCGAATGATCTAAATACGACGCGGATGAGTGTCGCACTTACTGCAAAAACAGGGCTCCCTTGTGTAAAGGGAGCTGGCCAAAATCTTTGATTTTTGCCTGAGGGATTGTTCCTAATATCCACAACCCCTCCGGGCAGGCTAACGCCTGCCCACCTCCCCTTACACAGGGGAGGCTTTGATCTGAACATTACTTCCCCTTCTCCTTCTCGCTGACCGTACCAAAATAGAACGAAATCACACTGGACACAATGATCATCACATTATCCGGGCTGATCTGCCCCCGGAAGGCCATCACTGCGAACACGGTAATAACCACCATGGTCACGATGGTTTTGACCTTGATCAGTGCTGCCAGATTCTTTAAAAACTCCATATTTTCCCCCCTCACTGCATATGCACCCGCTCTAAATCGCCGATCCGGTGATTGATCACCTTGATCTGCTCCTCCACTACCGGCATACGCCGGGCAAAGCCGTTATGTTCCCGTACCTCCCGGGTCAGTTCGTCGATTTTGGTATCCGTCACCGCCTGGGATACCCGCAGGGCATTTTCGCTCCGACGGGCAGTGACCATACAGGTAACCACCACGCCCACCAGAGAAAGGCCGCCGGTAATCAAAGCCGTTATGATCGCCTCACTCATTGTCGACCCCTCATTCCATGCCCAGCAGGCAACGCCAGGTCTTATTCCTTGCAGTGATCTCCCCATCGACCACGCAGCCGTGATCCGTCTGGTAGGCCTTCACCGCGGCGGTAAACTTCCGCCCGGCAATGCCATCAATTTCGCCAACCTGCGTATAACCCAAGTCATGCAGCCGCTGCTGTACGATCTTCACCGCAGGATGGCGGTAATTTTTCACCGCCGACAGCGTAGGCGTTTTTCCCAGTGTTTCCGGGCCGGGAATACCATCTACCGTCACTTCCATGACAACCTGCAGTCGCCAAACAAACGCCCGGAACGAGTCCCGGAGCTGATCAGTCAGCCACCGGGCGAGTACATCCGCCTCAGTAGCTGCCAGCCGCTGCAGATTGCTGTCCTCCAAAAGCCAACGGGTACAGCCTTTGTTGGTATGAAAACCGTGCTCCAAAATCACAGCCGGAGTGCCAACGGCATGCGCGGCTCGGAGAACGCCATAATAATCATCCTTATAACCGTTTCCATCCCGATCATACTCCGATTCCCGGGCCACCATACGAACGCCTACCCCCATCAGCGACGACACCGCCTCTGCCAACAGCTTGCCGATCTGCCGGCTTTTATCATCCAACGGGCCACAGTGGTCATTGACCTGATACAACGCAGAAACCCAGTCCGGTGATTCTGTGGATGCCGCATCGGAATGGAGCGACAGCAGCAAATCGCAGCCTTTGGATGCCTTGCCCCGGGTATTCAGGCTTACTGTTCGATTCACCCGATCCTTGGTCATCACCACTTCCAGTCCCCTACGCTCCAGCTCCGCCTTCAGCGTCACCGCCAAATCCCACATTCGCTGGCCCTCACAATATTCGGGCACCACCGGTGATCGGTTATAGTCCGCCCGGTCATGGCCGGGATCCAGACAAATCCTTGCTGTTTTCGTGGTCATTTTTATTCCCCCTTTTCACCCATGGGAGAAAAACAAAAAAAGGTTGCACAAAACTGTGCAACCTTTTTCAAAATTTATGGATTTCAGATGGAAATACCGGCCTTATCCAGGATGGCAGGCACATTCTTTTCTGCACCGATGGCCATGATGTGTACACCATCGCACAGATGCTCGTCCTTGATCTTTGCGATCATCTCGGCAGCCATTTCAATACCCAACTGCATGGGCAGACCCTTGATGCCCTTTTCCTTGCCCTCTGCGGCAGCAGCGGCCAGCCGGTCGATCATGTGCTGAGGCACATCGATACCGGGGACATTTTCATTCATGTACTTTGCCATACCGGCAGTCTTCAGGGGGATAATGCCGGCCATGATGTGGGTCTTGATACCGGCAGCATCTACCTTCTCCAAGAACCGCTTAAAGGTATCTAAATCGAAAATGCCCTGGGTCTGGATATACATTGCACCGGCCTCCACCTTCTGGCGGAGCTTGTTGATCTGCAGGAAGATGGGCTCGTAAACGGGAGTCACAGATGCACCCTTGTAGAACTTGGGAGCACCGCCCTGCAGCTCATTGCCGCCGCAGTCGCAGCCGGTTTCTTCCATCTTGCTCAGCATCTTCAGAATGCCCACGGAATCCAGGTCGTACACAGGCTTGGAATCCTTGCAGTCGCCAACCACGGGATGGTCACCGGTCAGAGCCAGCATGGTGTCGATGCCGAAGCTGGCAGCAGTCAAAATATCGCCCATGATGGCCATACGGTTGCGATCACGGCCGGTGATCTGGAGAATGGGATCCACACCGGCCTGCATCAGCTGGATGCACAGACCGATGCCGGAGGCCTTCAGGCTTGCAGACTGCATATCGGTAACATTCACAGCATGGACCTTGCCGGCCAGCAGTGCGGCGGCTTCCATCTGCTCGCTAAAATCGTAACCCTTAGGGGGTGCCATTTCCGCGGTAACACCAAATTTACCGCTTTCCAGTGCGTCTTTTAAAATACTCATGTCTTACTTCCCCTTCTTCAAGCTGATGGTTCTGGGATAGGCATGGGCAGCGTAGCCCTTATCCTCACGGGTTTGGGTCAGCTTCTCCAGCTGGCCGGTGGCCTCAAGACGGTTGTAGATCTTGATCCATGCACAATCGTTCTCGGGATTGACCTCGCACTTGCCATTCTTCTGGCCGCCGCAGGGGCCGTTGACCAGGCTCTTGGCACACTGGGTGATGGGGCAAACAGCACCGGTCTGACCCAGTACACATTCACCGCAGAAGCGGCAGGCTTCTTCCCACACACCAAAGCGGACGGCCTCGCCCAGATACATGGTGTTGTTGGAGGGATAAACGGGGGCGTTGCCGGCGTTCTTGGCAACACACTGGACGCCGTCACCGCAGGACATACAGATGACGCAGTCGGGGTTTGCGGCGTTGATGGCCTTCATTTTGGACTTAACGCCCAGGTTCATACAGCAGTAATCTGCAACGGTAGTCGCAACCACCTTCTTGCCGGAGCGCTCCAGCACGGCAGTCAGCTCAGCAATCTGAGGCTCGCCGCCGGTCTGGCAGGCGGTGGCACAGCTGCCGCAGCCAACAATGCCCACGGTCTTGGCGTCGCCGACCATGGCCATGATTTCTTCAATCGGTTTCTTCTGAGTAATAATCATGTAATCTTCTCCTTCCGTATGTTGCGGTTTCCGGCTCCTGCCGGACAGGACACATCACTTTCATTATAACGCTTTCAGCGTAAAAATCAACCGCAAACCACAGCTTTTTTAGAAAAAACACCCAAAATTCCGGAAGAATTTTGGGTGAAATGTTATAAATTCAGGCTTTGCGGAAGGAATATATCATTTTCTGGTTTTGTAGCACCGTTTCTTGGCTCCCTCTCTGATGGGGCAAAGGTGTCTTCAGTCATTGTGCGTGGCAATCCCCTTCGTTGGGGCGATTCACGAATCGCCCACGGACGGCCAATGGCCGCCCCTACACGCTCTATCGATAGAAATCGTAGGGGCGAGCATTGCTCGTCCGCAAAGGCTCTCTTGTCTAAAGGAGGATGGTTCAGTACGCCGGAAGGGACTCGTATGCGTTGCCGTCCGGGAATGGATGGCAACTAATGTGTTGCCGCCATCTAGCTGGCGACAAGCAACAGTCCACCGGACTGTTGCATTTAGATGATTCGAGTCCCTTCCCGCACGAAGTGCGAAATAAAACAGAGGATACCCGGATGGATATCCTCTGTTTTATTTGGTACGCCGGAAGGGACTCGAACCCCTGACCTACTGGTTCGTAGCCAGTCACTCTATCCAACTGAGCTACCGGCGCATACGCTCAAGTGCCTAAGTATATTAGCACAACACTTTGGAAAATGCAAGTCTTTTTTTCAAAAAATGCAGATATTTTTTATTTGTGTTCTTCCCCTCCATTTTCCGCCTATTGACACCGTCCGAGACTTTGATGTAAAATAATAAAAAACAAAGGAAGGTAGCCATGGAGCGGACAATATTACAGCAATTACCCGGCACCCTGCTTCCATGGTATGGTGCAAACAAGCGGGATCTGCCCTGGCGGCAGGATCGTGACCCCTATCATATTTGGCTGTCGGAGATCATGCTCCAGCAGACTCGGGTAGAGGCAGTCAAGGGCTACTACGCCCGTTTTCTGTCTGCTCTTCCCAACGTTGAAGCTCTCGCGAGCTGTGACGATGACGCCCTGCACAAGCTGTGGGAGGGACTTGGTTACTACTCCCGGGTGCGGAATCTGAAGAAAGCTGCCCGGGTGATCATGACCGACTATGCCGGTCACTTCCCCACACAACACCCGGACATTCTGGCACTGCCCGGCATTGGTGAATACACCGCCGGAGCGATCTGTTCCATCGCTTTTGATCAGCCCCGTGCCGCCGTGGACGGCAATGTACTTCGGGTCATTTCCCGGATTCTGGACGATGCCACCCCCATCGATCAGACAGCCTTCAAAACTGCTGTCCGCGTGGCGTTGGAGGACATTTATCCAGCCCAGGCCGGCGATTTTACCCAAGCATTGATGGAGCTGGGTGCAACGGTCTGCGGTCCAAACCGTCAGCCGGATTGCGACAATTGCCCCTGCCAGGCATTCTGTTTGGGATACAGGAACGGTACCGCCAAACAATTGCCGGTAAAATCTCCGAAAAAACAGCGAAAAACCGAGGATATGACGGTTTTCGTTCTATCCTGCGACGGAAAATACGCCATCGAAAAACGCCCCAACACCGGTCTGCTGGCAGATCTGTGGCAATTCCCCAACCTGCCGGGGCATTTAGAGCCTCAGGAGGCTTTGGCAGCAGCTGAGCAGTGGGGTTTGCGTCCCCGGACGCTGCACCGTCAGGTACTGTGCAAGCATATTTTTACGCACATTCAGTGGCAAATGCTGGGCTATTATCTGGAAGTGGCCGAACCAACCGGCGATTTTGTTTGGATGACCACCGACGAAATCAACGCCACCGCCGCCCTGCCCACCGCATTTCGACAATTTTGGGAGGAAATTTTCCATGTTTGATTTTCATATGCACAGCACCGTGTCCTGCGACGGTCACGATGCACCGGAAAAAATGGTTGCCGCTGCAGAGGCCATGGGGCTGCGGGAGATGTGCTTCACAGATCACATCGACGACGATCCTTTGGGTGATTCCTCCCAATGGCAGTACACCCTGGAGCAATACAACGCCGGCTATAACCACCTGAACAGTGATAAAGTCAAGATCCGCTTGGGCATGGAATTCGGTATGTTGGTGGACAATCAGGCTCTGCTGGCTGGGCGCAGCCGGGAACGACACTATGATTTCATTATCGGCTCGGTGCATTTTGCCGATAACGTAGATACGTACCTTCCGGCATTCTGGAAAAACCGGACAGTGCCTGAAGCAGAGCAGTTGTTCCTGCAAACCACACTGGACTGCGTCAACGCCCACGACGATTTCGATGTTCTGGGTCACCTGACGTTCATCAGCAAAGCCCGGATCCACCCCACCCACGCCCCGATCAGTCTGGAAACCCATAAGGAAGTTGTTGCGGAGATTTTTAAGGTACTGATTTCCAAGGGCAAGGGCATCGAGATCAACACCAGCGGCGTTGACCGCTGCGGTGCGTACCTGCCCAGTGCCGACTATCTGCGTCTGTTCAAGGATCTGGGCGGCCAGATCGTTACCGTGGGTTCTGATGCCCACGCCTCTGACCGGGTGGGCCAGTACTGCGTAGAAGCCTGTCAGATCGTGCAGGATATCTTCGGCCATGTCTGCACCTTCGAAAACCGGCAACCAATATTCCACAAATGATGAATCCTCAGCCCCCGCTTGTAAGAGGGTAGCGAGGCGAATCTAAATAAAATCGCGAAAGCGATCACATTAGACTTTGCAGCTTTGCCGATATTAGGCAATTCGACTGGGGGATTTCGCAATTTGCCTTCCACCCCAGCACGTGTGCTGGGGCACCCCCTCACAAGTGCGGGGGCAAGCTTTTAAAAACGCACCGCCACTATCCACAACGGATAGTGGCGGTTTTTGGTAGAAATGGCATATCTTGTTGGTGGGCGGTTGACTTTGCCGCCAAAATTGCATATAATAAAGAATGCTAAAATGGATAAGTATGGCAGGTAATCATTATGGCTACTAAAAAACAAACACAATACGGAAACGACAGCATCTCCTCGCTCAAGGACGAGGAGCGTGTTCGCAAACGCCCTGCGGTTATTTTTGGCTCTGACGATCTGGAAGGCTGTAAGCACGCAGTTTTCGAAATCCTCAGCAACGCCATCGACGAGGCTCGGGAAGGTCACGGTGATCTGATCATCGTCACCCGTTACGAGGACTTAAGCGTGGAGGTTGAGGACTTCGGCCGCGGTTGTCCTGTGGACTATAATGAAAAAGAAAAGCGGTACAACTGGGAGCTGGTTTTCTGCGAAATGTACGCCGGTGGTAAATACGGCGAAAACGGTGAGAACTACGAGTATTCCCTGGGCTTAAACGGTCTGGGTGCCTGTGCTACCCAGTACACTTCGGAATTTTTCGATGCCACCATTCATCGTGACGGCTTCCGCTACGATCTGCACTTCGAAAAGGGTCGCAACAAGGGCGGTTTGAAGAAAACCGAAACCGACCGGGGTCGGAAAACCGGCTCGTTGTTCCGCTGGAAGCCGGACAAGCAGGTCTTTACTGATATCAACATTCCGGCAGAATATTACCGGGACGTGCTGCGTCGTCAAGCAGTTGTGAATCAGGGCATCACCTTCCGCTTCCGCAACCAGGTCGGCGGCAAGTTCGAAACGGAGGAATTCTGCTACGTCGGCGGCATCAAGCAGTATGTGGAAGAGCTGGTGGGTGACAACGCCTTCACCATGCCCATCTACTGGGAAGCCGAACGACGGGGTCGCGACGCGGACAACCGACCGGAAATGAAGCTGAAGATCACCGCCGCATTCTGCTTCTCCAAGCAGATCAATCACACAGAGTACTATCACAACTCCTCCTGGCTGGAATACGGAGGCAGCCCTGACAGAGCCGTTCGGCTGGGCTTCACCGCGGCTTTTGACAAATTCCTGAAGGAAAATAACAAATACAACAAGACCGAAACCACCAGGATCATCTATCAGGATATTCAGGATTCCCTGGTGATCATCACCAACTGCTTCTCCACCATCGGCTGCTTCGAAAACCAGACAAAGAAGTCCGTCAACTCCAAATTCACCCAAGAGGCTATGACAAACTTCTTCAAGGAGCAGCTGCAGATTTGGTTCATTGAGAACAAGCAGGAAGCCGAACGGGCTGCTGAGCAGGTTCTGATCAACAAGCGGGCAAGAGAGTCCGCTGAAAGAACCAGATCCAGCATGAAGAAGAACCTCAATGCCAAGGTGGACATCGCCAACCGGGTACAGAAGTTCGTGGACTGCCGCACCCGGGATGCCTTTGTCCGGGAGCTGTATATCGTGGAGGGCGACTCCGCATTGGGCAGCGTCAAGCTGAGCCGTGACGCAGAATTTCAGGGCATCATGCCCGTCCGCGGCAAAATTCTGAATTGCCTAAAAGCAGACTACAACAAGATCTTCGGCTCCCCCATTATCACCGATCTGATCAAGGTTTTAGGCTGCGGTGTGGAGATTCAGGGCAAAAAGGCCAAGGATCTGAGCAGCTTCGATATCGACAGCCTGCGTTGGAATAAGATCATCATCTGTACCGACGCCGATGTGGACGGATTCCAGATCCGTACGCTGATCCTGACCATGCTCTACCGGCTTTGCCCCACCCTGATCCGGGATGGCTATGTGTATATCGCAGAATCTCCTCTGTTTGAGATCACCTACAAGGGCAAGACCTGGTTTGCATACAACGAGGCGGAGAAGAGAAAAATTCTCGAGGTGGATCTGGAAGGCAAAAAGCCCGACAGCATCCAGCGTTCCAAGGGTCTTGGCGAAAACGATCCGGACATGATGTGGATGACCACCATGAATCCGGAAACCCGCCGGCTGATCAAGGTTATGCCCGAGGACGCCGAGCGTACCGCCCATTACTTTGACGTTCTGCTGGGTGATGCACTGAACGAAAGAAAGAACTTCATCGCGGAAAACGGTGCCAAATATTTGGATATGGCCGATATTTCGTAATGACACAACATTTTAGTTTATTGTAGGGGCGAGCATCGCTCGTCCGCAGAGCCCTTTCCGAAGGGGAGGGCATTATCGAAAAGGAGCCAGGTTATGGCACGAAAGAAAAAAGAACCTGAAAAGAACAAGAAAGAACTGAACACAGACCATGTGGTCGGTCTGGTCGGTTCTACCTATGAGCAACCCATCTCCGAAACTCTGGAGATCAACTACATGCCCTATGCCATGTCGGTGATCGTATCCCGTGCGATTCCCGAGATCGACGGCTTCAAGCCTTCCCATCGGAAGCTGCTGTATACCATGTACAAAATGGGTCTTCTGAAGGGCAGTCGCACCAAGTCTGCCAACATCGTGGGTCAGACCATGAAGCTGAACCCCCACGGCGACGCCGCCATTTATGAAACCATGGTTCGTCTTTCCCGTGGCAATGAGGCCCTGCTGCACCCCTTTGTGGACTCCAAGGGCAGCTTTGGTAAAGTCTACTCCCGGGATATGGCCTACGCCGCCTCCCGTTACACCGAGGCTAAGCTGGACAGCATCTGCAGCGAGCTTTTCCGGGATATTGATTCCGATACTGTGGAAATGGTGGACAACTATGACGGCAGCATGAAAGAACCCAGCCTTCTGCCCACCACCTTCCCAAATGTGCTGGTGGCCGCCAATCAGGGCATTGCCGTCGGCATGGCCAGCAACATCTGCTCTTTCAACCTGAAGGAGGTCTGCGATACCGCCATCGCTTTGATGGAGAATCCCGACCACGATATTTTGGAAACCCTGCCCGGCCCGGATTTCTCTACCGGTGCAGAATTGCTCTTTGACGAGACCACAACCCGGGAAATCTATTCCACCGGTCGGGGCAGCTTTAAGCTCCGTGCAAAGTGGCGTTATGTCAAAGAAGGCAACATTATTGAAATTTACGAGATCCCCTACTCCACCACCGGCGAAGCCATTATGGATAAGGTAGCGGAGTTGATCAAGGCCGGCAAGATTCGTGAGATCAACGATATGCGTGACGAAACAGACCGGTACGGTCTGAAGCTGGCCATCGACCTGAAGCGTGGTGCAGATCCGGATAAGCTGATGCAAAAGTTGTTCCGCATGACCCCCCTGCAGGACAGCTTTGCCTGCAATTTCAATATCCTGATCGCCGGAATGCCCCGGGTCATGGGCATTGCGGAGATTTTGGAGGAATGGACTGCATGGCGTACCGAGTGTGTCAAACGCCGTCTGTTCTACCAGATCCAGAAGAAGGAAGACCGCCTGCACCTGCTGAAGGGTTTGGAGCGGATCCTGCTGGACATCGACAAGGCCATCCGCATCATCCGGGAAACGGAGCTTGAAAATGAAGTTATTCCCAATTTGATGATTGGGTTTGGAATCGATGAAATTCAGGCAAACTATGTAGCAGAGATCAAACTGCGTAACATAAACAAGGAATATATCCTGAAGCAGACCAAGGCCATCTCTGAGCTGGAAAAGGAGATCGCTGAGCTTAACTCCATCCTGAAAAGCCATACCAAGCTGCAGAAGCTGATCATTGCTGAGCTGAAGGAGGTATCGGAGAAGTACGGTCAGCCCCGTAAGACTCAGATCATCTACGAATCCGCTCAGGTTGAGCCGGAGGATCCGGAAGACGATATTCCCGACTATCCTGTTACGCTGTTTGTTTCCAAAGGTGGCTACCTGAAGAAGATCACCGCCCAATCCCTGCGGATGAGCGGCGAGCAGAAATTCAAGGAAGGCGACAGCCTTGCCTTCAGTGTGGAGACCACCAACAAGGCAGAGATTCTGGTCATTACCGACAAGTTCCAGTGCTACAAATCCCGTCTGTCCGACTTTGAGGACGGCAAGGCCTCCCTGTGGGGCGACTATCTGCCGGGAAAACTGGAAATGGAACGGGACGAAAATGTGATTCAGGTGCTGCTGCCCGGCGATTACAAGGGCTTTGTGCTGTTCTTCTTCGAAAACGGCAAGGTGGCCAAGGTGCCGCTGAACGCCTACGAAACCAAGACCAACCGCAAAAAACTCACCGGTGCCTACTCTGACAAGAGTCCGCTGAAAACCGCCATGGCTTTGCAGACCGATGAGCAGGTAGCCGTTTACACCACCGACGGACGGGCCGTGATCTTCTCCACCGCCCAGCTGCTGCCCAAGACCACCCGCAATACCCAGGGTGTGGGCGTTGTGTCCCTGAAGAAGAAAGCTGCCGTCAGCCATGCGGTAAAGGCTGCCGACAGCGGCATTGCCAACCAAAGCCGTTACCGCACCAGAACGCTCCCCTCTGCCGGTGCGATTCTGAAACCGGAGGACGCTTCGGAAAAACAACTCAGCTTTGATGTCTGAGACCCGGAGGAAATATGAAAAAAGTCTATCAATCAGGATTGTGGTTCAGTAAGATCATTTTGGGCAGTGTTATTTTCTCTGTAGGTTTTAACCTTTTCCTTGGACCCAATGATCTGAATGCCGGTGGTATTTCCGGCCTTGCCATGATTGTTGCACACCTGCTGGGCTTCGGCTCTGTGGGTACGATCGTCATTGTCATGAACGTCCCACTGTTTATCTTGGGTGGCATGAAGATCGGCAAAAAATTCCTGATTGGTTCTCTTGTTGGTATGCTGGCTGTGTCCATCAGTCTGGACACGTTGACCATCCTGCCGCCAGTCCGCATCGAGCCGCTGATTGAGGCTCTTTACGGCGGTGTGATCTGCGGGCTGGGTCTGGGCATCGTATTTTCTACCGGCGGTTCCACCGGCGGTTCGGATATTTTGGTGCGTGTACTGAAGCTCCGCTGGGCCAATGTGCCCATCGGCACTATCAATACCATCTTTGACTTCACGGTTGCCGCACTGACCGGTCTTGCCTTTTGGGATATATCCCGCACTCTTTACAGCGGTGTAGCCATCTTCGTCACCGGTCGCATTATCGACGCGGTAGTCTACCGTTTTGACTACTCCAAGGTAGCTTTGATCATCTCCGACAAGCACAAAGCGATCACCAATGTCATCAACCACGATCTGGACCGGGGTGCAACCTACCTGCACGGCGAAGGCAGCTATTCCCATCAGGACAAAAAAGTGATCCTGACAGTGGTGAAGAAACAGCAGATTGCCGAATTAAAGCGGCTGGTGGTGGAAATTGACCCCAATGCTTTTATCGTAGTGCAGGAAGCACACCAGGTTTTGGGCGAGGGCTTCGCACGGTACAGCAAGGATTCCCTGTAAACAAGGAGCAACACTATGAAAAAAACCGTGGTCTTTCTTTTGGCTCTGTGCCTTCTGCTCTGCGGGTGTGATTCGCTGTTTGATGGCAGCTACTCCCACGAAGAGCCCCATACCAATCAGGGCGGTCAGCTGCCTCAGAACAACATCATTGCGAGCAATTACGACAGCCTTTGCAAATCGCTGACGAGCTTGATCGAAAGTGGCACCCAGAGTAGCATTATTTCCGTACCCAACTACGATCAATCCACCATATATACTGACTTCACCAAGGCGATTCAGCAGGTTCGCACCACAAACCCCATCGCCGCATGGGCGGTGGATGATATCCAGTGGGAGACAGGCTCCAGCGGTGGACAGCTTTCTGTGGCTGTTACCATCTCCTACCTCCATGACCGAGCTGAGATCCGCAAGGTTCACCGGGTTTCCGACGCTGGCAGTGCCAATACAATCATCGCCGGCGTACTGAACGATTGCAGTGCCGATGTGCAAATTTTGATCCCCAATTATGAGCCTGTGGACTTTCAGCAATTTGTGGAGAACTATTTCAACACGCATCCTCAATCCGTCATGGAGCTGCCTCAGGTTGTGGTTAACATTTTCCCGGAGACCGGAGCAGACCGTCTGCTGGAGCTGAAATTTACTTATCAAAACAGCCGGGACGACCTGCGTGCCATGCAAATGCAGGTGCGTACCGTTTTCGAATCCGCTGCTCTGTATGTCAGCAGCTACAGTAAGGAATCGGAAAAATTTGAGCAGCTCTATGCCTTCCTGATGGAATTCCTTGTGGAAGGTAATTATGAACTGGAAACTTCCATTACCCCGGCATACAGCCTGCTGCGGCACGGCGTGGGTGACAAAAAAGCATTTGCCAACGTCTACGCTGCCATGTGCCGGGAGGCGGGGCTGGATTGCCGCGTGGTTACCGGCACCCGGGACGGCGAATCCTGGGTGTGGAACCTTGTCTGCATCGATGGCGTATACCGCCATCTGGATCTGCTGCGGTGCAGCCAGCAGAGCGGCTATCAAAGCTATCCAGACAACGAAATGGACGGCTATGTTTGGGATTATTCCGCATATCCCGCAGCCGAATAAGCAAGCAAAAGGCGTGCCGTCCGGCACGCCTTTATTCGCCAATTTGTAGGGATATATCAACGCACAGTCATAAAAAATAACTGCCACCTGTCATATCTTCATCCAAATTATCGACTATATAAGTGTAAGGCACAACCCGGGTTGCCCATATTGGGAGAAAGGAGGAATATGGAAGATAACCAAATTTTGTCGGCTTTATTTGACCGCAATGAAACCGCCATGACCGTCCTGTCCGTAAAATACGGCCATCTGTATCGCAGTATCTTGTGGGAAATCCTGGAAAACAGCCAGGATGTTGAAGAATGTGCTAACGACACTCTTTTGGCCGTCTGGAACAGTATTCCTCCCAACATGCCTCAAAACCTATCGGCCTACATATGCAAAATTGCCCGTCGAATCGGTATTGACCGGCTTCGCTACCAAACCCGAAAAAAGCGTGGCTCCGGCTATGCCGTCACGCTTTCTGAACTGGAAAATTGCCTGCCGGACACCCGTTTTTCCAACCCTGAGGATCGTATGCACATCCGTGCGGTCCTGTCCCAATTCTTAGGGGAGTTGGACATCACCACCCGTGTCCTGTTCATCCGCAGGTATGTGTGGATGGAATCCGTTTCCAGCTTGGCAATCCGCTACAATCTAATTGAAAACACCGTTTCAGCCAGACTCAGTCGGGCAAGAAAGAAATTGAAAAAAGTTTTGGAAAAGGAGGAAATAACCCTATGAACCGCACTCCTGAAGAAAAATTATCCGATTATTTAGCTGATATTGACCAAGGTCTTTTGGATGAAGCAATGGCCGTGGACTCTGCGGAAAAGCTGCAAAAAGCTCGCAAGATTTTGCCCTTTTCCCAAAAGTCTTTGCTTCGATTGGCGGTAGCTGCCATGATCTGCGTCATCCTTTTGGCCAGCATCCTGCCAATTCTCCGCAGTCCTGCACCCCCGGCAGGGGCAGGTCAGCTGGATGTGCCGCCCAGCCTTATGGAACCCACCTGGGGCACAAGACCCACCGATCCTACAACTCCCCTGGATTCTACAATTCCCAGTATCCCTATTGAATCCCTGGATCCCCCCTGGGAAATCGTTGGAACAAATGTCTCCATTGATTCAGCGGATATGCTGAATTATTATTCCGCCCTGTACCTGCTTTCCCAGCAGCACCAAACCAGTCTCACTGCCGCGGGCAGCAGCTCCGGCTATAGTCTGACCCTTTTGGACGAACTGGATATCCCCATCGGCGAAACCTACCCTCAATTCCCAGCAGACGATCTGCCTCTGCCGGAAACCGAACCGTCGGAATGGGGAAGCGGATATGACACAGACAACACCGAACCACCGGATACCACCGAAGGCCCACCGATTGCACCCTCTACCCAACCCACTGAGCCAAAAGACGAGTTTTATTACTACGATATTGACCCAAGTGCCCAGTTTCATCTGTCAAAAGTATTATTTTTCCGAATCTATTTGTCCGGTGACGGTTATCTGACACAGAAGATCGGCTCCGGCGTAGTGGATGTGGTCATTACCGATTTTGATATCTTCGGCGATTACCTCATCACCTTCAAAAATGGCAATAGTTACTACTCCTGTCTCACCGATGGCAAGAGTCCAACCGAATATCGGTTTACAGCACACAAGTATATTCAAGGATTTCAGGTCGTGAAGAATCTGGCACTGCAGGATCATCGATTTAATGTACAATTTGATGAAAACGGCCAGGCAACCTACTTTTCCTGCAACTACTTTGAGGAAGGCGAATGTCCGGTGCTGGGAAAGACTTATATTGCCGAAGTCAGCGAGAATTTAACCTTAGCGGAATTGGAAGAATACTTCCGCTCCGTGAAAATTCACCAATAACCCTCACACACGAAAAAGGCGTGCCATCCGGCACGCCTTTTTTATGTTTGTCAATCCACCAAATCGAAGGTGATCACCGTGTGATAAACACCGCCATCTTCTTTTTGGAGAGTATCGTTAATGGTTTGTTGAATGCTCGCCTTTTGACCAGCCATGTCGTGGGGTAACGCCACGTCAAAAATTAGATTGCTGTGCCCCGTGCCGCGAACCATGCGAAAATCATGTAGAGTCAGCCGGGAATCCAAGCCTGTGAGGATGGATTCGATTTCTTTTTTCACCGCCTGGATCTCCGGATCGTCAGTCACCACCGGATCATAGTGAATCACCAAATGAACCTGGTGCTTTTCAAAACACAGCCGTTCCATATCATCGATGATCTCATGGCACACCAAAGGGTCTTCTTTCTGATCCATTTCCACATGGATGCTGGCAAACCGCTGTCCAGGGCCATAGTCATGCACCATCAGGTCGTGCCAGCCCAGCACCCGGTCATTGCCATCCAAAACCCGGACGATCTTTTGCCGTAGCTCTGGACTGGCGGCTTCGCCCAGCAGAGGACTGATGGTCTGCTTTGCCAAATATGCACCGCTGTAAAGGATGAACAATGCCACCGCCATACCCATGTAACCGTCCACCGCCAGATGCGTTAGTTGCTCCACAACCGTTGCCAACAGAACTGCACCAGTGGCAATCACATCGTTGCGGCTGTCTGCGGATACCGCCAGCAAGGCGGTAGAATCAATGAGTTTTCCCAGCTTGCGGTTAAACAGGCACATCCACAGCTTCACCGCCATGGACGCAGCAAGAACCACTATCAGCGGTACAGATACCACCACCGCAGAGGGGTGAAGAATCTTGTCCAGAGAGGTCTTGACCAGTTCGAAGCCGATGACAATGATCAAGGCCGCAACCGCGAGACCGGATAAGTATTCAAATCTGGCATGGCCGTAGGGATGCTCGCTGTCTGCAGGCTTTTCCGCCAGCTTAAAGCCGATCAAGGTCACGATGGAGCTGGCAGCGTCGGAAAAGTTGTTCATGGCATCAGCAGCTACCGATACCGCACCGGCCAGAATGCCCACCACCAGCTTGGCTGTCGCAAGCAGCAGATTACAAAAAATGCCAACTGCACCGGAAAGCTTGCCGATTGCCGCCCGTGTTCCCGACTCCTGCGGATTCCGATTTCGTATAAATAGTTTCAATAACAATTTTGTCATAAAAACCTCCGAACATTACATATATTGCTTGGAAGCTATATTGCATAAATAGAAAAGATAGGTAATTATTTTAAGTCCTCACTGAACACAAATTGTGTGTTGACAGGAATTTTGAAATACTCATTATCTCCATTGTCAATTAGTATGAGTGTATTTTCATCTTTGATTTCAAACCGAAACGTTGTGCTTTGCGAGGTGGCAATAATCGTTCCATTCACCACCTCATATGTGCCATATTCTGCATAAGAAATAACTGCTCCAGTCCCAAATAGAAATTTATTTTCCTTTGCATTCAAGTATAGATACGGCGTAAACATTTCCTCGTAATTGCCAACAGCATAATAATTGCCGGATAGCAAAGAAGGGACATTGCTATTAGAAGTACAACCGACAGCGGAAACCAAAACAATTATACAAACAAAACAACACAGTATTTGCTTCATTTCACATTCTCCTTTGCGGTTTTGCAAGAGGCGATGAGTAATCTGCGAATATTGCCGCACAGTCTCTCGGCGTATTGATAGGTAGTACTATCGATCCTCTTGGTTTCATGCATCAATTTTAACCAACAACTCGTTTCGTTTGATTCTTTCAATGCGATTTCCAGCTTTGCAACAAAGTCTTTCTTGCTCTGTGCGTACTGTGCTTCGTGAATATTAGCTCCAACCGATGTACCAGCCCTTGCAAGCTGATCGGTCATATAAGAACTTTTCGGTGCAGTGATACCGTCAGCAAGATTCACAATCGCAACCGCAAATTCAAAAGACAACGCAAGTAATTTGTTTTCAGACATGCAAGCACCTTCTTTCATGATCGTTATAACACAATTCCTTGCGTTTTGCAATGACATATCGCATTCGCGATATGATATACGGCAATGCCGTGTGATATATTTGCGATGCAAATATGATATAATATCCGTTCCTTCATATGCCGAAGGCATATATCATCGCACAACAGTGCGATATCATATCGAAGATATATCACCCGTTCCGAAGGGAACGGATATCATTGCAAAAAGCCCCTTTTGTCTGGTAGACAAAAGGGGCTTTTTGCATGGAGCGGGTGACGAGGCTCGAACTCGCTACCTCCACCTTGGCAAGGTGGCGCTCTACCGGATGAGCTACACCCGCGGAACAAGTGACATTATAGCACTAATTTTCATTTTGTCAACACGAAATTTCGCTTTTTTTGAAAAAAGCTTCTTGCAGGGCAAGGTGCTTCCCTGCCCTGCAAAAATCTTCAATCCTTCTTCAAAAGCGTTGCGTAGCCTTTGCCGTACTGCACGCATCGGGACACCCGGCTCAAGGTGGCCGATGAAATATCGCCCTGAGCGATGACCTGATTATAGGTATTGCCCTCCAGCAGCAGCCGTGCCGCACGGACACGCTCTGCCATATTCTCAATTTCCTTCTGTGTGCACAGATCCGTGAACAGTGCCTCGCAGTCCTCCACAGATTCCAGGCTGGTAATCAGCCGGTACAGCTCCTGAATACGCATTTTCTTATCCGTCATGGCAGGCATCCTCCGTTATTCCGCGTCAAACCGACGGCTTAAAAAGGCCCGGGTCTTTTCGCTTTTGGGATTCTCAAAAACTTCCTCCGGGGTACCCATCTCCTCGATGACCCCGTCTGCCATATATATTACCACATCTGCTACACATTTTGCAAATGCCATTTCGTGAGTAACCACGATCATGGTGTGATTTTTTTGCTTTAAGCCCCGGATGACTCGCAAAACCTCATCCGTCAGCTCCGGATCCAAGGCACTGGTAGGCTCATCAAAGCAAAGGATCTCCGGCTGCATGGCCAACGCTCTGGCGATTGCCACCCGCTGCTGCTGACCGCCGGACAGCTGCCAGGGATAAGCGTCCAGCTTATCCGCCAGTCCCACCTGCCCCAGCAAGCTTTCCGCTTTTGTGCGAATATCGGACTTGCCGCCGATTTTCAGCAGTTTGGGTGCCAGGGTCACATTTTCCAGTGCCGTATACTGGGGAAACAGATTAAAATTTTGAAACACCAAGCCAAACTGCTGTCGGCTTGCCGGTTTTCCCTCCACCAGAATTTCTCCGGAGTCCGGTGTTTCCAGAAAGTTCAGGCATCGCAGCAGCGTGGTCTTTCCGCTGCCGGAGGAACCGATGATGGCCAGCACCTGACCCTGCTCCAGAGAAAAGCTGACGCCCCGCAGAACCTGGGCTTTATCAAATTGCTTTTGAAGTCCGTTTACCTGCAACAGTGCCATACGTTAACCTCTGAAATAATTAAGCTTTTTCTCCACGGTGCTGAACAGAATAGTCAGCAACCCGTTGAACACCAGGTAGAATGCACCGGTGTAGAACAGCGGCCAAATCAAACCGCTTTTAATGAAGGATTCGCCGGCCCAGATCACCTCGTATACCGCAATGATCCGTGCCAAGGCAGTATCCTTGACCAAGGTGATGATCTCGTTGCTCATAGGCGGCACGATCCGCTTAACCACCTGCAGCAGCACCACCCGAAAGAAGGTCTGAGACCTGCTCAGTCCCAGCACCTGACCGGCTTCCCATTGTCCCTGGCTGATGCTTTCAATGCCGCCCCGGTAGATCTCGGCAAAATAACAGGCGTAATTGATGGAAAAGGCCACAATCACCGCCGTAAACCGGGGCAATGCACGCATATGGAATATCAAACCCGGTCCGTAGAAGATCACCATCAGCTGCAGCATCAAGGGCGTGCCGCGAATGACCCAGATGAAGCCCCGGATCAGCCACCGCAGGGGTTTGATCCGGCTCATGGAGCCAAAGCATACCAGCAAGCCCAGGGGCAGAGAAAACACCAAAGTCAGTGCAAAAACCTTTAGCGTTTCCTCAAAGCCCTGCAAAAGCTGCAGCGTTACCGACAGAAACTGTCCCATAGCTTTACTTAATGTCGGCCAAAGTCAATCCGTACTTATCCGCCAAGGTCTTCAGGGTGCCGTCGGCCATCAGCTTCTTCAGGAAATCATTGAGCTTTGCGGTCACATCGGAATCCTTACGGAAGCCAATGCCGTATTCCTCCTCAGTCAGAGAAATGCTCTTGGCCAGATCGGCATAGCTGGTGCCGGCACCGGTCATATTGTTGGCCATGGTAATATCGATGACGCAGGCATCGGCAGTACCGGCGGCTACCTCCATCAAAGCATTGTCCTGATACTGTACTTCGATCAAATTGGTAAAGCCTGCTTCCTTAGCGGCGTCTTCGCCGGCAGAATCATTTTCCACCGCAACGGACAGATCCTTCATGCTCGCCACATCGGGATACTGAGCGATTTTATCGGCCTTCATAACAATGACCTGAGCATTCAGTACATAGGGAATGGAGCAGGAGGTATTGTTCAGCACATCATCACTGATGGTCATGCCGTTCCAGATCACATCGATCTGCTTGGTTTCCAGCTCGATAAACTTCTTGCCCCAGTCAGCTATGACAAAAAACTCGATCTCTACGCCCAGCTCTTTTGCAAACAGGGTAGCCAGTTCCGCATCAAAGCCGGTCCAGTTGCCGTTTTCATCCTTAAAGTCCATGGGTGCGTACTCGGTGATGCCCACCACGAGCTTGCCCTTGTTCTGAATGTCCTTCAGATCCGAGCCGGACTCCTGGACACAGCCAGCAAAGCAGCCCAGCACCAACAAGATAGCCATTACCATTGCGAACATTTTTTTCATAAGAATCCATCCTTTCGTCCCCGTGGGGATTTGTTGTGATGGCCGTATTATACTTTATCGCTTTAGCGTTGTAAAGTGTTATTTTGCAATTTTTGGTCATTTTGTAGGCCTGCACAAAAACAAGCTCCGCTTTGGCACTTTAGTTTGGTAAAGTTATACCGTTTGCAAATTGTTTACATTTTCCCGACCCTCATCCACCCTTACATCCGTTGACGGACAATAAAAAATATGGTATACTAATATTGAACACAAAACAGGAGGTGATCGCCATGGTAAATGCTGTAAGCCGGTGGGGCTTTTTGTGCGTTACTGTGGGACACCGATCAAATAGAAATAAAGCGAACATAGTAAGCACATAAGCTGCACCGAATGATGGGCAGTTTGTGTGCTTTTAAATTTTTATGGAATTTTGTATCGAATCGGGGAAACTTTTCACTCTTTGTAAGTGAGAGCAAAAGTGGGAGGTGTTTCCGATGAAGTAATATGTCACGGTGTGGGTGCTTGTTAGGCTGCATCACGCCGTATACCGGTATTACCAGGAGGCAATTTATGAAAAATGTTTGTTTGTTTTTGATCGTTGTTCTTTTGCTTGGTTGCTTCGCAGGGTGTCAGGAAGCACAGGAGGGCACAAAAGGTCCGATCCAGAACGAGGACGGAACCTTGGCCGACTGGATGAAAAGAGAAATAGAGAGAAATGGCAGAGATGTAACTTGGTACGAGGACGGTTCACCATCGGGTTATCGCTACTATGGAACAGAGAATGGATATGTTTTTCTGTTTATCGCCGGTGGTGGGCAAATGACCACTACAAAAGTTATTGGAAATTGTAGATTCACCTATCCAATCGACTTTTATTTAACGGCATATAAAGACGGAGAATTCTATTGGCTGGAAGATCTTTATAACGAAGGCATACTGAGTGACGAGTGTATTGCGAGAATATGCGATGCACACTATGGACAGGGTACTGCCGCTCCACCATTAGCTACAGTGCCTAATGAATAATCTGTTAAAGAGGAGGAATTTTTGCTTATGCAGAGGTTTAAACTATTATGCGTCGCATTGGCTGTCATGCTACTTTTTTCGTGTATGGATGTGGGTATCATGAATAGTATAGCAGTTGGCGAAGAAAAAAAGGTTAGTATGGTCTTGGAAGAACAAAAACTTTATGCTTCGGCTACAATCAATGACGATTTTGATGACAGCCATATCATTGTTGTTTTATCAAATGCAGCAAGTCTCGCTAAATTTCAGTATAGACTCAATGATTTTTCTGAGGTTAACTGTAAAAGCATCACAAATATGACTCAATCCTCTACAGATATCGTTGCTACAAAAATATCCGAAGAGAAAATGTCCGAACAGCGTGATGCCTCTTCAGAATATGTAACTTTTAGTGGCTACCACGAGGTCAACACCGAGGAATTTAATCAAATTTTGTTACTTGAGCTGGCTGAGCCGGGAAAAGAAAATGTTTTAGTAGCGATCAATAAACTGGAGCAAAGAACAGATGTGATATATGCTGGGCCGAACTACTTTTTGGACTGTGAAGCAAATGAAGCCTCCGAAACTTCGCTGGTACGAACATCATCGAATGATTTAATATCAGAGCAATGGGCTCTCGATACAATTAATCTGCCGGATGCTTGGGAAATTGAGATTGGCATGACCCGTAAAGTAGTTGTTGGTATTATTGATAGTGGAATTGATGGATCACATCCTGATTTCGGATACGCAGTAAATGCTAGTAAGTCCAGAGATATTGATACTGATGGGGTTGCGCACACTGTAACCGTAGCAACAGATTCCACTGGGCATGGTACCATGGTTGCAGGTGTTATTGGTGCGATGTCTCATAATACAATTGGTATTAGTGGCGTGAATTGGGATGTAGAGCTTGTTTCGTTGAAACTATTGCGAAATAGTCAAGGAAAAAGCTCAGTAGCAGCAATGATAAAAGCACTCTTGGTGGCGCAAGAGTTAGGAGTGCAGATTCTTAACATGTCTACCCATATAACTGAATACAATGGTTATGTGCCAGGAATAACGCAAGCGGCAAACGCATTTGGTGGGCTGATTGTTTGTGCTGCAGGAAATAATGGTACCGAACTTCAATCAAACCATATGTTATACCCAACCTGTCTTGATATTGATAACATGATCGTAGTTGGTGCTTCAACAAGGTATGACTATGTTTGGATTGATTCTAACTACAGTGCTGAGATTGTGGACCTGTTCGCTCCTGGACACTATATACTGAGCACATACCCTACAGCAATGTGTAGCAGTGATACTTGCTCTCCCTTTGAACACCACTCAAATGGCTATCACTACGGAGATGGAACTTCGTTAGCTGCTCCTTATGTAACTGGCGTGGCGTCCTTGTTAATGGCAATGTATGCTGATTATACCATAAGCGTGGATGCCATGATATACCATATCAAAAATGGAGTAGATGTTATGCAGCCCTATCAAGGGAAATGCGTAACCGGGGGCAGATTGAATGCATACAAGGTATTAAGTGAACATAACTTTGCACTAACATGTGACCAGTATGATTCGACGCGTCATAGAGGGTATTGTTTATGTGGTGATGCTAAGCTTATGCCGCATACATGGATCTATACGGGCGATATGAGAATTTGCTCAGGCTGCTCATATTACGAATATATCTGATTGACAATTTTATACATCCCCGGGAATGAAAATTCCCGGGGGCTGTTTTACCAAAAGCTGCATCGCAGGTTTTTCAATTTCCCCTCTTGTTTTTTTCGTGGAATGGGGTTATAATACAACGAGAAATCAATAAGGAGGTCCTATTATGGCCGTTAAGATTGAAAAAGAAACCATCATTGGTGATGTGCTGGATATCGCACCCCACGCTGCCCCTCTGTTCTTTGCCATCGGCATGCACTGCCTGGGCTGCCCCTCTTCCCGGGGCGAGACCGTTGAGGAGGCCTGCATGGTCCACGGTATCGACTGCGACGCTTTCCTGGCTCAGCTGAACCACTTCCTGGAGGCTTACGAGGCCGACCAGCAGAGCAAGGCTTAATTCACCGGCAACGCCGTCCCGCACCGCCGGGACGGCACTTTTTTTCACCAATTGATCAGGATTTACCCGACCGCTTTGCACTGATCAAATTAAAAATGGAAAATTGACAATTGAAAGTCAAGGTGTGTGCTTTGCACACATATTTAAATCATTTCCGAAGGAAATACCACAATTTTCAATTTTAAACTTTTAATTTTCAATTCTCAATTCGCACCAAAGAGCGACAAGCTGAGATTAACCCACCGGAGGAATCCCCATGAAAATCCCCTTGTCTGACCGCCTGCGGGCCTGCTGCAATTTCATATCCCCCGGCGACCGGGTGGCGGACATCGGCTGCGATCATGGGTATCTGAGCATTTACCTGATCACGCAATGTATCGCCTCATCCGTGATTGCTTCGGATATCAACGAAGGGCCTCTGCACAGTGCAATGATCAATGCAGAAAAATTCGGTATCCGGGAGAGGATCGCCTTTTACCTGAGCAACGGCGTTCAGAATATCCCCCGGGATTTCGACACCTTGGTATGTGCCGGCATGGGTGGAGATACCATGATCTCCATTCTGGAGGCCGCCCCCTGGCTGCAAAACGGTCAATACCGCCTGATTCTGCAATGCCAAAGCAAGCGTCCCATGCTGCGGCGGTACCTGTCCGACCATGGCTGGCACATCGCCCGGGAGACGCTGGTGAAGGAAGGAAAATTCTTCTACCCCATTATGGAAGTCATTTATGCTCCCGGTCACAGCCTGACCGATGCCCAGTGTCATATTTCCCCCGCCCTGCTTGCCGACCGCTCTCCCCTGCTGCCGGAATTTATCCGTTGGGTCACCGGTGGCCTGCAAACCGCGGTCAAGGGTCTTGCCCGTACCGGCGGTGAAAAATATGTGCAGCAAAAGAAGCTTCTGGAGGAACTTCAATCCCTCCACATACCCGAATAGGAGGTATTAACTATGACTACCGTTGCCGACATTCTAAAATATATAGAATCAATTGCTCCCGGGTACATGAAAGAAAGCTGGGACAATGTGGGTCTGCTCTGCGGCAGCAAAGCCGCCCCGGTGACCAAAATTCTTGTGGCCCTGGATCCTTTTGAGGGCGTTTGCCGGGAGGCAGCGGAATGGGATGCCGATCTGATCGTGACCCACCACCCCCTGATCTTTCAGCCGCCAAAATCGATTACGGACGAAACTTCTGTGGGCCGGGCTATTATGGCACTGTGTGCCGCCGGAATCAGTGCCATCAACGCCCACACCAATTTAGACTGTGCCCCCGGCGGTGTCAACGATGTGCTGGCTGACATTTTGGGTCTGAAAGCCACCGAGGTCATCGCTCCCGCCGGCACCAACGAGGACGGTTTTCCCTACGGCCTGCTTCGCTGCGGCCATGTGGATCAGCAGCCTTTGGAGGCTTTCCTGTCCCACGTCAAAACCGCCTTGGGCTGCAGTGGTCTGCGTTATGTAAACTCCGGAAAGCCGGTTTCCAAGGTCGCCGTTGGCGGTGGAAGCTGTGCCGGTGCCATGCTGGACGCTGTGGCTGCCGGTTGTGATACCTTTGTCACTGCCGATGTGCGATACAATCAGTTTTGGGATGCCCGGGATCTGGGCCTGAATCTCATTGATGCCGGTCATTTTCAAACGGAGAATCCGGTAGTTCCCGTCCTTGCTGCAAAACTTGCCGCCGCTTTCCCGGATGTGCAGGTAAAAATTTCCGAAACTCATGCCGATTGCATGAAATTCTATTGATTTTTGTCATATTTGGTGCTAAAATAGATTGGAATTTTTGAAAGATCACTTAACGAAGGGAAGATATAAACATGTCCGGACATTCCAAATGGCATAACATTCAAAAAACCAAGGGTGCACAGGACGCCAAGCGTGCTGCCGCCTTTACCAAGATCGCCAAGGAGCTGATCGTAGCTGTTAAGGAGGGCGGTGGCATTACTGACCCCGCCAACAACTCCCGTCTGGCCACGGTCATCACCAAGGCCAAGGCCGCCAATATGCCCAACGACAACATCAAGCGTTGCCTGGAAAAGGCAGCCGGTGCAGGCGGCGGTGACAACTACGAATCCATCACCTATGAAGGCTACGGCCCCGGCGGTGTTGCCGTTATTGTTGAAACCATGACCGACAACCGCAACCGTACCGCCGGTTCCATGCGTCACCACTTCGACAAGTTCGGCGGCAACCTGGGTGCTTCCGGCTGCGTCAGCTGGTCCTTCGACAAGAAGGGCGTGCTGGTCATCGACAACGAGGACGGCGACTATGACGAGGATACCGTCATGATGGATGCCATGGATTGTGGTGCTGACGACTTTGAGGCCGAAGAGGACTGCTTCACCATCTACACCGATCCCGACGACTTTAACGCCGTGGCTGATGCTATGGCCGCCAAGAAGTACACCTTTGCTTCCGCACAGATCGAAATGGTTCCCCAGAACTATCAGAAGCTGGAAAGCGAGGAGCACATCAAGCTGATGGAAAAGCTCATCGACATCATGGAAGATGACGACGATGTGCAGAACATCTGGCACAACTGGGAACAGGAATAATTGCAAAAAATCACCCTGCCGCAGCAGGGTGATTTTTGTTTAAGTAGTTTCCGGGGTCACGGATTCGGTAGGTTCGATACTTTCCGTGGGTTCGACGCTTTCCGTGGGTTCGATGCTCTCAGTAGGCTCAACGCTTTCAGAAGGCTCGGTGTTTTCGGAGGGTTCGGTACTTTCAGAAGGCTCTGTTCCTTCGGAGGGTTCGGTACTCTCAGAAGGTTCAGTTCCCTCGGAAGGTTCTGTGCCTTCAGAAGGTTCTGTGCTTTCGGAAGGATTGCTGGGATCGGTAGGCTCGGTCTCGCCGCCTACAGGACGGGTCTCCACCGTGTGGCAAACGCTGCACTCGCGGGTCTCCTTCGTCTCATCCGTCGGATCTAGAACCCAATCACTAAATTCGTGGCCGGTAGCAGCAATGGTCTGGGTCTTCTTGATTGTGCCGCAGGCAGTACATTTCTTGCCGTCGTAGCCATCTTCCGTACAAGTGGCATCCTTGTGGACATCCTGGTTGTAGCTATGGCCGGTAGCTGCCACGGGATCTCTCAGTTCTGTATGGGTGCAACGCTTGCAGCTAAACAGCATGCCGCCCTGGGCGGTGCAGGTAGCCGCCTTTTGCACACCCTCATCCAGATCGTGACCCAGCACATCCTGACCGAAGACCATCTTGGACTGACCGCAGGCACACCGGTAGAAGCTGTAGCTGGGGGTGGTGCAGTTGGCTTCCTGGGTGCGAATCAGCTCGCTATAGTCATGCACGTGTCCGGTGGGGTCAGTGATCTCCGTCGGCTCAGTGCTTTCCGTGGGCACGATGCTCTCGGTGGGCATAGATTCGGTTCCGGAAGGCTCGGTGCTTTCCACATTGGGGGGCGTAATGGCAGGGGGATTATTCAAGGCTTGCAGCATCGGAGCCACCCGGCTCACCACAACGCCGCCGACAACGACCGTCATCACCAAAAAACCGCACAGAACGATCGTGAGAATATTCTTCAAAGACATTTGGGGCACTCCTTTCGATTTCCTTCATTATAGCTCCAAAAAAACATAATTGCAACCCCAAGAATCCATTTCTGTACAAAATCCCAACCTTGACATTGCCTTCCTCGGGAGGTATAATTTGGGTATGTACCTATAGAAGAAAGAGAGGTATTTTCATGTTCTGTGAAAAATGTGGTGCCCAGGTTGAAAACGACAGCAAATTCTGTCTGAACTGCGGCTCCCCCGTTACTCCCCAGGCCGCCCCGGTGGCTGCTGCCGCCCCTGCAGGCCCCTCCGCCATGGCCAAGTTCTTCTCCAACAAGAAGAATGTGACCATCACCGCTATTGTCGCCGCCGTGTTGGTGGTCGCAATCGTGGCAATTATCATTGTTGCTTCTCTCCCCAAGCCGATCTACATGGACGATTACATGAAGATCGAATACTCCGGCCTTGACGGCATGGGTCATGCCTACATGACCGGCGACGGCGAAAAACTGAGAGAAGACCTGAAGAAGCATATGTCCGAAGCCGAGCTTGAGGTTATGATGACCCGGTTGATGAAGCAGGGCATGACCTTCGAGCTGACCAAGACCGACGAGCTGTCCAACGGTGAAAAGATTCCTCTTCTGCTGGAAGTGGATAACGACATCGCAAAGGAATACGGCGTCGTATTCAAGCTCAGAAGCGATACCACCACCGTCAGCGGTCTGAAGGCATCCACCCTTTTGGATCTGTTTGCCGATCTGGTCATTACATACGAGGGCTACGCTCCCAACGCTTATGTTCAGGTGGAGACCAAGTCCGACAACGCATTTATCAAGGAATACGTCAACTACAGCGTTTCCAATGGCTACAATCTTGAAGAAGGCGATACCTTTACCATAGAGGCTTACTTCTCCAATTCCGTTGCCGAGGATCAGGGCTACCTGATCAAGGAAACCACCAGAGAGTACATCGCCACCGATGTACCCGTTCCCGTGGAGCTGGATCTGTTTGCCGACCTGGAGATCACCTACACCGGCTGTGAGCCCTACGCCAAGGTAACCGTTACCTCCAAGTCCACCAACGAGTTCATTCAAAACTATGTTTCCTACTATGTCTCCAACGGCAAGAACCTGAGCGAAGGCGATGTGTTCACCGTCAATGCCAGCTACTCTTCCTACACCGCTGAGCAGCAGGGCTACATCATCAATGCAGACTCCAAGGAGTACACCGCCACCAACCTGCCCGAGCCTGTGGAGCTGAATGTCTTCGACCATGTGGAGGTCATCTTCACCGGTATCGAAGGCAAGGGCAAGGCTACCTATAAGGTCGTCACCGACGATGTGTTTGTCAAGAACTATGTCCGCTTCCAGTTCAACAAGTCCTCTAACCTGACGGAAGGCGAGACCATCGCCCTGATCTACTCTGTCGTCAGCTATGTGGATCCTCTGGAATACGGCTATACACTCAGCGAGACCACCTCCAAGAACTTCACCGTGCCTGCACTGGGTAAGAACCTCACCAACTTCACCGACCTGAGCAGCGAAGAGCAGACCCGCGTGATGGATTACGTCCTGAAAGAGGCTGAGGGTTATCTGACCAAGGAAGGTGCTGCTGCCTCCGGTCTGACCCTGTACAACACCGGCTATTCTGCCGGCAACCAGCTGAGCAACGCCACTTCCCTGTCCAACCTGACGCTCGACTCTGTGATCTACGGCCAGCAGGGCAGCTGGGTCACCACCGATTACCTGGTGTTTGTGGTTACCGTGGACATCGCCGGTCACCCCAATCTCCCCGCTACCAACGGCAGTGCTACTGGTCACTACTACTTCTATCTGTCCAGCCCCATTGTGAAAGCCGACGGCACGCTGGAAAATGATCTGGAAAGCAGCCTGGTCCGTGGCAATTACTGCTATAAGAGCTACGAAGATCTGTGCGAATTCTATCTTGACAACTTTAAAAACCAGGTTGTTTTCGAACCGAACGCCTGATTGAATTGAAAGGAGAAAACCAATATGTTCTGTAAGTATTGTGGAAATGAAGTTCCCGACGGTTACGTATGTAACTGCCCCGAGGCCGCCGCTGCCCGTGCAGCCGCTGAAGCTCCCGTAGCCACTGCTGCTCCTGCAGCTCCCGCTGCAAGCCCCGTTGGCGATGCCTTCAAGGCTCTGCCCACTTCCGCCAAGTCTCTGCTGGCCAACACCGAAGGCCCCGGCACCAATGTGATCACCGGTGCTATCTACGCTGCCGGCAGCCTGATCCTGAACATCCTGGCATGGGTGCTGATCGTTGCCGGTCTGCTGGGCAGCCTGAAGAGCGAAGTCGGTAACATGGCATGGGATTACATGAAGAAGATGTTCGATGGCATCTACGGCTATGCTGTTCTGGGCGGTCTGTGGACCTGCGTGATCCCCATCGCTCTGTCCATTGGCATCATCGTTGTCGGTCAGCTGATCCGCAAGGAGAAGGTCGACATCATCCCCGCTTTCACCACCGCCGCCAGCATCAGTGTTGCTCCCTCCGTGGTCTTCCTGGTTGGTGCCCTGTTCACCACCTTCCTGGGTGGCGTTGGCGTGTTCCTGATCCTGGTCGGCATCATCATGGCTATGGCTTCCAACTACAAGCTGATCGCTAAGTTCGTTGCCAACACCAATGGCTTCATCGGTGGCTTGATCACTGCTGCTATTATTGCTGTTGTGATTGCCCTGATGGCTTGGGTTGTTTCCGGTGTTCTGACCGGTTATGTCGAGGGCCCCATGGCTGAGAACCTGGGTGCCGGTATTGAAGACATTCTGGGTCTGATTCTGGGCGGCGGCTTCTGATTATCTCACCTTAATATCACAAAGCAGCCTTTCCCGGTTGGGAAAGGCTGCTTGTTTTTATTATTCCTTAAGGCAGATACTGGGCAAAGAACAGTTCGCTGCGATTGTTTGTATCAAAGAGGTTATTATACTGAATATACCGATACTTTCTCAGCCACTCCGCTTCTATGCCGGATGCCTCCTGATAGGGAACGAATTTTTTCAGACTTGGTGAATAGAAGCCGTGGGCATTCATGGCAGGAATCGCATTCTCCACATCGGACAGAAATTGGTAATACGGAGGCAAATCCATATCGGCAGCCTCGAACAGATACAACGGCAGGTAATTCAGGCTTGTACCGGATACTTCCTTCTCCTCGATATCGTAGTTCGCCCACACAAAGAACGGTACTTTATACTGGAGCATCCGCTCATCCAATGTTTCAAAGGATCCGCCGTGGATCTGCTCATAAAGCTCATTTTCCACGCTGGGGAAATGATCGCCAAAGAACACCAAAACCGTCTTTTCCTCGGATTTCTCCAATTCAGAGATCAAATATTCCAAAGCCTTGTCAGATTCATGCAGCACAGATAAATATTGCTCTGCCCGGGGATATTCTTCACCATAGCCTTCCAGCTTGATGGTTTGCTCGTAGTTCTCGCCAACATACTTATAGCCGCCATGGTTTTGCATGGTGATGCCAAAAATAAAGGCAGGCTCTTTAGAATCGCTTTCTGCCAGTTTGCCCAGCACATACTCATACATTTCCCGGTCGCTGATCCAGTTTCTCAGCATATTCTCTTTGGGATAGTCCTCCTCAAACGTGCTGAGGCCAAATCCCAGCCGGGGATACACATTGGGTCTGTTCCAGTTTTTCGCCAGGCAGGGATGGGTGGCCATGCAATCATAACCGTAGGACTCCAAAAGCCAGGTCAGCGAGAAAGTATCTGTGCGAATATACTGCTGATACGGCACGCTGCCCATGGGCAATGTGCCCATGGAGACGCCGGTGAGAAATTCAAATTCGGAGTTTGCTGTAGAGCCGCCGTAGGCCGATGCATAGGCATAGCCGCGAATCGTGTTTTCCGTGAGAGAATCGTAAAACGGCAGCACCGGCTGGTTGGTTTGCAGACCATCTCCAAGCACCCGAAAATCCACAAAGGACTCATTCATAATGACGATAATATTTGGTCTTTCCTCCGCCGGGTCAGCATCCTGCCGGTAAGGCTCCTCGATAGCCCCTATTTCATCCTTGGAATAGCCATCCGGTGCGGTAATGAACGCATCACGAATACTGGCGATATAGTTCACATAGAAGCCGTTCATCGTGCTTCCTGATGTATTGAAGCTGCATGTTTCTACCTTCCATGCACCCAAAACCACAATTACCAGCAGTGCGATGCCGGGGATCACACTCAGCCAGCGGAAGCGGCTGCGTTTACGGTCAAGGCTGTCACCAAACGAGAACTGACAAAGCAGCATCAGTGTCAAAACACCGGCTCCCAAAGCCATGCGGAAGGTGATCACCGGAGCATACTCCCCTACGACTTCCAACGCCGTTCCCAGTGCGTACAAATCGGAAAACAGCATATCCCGCCCCCGGAATTGCCATACATAGCAATTGATCACCGCAATAGCAAACAGAAGTAACGCCGTAATACTGACTGACAGTTTCCATCTTCCGATGCACGCAAAAAGCAGGCAAAACAGTGCAAAAATAAAGGCAATATTCAGAACAATCAGCTTTTTCTCCATCAGCCAGATCGTAATGGTATCCAGTGCGGTCCAGCTCCATAAAAGCACACCGCAGGCCACCGCCAGACTCCAGCACGCGTTGAGAGCGTAATGCACCACCGACTTATGGGCAGTGATATCCACCGCTCCCACAAAGGCAAACAGCAAAAACATCGGAATTGCCAAAATGGCCGGATTGCTGATTTTTGGGGTGCCCTCAAGGAAGCTGTTGCGAAGAATCACCATTGCCATGGCGAAGATGCCGCCCAGCAGAAGGCTGATTCCGAATTTTACCGACTTGAGGGAGAATTTAAACGAAATATAGGATTTCAAAGCATACCCTCCGAGATTGTTTGGTCTTCCCGCCACAAAAGAACCATCAGATTTATTCTAATGTTAGCATAGTCTCTTCCATTTTACAACCTTTTTCCCCATATTCCCTGCCCAAACACCCCATCATCCGGAAAACAGTACATTTTATATTGACGAAAATAGACCCAAATAGTAAAATATAAATAGGTTTTTATAACAGAAAGGAGACACTCCCATGAGCAAGCACGCCCAAAAGTCAATTTGTAAAGCACTCTCCTTATTAATCATCGCCGCACTGATTTTCATGTCCTTTGCGGCCTGTTCCCCCTCCGATTCCAAGCCCGCCTCCACTTCCACCCTGAACGGCATTTCCCTCGGGGACTTCTCTATCGTTTATGCCGACGAAAGCTACGGTTACAACGAGCGGGCAGCCCAGTACATCCAGTCCGAAATTGCCAGCCGCACCGGCCTGAATCTTGCTGTGCTGAAGGACAGCGATGCCACCTCCGGCACCTATGAGATCGTGGTGGGCGACACCTCCCGGGACATCTCCTCCCGCTTAGAGCCGGTGGCTGACAGTGTTCAGTTTAACATTCTGGCAGAGGATACCCAGATTGCAATGGAGGGCGAGTATTTCGTCATCGCCGCTGCGGCGTATTACTTTGTGAACACCTACATTCCCGAAAACAACCACAATGCCGAGATTCCCAAGGAAGTTACCACCCATGAACCCATTGTGGAATCCCCGGATAACTACATCCTCATGATCGGCGACGGCATGGGCCCCAACCAAACCCTGCTGTTTGAGGCCATGACCAACAACCGGGAATTTGGCCACGGTGAAGACACCTTCTTCGGCTATTATCTGCCCTACTCCGGCTTCCACAGGACCGGATCCTTGACCGGTGTGACCGACAGTGCCGCCGGCGGTACTGCCCTGGCCTGCGGCATCAAGACCATCAATTACTATGTGGGTCAGGACAAAGATCACAACCCCGTCCAGTCCATTACCGAGCTGGCAGGCTCTTTGGGCATGGCCACCGCAGTCATGTCCACCGAGGCCAATACCGGTGCAACCCCTGCCGCCTTCTCCGCCCACGCAGACGACAGAGAGCTTTCCTCCGACATCATCCCCAGCCAAGCTCAGCTGAAGCAGACATACGGCACCATCATTGAGTGCGGCTATGACTATTACAACACCAATGGCGTAAAGAATATCTGCAAAAAAGTGACCAACACTCTCAACACCTTGAGCGAGGATTCCGACGGTTTCTTCATGATGTACGAGGAGGCCCATACCGATAAGCACAGCCACACAAACGACATCGCCAAGGCCTATGATGCCATGATCCGGTTCAACCGTGTGATCGCCGTGGTGATGGAATACGCCTTCTATCACCCCAACACCTTGGTCATCATCACCGCTGACCACGAAACCGGCGGCTTGACCGAACAGGACGGTAGCTTTGTATATAC
Source organism: Oscillospiraceae bacterium (assembly GCA_015067945.1). Taxonomy (GTDB): domain Bacteria; phylum Bacillota; class Clostridia; order Oscillospirales; family Oscillospiraceae; genus Faecousia. The sequence goes on from SVLM01000007.1 coordinate 61,982, forward strand.
CTCCGAAGAGCACACCGGAGTGGATGTACCCGTATTCGCTTACGGCGTCGGCGGGGAGCTGTTCCACGGAAAGACCATTGAAAATGTTCAGATTCCCATGACCCTCGCCAGCTTTATGGGTGTTAACGATTTCGGTGACCAGACCACCTTCAAGCCTTTGGCGGAATAACGAAGCCAACAAGCAAAGATATAAACCAAGACCTCCGGCTTAAGGTTAAGCCGGAGGTCTTTTTTTATCCTATAAAAATCAGACAGTGAGAACTACCTTACCCACATTCTGGCCCTTGTACAGAATATCATGGGCGGCCTCTGCCTCCTGTATGGGCAGGACCTTATAAATGGTGGGCTTGACCTCACCGGTGGCAACCTTGGGCCACACATCCCGAACCAGGCTGGCCAGGATCTGAGCCTTCATCTCCGGCGTACGGGAACGCAGGGTGCTGCCGATGATGCGGACATTACGGACATAAATGTTCTTCAAATCGATCTGGGTGAACTGACCGGCCAATGCCGCGATCATGATCCAGCGGGCACCGTGAGTCAGATAGTGGATGCACTTGCCCATGATCTCACCGCCCAGGCAGTCAATGGCCACATCCACACTGTGACCATTCTCCAGCTCTTCCTTCAGCACCATGGAAATATCTTCCTTGGTGGTAACCACCACTCTGTCAGCATTCAGATGGGTGATGGATGCGGCGATCTCCTCCGTCAGAACGGTGGTGATCACCCGGACGCCAAAGGCCTTAGCCATAGGAATGATCACGCTTGCCAAGCCGCTGGCACCTGCGTTCATCAGCAGTGTGTTGCCGGGCTTGATGTTGCCCTCAATGAACAGATTCAGATAAGCTGTGGCAAAAGCCTCAGGAATTGCCGCAGCCTCCACCATGGAGCAGTTTTCAGGCACGGGCATCAGCATATCGTACTTCACATTGGCAAACTCCGCGTAACCGCCGCCACCGAGCAAAGCACAGACCTTGTCGCCAATTTTCCAATTGGACTTCTTAGCAGCTTCTTCGCCCACTTCCACAATGGTACCGGCGATTTCCAGACCCATCCATTCCGGACAACCGGGAGGGGGCGGATAGTCACCTTCACGCTGCATCAGGTCAGCACGGTTCAAAGCGGCTGCCTCGATCTTAACGAGGCAATCCTCCTTGCCACAAATGGGATTGGGAACATTGTCCCAACGCAAAGAACGGTCATCATTTACGAGAATCGCTTTCATACACTCAATTCCTTTCTTGTTTTAAATAGAATTCCGGTTTGAATACCGGGATCATGAGATAACAGAATTTGATACTGGGAAGTTCCATACTTCTCCAGGAACTCCAGAGATTTTTGGGGATCGTGGCTGACCCCCGTGGGAATGTGCCGGTGGATGCAAACCGGCAAATAGCATTCATCGCCGCCAAACACCAGACACCCTTGCGGTGTGCTGAGCAGTGCAATGCTGGAACCCACGCTGTGTCCGCCGATTTTTAAGACCTTGACGCAATCGGCAACGATGCATTCCTCCGCAAAGGAAACCACGACAGTTTCCGGGTGGATGTAGGAGTGATCCTTGCGGTACTCCTCTTCCTGAATGTAGATCACCGCATTCGGAAAATGGTGAACACCCTGAATATGATCATGGTGGGCGTGGGTTATGATCACATCTGTGATCTGCTCAGGCCGGATGCCGTAGCTGCAAAGTGCAGTGGCGGGAGATACATGGTCTGCCAATACAAATCCGGGCAGGTCATCACATCCGGCATCAATGAGTATTTTTCTATCCCCTATTTCGATCAGGTAAAGTAGAAATCCGATAGAATGTACGGTGTTGGGATCACCGCCGGACAGCACCATACTCTCCAACATCGTCGACCGGCCATAGCATATCCCATGGACAGTCAATTTTTCACATTTCACAGCACTGCAATACCAGCTTGTACAAAGCAAGCTCATAGTCGTAGGTATAGGGATTTTCCTTTTCGCCCTTAACCATATAACCAAAGGTTTCCATCATACAGCCGTAGCGGGTAAATTTCTCGCTGCGGTAGGAAGTGATCTGGGTGCCGCTGGGGCCGGGGATGTACTCGGAGCAATCCGTAAACTGTCCGCCCTCCGGGGGCCGGATCTCCAGGGGCTTGATCTCTACTGTACCCCTGCTGCCGCTGATCTCCAGCTGGCGGCGGTTAAATCCGCCATATTCCGTACAGCAGGCCTTGGCAACGGACACGCCGCCCTCATACTCCAGAACAAACATACTCAAGTCCTTGGATGTAACGCCTTCCACACCCGTGGATCGGGTATAGGAGGTAATCTTCTTCGGCATACCCTGCAGCTGCACGATCAGGTCGATCAGGTGGCAGGTCAGATAAAAGCTCATGCCACCGGGCAGAGTTTCCATCCACTGCCGTTTTTCAGGCTTCAGATGGGTATTCATCTGGGCGTTGACCGAAAAAATTTCACCAAACTCCCCTGCCTTGGCCCGGGCAAGGATCTTACTGATAATGGGGTTGTAGCGGTACATATAGCCCAGGTGAAGCACCAAGTCCTTACTGCGTACCAGCTCGATCAGTGCCTCAAAATCTGCCAGGTGGAAGCCACCGGGCTTGTCCATATGGATATGCTTGCCCGCCTGAGCCGCAAGGGTTGCATATTTGACCAGGTTCACTTCCTCGGTTTCGATCACCACTGCCTGAATGGTGGGATCTCCCAGAATCTCCTCCAGCGACAGCTCCTTCGCACCGGCAAAGAATGGCAGGAAGTGATCAAAACGACCCCGTTCAGTCTCAGGGATGTGATATCCCGCCACCTCAAACATTTCCGGCAGCTCCTGCAGGGTTTGAAAGATATCGCAGTGATCGTGACCAATGCCGATTTGGGCAATTTTTACCTTGTTCATACCAGCTTGCTCCAATCAAATTGTACCAGCGGGAAGGTCTTTTCCGTAGCCAGCCGGTGATAGACCTCCGGGGCATTTTTGGGTGCATGCACCTCCGCCACCATAGAGGTAAAATCCAGCCGGCCTGCCAGCACCAGCTTCTGCAGTGCCTTCATATCGTCCATCGTGGTCCACATGCCGGGATAAGACTCCATCTGGGGACGGGCGTTGGTGTGGGCACCGATCATGGTAATGCCGGGGGCATGGACTTTTCTGTAGTAATCGATGGTAAAATCCGAATTCCGGGTGCATCCCAGCAGGGCAACCCGGCCAAACTTTGCCATGCAATCCAGTACCGTATCCAAGGCCTTGCCGTTACCGGTGACCTCAATGGCAACATTAACACCGCCGCCGGTAATGGTCTTAACCTTCTGTGCAAACTCAGGTTCAAAGGGATCCAGTGCATAGTCCGCACCCAGCAGCAATGCCTCCTCCCGCTTCTGGGGAACGGGATCCACCGCGATCACCGGTGCCGCACCGGCAGCACGCAGGAGCTTCACCGCCATCATGCCCAGAATGCCCATGCCCATAACAATGGCACTTTCGCCGATTTCCAAACGGCACTTCCGAATGGCAGCCAGAGGGAAGGTGGCGATATGCCAGATGGCTGCCTCCTGGAAGGTGATGCCATCATCCAATTTACACAGGTTCTTTTCTTCCACTTCCAAATATTGGCTGTGTGTGGTGTGGAGCATGGCCACCCGATCCCCGGGCATGACAGCGGTCACGCCTTCGCCCACACTAAGTACGATGCCAGAGGTAGAATAGCCGCTTCTTCGGGGAAAAACGACCTCCTTTTGCACCTTCGACGGACTGACGTTGGGGTCGCCGGTGAGATTTGCCCGCTCAGTTCCGCTGCTGACAGTGGAAAATGCGGTCTGCACGATGACCTTTCCGGGAGCGGGGTGCATATCAAAGGCTTCCTCGATCAACTCTGCAGTGTTCACCCGGGTGAACACAATGGATTTTCTGCACATGAAATCACGCCTCCCAAGCGTTTTAGTATATCTTCATTATAGCAGGTTGACTGCCGGGATAAAATATGGTATTCTCTAAATAGCAGGTAAATTTCTCTACTTTTCAAAGGAATTTGGACATGAATAATACACAATTCTCGAATAGCTTTAAATTCCGGGTATACCGCTTTGAAAAATATCGGCACACAGATATGCGAAGCGGTGCGGAATATCATTTCGTTGCCTGCCTGCGTAAGGGAAGATGCAGGATCGTCACAAAATCCCAAACACTGGATCTGCAGCCGGGGGATGTGTTTTACATTCCCAAAAATTTACCCTACCAGTCCTACTGGCAGGGTGATCCGGCCATTGAATTTGCATCCTATGGTTTTCACTATTTCCCCAATGCAGAGGCACGGGTATACCCCTTGCAGAAAATTCAGGCAACGCCGGAAGATATGGAGCGAATTGACAGGGTGATCCAAAATGGTGAATACTGCAGTGGTGCAATTTTTCGGTTTTATGAGCTGCTGAGCAGGTTGCTGCCGGGGATGACCTACATCGCCCAAAACAACCGGGAAGCCTTGCTGATCAAAGCGGAGCAGCGGCTGCGTGAGAACCCTCACATCAGCATGGGTGAGCTGGCCAAATTCTGCGGCATCAGCGAATCCGGGCTGTATATGGCTTTCAAACGTTCGGCAGACTGTACGCCCAACGAAATGCGGCAGCGCGTGCTGCTGGAACGGGCAACAGAGCTGCTGGAGCAAACAAATCTTTCCGTCGAGCAGATCAGCGATATGCTGCGGTTCAGCTCCTCGTCCTATTTCCGAAAAATACTCAAGCAGCATACGGGCCTGACCCCCACTCAGATCCGCAAAGGCTCCTCGATGTAACCAAGCGATTCCTATAAGCCATTTCGGTTACCTTGACAGCCCTAACAATGTATATTATACTGACTTTACCAAATTCAGGGGGTAAGCATATGCATAAAAAACTGTCTGCTTTCATTTTAGCTTTGCTTTTAATCTTTACTCTACCCATATCTGCCAGTGCCAACTCTGCAGAACCACCGGGTATGACGATCATCGTAGAGAATGCCCCGGATGATATCTCATTGACTTTGGAGCTGGTTGAGGAACCGGAGTATGCGGTCCGTATCCAACAAGCACAGAAGAGCTGGGAAGTCTATTTTCGTCTGTACTATTATTTCGCACCCGGTACGCTGGACGGTGCTGTTATCCGGGTGGAAAGCAGCGAAAAAAGCTTTACTTGTCCATTGCCGGACGGTGTGCATAGCGGATATAACAATTTGCTGACACTGGATTTTGAAACGCAAACGCTCACCGTCGGTCAGCGTTGGTGGCGGCAGCCATTACTGACGGCAGTGCGTGTCACCCTGACACTACTGACCGAGGGACTGATCTTCTTTGCCTTCGGCTTCCGAAGCAAGCGAAGCTGGATCGTATTCTTTGCCGTAAATCTGGTAACGCAAGGATGGCTCAATGGCATTATAAACAGTTCCGCATTCAGCACCGGATACTGGCTTATTGGGTTATACCTTGCGGAATTTGTGATCTTCATCGCCGAAGCCATTACGTTCCCACTGGCCACCAAGGAAAAGATGAAATGGCAGTGTCTGCTGTACGCTTTTGTGGCAAACGCTGCCAGTCTGATTGCCGGTCTGCTACTGATCCGGTACTTGCCTATTTGAATAGAACTGCCCTCCGGCTTTATGCCGGAGGGCAGTTTTGGGCTAGAATAATCTTACTTTTGGTTCTCTTCCATAGAATGAAAAACGATTACCATATTTGGGGCAAATTTCAAAAGCGAAGAACTAATTTCTTCAGCTGCGACAGCCATCCCATGAATACGTAAGCCATCTGGAAAAGAGACTTCATTTACAAAACTGAATCCGCCCTTAGGATCATAGAACTTTGCATCGGGATCAAACTGTTTATATTGATTCACCGTCATATATGCCTGTACAATATCCCCGTTTTTTGTTTCACAGGCACACAGAACATAATCAGGATAGCTGGGAATAACACTAATTGTAATTGTAGCTTTGGGGACGATAGATACAATGTCTACATAAACTGGACTTAGTGTTTTTACCTCCTCGCTATAAGCATCTTCGCTGCTCTCTTTAACTGGATCTGTCCTCCTTGCATCCACAGACAGATAATTAATAATTAGCTCATCTTTTTTTAAAGCAACATTTGTTTTCACATGCTCGGCTGATACTACTCTGCCATGAATTCGTAGGCCCTCTGGATAATATACCGGCACATAAAACAAACCAGGCTCAACATCAGGATCCAGTTGGAAATATTCACTTGAATCTATCGCAATCCAAACCGTTGTCCCGGAGGTAGTTTCACATTGGCAAATAATGTCATTATCTGTTTGATAGCCATGTGCTCTTCCCATTTCAGGAACAATAGAAACAACATCTACATATACATAATCCTTAATCTCAGAATTTGGAGAGAATTCTGTCTCAGTTTTTCCTGCTGCACATGAAATCAAAATGAGACACAATGAAAACACCAAATATATATACGCGGCTTTTTTCATATTTCCTCCTAAACATAAATACTAAGGGTATTATGCCGTCGGCATATTGTCTCTTCTGGCACGGTCATACTCTGCCCAATTAGCCATCGACTGGTTAGCTCTTGCGGTAATTGCTGCGTTTGCAGCCGTAAGCTTTGCCGACTCTTGTATTGACGACATATAGCGATCTTGTTGACCTGCCATGGTCTTCAACTCTGAGGCAATATCCCGGGCAACACTATTGCTTTTGGCTACTTCTTCGTACAAAAGCACCTGATTCTGCTGTATACTAGATAGATGGTATGCCAATTGATTGGAAAGTGCTCCAATTTGTAGATTCATCTTATCAAGATTCTCATTTACAATATGTAATCCACCTACGATTTGATTGCCCATAAGTTCCGCTTCGTATAAATCATACATTCCATTGGTGCCTTCTAATTCCGTTCTCCGCCCCGAATCCAAATATTCACAGAACCGCGATATAGGTATCAAAGAGCGGTATTTGATATAGATAATATTTACTGCATAAAGATTGTCTAACGCAGCCCTTGTTTGTGAGATAATTGCATTGACAGAAGACATCTGATACCGCAGACTGCTGTTGAAACGCATAATCTCTTCGCTCTCTCGGGCAACACGCATATCTTCTAACCTAAGTGCCTTCTCGTACTGTGCCAGATCATCGGCGTATTTTCTTTCCGCTTCACGCACTTGTCTTTCGTACTCGGCCTGTGCCTCCTGTGCTTCTCTCTTAATCTTATTGTCGCGTATTTTTCCGGCTGCATAGCCTGCTGCAAGGCCCACAGGACCGAAGAACAAACCTACACCTGCACCAATAAGTGCCCCCTTAGGCTTACCACCATTGTCATCGTCCGCTAATTGCGGTTGTTGAACTACAGCTCGCACAGGCGGATTAATCACGCGTTTTGTAGGAATGCTTTTCTCTTCGCTTTGCAATACCGATAAAGTTCGATTAAGCATATACAGATCTAGCTCGAGTAACCGCACCTCCTCTAAGTATCTTCGAAGTATGTCTTTATCCATATCAGTCTCCTCCGTTTGTATTCGGTTTTAAATATCGTTTTTGTAATATATTATATATTATCATTATGAAATATAATATGTCAAGAGGGACGGTGATCAATTTGGGAAAATTTATCGCACGAAAACCTGAAAAAGAGGTTATCTCCATGCGTATTTCCATGGATACGCTCCAAATACTTGACGAGAAGGCATCTGCCATTGGCATCAGTAGAAACGAGCTTATTAATCAAATGATACTATTTGCTCTTGCTAACATGGCTGACTCAACGACAGATGGGTAGAACCCCGCCATTTTTGTGCAGCATAAAAACAGACCTCTGAGTTTTCGACTCAGAGGTCTGTTGATTCTAAGGAAATTACTTCAGGCTCTCTTCCACAGCAACAGCCACGGAAACGGTCATGCCGACCATGGGGTTGTTGCCTGCGCCCAGGAAGCCCATCATTTCCACGTGGGCAGGGACGGAGGAAGAACCGGCAAACTGTGCGTCGCCGTGCATACGGCCCATGGTGTCGGTCAGGCCGTAGGAAGCGGGGCCGGCAGCCATGTTGTCGGGGTGCAGAGTACGGCCGGTGCCGCCGCCGGAAGCGACGGAGAAGTACTTCTTGCCCTGCTCGATGCACTCCTTCTTGTAGGTACCGGCAACGGGGTGCTGGAAGCGAGTGGGGTTGGTGGAGTTACCGGTGATGGAAACATCCACGCCCTCGTGGTGCATGACGGCAACGCCCTCGCGGACATCGTCACAGCCGTAGCAGTTAACGGCAGCACGCTCGCCGGTGGAGTAAGGAATCTTCTTGACGATCTTCAGCTCGCCGGTGTAGTAGTCGAACTGAGTCTGCACATAGGTGAAGCCGTTGATGCGGCTGATGATCTGAGCAGCGTCCTTGCCCAAGCCGTTCAGGATAACCCGCAGGGGCTCCTTACGAGCCTTGTTGGCAGAGCGAGCGATGCCGATCGCGCCTTCAGCAGCAGCGAAGGACTCGTGGCCTGCCAGGAATGCGAAGCACTTGGTCTCGTCCCGCAGCAGCATAGCACCCAGGTTGCCGTGGCCCAGACCGACCTTGCGGTCCTCAGCGACGGAACCGGGGATGCAGAATGCCTGCAGGCCGATGCCGATGGCCTCAGCAGCCTCAGCAGCGTTCTTAACGCCCTTCTTCAGAGCAATGGCAGCACCAACGCAGTAAGCCCAGGCGACGTCCTCAAAAGCGATGGGCTGAATGCCCTTAACGATCTCATAGGGATCAAAGCCCTTAGCCACGCAGATCTCGCGGCATTCTTCCACGGAGTTCAGGCCGTACTGTGCCAGGACACCGTTGATTTTGTCGATTTTTCTCTCGTAACCTTCAAACAAAGCCATTTTCGTGTCCTCCTCTTATTCGTGGCGGGGATCGATGTACTTGGCAGCACCGGCGAAGCGGCCGTAGGAACCCTTGGCCTTCTCCAGAGCGGTGGCGGCATCGTCGCCCTTCTTGATGAAGTCCATCATCTTACCCAGATTGATGAACTCGTAACCGATGATCAGGTTGTCCTCGTCCAGAGCACAGCGGGTAACGTAACCCTCAGCCATCTCCAGGTAACGGGGGCCCTTGACCTTGGTGGCAAACATGGTGCCAACCTGGCTGCGAAGACCCTTGCCCAGGTCTTCCAGAGAAGCACCCACGGCCAGGCCGTCCTCGGAGAATGCGGACTGGCTGCGACCGTAAACGATCTGCAGGAACAGCTCACGCATGGCGGTGTTGATGGCGTCACAGACCAGATCGGTGTTCAGAGCCTCCAGAAGAGTCTTACCGATCAGGATCTCGGAAGCCATAGCGGCAGAGTGGGTCATGCCGGAGCAGCCCAGAGTCTCTACCAGAGCCTCTTCAATGATGCCCTCCTTCACGTTCAGGGTCAGCTTGCAGCAACCCTGCTGAGGGGCACACCAGCCGATGCCGTGGGTGAAACCGCTGACATCCTTAATTTCCTTGACCTGAACCCACTTGCCCTCTTCGGGAATGGGAGCGGGGCCGTGATAAGCACCCTTGGCCACGGAGCACATATGTTGCACTTCGCTACTGTAAATCATGGCAATTTTCCTTTCTTTTCAAAGGCGGCAGTCCGCCTTTATGATTTTCCGCGAATATTATACTCTCAACGAACTAAATTGTCAATCGTTCCAAAAAGAAAGTCGGTACATTTTTGCATGATTCCACAATTTTTCTACACAGCACAATTCTACTATTTTCCTGCGGCTGTCTTGCATTCCCAGCTTTTTCCGATTATAATGACAAATAAGAACAGCTATGAAGGAGTGCTTCCTATGCGACGTTATCTGCTTCCCCAATCCGGCAGTTTTTACAAAGCGAATATGCATTGCCACACCACCGTTTCCGATGGCAGAATGACCCCCCAGGAGGTCAAGGAACACTATATGGCCAACGGATATAGCATCGTGGCTTATACCGACCATCATGTTTTGATTCCACACCCGGAGTTGAAGGAAGAAAACTTCCTCCCGCTGTACGGCGTGGAGTTGAATGTGGACGAAATCGAGGGCCCGAACCGTGCCAACGGCAAAACCTGCCACTTTAACCTGATTGCTTTGGAAGAGGACAACTTGATCCAGCCCTGCTATCACCGCAGCAAGTACATGGGCGGCAACGCAGAAGCCCATCGGAGCAAAGTGTGTTTCGACGAAAGCCTTCCGGACTACGAGCGGGTTTACACCGGCGAATGTCTGACTGAAATGATGGAAACCGCCCGAAAGCAAGGCTTTTTTGTCACCTACAACCACCCCACCTGGTCCCGGGAACGCTATCCCCAGTACATGAACTACCACGGTATGCACGCCCTGGAGATCATCAACTACGGCTGTTTGGCCAGTGGCTACGAAGATTACAACCCCCGGGTCTACGACGACCTGCTCAGCGATGGCCGCCGGATCTATGCGGTAGCCGGTGACGATAACCACAAGCTTGCCCATACCTGCGGTGGCTTCACCATGATCAAAGCCGACAAATTGGCGTACCGGGCTATCACTTCCGCCTTGGAGCAAGGCCACTTTTACGCATCCACCGGTCCGCTGATCCACGAGCTGTGGGTAGAGGACGGAAAGCTTCACATCACCTGCTCCGATGCTTATCAGATATCCTGCCACAAGCAGATGCCCCGTCGGGATAAATCCTTCCGGGCAGACCCCGGCCAAGTGCTCACCGAGGCCGTATTCGACATCGCCCCTGGGGACGGCTATGTGCGGCTGACCGTTACCGACCACAGCGGCCACCATGCCGTGACCAATGCCTACTTCCCCGACCAGCTGTTTGACTAAGCAAAAAGAACCGCCAATGGCGGTTCTTTTTTACGTTCATTTCAGTGTGTGAAATATTTCTTTTGTGATGCTTCGGTACTCCGCCAAATCCGTGGTTTTTCGCAGCTTTTTCCACAATTTTTCATGATTTTCGAAGTAACCTATGAGAAATCCCCAATTTTCTTTCAACCGGAACATGGCATTGCGGCTGCCGCCAAAGGCCACCAAATAGGCCTCCAGCAGTTCATCGCAGAAGTTTTCCAATTTCCCGATATCCGTGCCACCGGGGCTGAGCATACCCGGGTCGCCAATCAACCCCCGGCCGATCATGATTGCCTGCACCTGGGGAAATTCCGCTTGAATCTTCTCCGCATCCGCCATCCTCAGCACATCACCGTTGTAGCACAGGGGATTTTTGCTGTTTGCCACCGCGTAGCGGAATTGCTCCATATCCACGCCGCCGGTGTAAAACTGCTTGCGTACCCGGGGATGGATCGTCAGCTCTTTGATCGGATAGCGGTTATAGATTTCCAGCAAAGCCGGAAATTCTCCGCTGTCTGTCACGCCCAGCCGGGTTTTTACAGAAATTGGCAGTGGTGCGGCGGCGAAGATGCTGTCCAGAAAGCGATCCAGACTATCCGGATCTGCCAGCATACCGCTTCCCTTCCCTTTTGCCGTTACCGTGCCGGAAGGACAGCCCAAATTCAGATTGACCTCCTCATACCCCCGATCCCGGATCACCTGAGCCGCCCAGAGAAAATCCTCCGGAACCTTGGTCAGCAGCTGGGGAACGGCAGTAAATCCTTCCGTATCCGCAAAGGGCAGCTCCCGCTCCTCCCGGTTGGTCAGTGTTCTATGGACCGTGGGTGAAATAAAGGGCATATAGTACCGGTCAACACCGGGGAAATATTTATGATGCAGCCGGCGGTAGATGCTGTCTGTCAGCCCCTCCATGGGTGCGAAATAGTATTGCATAGTGTGCTCCTATCGTAAGGACTTGTAGGGGCGAGCAATGCTCGTCCGCAAAGCCTTCTCCTTTTTTGTCAGCCCGGTCGTCTTGTAGGAACCGATTGAGGCACATTGCCCATCCGACATAGTATTAAACCAGCGGACGACCAATGGTCGCCCCTACATTTATCCTCATTAAATCACAAAAGCCGCCCTTTTGCAAGGGCGGCTTTTGATTCAGATTTCCATAATGACGGGCAGGATCATCGGATTCCGCTTGGTCATCTTATACAGATACCCGGACAGATCATTTTTAATAGCAGCCTTAATAGTCGTCCAATCCCGGCTGCGACGGCGGCTGCAGCGTTCGATGGCCTCCAAAGCCACTTCACGCAGCTCCTCCATCAGCTCCTCGGACTCCTTCACATAGATAAATCCCCGGGTGATGATATCCGGTCCGGAGATCACGCTGCCGTCCTGACTGCTCAGGTTCACGCAGACTACAATCATACCATCCTGAGCCAGATGCTTGCGATCTCTGAGTACCACACTGCCCACATCGCCTACGCCGGTGCCGTCCACATAGACCTTGCCGGCAGGCACAGTGCCGGCCACCTTGCAGGTCTTGCCGGTCAGCTCAAAGACAGTGCCGATTTCACCGATGCACACATGGTTTGCCTTGACGCCCATCTGCTGGGACAGCTTGCCGTGGATCTGCAGCATCCGCTGCTCGCCATGGACGGGAATGAAAAATTTGGGTTTGCACAGAGCGTGAACGATCTTCAGCTCCTCCTGGCAGGCGTGGCCGGAGACATGGAGGCCCTCGCTCTTCTCGTAGACCACATCCGCACCCTTACGGTACAGTTCATTGATGATTTTGGAGACCGCCTTTTCATTGCCGGGGATGGCAGATGCAGAAATGATGATCCGGTCACCGGCGGTAATATCCACCTGCTTGTGGGTAGAAAATGCCATACGGTACAGGGCGGACATATTTTCGCCCTGACTTCCGGTGGAAACGATGACTACCTTGTTTTTCGGCAGACTCTTGATAGCACCCAGGTCCACAATGGTGCCGGGCTTGACCTTCAGATAGCCCAGCTCCTGAGCCACCTTCAGCATATTTTCCATGCTCCGTCCGGTAACAGCCACCTTTCTGCCGTAACGCTGTGCCGTGGCAAGCACGGCCTGAATGCGGTGCATATTGGACGCAAAAGTGGTCACGATGATCCGCTGATCACAGTTTTTAAACTGCCGGTCCAGACTCTCTGCCACCACATTTTCGCTGGGGGTATAGCCTGCACGCTCCACATTGGTAGAATCGCACAGCAGAGCCAGTACACCCTTATTGCCCAATTCACCCAGTCGGGCCAGGTCGGTCATGCCGCCCTGAGCGGTGGGATCGATCTTGAAGTCGCCGGTCATGACCACAGTACCCACCGGGGTATGGATGGCGAAGGCCACCGCATCGGCAATGGAATGGTTCACATGGATAAACTCCACCGTAAAGCAACCGGCTTTGACACTGTCACCGGGCTTATGGGTAATCAGCTTGACGGTATCCGCCAGCCGATGCTCCTCCAGCTTCAGCTTGATCAAGCCATTGGTCATGGCGGTGCCGTGAATGGGACAACTCACCTGCTGCATGCAGTACGGAATAGAGCCGATATGGTCTTCGTGACCGTGGGTAATGAACATACCCCGCAGCTTCTTCTGATTTGCCACCAGATAAGAAAAATCCGGAATCACCAGATCCACGCCGTACATTTCTTCATCCGGAAAACCAACGCCGCAGTCCACCACGATCATATCTTTTCCGTATTCCAGAACGGTAATGTTTTTGCCGATCTCATCCAAACCACCCAGGGGGATAATTTTCAATTTCTCAGCCAAAGTAAAATCAATACTCCTTTCAAATTAGCCGTGCAAAAGCAGGCACCCGCCTCATCCCGGAAAAAGCCCTGAATCGCCATCCCGGTCAGAAAACGCCTGCTTGATTATGTTTGTGGGGAAAGCACCAGCCGCAGTGCCCTCCAAAATATGGCCGGGGTCAGCCCATCCCGGCACATTGTACAAGTATTATAGCACATTTTTTGCAAATGTACACAATTATTTTTCGTCGGGCTTTGACAGATCCCGCAAATTGGAATTAGGCAGGCTGACTCACGCCTCTCCCACAGGGAGAGCCAAGATCATGGTGCGGACAGCGTAATAATTTCTTATTAATTATTGTGAAAATCTGTTGCACCTTTGCTTTTCATTTGCTATAATATCGGGTAAGATGAAAGTACTATCGGCTCTATACCCTTTTTAAGGAGGCGTTCATATGAATAAAAAGCTGGGAAGACTGTTCTGGCCCGGACTTTGGCTCTATTTTGTCTTCATGGCCGCTTTTGTGGCGGCGGCGGCTCTGCTGGGGCAGTATGTGCTGGCCGCGGCAGAAGGTGCCGTCATGCTGTTGGTGATCACCTTTTACATTTATTGCCGGATAAAGCGGCGTCGCACCATTCAGCAGTTTGTCAAATCCGCCTTTAATTCCTACGAATCCGTCAGCGGTACAGACACCCCCTTCCCCATGGCCTTAATCCGTCTTGGCGACAACAGTCTGATCTGGGCCAATGACCGATTCAGCCAAATCACCGGTTACCAGTCCAAGTATCTGGAGCAGCCCCTGCACGGAATTCTGCCCGGTCTGTCCACCGAGTGGCTGGCCTCCGGCAAACACGAATACCCCTACGATATGACCATCGGTGATCGTCGCTACCGGATCTATGGCACCACCACCCGGGCAGACGACCCGGAGCAGACCGTGCTGGCCATGTTGTACTTCAGCGACCTGACCGAGCTGTATCAGGTTCGGGACGAATACATCCGCTCCCGTCCTGTGGTTTCCATCATCCTCATCGACAATTATGAGGAGCTGATTAAGAACCTTTCCGAAAGTGCCATCTCCAACCTGAACGCCCAGATCAACGATGTGATCACCAAGTGGTGTGAGCCTTGCCACGGTCTGCTGCGTAAAATGGAACGCAACCGGTTCCTGTTTGTGTTTGAAAAGAAGGATCTGCAGCAGGCAATCGACAACAAGTTCACCCTGCTGGAGGATATCCATGAGGTTACCAGTCCCTCCGGTCTTGCCGCCTCCATCTCCATCGGCATCGGTGTTGACGGCAGTAATTTCGACGAAAGCTATAATTTCGCTGCTTTGTCCATCGAAATGGCCTTAAGCCGCGGCGGTGACCAGGCCGTTATCAAGGATCGGTTCAATTTCACCTTCTACGGCGGCATCGCCAAGGAAGCCGACCACAGAAGCAAGGTTCGCTCCCGTGTAACCGCCAATTCCCTCATGGAGCTCATCAGCCACAGCAGTCAGGTGTTCATCATGGGTCACAAGAATGCCGACATGGACGCTGTTGGTGCCGCCATGGGCATCAGCTGTATGTGCCGTAAGAAAGGCAAGCAGGCACACATCGTGCTGGATCTGGAGAACAATTCCGCCGAACGGCTGATCGAGGAGATCCGTCAGGTTCCGGAATACCGGGATGTGTTCATTTCCGCTCAGGATGCTCTGTTCCTGGCAGATAACCATAGCACACTGGTGGTCGTGGACACCAACCGCCCCGACCAAGTGGAGAGCAAAGCTCTTCTGGAGTCCATTTCCAAGGTCTGTGTGGTGGATCACCACCGCAGAGCCGCGGATTATATCAACCCTGTGGTAGTAAACCTGCACGAACCCTATGCTTCCTCCGCTGCAGAGCTGGTTACCGAACTGCTGCAGTATTCTGTGGAAAAAACCGACGTTATGCCCATTGAGGCCAAGAGCCTGCTGGCAGGTCTGTTTCTGGACACCAAGAACTTTAATGTCCGCACCGGCGAACGAACCTTTGAGGCCGCCGCCGTCCTGCGTCAGTGGGGTGCGGAGACTGTGGAAGTCAAGAAGCTGCTGCAGTCCGACTTCCAGGACACCATGGCCAAATATCAGATCATCAAGGCCGCACGGCTGTACCGTCAGGACATTGCCATCGCGGCACTCAACAGCACCACCTCCCGTACCCTGGCAGCACAGGCTGCAGATGAGCTGCTGAACATTTCCGGCATTTCCGCTTCCTTCGTGCTGTACCCCGATGAGGATCAGGTGTTCGTGTCCGCCCGTTCCATCGGTCAGACCAATGTACAAATGATTCTTGAGCCCTTAGGCGGCGGCGGCAATACCGCTACAGCCGGTGCTCAGATCCGCAATACCACCGTCAAGGATGTGCTGGATAAGCTGGTGGCATCCATTGACCAATTCTATGAAGAATAAGGAGATCTAACCATGAAAGTTATTTTGCTGCAGGATGTAAAAGGCAAAGGCAAGAAAGGTCAGATGATCGAGGTTTCCGACGGCTACGCCAGAAACTTCATGCTGCCCAAAAAACTGGCCATTGAGGCTACCGCCGACGCCATCAACACCATGCGTATGAACGATAAGGCCACTCAGGAACGCATCGCCAAGGAAAAAGCCGAAGCTCTGGCTCTGAGCAAGCAGCTGCGGGAGATGACCCTGGTGGTCACCGCCAAGGGTGGCGGTGCAGGCCGTCTTTTTGGCTCTGTTACCAACCAGGAAATCGCCGACGCACTGAAGGCAAAGTCCGGTATCACGCTGGACAAGCGGAAAATCGTCATTTCCGATCCCATCAAGTCTGTCGGCACCTACACCGTCAACTGCAAGCTGGGCTATGAGATCACCGCACCTCTGACTGTGAAGATCGAGGAAGCCTGAGCACTCCATATACAGAAAAAGAGAGAGGAGGCCCCCCATGGATGAAGAATTGCTGAACAGTCAACCACCTCATTCACTGGAGGCAGAGCAGTCTGTTCTGGGTTCGATTCTGATCGACAGCCAGTGCGTCGCGGATGTCATTGGCATTGTTCGTGCAGATGATTTCTATCTGCAGCAGAATCGGGAGATCTATCAGACCATCTACACCATGTTTAACTATTCCCAGGTCATCGACCCGGTCACCGTACTGGATAAGATGAAAGAGCTGGGTTTCTACAACGACAAATCCCGGGATTACATTCTCCAGCTGATGGAGATCACCCCTACCGCCGCCAATGTGGTGCGGTATGCCAATATTGTCCGGGAAAAAGCCATGCTCCGGGGCCTGAAAAAGGCCGGTACGGAGATCGTGGAGCTGGTATCCTCCGAAACCGGTTCCCCGGCAGAAATGCTGGAGCTGGCCGAGAAGAAGATCTACGCCCTGCGTAAAGGCGAGCGGGAGGATTCTTTAGAGCATATCGGCACCGTTTTGCATAAGGTTTTTGACCGACTGACCGAGCTGAGTCAGTCTGACTCTGCAATTCCCGGTCTATCCTCCGGTCTGCGGGATCTGGATCACAAGATCAACGGCCTGAACAAGTCTGACCTGCTGCTGGTTGCCGCCCGTCCGGCTATGGGCAAATCCGCATTTGCCCTGAACCTTGCGTTGAATGTCGCCAAAAAGTATAAGAAAACCGTGGCCATTTTTAATCTGGAAATGTCCCGGGAGCAGCTTGCCATGCGTTTGCTGGCCAGCGAAAGCTTCATCGAGCTGCAAAAGCTGGCCACCGGTAAGCTTAGCGAGGAAGAGTGGACCAAGCTGTGCATGGCTTCTGCCGCTTTGAGTCAGGTGGATATCCGTATTGACGACAATCCCACCGTTACCGTAGCGGATATCAACGCAAAGTGCCGCCGTCTGGGTGACGATCTGGCATTGGTGGTCATCGACTACCTGCAGCTGATGCAGGGCTCCGGCTACGGCAAGAATAGTGACAACCGCGTCAATGTGGTCAGCGACATTTCCAGAAGCCTGAAGGTCATGGCCAAGGAACTGAATGTTCCCGTGGTCTGCCTGAGCCAGCTTTCCCGTGCTGTGGAAAGCCGCACCGACAAGCGGCCCGTTCTGTCCGACCTCCGGGAATCCGGTGCTATCGAGCAGGACGCAGACTCGGTTATGTTCCTGTACCGGGATGACTATTACCACGAAAATTCCGAAGAAAAGGGCATTTCCGAATGCATCGTAGCCAAAAACCGCCATGGCGAGACCGGCACAGTAAAAATGCAATGGTTTGGCCAATACCAGCTCTTTACCGACCGGGAGTGGAAGCATGCTGACTGATCTGCTGTCCCAGCTTCGTCGCTATGATATGGTGCAGCCCGGGGACACGGTATATGTGGCCGTATCCGGCGGAGCGGACTCCATGGCCCTGCTGTGGGGTATGTACCTGCTCCGGGAGAAAATGGGTATAAAATTGGCTGCGGCCCATTTTAACCATCACCTTCGGGGTGCAGAATCTGACCGGGATGAGGCCTTCGTCCGGGAGTTCTGTGACCGCTGGGATATTCCGCTGGCGGTAGGTCAGGGGCAAGTCACCCCCGGCAAGAAGGGTTTGGAGGCTGCCGCCCGGGAAGCCAGGTATGCATTTTTACGCAGCCTGCCCGGTAAAATCGCCACTGCCCACACTGCCGACGACAACGCCGAGACGTTACTGCTGCACCTGATCCGTGGCACCGGCCTGAAGGGGTTGGGTGGAATCAACCCCGTGAACGGCATTGTGATCCGCCCTATGCTGGATGTCACCCGGCAGCAGGTGCTGACCTTTTTGGAAGAAAATCACATCCCCCATGTGGAGGACAGTTCCAATGCCGGCGACCAATTTCTGCGTAACCGCCTGCGACATGATATTATGCCGCTGATCCTGCGGGAAAATCCCCGGCTGGCAGAAAACCTATCCGCCACCGCCCAGCGACTGCGGCAGGATGAGACCGCTTTGGCAGAGCTCTCCCGTTTCGACGAACTGCCTACAGTGCCACAGCTGCAAAGTCTCTCCCCCGCCCTGCGCAGCCGTATGCTGGAGCAATTCCTGCAGCAGTGCGGCGTAAGAGAACCGGAAGCCAATCACATTGCTTTGGCGGAAAGTCTGGTGTTTTCTCCAAATCCCTCCGCCCGGGCCAATTTCCCCGGCAATGTAACCATCTGCCGCAATTATGACCGGCTGGTGCCGGCCCCCGAAAGCGTTGCACTGCAGCCCATTTCCCTGCCGGAAAGCGGCACGGTGGAGTTGCCCGAATACCGTCTGCGAATTACCGTCTCCCCCGCAACCGAAATCATCAATACCGCCGATACCTTTACTGTCTGCCCGGAGGGACAATTGTTCCTACGCAGTCGGCAAAGCGGCGATAACATCCGCCTCCCCGGCGGTACAAAATCCCTGAAGAAGCTATTCATCGACCGTAAGATCCCTGCTGCAGCCCGGCAGCAAATCCCCATTCTCTGCGACAGCAGAGGCATCCTTGGCGTGGTCGGCATCGGCGTCCATCTGGACCGGGCCGCCGACACCCTGCCCGCCGCAACCGTCCGTTTTGAAACTCTGGAACACACCATATAGAAAGGCTTGTTATGGATAAAGATATCGAAAGCATTTTACTGTCCGAGGAGGATATTCAAAACCGCATAAAGGAACTGGGTCAAATTCTGACGGAAGAATACGCAGGGAAAAATCCCGTGATCATCGGCGTTATGAAGGGCGTTGTGATCTTCTTCTCCGACATGATCAAGCAGATCAAGGTACCCTGCCAAATGGATTTTATGTGGATTTCCTCCTATGCCGGCACAACTTCCACCGGCAACATGGTGGTACGCAGTGACATCTCTGCCGACATTGAAGGCCGCCACGTGCTGATCCTTGAGGACATTTATGACACCGGCAATTCCCTGACCTTTGTCCGGGAGCATCTGTTGAAGAAGAACCCTGCCTCCCTGAAGATTTGCACCCTGCTGGACAAGCCTTCCCGCCGCAAACACGGCATTACCCTGCAAGCGGACTATGTGGGATTTGAAGTGCCCAACGCATTTGTGGTGGGCTACGGTCTGGATTACAACGAATATTACCGGAATCTGCCCTATATCGGCATCCTGAAACCGGAAGTTTACACAGATTAAAGGAGAACCTGATTTGAAGAAAAGACGTCCTTTTTCCATAATTCTGTATATCGCGATCCTTGCACTGGTCTTTTCGCTGATATTCGGAATTTTCGGAAACGGCACAGATGATGTGCCTTATTCCACCGTGGTCAAGCTTTTGGCAGACGGCCAGGTGAAGAGTTTTGTAGTGGAAGGCGATAAAATCGCACTGTCTCTGCACACACCCTACGACGGCAAGTCGGAGCTGATCTGCGACTTGGCAGATGCGGCCAGCTTCCGTGCTCAGGTACAGGATATTTTGGATATCCAGACTGCCACCGGCCGACTGGAATCCTACCATTTTGTCCCTCAGCAGGGTTGGTCTGCCTTTGATTTTGTGCTGCCCCTGCTGATTGTCGGACTGGTTTTGCTGATCCTTTGGTTCCTGCTGATGAGCCGTGCTCAGGCTGCCAGTGGCGGCGGTCCTGCCAACAATTTTGGCAAGGCTCGCACGACCCTGGGCGTACCCGGCGATAAGAAGGTCACCTTTAACGACGTAGCCGGTGCAGACGAAGAAAAACGGGAACTGCAGGAAGTGGTTGACTTCCTCCGGGATCCCGAGAAGTTCACCAAGATCGGTGCCCGGATCCCCCACGGCCTGCTGCTGGTAGGCCCTCCCGGTACCGGTAAGACCCTGCTTGCCAGAGCCGTAGCCGGTGAGGCCGGTGTTCAATTCCTGTCCATCTCCGGCTCTGACTTTGTGGAGCTGTATGTTGGCGTTGGTGCCAGCCGTGTCCGTGATCTGTTTGAGCAGGCCAAGAAGCTGGCTCCTGCTATCATCTTCATCGACGAGATTGACGCAGTAGGCCGTAAGCGTGGCTCCGGCTTGGGCGGCGGCCACGACGAAAAAGAGCAGACCCTGAATCAGCTGCTGGTGGAAATGGACGGTTTTGCCCGCACTGAGGGCGTGATCGTTCTGGCAGCCACCAACCGTCCCGACATTCTGGATCCCGCCCTGCTCCGGCCCGGCCGTTTTGACCGCCAGATCTATGTTGGCGTTCCCGATGCCAAGGGTCGTGAAGAAATTCTGAAAGTACACGCCCGGAACAAGCGGCTGGATAGCTCCGTGGATTTGAAGGTCGTTGCTCTGTCCACCTCCGGCTTTACCGGTGCGGATTTAAGTAACCTTTTGAACGAGGCCGCCATTCTGGCCGCCCGGGACAACCGTCCGGTGATCAACATGGAGGACCTGAACGAGGCCATGATGAAGATCCTGGCAGGTCCCGAAAAACGCAGCCGCGTCCGGCTCGCCAAGGATCTGCGGATCACCGCCATTCACGAGGCCGGCCACGCAGTGGCTATGTACAACCTGCCCACTCACGACCCGGTGAAGCAGATTTCTGTGGTACCCCGGGGTCAGGCACTGGGCTTGACCTGGAGCATGCCTAAGGAAGATTCTGCCCACCTGACCCGGAACGAAATGTACGAGCAAATCGTATCCCTGCTGGGCGGCCGTGTGGCTGAGGAGCTGTTCCTGGGCGACATTTCCACCGGAGCATCCAACGACATCGACCGGGCCTCCAAGCTGGCACGGGATATGGTTGCCCGCTACGGTATGAACAAAAACCTGGGTACTGTTTCCTATTTGGGCGGTGGTGAGGTGTTCATCGGTCGGGATTACCAGACCACCAAGAGCTACTCCGAGCAGGTGGCCGGCACCATTGATCAGGAGGTCAAGCTGCTGATCGACAAGGCCTATCAGCACTGTGCCGACATCCTCAGGGCAAACGAAGCCAAGCTGATGCAGGTTGCCGATTACCTGGTCGAGCACGAAACCATGACCGGCGATCAGTTTGCCGCCTGCATGGAAGGCCGTGAAGTAGGCGAGGCCTCCTCCACTTCCCTCTTTGATGAGCATATTTCTAAGGAAGAAGAGTAAATAAAAATATAGGGACGAGCAGTTGCTCGTCCACGGACGGCCAATGGCCGCCCCTACAATTGCATTACAAACCCCCGGCAGATGCAAAATTGAACAGAACCAGTAAAAACGGACAATAGACAAAATCCCCCCTGATGTAGGATAATAACTACACCAGGGGGGATTAATTATGAGCAAACGAAGATACACCAATATGGTTGCCTTACTGCCCA
>SVLM01000035.1 GCA_015067945.1 Oscillospiraceae bacterium
ACTCACCCGTTCGCCACTAAGTAAAAAACCGAAGCTCTTTACCCCGTTCGACTTGCATGTGTTAGGCACGCCGCCAGCGTTCGTCCTGAGCCAGGATCAAACTCTCAAAAAATTGTATCTAAAGCACCATCCGGTGCCTTAAATCATTTTTTGAATAAATTTGTCTAGCAAATTTTACTCAAGAATTTCGTTGGCTGTTTTTCGTCACAATCTTAACGCTTAAACAATTCCATTATAATTGTCCAAGGTGTCTAGTTTGTCTCACATTATTCAATTTACAAGGTACAGCTCAAACCGCCAGGCGGTTAGCTTGCTTATTCTAGCACAGCACCTTACGCTTGTCAAGAACTTTTTTCAATTCTTTTCAAATTTCTTTTGCATTGTGCTTTTTTCGCAACCCATCAAATGAGCTTGGCATATATTAGCAGAAGAGATTCACTTTGTCAATAGCAAAATGCAGTTTTTGAAAGAAAATTTGGGAGCCTTCCGAAGAAGGCTCCCAAGCAGTACATTTCAGTTATTCGGTATCTTCGATCAAGCCGTAGCCGCCATCATTCCTGCGGTAGACAACAGCAAACCTGCCGCCGTTATCTTCATCGCGGAATGCGAAGAAATTATGCTCCAGCAGATTCATCTGCAGCACCGCCTCTTCCCTGGTCATGGGCTTGAAGTAGAACTGCTTAATGCGGACGATACTCAGGTCATCCTCAGGCTCTTCAACTACAAAGGAGGTTTCCTCCACCGTTCTGCTGAATGCATCCTGCCGCAGGCGACGGGCAAGACGGGTCTTATTCTTACGGATCTGACCTTCGATGGTACCGACGGCAGCGTCAATGGAAGCGAACATATCGGAAGTGCTCTCATGGGCACGGAACCAGTGGTCAGCACCGTGGACGGTAAGCTCCACATTGTTCCGATTCTTCTCTACAGAAAATACGATAAGTGCTTCCGCATCCTCCTCGAAATAGCGTGCCAGCTTCATGACCTTCTTCTCAGCGTAGGCATGGACATTGCCGGGCAGTTTGATCTTCTTCTCACTAAACTGAAACTTCATATGCGACAGCTCCTTTCGTATTTCCCCGGTCTTCCGGGTCACTTATATTATACCATGATTTTCCGTTTTCGACAAGAGGAAATTATTCCAAAATCGGTTCTTCTTCGTCCAAAAGGCTCATCATGATAAGATTGTACACATCCTCAGCTTTCTGCTCATACTGGCGGCTCAGACGTAACGCCTGCCGCTGATCCGGGGCTAAAAGCTCCAGGGTCATAAGATTACCCAAATCATCGTCCAGAGACATAAGCACAGAGAAATCGCCGCTTTCGCGGGGGATAATCTGAGTTTTAACGAAGCTGGAGCGTCGGATCTGACGATTGAAACGTGCGACTGCGTTTTCCGCCTTTTGCCGCACCGTATAGGCAATGGAATCCTCCGTCAGGGACAGGGTCTGCTTTCCCTTTTCGGTAATTATGTACTGATCCTCTCCGGCATGCTCCAAATGGCCGGAATTGACCATTTCGGGAACGGCTGTGCATACATCAAAATAACTCAGGCAGTCATCCTGATAGCACAACTCATACAGCTGCTGCATATCCAGGGGGTAATTGGAGCGTGCGGATACAAACAGAACCAACACCTTTACATCCATCATATCGTGAATAAATCCAAGTCTTTGCATATTGTCACCTCTTGTCATTATTATACCAAATCCATCAGAAAAATCAAGCACAACTACAGTTTCTATCGCATATTGTGGAGCGAAAGGGTGATTTTTCATGAATGGGATTACATTTTATGCTCATGGTAACACACCAGCCTTGCAGAATGCTGTCGAACGGTTGGGAAAGCTCGGAATTTCAATCGCAGATGCACCCAACGACGCCGTCACCCATCTGCTTCTGCCTGTTCCAACTTTCGAGAAATCCGGCGAATTACGCAGTGGTGGACAATTAAGTGACATATTAAAGCAGCTTCCGACATCCGTAACTGTCATCGGTGGCAATTTGGCAGAGGATCAGGTAAAGGATTATCGGACAATCGACTTACTGAAGGATGACCGATATCTGGCGGAAAACGCCGCCATCACAGCCGACTGTGCCGTAGCCGTAGCAAGGCAGAACATGGACACAGTTTGGCGTAGTTGTTCCGTGCTGATATTGGGTTGGGGGCGAATTGGAAAATGCCTTGCTCAGCTTTTGCGGTCCATGGGGGCAAATGTGACGGTTGCGGCACGGAAACAAACGGATATTGCGATGCTGCAGGGCTTGGGCTATGGAGCGGAGGATATCCAAAAACTACACTATGGACTGATACGTTACCGTGTTATCTTCAACACAGTGCCGTATGCGGTGCTCAGTGCCAACCAAACCGCACACTGCAGAGAGGATTGCTTGATGGTAGAACTGGCATCCCGTCCGGGTATGGAAGGAAATCAAATTGTAAGTGCCTTGGGATTGCCCGGAAAATATGCTGCGGAAAGCTCAGGAAGGCTCATTGCAAGCAGCGTGATCCGGTTAATTTTAGGAAGGGAGTGTTAGTATGGAGATTGGGTTTGCATTGTGCGGTTCTTTCTGCACATTTTCACAGGTGTTTCCCGTCATGGAACAGCTTGCTAAGGAGCATCGCCTGACCCCCATATTCTCCCCTGCCGCTTACGGAACGGACACCCGTTTTGGTACTGCAAGAGAGCACATCCGCAAAGCTGCGGAGATTTGCAGCAAGGATCCGCTGTTTACCATCGCCCAAGTTGAACCCATCGGCCCGAAAAAGCAGCTGGATGTGCTCCTGATCGCCCCATGCACCGGCAATACACTGGCAAAGCTGGCGCATGGGATTGCGGACACATCCGTCACCATGGCGGTCAAGAGCCATTTGCGGAACGGAAGACCCGTTGTTCTTGCCGTATCCACCAATGATGCCTTGGCGGTTGCCGCAGAAAACATTGGGAGGCTGCTGGCAAGAAAGCACATCTATTTTGTCCCCTTCGGTCAGGACGATGCAACGAAAAAGCCAACCAGTATGATCTCGGATTTTACAAAGATTCCAGAAGCTATTGAAGCTGCGATGGCAGGTCAGCAATTACAACCGATCCTGCTGGAGGGTTGATTTTACCAAACATTGTGGTACAATATTATATATAGAACAAGAGAGGAAGTGACATTGTGGCAAAACTGATTATGGCATTGGACTCCGGCACCACCAGCAACCGCTGCATTCTGTTTGACCGGGATGGCGGTATTCGGGCTGTGGCACAAAAGGAATTTACCCAGCATTTCCCCTATCCGGGCTGGGTGGAGCATGACGCAGACGAGATTTTCGCCACTCAACTGGAGGTTGCTCGGCAGGCTCTGCAAAACGCAGGAGCGGCAGCCGTGGACATTGCCGCAATCGGCATCACCAATCAGAGGGAAACCACCGTAGTGTGGAACAAGCTGACCGGACGGCCGGTGTGTAACGCCATTGTTTGGCAGTGCAGACGGACGGCGGACTACTGCGACGAGCTGCGGGATCATGGATTTGCAGATATGATTCGGAGCAAGACCGGTTTGGTGCTGGATCCCTATTTTTCCGGAACAAAAATTCGCTGGATTCTGCAAAATGTCCCCGGTGCACGGGACCAGGCAAACCGGGGCGAGCTGCTGTTTGGCACAGTGGAAACATGGTTGATCTGGAAGCTTACCGGCGGCAAAGTTCATGTAACAGACTACTCCAACGCGTCCAGAACCATGCTCTTTAATATCAATACATTACAGTGGGATCAGGAACTTCTGCAGCTGCTGGACATTCCGGAAAGCATGCTGCCTGCAGTGATGGAATCCAGCCATATATATGGGCACACCGAACCGGAATTCTTTGGTGCTCCCATCCCCATTGCCGGTGCAGCCGGTGATCAGCAAGCAGCACTGTTTGGGCAAATCTGTTTTGAGCCGGGCAACTCCAAATGCACCTACGGAACCGGTGCGTTCCTGTTGATGAACACCGGAGAAACTCCCATCTATTCCCGGAACGGCTTGATCACCACCATCGGCTGGGGTTTGGATGGTAGGGTCACCTATGCCCTGGAGGGTTCAATTTTTGTGGCAGGAGCCGCTACACAATGGCTCAGGGATGAACTCAGATTCATCGAATCGGCATCGGATTCCGAATACATGGCAACAAAAGTACCGGACACCAACGGATGCTATGTTGTCCCTGCTTTTGCCGGGCTGGGTGCTCCCTACTGGGATGCCTATGCAAGAGGCTGCGTTTTGGGACTTACCCGGGGCGTGAACAAGTATCACATAATCCGTGCCACACTGGATTCCATCGGCTATCAGGTCAACGACGTGCTTACAGCCATGGAGTCAGATTCCGGCATTGCCCTCTCCTCCCTGCGGGTTGACGGTGGTGCTTCTGCAAATAACTATCTGATGCAAACGCAAGCGGATATTTGCGGTGCAGCTGTTTTGAGGCCAAAATGCGTGGAAACCACCGCAATGGGTGCGGCATATTTGGCCGGGTTGGCAGTTGGTTACTGGGAAAGCATGGAGGAAATTCGAAATAATTGGGCAATTGATCGCAATTTCACTCCCCAAATTACCGATGAAGACCGCAGGACGCGATTGAAAGGTTGGCAAAAGGCCGTCGCCTGTGCGGCAGGTTGGGCAAAAGAATAAACTTCTAGGAGGTGCGAAAGGCACCTCCTAGTTTTTTCATTTTCCCTATTGACAAACTATACACCGTCTGTTACACTATAATTAACCTTTAGGTTAAATGTTAAGTGAGGAGTGAGATTATGGGTTTGCAAAACACTCTGCGGGCATTGGCCGATCCTATCCGCCGTAAAATTTTAAACCTGCTGAAAGGCGGCAGATTATCCGCTGGTGAAATTGTTGAACACTTTGATGTAACCGGTGCATCCATTTCCCGTCATCTGTCCGTGCTGAAGGAAGCTGACCTGATTCGGGACACCCGGGAAGGCAAATACATCTATTACGATCTGAATGTCTCCGTTTTGGAAGAGATTATGCTTTGGATCAAGGATTTGAAAGGAGATACTGACCATGCTGAAGAAGTATAAATTCTCGATTATTATCACCGCCGTCATCTGCCTGCTGCCCATGCTTGCAGGTGTGATCCTTTGGGATAAGCTGCCGGAGCAGATTCCTTCCCACTGGGGCATAGACGGGCAAATCGACGGTTGGAGCAGCAAGCCCTTTGCGGTATTCTTCTTCCCCGCCCTTCTATGCGGCATCCATCTGCTTTGCGTCTTTGCATCCACACTGGATCCCAAGAGCAAGAATTACGCACCGCAGATGTTCCGGCTGGTGCTTTGGATCTGCCCGGTGCTGAGCCTTCTGCTCAACAGCCTCGTCTATTGCTTTGCTTTGGGCTATGATATGCTGAATGTCCCCATGATTATCAGCATGCTGGTGGGTATTATGTTTATTATTGTTGGTAATTACCTGCCCAAGTGCCGCCAAAGCTACACCATGGGCATTAAGCTTCCCTGGACACTGAATGACGAAGGCAACTGGAATGCAACCCACCGTGTCGGCGGCTGGGTTTGGACCTTCTGCGGTGTTGCAATGCTTGTCACCGCATTCCTTGGAATCTTCTGGATTTTGATCGGTGTCATGTTGATTGCTGTGGTTGTGCCGACGATTTATTCCTATCTGTATTATCGGAAACACATGAAAGATTAAAAAAAGGAACGGCTCAAGCCGTTCCTTTTTTCTTATACAGGCAGATATCGTAAGTAATGCCATTTTCCTCACCGGATTGGAGCGTATCAGCGAAATACCAATTTTCGTCCTCGTCCAGGTTAGGAAAAAAAGTATCCGACTCCGGGGTGCAATGCACCTTTGTCACATAGGCAGTATCGCACATGGGAAGCATTTGCTTGTAGATACTTCCTCCACCGATAACCATTGCCCGGTCAGCGGTTTTAGCCAGTTCCACAGCCTCCTCAGGACTGGTGCATACAGTAAAACCGGGAATCTCCTGGACTGTCCGAGTCAATACCACATTCGCTCTGCCGGGCAAAGGCTTTTGTCCGGGAAAATCCGCGATCGTCCGACGCCCGACAATAACCATACAGCCACGGGTCGTTTCACGGAAGAATTTCCGGTCAGCACTCAGGGCAATGGGCTGTGTGCCGTCTTTGCCGATACCCCAATCATCATATACCGCAACGATCAGTTCCATAGGATACCTCTCATCAAAAGATATTACGATGATTATAGCATAGAGTTTCGCGTTTTTCTACTCCAAATTACTTAAAATCTTCAACAGAGAACTTCCAGGGTTCCCGCTTGCGGAAGGGCTCTCTGAATTTCTTGGTCAGGACACCCTTTTCCTCAAGGTGGACATAGCATTCCACATCACAGCTGCGGCCGCAGATGGAGCACTGGTAGGCATGCTGTGCCGGAGGATAGAAGTAGATCTTATCCAAGATCGCCTTCGCAGTTTCCGGAGTTACCTTGGCTTCACCGGCAATGATGTCCAGACGGTCTTCCATGCCTTCGAAGGCTTCCGGAGGCATGAAGGGATTCTTGGTGCCGTTGGCACCGTTATAGTACACGGCACACTGCCAGGGATCCACTGTGCCGTCCTCAGCGATAGCCTTACCGGGACAGCCCTTGATGCACTTGCCGCACTTGTCGCACAGGTGGGGTTTGACCACATCGCTGGCGGGCAGCTCTGCATCGGTCAGAATGAAGCAATAGCGAACCATGGGACCAAACTCGTCGGTCAGCAGGGTGTTATGCAGACCCTTTTCGCCCAGACCGCAGGCTATAGCGGCATTCAGGAAGTCCATCTGCACTTCTGCGGTTCTGCTGCGGTAGACGGCATCGTAGGCAACCTCAGGGTTGGTGCTGTTTTCCTCTGCCATGATCTGCTGGTGGCGACGCTGGGGCAGTGCAATGGCACCCTCCCCTTCCATATACATAGCCACCTTCAGCTGGGCCATGGGCATAATGGTCTCTTCCATATTTTCCACGGCCATGGTGGTATACTGGTAGTAGGTACTTCCCTCTTCAATGCCCCGGTAGATACCACGCAGAACCCGGAACGCCAGACCTATGACGGTCTTTGTGTCGGGGAAGATCTTGAAAATCGGGTCATTTGCGTCAAAACGGCTTGCGGGTGCAAAACCGACAATGTCAGCACCGTTGGCCTTGGCAATGCGAATAATTTCTTCTCTCATATTACAGTTCCCCCACCAGATGCTTGTAGCAGGCAATATCGCATTTTCTGCCGCACAGGCAGGGCGAATATCCCCACTGGGTATTCGGAAGGAAATTCATGTGCGGATATACTTCTCTGGCAGAATCTGCATCAAAACGCTTCTCTCCGTTGATGATAGCTTCCCGTTCAGGGTGATCCTTCAAGAATTCCTCAGTCATAAAGGGATTGGACTTATGGGCTCCCTTATAGTAAACACTACACTGCCAGGTGTTCAGGCCTTCCTCAGAAATCGCCTTACCGGGGCAGGCATTGGCACAAGCACCGCAGTTGTCGCAAATGCTTTCGGTCAGCTCTTCGTCGCACTCCAGCGGTGCGTCGGTGATGATAAAGCAGTAACGCATAAACGGGCCGTACTGTTTATTGACGATTTTGCCATTCATGCCCATTTCGCCCAGACCGCAGGCCTTGGCAGCCTTACCAAAGTCAATAATGACGTCCGGAGCAGGCTTACCGGGAGCGACAGCCTCGGCGTGGATCAGCTCATAGGTGTCCACGACCTCGGGATTGGTTGCCTTGTCACCCTTGATCCGCAGGTTGGGAATGGCCTTCTGCAGGCAGGCGTCATAGCCATGGTTTTCGATCATGCCGCCGATCTTCAGCAGGAAGATCTCCGCCATCTCCTCGTCGATGTACTTAACGCCCATAGTGGTATATGTATAATACTGATTTCCCAGATCCATAGCCTTGTAAAAGCCCTTGGGTACAGCAAAGCCAAAACCGATGATACACTTGGCATTGGGCAGGATCAAATAAGGATCACGCTGCGGATTTTCCTCGGCATAGACCTTGCCGATACCGCAAACCGTAGCACCGAGCTCCTTGGCCTTCAACTTAATTTCTGCACTTGTCAACATACGTTCTCCTCCTTAACGATCCAGCTTCCAGGCCTTCTGTGTGCGCAGAGGCTGCTCAAAACGGCCTTCCATACAGCCGCCTTTTTTCTCCAGCATGGAAACGCAGGCACGGATACAGCCGCCGCACTTGGCCATGTTATAGCCAACCCAGCTGGGGAAATACTTTTGCAGAGCGGTATAAACCTTCATAATTTCCTGCTCGTTGGCAATGTCTGTAACGCCTTCCATCAGATCCAAATCACCGTTTTCATTCTTATCCCAGACTTCCTTGGGAACAAAGGGATTGAAATATCTGCCGGCATGGGTATAGAAGGCATAGCAACGCCACATGTCGATATCGCCCCACTCGATCACTTTGTCCTCCAGCTTGATGGAAACCGTCTTTCCGGAGTTCATTGCGGGGATACAACCACCGGGGCATTCCCGGACGCAGGCACCGCACTTGCGGCACAGGGGCTTACCGCTGTACATCTCGTCATATTCCAACTCAGCATCCGTAAAGATAAACGCCACGCGCTGCAGCGGGCCAAACTCGGGAGTCAGCAGCATTTTGCTCCAGCCGATTTCACCCAGGCCACAGGCAACGGCTGCGATACGGAACTGGAACTGCAGATCGGGGGCCACATTACCCTCCCGGGTAGGACGGGTGAACTGGACCGAACGGTGGTGAGCTGTGGAGGTCTTGGCGTTCTCGTTGACCTCGATCTGTTCCTCTGGAGAAAGGGTATTTCCGGGACTGCCATCCATATCGGATACCACGCCGCGGGCACCGGTATTGCGGTAAACAAAAGCTTCGTAGCCGGCGTCCTCGATCACCTTACCTACCTGGTACAAAACCGCAGGGGCAAAGATTTCATTGATGCCGCCGTAGGCCATGGAGGGATACTGATAGAACTGAGTACCTTCCTCGATACCACGCTGGACACCTCTGGGAATGCGGAACACAAAGCCAATGCAGCTCTTTGCTTCCGGGAACAGAAACTGGGGATTCATCTCATCCGGTGCACCGTCAAAACGGGACATGGGTGCGATTCCGCACATATCCGCTCCGGCCGCCAGGGCGGCCTCTTTAATCATTTTACTGGTCAGCATAAATGCTCTCCTCCAATTTTATAAGGCGTAAAGGTTCGCCATTTTCTACGACATAGGGGTAAATGTTGTGGGCAGGCTCCAGTATTTCCAAAATATTGCCGCTGTATCGCCCACGCAGATAGCTGTTAAGTACCACACCGGGATTCCGGTGAATCCGGGTTGCCAGCTTTACGGTTTCAAAATAGGGCTCGTACTTGTGGATATCTTCCGGACGGATAAAATTCGTATCCTCAATCAGCGATATGTAGTGCTCTTCCGAACGGAGATATTCCTTGCATATACCGGTGAAGTTGTACGCATTGTCCATCTTGGCAATCTGATCCTCGTGAGCTACCAAATTGTCATGGAAGTTGTGAGCGGAGCAATGGTTCAAACAGCCGGAGTTCGCCAGCATATGAAGCTTTTTGCCATGATCTTTACACCATGCACTCAGCTTTTCAACAGCAGACAGATCACGGTTCAGCTCCCGTTTCATGTAATAGCCGTCAAAATACTGAGCCAAATAATCCATGCCCTGAATTGTGCCGATTTCCATGTTTACGGAAGCACGGACTTCAATTCCCTCAAAATTGTCTTTGACAAATTTCGCAATCAACGGCGAGGTGGTGGTCACGCTTTTAAGACCATAGTTTTCCGTGATGAAATCCACCGTCTGTCCAACCTTGTTAAAAAAGGCACGGGACTGGCTGTCAGCACCGTAGCAATTGGCATTGAACAGCAGGTTCAGACCGATTCCTGCATCGGACATCCGCTGAAGCACTGCCATCTGCCGCTGCTGCAACTCCCAGGGAGTAAAATGTGCATGGTTCAGCTGATTGCTTCTGCCATTGGGAAAATCACCCCAGGAAAAGTATACTTCAGCGATTCTATCCCGGTTCGCAAGGATATTCTCAAGAAAGGGTTCATTGGTATATTGCAGACCAACTGTAAACTTCATGGCACACCTCCTCATTTAATATCTTGATTTTACAACGCAGATGTGATAAGTTCAATGCACAAAGCAAACATGAACATAAGGAAATCAAACATACTTAGAGGTCACGCCTATGAAACTGTGCGATATCAATCCTCATATCCGTTTTGCAGCACAAATCCACTATATACCGAACGGAAGCACTGTAAAAGTCACTGATTGCCGGATTTTTTACATAACCGCAGGACAGGCACAATTACGGATTGCAAACCAGAATTATACACTGAAGCCCAACGCTCTGTTCTATTGCCGCGGCGGAAACACCTATTCCATTGATGCTCCGGAAGGTTTTGATGTAATCTGTCTCAATTTTGATATGACCCAAGCCCACAATGATGTACTCATCCCCTTCACCCCCAGCAGTACGGACTGGGACAAATTGACCGTGTTAAACGACCATGTTGAGGACAGCGATGTGTTGAACGGTCATTTTTATCTTGAGAATGCGGATGATCTGCTGCCCCCGATTCTAAAAATTCTTGACACCTTCTCCAAGCAGCCTCCCTACTTCAGGGAACACGTCAGCTGCAGCTTAAAGAAACTGCTTTTACTATTGCACCGGGATCCCCAGGCGATGATTCCGCCCAAGATTGAACTGGTAAAATCCTACATAGATAAGCATTACGCCAGCGATATTACCAACAAGGAGCTTGCTAAGCTGGTTGGCTATCACGAGTATTATCTGAATCGGACATTCCAGGCCAGCGTCGGCAGTAGTCTGCATGAGTATCTGCTGAAGGTGCGGCTGAATCATGCCAGTTACCTGATCCTGAATACGGATATACCCCTCAAAGCAATCCCCGAGCAGGTTGGGTTCCATAGCTATCCCCATTTTTCCAACTATTTTAAGCAGTATTTTGGAATTTCACCGGCAGAATACCGAAAAAGCCTGCGAAGCAATATATAAAAAGAACCCCCAATCGGGGGTTCTTTTTATATTCAGATCGCCATAGGGATTTCGAAATCAAAGGGATGGAACTGGTAGTTTTCCATTTTGAAGGATTCCTTGGTGAATGCATAGAAATCGGTAACAGAAGGATCCACGCTGAATTTGGGTGCTTCAAAGCCGTCCAGCTCCAGCATAGCCTTGACAGCCGGAATATGGCGGTCGTAGATGTGGCAGTCAGCGATCACGTGAACCAATTCGCCTACCTGCAGACCGGAAACCTGGGCCATCATGTGGACCAGCACCGCATACTGGCACACATTCCAGTTATTGGCGGTGAGCATATCCTGAGAACGCTGATTCAAAATCGCATTCAAGGTATTGCCGGATACATTGAAGGTCATGGAATAGGCACAGGGGTACAGGTTCATTTCGTGCAGGTCATCGAAATTGTAGATACTGGTGAGGATTCGACGGGAGGCAGGATTGTGCTTTAAATCGTACAGCACCCGGTCAACCTGATCCATTTCGCCCTCTTTATACTTGTGCTTCAGACCAAGCTGGTAGCCATAGGCTTTGCCGATGGTGCCGTCGTCGCCTGCCCATTCGTCCCAAACATGGCTGCCAAGATCGGCAATCCGGTTGGATTTCTTCTGCCAGATCCACAGCAGCTCGTCCACCGCACTTTTCCAATAGGTGCGGCGAAGGGTCATGATGGGAAATTCCTCCGTCAGATTATAGCGGTTGACAACACCAAACTTCTTGATGGTATGAGCCGGAGTGCCGTCCGCCCATCTGGGGCGAACCTCCAGTCCTTCGTCAGAAAATCCGTTTTCCAGAATATCCAGGCATGTGGCACGGTAGATCTCATCTGCTCTGCTCATGGTTTTCCCACCTTTTTCTTTCTTTTTGATTAGTATAGCATGACGTTTGTATTTTAGCAAGACTTGACGCGACAAAAATCGCACCGCATTGGGCGGCTGCGGACAGAGATGTTACCTATGTAGGAACCGGCCACCCAGATGATACTCCCCTCGTAGGGGCGATTCACGAATCGCCCGATGACCTCAAGAAACAACCGCAACACCCACTCGGGGTGCTGCGGTTAGCTGTTCGACATGTTGGATTTGTCAGTTATTGAGTTCATTCAACAAGGTATCAAAACGACTTGCTTCTTCAAAAGTCATTTTATACCAAGAGCTTTTTCAGAACGAATAAACATATTACCAAAAGAGTGAGTGTAGACATTCATCGTGGTACTGACATCAGAGTGACCTAAAAGCTCCTGCACATCCTTCGGTGCTGCTCCGTTTGATAGCAGATTACTTGTGAATGTGTGTCGCAGTTGGTGGAAATGAAACTCTTCCAAGCCGTCTACCTTTTTGCTTGCTCTCTTGCACATAATACCGATCGTGCTTGGCGATTCATACGCCCCATCAGGTCTTAAGCATACATAGGATATTTCCTTGTATCCCTCGGGAACCTTCTCGTTTCTCGGTAGCGTATAGACCTCGTAGTATGTACGGTCTTTCTCCTTAACCTCAACGTAGTAGTTGAAGCAGAACAGTTTTCCGTATTGGAATCGGTTTTTGTGCTGTTCGAGCTTGGCTGCTTGTAGAATAGCCGCCAGGGTGTCACAGAAGTCCACCGTGCGGACTTTCCTGCGTTTGGTAGCCCTTATCTCGGTTTTGTACCTTGCGTTGTTGTAACGCATACTGCGGTGCACCGTAAGGTGCTGCTTTTCAAGATTTACGTCTTGCCAAGTCAGTCCCCAGACCTCGCCGATGCGAAGTCCTGTGTAGTATGCGATCTGTATAGGGAGCAGCTCGGGGTTATCCTTTGCTTTCAGAAAATCCTCAAGCTTCAGATGCATTTCGTGAGCCAGTGTCGGTATGGTAGCAATAATCGTTTTGGGTCGAAAAGTCAAGGGGTGCACACTAACTTTTTTGCCTCAAATTGGAAACATTTTATGACGAAAATACACGTCCGACATTACTGCCGGACGTGCTGTGTTATATCGTGTTATGAAAATTTTTGAAAAATTTTCGTCAAAACTCACTTTGCGTTCTTGTTATTCTCTTTTTTCTTAAACACAAACCAGAAGATTGCGAAACCACCGCCTGCACCTACAAGGATCACAAGAAGAATCCACAGCCAGGTCAGATCCTTGCCGTTCTCGTCGCTACCGCCGGACTGGCCGGGATTATCGGTTCCGGGATTGTCTGTGCCGGGGGTAGTACCGGGTTCGGTATTTCCAGAATTCGTCTGACTATTACAGAGGTCACATTTTCCATCTCCATCTGTATCGGTATGTGTTACCTTGCTCAGGATTTCACCGCAACCACAGATCTGCCAATGGCTATCGCTATCGGTTTGGTAGCCGGACAGAGGCTTGTGGACATGGTTCTTTGTTTTCGTAATCACATAGCCGCAATCCAAGCAAGTTTCATCCTCTGTTTCTGTAGCAGGACCGCTGGAGCGATGGGGCAGTATCTCCCCACGGTAATAACAGCCCTCAATCAGACACAGGTGGGCATGACCTTTGGTATCGATATAGCCCCACACATCTGTGGCCATCTTGTGATCTGCGTAATTGCCGTAGGTAGTACCGCAAGCACTGCATTTTGCTTTCTCCACGCAAGTGGCAGTACCGCCGCTATGTTCAGTCTTGCTGCCGGCAATCTCCTGATAGCAACGCGTGCAGACCTTAAAATGATGTGTGGAGTTATTTCGCAGATCAGATTCCACATGCCCCAGTGCAGCAACATTACCCCAAGAGGATAGGTCGGAGATCTGTTTGGTTCCTGCAGCATCTTCAAAATATTTGTTGCAGGCAGTACAATGATAGTAGGTTTGTTTGCCTGCCGTGGTGCAGGTGGGAGATACCTTATCCACACGGGTCATGGTGTGTTGGTGCTTCAGTGCCTCGAAGGTATAAGAAATTCCCGCAAAGGTTTCATAGTTCACGTATTCAATCTGTGCTTCGATTCCGTTGATGGTTGCGGTCAGTATACTTTCAGACGCGAAAGTATAGTCTCCCTTGGTGCGGAAGTCTATGGTAACACGGTAAACATGGCCTTCCTTGAATTCGTGACCCACAGCACCGCTGATCAGGAATTTATTATCCGTCACATCAAACCATCTCACACCGTTTCTGGAGGGGGACGCATTTCCTTCGCTGGCAAAGGCCGGTCCGTTAAAGGGGGCATAATCCGGCTTGGCACCAATGACCGGAATGTCGATGTTAAAGGTAATGTGCCGGATCTCCATTTCATTGGGCTTCCAGGTATAACTGCAGTCGTCGCAGATAAGATCTCGGTTGGCATCGGTATGCTTGCTCTTTTCTTCGGCACCACATCCCGCTACTGTGCAGGTGTGGCGGTGGTAGACGTCATCGACCTTGCCGTACTTACTCCAGGCATGATCGCCTTTGGCTAAGTTATAGCCGTATTTGACGATCTGGTTGCAAGCGTAGCATTTCCAATCGCCGGTGTAACCCTTCTCCATACAGGATGCCTTGTCTGTATTGATCAGCCGCAGATCGGTGTGTCGGGGAGCGAGAATTTCGCCCTCCTGAAGCAGGACCCCGCATTCACAGTAAAGGTCACCGCTGTATCCAAACTCGGTACAAGTAA
>SVLM01000036.1 GCA_015067945.1 Oscillospiraceae bacterium
GGAAGCGCAGTAATGTGTGTAGCTGACTGATACTAATAAGCCGAAAGCTTGATCTAAAGCAGGCTCAGTGTTGACCAAACCCAGATTGCGAAATAAGGAACAATGTTCAGTTTTCAGGGTATATCCTTGATTCTTGTCGAAAGCTTTTGATAAAAAGTTGTTGACAATGTGGCACCACGGTGCTATAATTCACTTGCTGTTAGAAGCCGCAGGGCTTTTGACATAAACGATGGGTTAAAACCCATCCATAAGAGTTGGTATTGATTGTCGTGTGGGTCCACCTGTTCCCATCCCGAACACAGAAGTTAAGCACACGTACGCCGACGATAGTTGCCGGGTGACTGGCCGTGAAAATAGGTAATGCCAACACAAATATTCCCCCTTAGCTCAGTCGGTAGAGCGACGGACTGTTAATCCGCAGGTCGTTGGTTCAAGTCCAACAGGGGGAGCCATGAAAAGACCTCGTTCGAAAGAACGAGGTCTTTTCAATGATATCCATTCCTTGCGGAACGGGTGATATACCCTACGGGTATGATATCTGCTTTGCAGATGGTATACGCTTCGCGTGTGGGGGGAACGGATATTATAGAACTTTATTTTGGTTTTTCTTGTCAATTCATACATTTTATGCTAATCTTAATTTAGATGCTGCGTGTGGATAGAAAAGCCGTGGAAGAAAACTTTGTGAACGGAGAACCGGAGGTGTTATGATGTACGCATTTTTCGCAGAACTCCTGTCAGACAAGAAGAGTGGAACCATCTTCCAATGCTTCGGTCCGGCTCACCTCGCCTTTGTTTTCCTCTTTACCGGCTTGGCCGCGTGCCTGTATTTTGGCATACGGCACAGAAGGGCAGATACTATCAAAAAGACGGTCAGTGGCGTGCTGAATTGGGCGGTTGGGTTGTACATAGCAGATATCTTTCTCATGCCCCTGGCCTATGGCGAGATCGATGTGGAGAAGCTGCCCTTTCATGTCTGCACAGCTATGTGCGTTGCTTGCTTTTTGAGTCGCCACACCCGTTTTTTCGGTAAATACAAGCTGCAGTTTGCGACCTTGGGTTTTGTGTCTAACCTGGTATACCTGATCTACCCGGCGGGGGTTATGTGGCATGGCGTGCATCCGCAGTCCTATCGCGTGGTGCAGACCCTGTCCTTCCATGGAATTATGATGGTCTACGGTTTTTTGGTGCTGTGCTTTGAGAAAGACGGCTTTTCCTGGAAAAGGATTTATCGGGACGGAGCTGTTATCATAGGCATGACCGCTTGGGCGATTTTGGGCAATCTGCTGTACAACAGCGAAGCCAGAACCTACAACTGGTTTTTCGTAGTGCAGGACCCCTTTGGAATGTTCCCGCAAAGTGTTGCCCCGTTTGTTATGCCCATTGTGAACATAGTACTGTTTTTTGTTGTGGAGATACTGGTGTATCTGTTCTTTATGGGCTTACGGAAAAGGGCCGAGAATTCTGCAATAATTTGCTAGAATATAATGGAGGTTTTCTATGATTCGATCACAAGTGGAGCGGCTGGCGAACAAGACCGGGGAATACTTAAGCATCGGTATTACCCAGGGCGGCGAGCCGCGGTCAAGCTTTAGCGTCCCTTGGGTGAGCACGGCCCATGCCTTCAATATGCGAACCCCCGATGTATTTCTGGCACCGGAGGATCTGCTGGACGAGCAGATCATGGCAGTGGTGGGTACATTTAAGGTCAACGGCTGCTACATCTATGCACCAATGGAACACTATGATTTCCTCACGCAGTTCAAGGACCTGCAGGATCTGACCATTGTCAACGGCGACGCGATCCGGAATCTGGATTTTTTGGAGGCTTTGACTGACTGCAGGATGCTCTATCTGCAGAATGCTCAGCTGCCCAATCTGAACATCATCGCGGATATGAAAAAGCGGAGCAAGCCGATGTCGCTGATCCTGCAGTGCATTGGTCTGGATAATTGTACCGTGGAGGATCTGTCCATCTTTGAAACGGCAGATGTGCATTTTTCGGAGTTCCTGATCTGGAATCCCACGAGCAGGAACGAGCGGGAAAGGTGGGCGTCGGTGTCCGCAAGCACCAAGCGTTATTACGAATTTAAGGAATAGCTGTGAACATACCGGCCGGGGAATTGGCTTCCCCGGTCGAATCTATTATGGCGGCCAAATGCAACAATTATATGGTCTCTTTTTTGTGAACACTTGCCCTTGACCTGGAGATTGTTTTGCGATATAATGACTAAAATACTCCCTTTTTATCAAATTCAATCGCATAGCGATGAAAATAAACAATAGTTAGGAGATCGTACCATGGCAGAAATGAAGAATCCGGAACAGGCTCAGGCTGTATTTGGGCAGATTTGCCAGACCCTGGATGCCCATGACTGGAAGTACCAAAAGAATGAGGAGAAGCTGATGATCAGCTGCAGTGCCCGGGGAGATGACCTGCCCATGGAGCTGAATATCCGTGTGGATGCACAGAGATCTGTGGTTGTTCTATTCTCCCATATGCCGTTTGCCATTCAGGAGGACAAGCGTCTGGATGTTGCTGTTGCGATTACTGTGATCAATAACGCACTTGCC
Source organism: Oscillospiraceae bacterium (assembly GCA_015067945.1). Taxonomy (GTDB): domain Bacteria; phylum Bacillota; class Clostridia; order Oscillospirales; family Oscillospiraceae; genus Faecousia. The sequence goes on from SVLM01000036.1 coordinate 2,575, forward strand.
GACGGATGCTTTGATTATAATATTGCCGACGGCAACTTGTACTTCCGTATGTCCAACAGCTTTGAGGATAGTACCCTCAGCCAGGCAGTTTTTGCCTATATGCTGTTTGCATCTTGTCAGATTATTGACGAGTACAACGATAAATTCCTGATGCTGGCCAAGGGCTTGATCTCCGTTCAGGATGTCCTGGCTGCATTGAATAACTAAAGAGGAGGACATAAAAATGGCTGACGATAAGAAGTTGGAACTGGCTCAGCAGGTATATCAGACTCTGTGCGATTCGCTGGATCACTGCAATCTGAAGTATGGCAAGGAAGAAGAAAAGCTTCTGGTGCACTTCGGTATGAACGGTGAGGACATTCCTCTGCACTTTATCATCTTTGTGGATGTAGACAAGCAGCTGGTCACCGCACTGTCTCCTCTGCCTTTTAAGATGAGCGAGGCTAAGAGAATGGAAGGTGCCATTGCCGCCTGTGCTGCAACCTACGGCATGGTGGACGGCAGCTTTGACTACAATTTGGAAACCGGCAGCATTACCTTCAGACTGACTGTGGCCTTTATGGACAGCAAGCTGGGTGAAGGCGTTTTTAAGTACATGATCGGCTGCTCCGGTGCAATGGCTGAGAAGTACAACGATATGTTCTTTGCTTTGGACAAGGGCGTCATCGGTCTGGAGGACTTCCTGGCCAAGGCCTAATAAAACATTAAGCCCCGGCAGTTGCTCGGGGCTTAAAGTGTTTGTAGGAGGTTAGAAATGACATATATAGAGTTTTTTGACAAGACCGCAACAGAAAATGTGGCGACTTGTTTGACGCGGGTTCCGGACAGAGTGATTTTTATCGGCGACAATGGCAACCGGATGCGTAAGCATATTGAAGACTATCAGCGTGTCTTTCGGGCACGGGGATATCAGGTGGAGATGATTATCAAAACCACATCCAAGAGCAATCTGGATAGGGCAGTTGCCATGCTGACAGAAATCGTACAGACCTATGACGACTGCGTGTTCGACATTACCGGCGGTGAGGAGATCATGTCGGTTGCTTTGGGTATGGTGGTTGCACAGACTCCGGACAAGAATATTCAAATTCACCGATTCAATCTGGGTAATAACAAGATTCAGGATTGTGATATGGATGGGCAGACGGTTTATCTTACGCCCCCGACGCTGTCTGTGGAGGAGAATATCCGCATCTATGGCGGCGATGTCATTTACGGAGCGGTGGATGATGTCAAAACCTACCTTTGGGATCTGAACGAAGAATTTCTGCAGGATGTGGAACGGATATGGCAGCTGTGTAAGGACAATATCCGCGGCTGGAACATACAGATCGGCATCTTCGCTGCAGCGGAGCTTGTGGGCCGGGTGCAGGCCGATGGCCTGACCACGGTGGTTTCCCGGGCGGCATTGGACCGATATCTGATCGGTCACAATTTGCGGTATAAAAAGCTGACCGGCATCATCGATGACTTGTTGGCGGAAGGTCTGTTGACGGATTTTCAGGATGGCGATCTAAACGCAATTACCATATCTTATAAGGATCCCCAGGTGAAAAGATGCCTTACCCGAGCCGGCCAGGCTTTGGAAATGAAGATCTTCACCACGGCGAAGAGACTCTGCAATGAGGACGGCACTGCTCTTTACAATGACGCAATGAACGGCGTGTTCATCGATTGGGACGGAGAATCCCATGATGAAGATGTCGATGGACTCTATGACACGGAAAATGAAGTCGATGTAATGCTGATGTACGGCATTGTGCCGGTGTTCGTTTCTTGCAAAAACGGCTTTGTGACACAGGAGGAGCTGTACAAGCTGAATACAATTGCCCACCGGTTTGGCGGAGATCACGCCAAAAAGGTCCTGGTGGCAACATCCTTGGACTTTATGGGTGAGTCCGGCTATTATCTGCGGCAGAGGGCATCGGATATGAACATCCGCATTGTGGACGATGCCTACATAATGGACGACGATGAGCTGGAAAACAGACTGAAGAACCTTTGGAGCAATTAATAGCAAATACAGAACGCTGTAAAGTATGGTGCTTTGCAGCGTTCTGCGTTTATTTGGGGCGGATTTCCGGCAGAACCCTTGACATGTTCGTGGTTGCGAAGTATACTAGAGTTATCATAATTACTACTTTGGAGGCGTGTTTCTATGTGGTTAATTTGTATGCTGCTGTCGATTGGAAGCGTTGGCCTTGTCGCATTGGGCGTTGCTGCCGTTAACAAGAACAGAGGTACCAAAAAACAGAAGATCAGTCTGTTCCACACCTTGTTTATGGGCGTTTTTGTGGCAGCTCTGATCATGTTCCTGCCGATTCATAAGGCTGCGGCCGAGAGCACATGGCTGGGCTATTGGCGGACGCTGCTGCTGTCTGCATTCAATGCCATGCAGGTGTTCACTATTGGCTGCGAATACAGCGTCATCAAGGAAGGCATCGAACACTGTCCTGATTGGCTGTCATCGGGATATCAGGTCTGGGCATCTACCATTCTGGTGGTGGCTCCCATCTTTACATTCGGATTTGTGCTGTCCCTGTTTAAGAATCTGTCCGCATATTGGGAGCTGGCACTGGCACATTTTAAGGATCTGTACATTTTCTCGGAGCTGAATGAAAAGTCTCTGGCACTGGCCGGCAATCTGAAGGCAGACAAGAACCGGGCGAAAAAGATTGCTGTCGTTTTTACCGATGTATTCGACAATGAGGACGAATCGACGGCAGAATTGCTGGAAACCGCGAAAAAGCTGGGTGCGATCTGCTTTGATAAAGATGTTGCGACAGTGAATTTCAAGAAGCACAGCAAGAAAAAGAACCTGCGTTTTTTTGCTATGGGCAATGACGAAACAGAGAATCTAAATAAGTCCCTGAAGCTGATTGAACAGTATAAAGACAGGGAGAATACCAACCTCTACGTTTTTTCCACAAAGGTCGAAAGCGAGCTGTTGCTGACAGCAGTGGATAAGGGCAGCCTGCGGGTGCGTCGCATTAACGAGGTTCGCTCCCTGGTCAACCGTATGCTCCACGAGCAGGGCCATCTCCTTTTTGAGAAGGCCAGGGAAACCGCTGACGGCACGAAGCAGATCTCCGCTGTGGTGGTAGGCATGGGCAACCACGGCACAGAAATGGTGAAGGCACTGACCTGGTACTGCCAGATGGATGGCTATAGCATTCAGATCAATGCATTTGATCAGGATCCTCTGGCAGAGGATAAATTCCGGGCATTGGCACCGGAGCTGATGTCTCCCGAATATAATGGCGTGGTCATCCCCGGAGAGGCTCAGTATCAAATCACAGTGCATTCTGATATGGATGTGGACACGGCAACTTTTGCCGATGCCATTTCCAAAATCAAAAATGCAACCTATGTGCTGGTTGCACTGGGTAACGATGATGTAAACATCAACACAGCAGTGAAGCTGCGGATGTATTTTGAACGTCTGCGGATTCACCCGGTCATCCAGGCCATTGTCTACAATTCTCAACAGAAAAAGGCTTTGGAGGGCATCAAAAATTACAGAGGTCAGGACTATGATATCCAGTTCATAGGGGATATCGAAGAAGCCTTTACCGAAGCGGTGATTATGGGTTCTGAGCTGGAGGAGGATGCCCTGCGAAGCCACATGAAGTGGGGCAGTGAAGAGGAATTCTGGGCCTATGAATATAACTACCGGTCCTCCATTGCTTCTGCGATTCACAGAGTCGCCCGGGTACAGTGTCATATTCCGGGTGCGGGGAAGCGGGAAGCGGAGCTTACCGTCGAGGAAAGAGATATCATCGAGGATCTGGAGCATCGCCGCTGGAACGCATATATGCGGGCAGAGGGCTACATCTACAGCGGCTCCAAGGATAAATCCAGCCGCAACGATCTGGCAAAAATGCATAATGATCTGGTGGACTTTGGATCACTGTCCGATGAGATAAAACGCATAGACAGCAGAATCGGAGCGAATTAAGATAAAGGAGAGAGAATTATGAGTGAATTGAAACACAGCGAGCTGCTTGCTCTGCTGATTGAAGAATCCAAGAAGGTGGGCGAGGTCAGAAATCCTCCCTTCACCGCGGAACGCTTTTTGGTGGCCATCATCGACTGCCTTTTGAACACCGAAGAAGACCCCAGCATTGAGATGATGATTCTTTCTTCCATGATGAAGCGGTCCTTTGGTGATATGTACGTTGCGAAGCAGGCAATGCTGCAGTACATTGCTGAGAAAAAAAGTGCATCTTTTATCGATGACCTTTATATGAAAAAGACTCTGCAGGCAGCTGCAGAGGTTACGGCGAAAGCCGGTAAAACCGAGATCAGCCCCATGACATTGCTGCAGTGCATCATCAAGGAGCCCAGCAATGCCATTAAGCCGATTTTGATCAAGCCTGCGACAAATGATGAAGATGCCGCTGCAGATCAGAGCGACGAGGAAACTACCCAGGAAAACGAACCCAGCTTCGATGTGCTGCTGGATGAGGCTGTGAAGGCACAGAACGATGAACTGGCCGCCCGGAAAGACCGCAAGGAGCGTTATGAAAACTCCGTGAAGGAGGACATGGCGGAGCTGGTCGCTGATGTCAAACGCATCCGCAACCAGCTGCAAAGTGCGGTTTTCGGTCAGGATAATGCCATCAATATCTTTACAACCGGCTACTTCCAGGCAAATCTGCTGTCCATGATCGACAAGACCAGAACGCGTCCCCGTGCAACCTTCCTGTTCGCCGGCCCTCCCGGTGTGGGTAAGACCTTCCTTGCGGAGAAGGCGGCAGAGGCGCTGCAGCTGCCCTTCAGAAGATTTGATATGAGCGAATACTCCGATAAGGAAGCAAATATCGAATTCTGCGGCTCTGACAAGGTCTACAAGAACGCCAAGGCCGGTAATGTCACCAGCTTTGTGGCAGAGCATCCCAAATGTGTGGTTTTGTTTGACGAAATCGAAAAAGCGAATATCAAGGTCATTCACCTGTTCCTGCAGATGCTGGATGCCGGCAGACTGCGTGACAATTACACCGATAATGAAGTGTCTTTTAAGGATGCCATCATCATTTTGACCACCAATGCGGGCAGACCGCTCTATGAAGAGAGCGAAAGCGGCAATTTCTCTGCCGTGCCCAGAAAGGTGATTATCAAGGCACTGCAAAAGGATGTCAATCCCGAAAACGGAGCACCCTTCTTCCCCGGTGCCATCTGCTCCAGATTTGCCTCCGGTAATGTGGTGATGTTCAATCACATGGGTGCCCATTATCTGCGGACCATTGCCAAGAAGGAAATTGAGCGGCACGCCGCCAATCTGCAGAATGAGACCGGTATTCAGCTGCAGATCGATGAGCGGGTCTACACTGCCCTGCTATTCGCAGAGGGCAGTGCGGCTGATGCCAGAACCATCCGCAGCAGAGCGGAAACCTTCTTTAACGACGAGCTGTATGAGCTGCTGCGTTTGGTGGCCTCTGAGAAGGTAAAAACCAATGTTGAAACCATTGAAAAGATCCGCGTCACCCTGGATCTGACCCGTGCAAATAGCGAGGTCAAGGCGTTGTTTGCATCCGCAGAGCGGACGAAGGTGCTCATTTTTGCCAATGCGAAAACCGCTGCACTGTGCAAGAGCAAGGCTCCCGGCTTTGAAGCCATCGCCGTTCAGAAGGTTCAGGATGCCATCGATGCGGTGAAGGATCAGGGAATTGACTTTGTCTTGCTGGATATGAAATGCGGAGCTCCTGCGGCGTCCTTGTCCAATTTGAATTTGGAGGATGTCCAGTCTCCCGCCCGGAGCTTCTTTAAGTTCCTGAAAGAACAGAAAGCAGATCTGCCGGTCTATCTGATTGAGGATCGGAAGGCCATGCTGGACGAGGAAGAGAAGATTTCCTTCCTGCGGCAGGGTATTCGTGGCAGCCTTGTGCTGGCTCAGAGCAAGGATGCCTTTGCAAAACAGCTGGAGCTGATTGCCGAAAGCCTGTATCAGCAGGCAAGCATGGTCAAGCTGGCAAAGGCAAACAAGCTGATCTCCTTCGAAACGGCTCAGACCGTTTCCAAGAACGGCAAGACCGCAACCATCAAGCTGTTTGATTGCGAACTGTCAACTGCGGTGGATGCACAGGACGCAAAGAATGTTCTCAGCTCCGTTTCTACGCCCAATGTACATTTTGACGATGTGATTGGTGCCGGAGATGCCAAGAAGGAACTGAAATACTTTGTCGAGTACCTGAAGGATCCCAAGAAATATGCCGGAACCGGCGTGAAGGCCCCGAAGGGCGTCATTCTCTATGGCCCTCCCGGCACCGGTAAGACTATGCTGGCCAAGGCTATGGCCTGCGAAGCCGGTGTAACCTTCATCGCTGCAGAGGGCAATGAATTCCTGAAGCGGTATGTGGGTGAAGGTGCAGAAAGAGTACATGAGCTGTTCAAGACTGCCCGGAAGTACGCACCGTCGATTCTGTTTATCGATGAGATTGATGCCATTGCCAAGGAACGCAAAGGCGGCTCTAACGCCGGTGCCAACGGTGAAGAGACCCTGACGGCTTTCTTGACGGAGATGGATGGCTTTGTCAGCGATCCGTCCAAGCCGGTGTTCGTCCTGGCGGCCACCAATTTTAATGTGGAGCCCGGCACGGATAAGAGCCTGGATCCGGCACTGATGCGTCGCTTCGACAGAAGAGTGTACATCGATTTGCCGGACAAGGCAGATCGTATTCGTTTCCTGAAAATGAAGATCGAGAAAAATCAGGCTTTGCAAATTTCTGAAACGCAGATCGAAAATCTGGCGGTCAGATCTACCGGCATGAGCCTGGCAGAGCTGGACTCCGTGGTGGAGCTGGCACTGCGTTCTGCGATCCGTGATGGCAGCACAACTGTGACCGATGCCATTCTGGCAGAGGCGTTTGAGACCTTCAACAGCGGCGAAGTAAAGGTTTGGGATGTGTCTCAGCTGGAGCGGGTGGCAAGACACGAGGCCGGACACGCATTCCTGTGCTGGCAGGGCGGCGAAACACCTACTTATCTGACGGTGGTTGCCCGCGGCAATCATGGCGGCTATATGCAGCACGCAGATCAGGAAGGAAAGGCGATCTTTACCAAGGAGGAACTGCTTAAACGCATCCGCACCTCCCTGGGCGGCAGAGCTGCAGAAATCGTTTACTACGGTCAGCACGACGGCATCTCTACCGGTGCCAGCGGCGATCTGATGTCTGCAACCAATATGGCTCAGCGAATCCTCTGTGCCTATGGCATGGACGAGGAATTTGGCCTTGCGGTGGTCAGCGGCAATGTGGCTGGTAACGGCTCTATGTCTATTGAGGTCAGAGCGGCTGTCAACCGGATTTTGTCTGAGCAAATGAAGGTGGCGATCCAGCTGATTTCTGAGAACAAGGATAAGATCGATGCCTTGGTGAAGGTGCTGATGGAAAAGAATCACCTGAACGGTGCCCAAATCAATGAAGTTCTCACCAAGGGCGGTCTGGAAGACTAAGAAATAAATTGCGGGGAGGAATAACGATGACAAACGGGCAAAGAATACTGGTCCTATCCTTGATCGGGGCATCCATGCTGGTGTTTGCGGGGTCCTTGATTTGGGCGTGTATCAGAATCGTTAAGAATATGCGTATGCCGGAGAAAATCAGAAGGACCGGCATGAGTACAGCCTTGGGTTTCTCTGCGTCCATCGTTATTTCTGCCGGCTTGCTGCGGTATGCTGTGGCTTATTGCTTTATCGTTGCACCTACGCCGGATGTACGGCTGGATTGGTGGGCAGAGATATTCAACAGCTTTTTCAATGCAATACGCACATTTAAAATGGGCGAAGAGTACGAAAAAAATATGCTGGAGTTGGCTTCCGCAGTAGGGTTGCTGCTCCCTGCAGAGCACTGGGCATTGGAACCCTTGCGGAATGTGCTGGTTGCATATGCGTCCTTGCTAAATCTTTTGGGTCCCATCGTCGGTGGAGCCATGATTATTGAAGCACTGGCCGGTGTATTTCCCAGATTCAAGCTGGCATGGTCTTACTTGCAGATCCGGCGGACAAAATACTTCTTCAGTGAGCTCAACGATGCCTCCGTGGCACTGGCCAAGAGCATCCGCATCACGAAAAAGAAGGAGCATCCGGTGCTGATCTTCGCCAATGCCCATGCTAACAAGAAAACGAAGGAGCATGAGCTGCTGCTGGAGGCAAAGCAGTACGGTGCAATCTGCCTTGGCGATGACCTGCTGCATATTGCAAAGCCTGGATTTGGTCAGCGGGAATACTATCTCATGGATGAAAATGAGTTCAGTAATTTGCAGACATTGACCGAGCTGACAGATGAGCACCACATCAAAGCATTGAAGGATGCCTGTGTGTATCTGTTTGTGCAGAGCGAGGCATATGTGCAGATCGAGATGCAAATCAAAGACAGACTGGAGAACGATCGATATCAAAAGCTGCTGAAGGGCGGAAATCCGCCTACCATTATTCCGGTGAACGGCTATCGCAATTTGGTGCAAAATCTGCTGATGGATGTGCCACTGTACGAGCCTTTGGTTCATAAAGCAGACCCGACAAAGCTGCAGGTCACGATCCTCGGCAACGGAGCTATCGGCACAGAGGCGTTTTTGAGCATATATTGGTTTGGCCAGATGATGATCAGCCGGGACGAAACGATGCAGCCCTGCGATTTGACGGTCAATGTGGTATCCATGGATTCGGAGGAAACCTTCTGGTCGAAAATCGATTACATCAACCCGGAAATCAAAGCCACTGTGCAGGTGCTGAGCGACACTACCGCCAACGGGGCGGGGGATTTGCTGTGCTATAACAGCAAGGGTGAGAAAAATAAACCCTACTGCAGCGTGCGGTATGTGCAGGCGGATGTCCAAATAGGTAATCTTTGGAGCCGCGAAAAGGAAGAGGAGCTGCTGGATTCCGATTACATCATCGTGGCCTTGGGTGCGGATGCGAATAATATTGCCGTGGCAGAAAGACTTTGCCGGGTAGTTGGCAAAAAGCATTTTGAAGCTGTGGCAGCAAAGGGTGACTACCAAAAGACAGTGATTGCCTATGCGGTCTATGATACGGGCCTTGCCAAGACGCTGAATGAGCACAAGCGGCATCAGCTGTGCGGCAGAGGCGTGACAGATGTGTATATGCACCCCTTCGGCAGTCTGGAGCAGGTGTACAGCTGTGACAATGTCCATATGTCCAAAAGCTCCCTGCTGGCGGAGGAGACCGGCAACACTTATTTCAAGACACAGCATCAGGAAGAACATATTGAGGACAATGAAAAGCGATCCCGGGATGGTCAGAACAGTAACTACAATTACTGGGCGAGCTTAGCCAGAGCCTCGCATATGAAGTATAAAGTGTTCTCTTTGGGCTGGATTCGGGAGTCGGTTTTTGACTACACCAGCGACAGTTTGAAAGTATCCGTGAATAAGCGTGGGCAGTATGAAAGACTGCCTGAGGAGCACAAAGGCAAATACCGGGAAATTCCCGCCGATGTTTACCACCGTGAGCGAATCCAACAGGTGTGCAAAACCTATAAGCAGATCGCTATTTCCAATGGCACGCCCCGGACTTCGGAACAAAAGACCCTGAAAAATGAGCTGGAGCAAAAAAAACACTGTCTGGCATGGCTGGAGCACCGTCGATGGAATGCATTTACCCGCGTCATGGGCTACCGGTACACCGATGCCGAAACCATCCTGACGGTGAAAAACAGCCAAAAGGATATGCAGCTGAAGCTGCATGCCTGCCTGGTGGAGGCCCGCTGTCCGGAATGTGGCCCGGATGACAGATTCCTCGTCGGTGAATTTAAAGAAAACGGCAAGGTCAATACCGATACGGCATTTCAGCAGTATCCGGGTGCTCAGCTGGATGCTCTGGATCAGGTGTCCTATGCCCGCCGAGAGCATGATTCCAAGAAGACCTCAGCAGATTACAAGGCCTACGACTACTACCGCTATGAATTCGATGACTACCTGAGTGCAGAGGAGCTGGCGGAATGGATTCACACCGAACCGGAAACAATTCTTCGGAATTGCCGCAAGGGAAAATACAAGGGTGCGGTTTATTTTGAAAATGGCTTACAATGGCACATTCCGGTGGAATCGGCACAAGAGCAGATCGAAAAAAGTCATCATAAGCTAAACCCGAAGGACGCGGCGGAAAAGGAATGGATTGACCGTTGCAAGGCTGGTCTCTGCCCCGCAGGACGGGAGCTGTTTGATCAGTGGTATGTACCAAAGGAAAAACTTCAGACCGGAAAAGAGCCGGTCGGGAAGGCGTAAGGGAGGAATACGATGTATACACCAAAGCCGATGGATGTCCATCACATTGTGCTGCCGGAGAGTTTGCTGCAGCTGACGGAGCAGATTGCTGAAAATGTTCATGAAAACTGGGCGGCAAACCGAATCGCAGAGGGCTGGGTTTACGGCCCGGAACGGGATGATGACTTGAAAACTACACCCTGCCTGGTGCCCTATGCAGACCTGCCGGAAGAGGAAAAGGAATACGATCGCCATACGGCTCTGCAGACCCTGCGGATGATCGTTGCACTGGGCTATAAAATCGAGAAGGGGAATATGCTATGAAAAATTTAAACAACAATCGGGAAAGCTTTAAACTGAAGTATGCATCATTCCTTACGGGGTGCGATGCCATTGAAGATCAGGATCTTTGGGATAAGGAAGCATTGGGCGAGATGGAAGCGTTTTACGCTAACGATCTGACCGGCGTGATCATCCGGTTGATTGCCTCCGACGGTAAGATTACGCAGAGCGAGGTTGCGTACCTTAATGAAGCGTTTGGCTTCGACTACACGGTGGAGGAGCTTACTGAGCTGTACGATACCTGCAAGGAGGATATCGACCGGTCCTTTGATGAAAACTTCGAAAACGGTATAACCTATATGCGTAAAATCAACCCCAAGCTGGCGGATGCATATAAGGAGCTGCTGTTCCTGGTTTGCGAGATCATTATCGACAGCGACGGAATCATCGCTGTTCCGGAGATCAGCGAGGTTGTCCGCCTGCGAATCTTGTTAGAGTCCTAACCCAATCATCAGGAGATTGCAATATGGAATTTGCATATATGTCGGCCAAAGAGGCCGCCACAAAAATCGGCGTGACGGTTCGATGGATCCAGCAGCTTTGCAAAGATGGCAAGGTGGAGGGTGCCATGCAGTTCGGTACCCAGGACATCTGGCTTGTACCCATCAAGTGGGTGGAAGAGCGGGTTGCAGCCGGTGCATCGGCGGAGCAGTAAAAAGCAAAACAGCAGGCACTCCGGTGCCTGCTGTTTTATGTTGGTTGACCAAAGTTAACCACCGGCTCTGCCGGTGGCAAAAAAATAGCTTCTAGCGAGGAGTAAAGTAGACAAGAAAAAAGCTCCCCATTATAGTAGAAGTGGTTTGCCGACCACACAACTACAAT
>SVLM01000008.1 GCA_015067945.1 Oscillospiraceae bacterium
GTATAAAAACAGGAAAACCGCTAGAGACTCCAGCGGTTTTCGGGTTGCAGTCATTTAGACCACACGTGTTGGTGGGGGAGGACGGATTCGAACCATCGAAGCGATACGCAGCAGATTTACAGTCTGTAAAAATGTCTGTATTTGCAGTCAGTTTTTATATGTTGACAGCAATCGTGACATCAGTGCCGACTGCAGGCCGCTATCCGTTGATGGTGTTCTTCATATATTTCTCCATGCCGGCATTGAACTTATCTACGGATTTTTGCTTTTGTCTTGCCCGGAGCTCCGTATAGATTCCCTGCGTGACTTCCACCCGGGCATGACCCAGGATACGCTGAGCCGTATACACATCTACATCTAATTCAAACATAAGGGTGGCGGTGCCGTGCCGGAGGTTATGAGCACCGATCACCGGCTTTCCGTTATCATCGACAAGACCTGCTGCAGTGCAATACCGCAGCCACATTCCTTCGTATCCCCTAAGGGTCATCAAACCGCCGCCGGTTCCTCCGCGGTTACTGGCAGGAGCAGGGAAGACATAAATGGAAGATGCGGTGTGCCTTATATTATAAAGGTATGGAGCGAGGCTGTCGATGATCGGAACCACGCGGTTGCCAGCTTCGGTTTTCGGAGCTTTCACAGTGGGTTTAGCCCCAACGGTATAGTCCAATGATTTGGTTACACTTATCTCACGGTTCTTTAGGTCCACATCTGCCCACGTCAGAGCCAGGGCTTCGGACTTTCGCATGCCGGTGCAGAGAAGGAAGTAAGGAAACAATCCAAAGGGCGAGTCAATATGGCTGCAGATGATCTTGACTTGCTCATCCGTGGGAGCGGTGCGTTTGCCCTGCTTCAGGCCCTTTGGCAGCTTCACGGAGGTTACAGGATTGTATTTGGCAAGGTCGTTGGCCACCGCATAATCAAAGATCATGCGGTACAGAGAGCGGATGGAATTGGCAACGGTACGACTGTACCCTTTGGCCTTTGCGGCGGTCAGATGGTTAATGATATCAAGTGCTGTTATCTGCTCCATGAGTTTGTTGCCGTGCCGGCGAAGGATCTCTTCATAGTGCGGCGCATAATTGATCCAGGTTCTTGCGGTGATCTCCTCCCGGTGTTCCCGCTCCCAGCATTCAGCGACTTCTTTGAAGGTAGGCTCGGGCGGCTCTTGGTTCTGCAGATCCTGCAGCTTCAAAAACAGAGCTTCCGGATCTCGATCATAAACATAGTGCCGGCCGAAAGCGTCGGTATAGCTGCCTTGATACCGGCCATCCTTGCGAAGAGTGAACAAATCTGCATACTTAATCTTTTTTGCCATTTGACATTCCTTTCCGGGTGTGTTACCCTAAAAGGGTAGACTACCCCTATCGTGATTGGTGAGTGGTTTTCTACATTGTCCCTTCCCGGGGGTAGGAGCCTGGGAAGGGGCTTTTTTATTTGTGTCCGAATCGGGCACAATTGCGGATAGCGTTTATCGGATCATCCGAACCGCGTGATTTATAAAATATGCGGTTGTGTTGTGCATGGTTGTGAGTATTTGCTTAATCGGAAAATTGCACTTCAAGCTCGTCTGTTTTGAACAACGTATCCCAGTTGTCGGCGTTTAACACTTTAAGAGTAAAGGTAATGGTATCAATAGTCTCGATGCCATTCTCCTCTAACTGGGAGTCACTTAGGTAAAACTCACAAAAACGGACAGAACCGTTAGGAATATCGTCAGAATGCAGGACGGATATGGTGTAGCCGTTTACAGAAACATTATCGGCTTGAACAATAACATCTTGCCCAGACGCATTTTTGACAAGTACGACCATCGTTTTTCCCAATAGTTCATCATATATATGCTTTGCGATTACCACGATGCCATCCTGTGAAAACAGAACAACTCCGGAGTCGTCAATGCTTTGTGGGTGTCCTGTGGCAGATGTGTTAACAGACAAGGAAATATACTCAATCTTGTGATAAGTGTCTGTATCAGAAATGTATGCATCAAATGTTTTTACTGTGGATATTGTTTTGATTCCCGCGATTTCCAGAGAATCATTGTATAGAGATAACTCTCCATTTGCCTTTTTGCCTGCAGCAACTTCAATGTGCATATATCCGTCAACAGTGATTCCGTTAACCACAAAATCACTGCAACCAACAGCGATGTTCTTGTCGGTGTTGTTTTCTACCAGTAATGCGATCTCTGTCTCGGTAGTTGCATTGCTTATTCCTGTTGCTGTAATGGTGATACCATTTTTGTCATATAGCACCTGCTTGGTTATAGAAACCTTGGTGCTTGTAGATGGAGTGCTTTCGGATCCACCGTTGGATCCGGCACTGAGAGGGCCGCTAGAAGTATCTCTATTGCTATAAATTGCGGTGGCCACCATGAGCAATATCATCAACCAAAACAACCAATGCTTATAGAAAGGCGTTTTAGGAGTAGCATTATTGGGTTTAGTGTTTACGACCTGTCCGGACATACTAACGATTCTAGTTCCACAATGATTGCAGAAGGTTGAGCGATCATCAATTTCCTGTCCACATTTGGGGCAAAACATATATCAAAACCTCGTTTCTATAAAGACCCGTTTCACTTGATTATGCGGTGAAATCAATACCTTTACGCTCTGTCCAATAGGACAGGGCGTTTTTTATGTCTTGTTCCGGGAGGTCGAAATACTCCGCCAGTTCCCAGATCTCTGCATAGCCTGCAGCGAATGCTTCCCGGAAAGCTTCCTTCGTCAGACAATGCTGTGCTGTCCACCGTGTGGCTCGGTACTCGCTGCGTTCCACGGTCTCGTATGGGCTGCTAACTTTGTGCAGAGAGCCGGTGGCGGCGTGGCCCATTTCGTGCATGCATACGCCGTTGAGCTGCCGCAGGGTGGTGATCGCGGAGAAGTCCAGGAAGATCGCCGTATCTTCTCCGTCCCGGATCGTAGCACCGGGGGAGGGCATACCTGCATAAGGAATCACATCCACCGCATTGCGCTGACAGTAATTATAAAATTGTGAAAGCTGAAACACGGCGGCCTCCTTACTGAGACCGTTTCTCCTTCCTTTGGCGCATCAGACGCACCATGTCTCGGACGGTCTCTTTTTCGTCTTCACTTAATTCTTTAAAGTCGCCATAGAAGGCAACATCAACATCCTCAAGAACGTCATGATTGTCGCTCAATTGTGAAACATTTGCTTCGGCTCCGAGCAAATAGCCTACTGTTACCCCGAAAAACTCACTGATCCTTAGCAGCGTTTCGTTGTCGGGTTCCCGCTTGCCGGTCTCGTATTGAGAAATGGTACTTTCAGCAAGGTCAACAACTTCACCAAGTTGCTTCATGGTAATTCCTCGCTGTTTTCTGAGAGCTCTGATGCGGTTTTCCATGTAATCACCTCGGTATAATAATACACTTCACAAAATGAAAAGTAAATACCACTTCACAAAATGACTAGAAAACACTTGACAAAATGCAAAGTGTGTGATAATGTGAGCATGACTTCACAAAATGAGAAGAAAAGGAGGCGAAAACAATGAGACAGTGGCTCAAGAATTTGCGAACTGAGAAGAAACTTACCATGAAGGAACTTGCAACGAAACTTGGCATTTCCGAAAGTTACTACTGTGCAATAGAGAATGGAGATCGGCAGAAAAATATGGACATTACTCTTGTTGCGGCACTGTCAGCAGCGTTGGGCGTATCCATTTCGGCGATTGCACAGTACGAATCCGATGTACAAGCGGCAACAAGAAGTGCGTCAATGTAAGCAGTAATTCCTAATACACCCACAGCGTAATACACGATCGGTCCAATTAAACGGACACAAGAAAGGACGGTGGCATGATGGCCAGAGAAAAGGAAGATTACCGAGAGAACATCGAACAGCTGAATCGGCTGTTCCCGGAGCGTGAAATGCTGACATTACCGGAAACAATGCAGATTTTGGGTTATGGCAGCAGAAACACAGTTAAGAAACATCTTGGTGCAAAAATTGTGAATGGCAGGATCAGCAAGGCTGCCATTGCACGATATATGTGTGGATAGGAGCTGATTATATGACCATTGAAGGTTTTGTGATCATCGCGAGTTTGGTGCTGCTTACAATCTGCGGCATCGGCTACTGGTGTGCCAGCAATACTGTGTACATACGTAGAAAGATCCATGTGTGGTCATTGCAGATCTACGCAGTCCTTCGGTTGTTAGGGTGGGAGGTGTACGGCTGATGGAATGTATCCGCCCAAGCTATTATGCGATCATCCCTGCGGACGTTCGCTATGACGAAAATCTCCCGCCAAATGCGAAACTGCTGTATGGAGAGATCACCGCCCTGGCCGGTGCTACCGGGTTCTGCTATGCCAGCAATGCACACTTCGCCTCGCTTTACAAGATGTCTGAGCGAGCAATCACTGGACTGCTTGGTAAACTCCAGGAACAGAAATATATCGAGATTATACTTGAAAAAGATCCTCAGTCAGGGCAGATTATCCGACGTCAAATTTTCTTGCGAGTGTCCTCCTGCGATGAACGTCCACTAGAAAATATTTTCTATACCCCTAGAAAATATTTTCGTGAGGGTGTAGAAAAAATTTTCCAGAGTAATAATCTAAGTAATAATAATATACCCCCCATAAGCCCCCCAGCGGGGGGCGATCCACCCAAGGGTCGGAAAAACAAGGGCAAAGACTACAAGACCGCAGCGGATGTACTTCCAGAACGATTTGAGAAGTTCTGGACGTTTTATCGCACCCATGTACCACCGGAGTGCAATGCCGGCAATCGGCAGAAGGCCCTCCGGGCGTGGGACAAGCTGGCACCCAGTGACGAACTGGTTACTCAAATGGCGGCTGCATTGGCCAAGCAGGTCAAAAGCCAGGCCTGGTCTACCGGTGTGGGTGTACCTCATGCCTCTACCTGGTTGAATAACCACGGCTGGGAGGACGACTGGGGTCCGGTTGCCGGAGCATCACAAGGAATGCCGGAACCGGCAGGTAATGAGGAGGATGCAGAATGGGTGAGCTAGTTGGCTATGATGATTGGCTGCAAGCACAGAACTGCCTGCTTGGTGCTGCTCTGATTGACTCGTCCCTTGTTCCTCGGATTGTGACAGAGCTTTCGGTGGAAGACTTTTCCGGCAATGGAAGACTGATCTTTAAGGCGATGTCGGATTTGTTTCGGCAATCTCGCTCCGGCGAGGATGTAGATCCGGTAGCGATTTCACACTATCTAGGAAATAGCAATGAGACCAGGTCCCTGATTGGCCAGTATATGGGGCTGTCACCGAACTTTAGTGAGATTGATCGATATATCACTCTGGCCAAACAGGCAGCAAAGGTGTCACGACTCCGATCCTTAGCTGATGAACTGGCAATTGCGACAAGCTTTGATGAGGCTGTCGGCATAGCGGACGCAATTGCGAATCAGCTCATGGAGCACCCTGGGTTGAAGGGTTACGAGCCTGCACAGCTGCTGGATACCTTCTATGCACGGCACAAGGCATCCCATGAGCGCATTGACTGGGGGCTTCGCGTGGTTGGCGATTACATACGGATCAAGCGTGGCAACTTCTTGATCCTGGGTGCAGAGCCTTCTGGTGGTAAGACTGCATTTGCCTTGGAGCAGATGTGGGCTTTCTCCGCAAATCACCGCGTGTTGTTTGTCTCTCTGGAAACAGATGCAGACACAATTTTCGACCGCTTGATTTCTAGCTTAACCAGCATTCCTATGGATGCACTGATGGACGGGAAGCTACAGCCCCAGCAGTGGACACAGGTTGAAGAAGCTCGGGAAGAGATTGCCCGACGAACCTTCAAGATATTGCCCGGAGCGGGTTTGAGCGTATCTGGCATTAAGGCTGCGGCACTCAGCTACCGTGCAGATATTGTGATCATTGACTATCTGCAGATTATCCGGCAGTCAAGCAAGAGGTTGAGCCGATATGAAGCGATTACCGAGATCTCCATGGACTTGCATATTTTGGCTCAGTCCACCGGCCTGATCGTACTGGCACTGAGTCAGGTGACTAACCGCGATCCTCAATCCAGGGGAAAGCCGCTAGGCATTCATAGTGCCAGAGAGTCTGGACAGATTGAGGCAGATGCCGACGCAATCCTGATGCTGGACAAATTCGTCGAGAAGGGTCTGTTGGACTCTGGATGCCGAGCAAACCGTGTCTTGCGAATCGTCAAGAACAAGAATGGCCGGTGCTGCAACATCCCGGTGATCTTTGACGGCAAAACGCAGACATTTACCAAAGCCTTCGTTCCTAATCCGGAGTGGGAGCGGGTGAAAAAGAAGGCAAATCCTCAGCAAGATGATTGGGAGCAGTTACCCATGGACACAGAAGTTCCATTCTAAGTAAATACGAAAGAAGGAAAAATATGGCTATTCGAACTACCGCAATCCTCAACCTGAAGGGTGGCGTCGCCAAGACTACCACCGCTATCAATCTGGCAGCGATTTTGGCTCGGGATCACGGCAAGCGTGTTTTGGTCACTGACGCTGACAGTCAGTGCAATACCACGGAATTTTATGGCGCAGACCCTAATAGCGGTAACCTCGCACAGGTGCTCCGGGATGCTAGTTCCAGCGAAGAACCTGGTGCCTACGCAGCGTCTTGCATCCAATCCACCAAGTATGCAAATGTGAGCATCCTGCCCGGCGATGATTCTTTGATGGATCTGGACTTGAGCAAGGTGGAGCAAGGCACTGTCTGCTCTAATGTGCTCCGGTACCTGGTGGAGGAGGTCAAAGATCAGTATGACTATCATCTGATCGACTGCCCTCCGGCTTTTAATGCTGCCAGTGCGGCAGCTCTGATTGCCGCCGATGATGTTATCATCCCTATCAAACTGGACGCCTTCTCCCTGCGCGGCATGGCTAACCTGATGCGGCAGATCCGGAACATGAAGCGGATCAATCCGCGGCTGCGGCTCGCCGGATGTCTGCCCACTATGTGGTATAAAGATCCGCAGATCAAGGAAGCAGAAGCGCAGCTGCGTAAGGCTGGGCTACCGATCTTCCACCATATCCGCCGGTCGGACAAGGTGGACGATATGACCTTTCAGCAAGAGCCCCTGCTGATCAGCAGTCCGAACAGCGCGGCGGGCGTGGATTACCGCCGGTTTGTCAAAGAATATGTGGGAGGTATTGGAAATGGCATTTGATCTTGGTGAACTTCTGAAGGATGTGTCCAAATCGGACACAAGAGAACAGATTGAGTACATAAAGCTGGAACTGATTGATGGAGACGAACAGAATTTCTACGAGTTGAGCGATGTGGAAGCCCTAGCAGACAATATCGCCACCATCGGCTTGCAGCAGCCCCTTCGTCTGCGTCCCCATCCTACGGCAGAAGGCCGCTATGTGGCGGTTTCTGGTCATCGCCGCCGGGCAGCTCTGCAGTTGCTGGCGCAAGATGATCCGGAACGGTGGAATGAAGTTGCTTGTATCGTAGACCGGGATGTCGTATCACCGGCACTGCAGCAACTGCGCCTGATTTTCGGCAATGCCAACACCCGTAAAATGTCCAGCGCAGATCTGAGCGAGCAGGCTGCCCAAGTGGAGAAGCTCCTGTATCAGCTGAAGGAAGACGGCTATGAGTTCCCCGGCCGGATGCGGGATCATGTAGCCCAGGTAGTGCAGGCCAGCAAAACCAAGCTGGCGAAGCTGAAAATGATTCGGGACAATCTGGCACCTTGCTGGCAACCGGATTACAAGAAGAATGTCCTGGGCGAATCTTCTGCTTATGAATTATCGCGTCTATCCCTGGGATGGCAGAATTTGCTCTTTGAGGAAAAGCAACGAACCAATGCAAATATCAAATATCTCTACGCGGATGATATTAAGAGGTTTGCTGAGCGCTGTGCAGCCATTGTAGCTTGTCCATGCAGCGAGACTGACGATGGTGTTTGCGTGAATCAGGAACGGAAAATGCGTAAAGCCGCCGTTACCGAGCGCTACTATCCGTGCTGTTGTGATAAATGCTGTGCCGAGTGTTCCAGTTTGGCTTCTTGTAAGAATGCGTGCCCGAAGCTGAAAGATAAAGTACAAAAAATTAAGGCGGAGGCAAAAGAGAAACGTCGCCAGGAGCAAATCGCCCAGGAAGAGCGTGACCGCCCTGCAATTGAGCAGCTGCAGCAGCTTTGGTACCGTTTCGGTGTTGCCAGAAGGCTAGCGGGGCGATCTGTAGCTGCTGTATATGATGCTGCAGAAATGTATTATGTCGCGTCTGATGATAAGAAGATGGAGGATAGGGAAGGATTGTGGACGGAGATCAACCCCAATACAACACTGCCTTATGGTTATTCCTTCTACTTGTCAAACGCAAGAAAGCTAATAGCTATCGCTGATCTACTCGGCTGTTCCTTGGATTATCTGTTCTGCCGTACCGATGTGCGGGAGGTAGCACAGGAGGGAGCCGGCGAAAAAGTGTCCGAATTGGGCACTGGAAACACCGTTGTACCCATCCCCGGTGCATGGTATCCGGCCAGCGTAGAACCGCCGATAGATGCAGAGATCATCATGATCGATGTTTACGGAAGCGTTAGCGATGATAAGTATCTCGGTGCAGGAACGTTGAAGGATGGCACAATCATGGAGTGGGGTGAAGCGGTTCTTTGGTCGTTTCTTCCTGAGAAATCTACTGCCACAGAACTGCCTGAAGCTCCCAATGATAACGCGCTCGCAGCAGGTGCTGGCTGGCAGACCGGACAGCCGGAATTATCCGGTGATTATGCGGCTATGGTGTGCTATCCGGACGGAGTTAAGCCCGTATTGCGACAACTCACTTGGAATGGATCAGTGTGGATCCTCCACGGTATCACCAACACTAAGGAAGTGGGGGTGGAAGTTCTGTTCTGGTCTCCCTTGCCCACGACTTCTGGCTCTACGCCTTCGGCATTGAACAACAGCTGCAAGACAGGGATGAGTCCCACGGGTCATTGTGGTGCTGCGGCCTGCTGCTCCGAGTCGGTAGACTGTTGCCTGAACTGCAGTGAAGACTGCAACAGCAGATGTGGATATTTGGAGGATTGATCATGGATACGCCATATCAAGTCTTTGACTCCACCGGCCGGCTGGTGCTGGACTCAAATGTGCGTTGCCGCTACCCGCGGTCCATGGAGCTGAGTCTCCTGGATGCCGGGTATACCGTGAAGATTGACGGCAAGAAGCTGACAAAAACGGATATCCGAAAGGGAAATTGAGGTGGTAGAAATGCCTAAGACCATACAATTCCGATCCTACAATGTAAGTCTGCAAGAAGCGTGGGCAATCGTCAAATACAAGCTTGATGACGAAACCATAGCATTGCCGTCCAAAGTTCTTGCCATCGAACGGGTTGTCCGAATGGGAACCCACAACAGCATTACCAAGGATGATTTAGTTCACTGCTTGCGTTGGCTGTTTGAACATTATGATTTTTGTTAGGAGAAAGAAAATGTCATTTGAACGATATACGAAAAGGTCGGGTGATATAGTCCTGTTGGCCGATATCGCTGATGGAAAGTACACGGCCGGTGAGTTGATTGATCTGCTCTTACGGCAGCTTGCGGACTATGAGGACACTGGCCTGACGCCTGAGGGCGTAAAGGATTTGCAATTTCGGGCACGAGCAGCGGAGCTGTCTGCAGGTGCATCTTTGCACCACATTATCGATCTGGTACGAGCGGAAAGGGCTGGCCGCTTGATGATGCTGCCTTGCAAAATTGGCGACACCATCTATATCATGGACGGGAACGAAGTCTACGAAGCGACCATTTGGACTATAGAATCCTACAAGAATGTTCGGGGTAGTCTGGATGTCTTGTTTGCTTGTGGCACTATGGGGACTTTCTCTCTTGATGATTGGGGCAAGACGGTGTTTGCGGATGAGAAGCAGGCGCTGCATGCCTTAGCTGTGAATGTCCATCGCAAGATCGAGGGCATTGTCAATGGCTAAAGAAAGGCGGAAGATCATTCAAGCAGGATCGTTGTGGATGGCGGTGCAGTACACCGCCATCCGAGGCGAAAACCAATCGGCACGAAGAGAAGTCCGAGCACAGATATCTACACCAGCCCGGGAGAGTCTAAACGCCAAGTTATCCTGGCAGAAGTTGATGCTGATCCTCGCCGCCAATTTCCGCAGCACGGATCTTGTGGTTACTCTTACATATCGGGATGGGAGCCTGCCCATTCATCGGGAAGCTGCTGACCGACGGCTGGATTACCTTATCCGAAATCTGCGGGAGCATCGAAAGAAACAGGGGCAGCTGCTGGTGTATGCCCGCATTACCGAGGGCTATCACTCTGGCGGTCGACTGCACCACCACTTGATTATCAATGCCACCGGTCAGGATTTTGATGTAATCCGACAACTGTGGACCCGCGACGGTGATGATGTAGACTTTGAGCGCTTTGGTATCGATGGTGCTGAACGATGGGCTAAGTACCTGACCAAAGAACCTCGCGAAAAGGGACGGCGTCATGTTGGTGATCGCACCTGGCGTACCAGTAGGAATGTAAAGAAACCCGTAATCAGTTATGAAATGGTGGATGAGCGGGATAGCTTGACACCACCACCGGGTGCCTTTGTGCTGGATAAAGTGGAGTGCCAGAACTGTTACGGGAAGTTCTGCCACATGATGGCGAGGCTTCCGGAAGCAATCAATTGAATACCTGAAATTCTGGCTTGGGGTAGTGTATACTAATCCAACACTAAGAAAAAAAGGAGTTGAAAACACTTGAATACTGAAACAAACTGTGGTAAAATTAAGACAAACCGGGGATGGCTGATGTGTCCGATCTGCGGAAAGAAATTGCTGCGGCTGACATCGACAACCACGGCAAAAGACCTGCCGGTTTTCTGCAAGCATTGTCACCAGGAATCCATCGTGAATATCTTGCCTGAGCCTGAGCCTTAGAGCCTGAGCCATGAATCGTAAAAGCGATTTGTGTCTCAGGCTCTTTTTGTGTTTTCTGGAGGTCGAAATGAACAAACCAATGCGACGATGCAAAGCACCAGGGTGTCAGATCCTCACGGCAGATGGCTACTGCCCGGATCACAAACCGAAGGCAGAGCGAAAGGAATCGGCATCCTGGCATTACCTGTACACGGATCCACGATATGGCTGGAAACGACGGCGTGGCGCTCAGCTGGCCCGCGAGCCCTTCTGTCGGATCTGCGCCGGTTACGGACTCCGTGTGCAGGCCACAGATGTAGACCATGTCCTTCCGCATCGAGGAGACATAAAGCTATTCATGACCGGCCAGCTGCAGAGTCTATGTCACAGCTGCCATAGCCGCAAAACTATGACGGAAAATGCCGAGATTTTTCGCAGCCGCCGAAGCTCAATGCGATGACGGCTTGGGCGTAGGCATGTGGGTGCCTGTGCCCATGGGCGCTCGCAGATGCCCAGGCGAATCTTTACGGCCGCCTGCAGGCCGAACCGCAAACCCACCCCCCCGGGGTTTGAAAATCGAGGGATGACCGCGGAATACCGTGCAACCCTATTCGCACAAGATTTTTTCCCCACAGCAAAATCAAAGTCAGCCGGCAAAAGGAGTGAGCAAAGTGGCAGGCAAACGCAGACCTATGGATGTGAATCTCAGCGTCATTGACGGCGGGAAACACTGGACGAAGGATGAAATCCAGCAGCGACAGGAAGAAGAGCTGAAGGTGGAGCCACCGAAGGATCTGAAGGCACCGTCTTGGTTAAGTGGTGCTGCTAAAAAGCTGTTTAAGGCGTATGCTGTGCAACTGCTGAAATTTCCCGCTGGAATGGTGTCCGAATTGGACACGGGTATCCTTGCCCGGTACTGCGACTGTGAAGCCGCTTATGGTGAGGCCAGTCGACAAAAGAATGCCTGGCTGAAAGAATGCGCCCAGCTTCTGAAGGATGCAGATGCAGATAACTTGGCGGCTCTGAATGAATGTCCTGCCTATGATGTGGCGAAGGGGCAGGTGGATTACTGGATCGGCCAAATGGCCAAGCTGGAGAAGATCTGCAGAGGCTGTGCCACCGAGATGGGCATGACCGTTTCCAGCCGGTGCCGGCTGATCGTGCCGAAGGTTGATCCGAAGCCGGAAGAGGATCCATTGGCGCAGCTCCAGCGGAAGCTCCTGGGAGGCTGAAATGTTTGATCCGAATCGGGCTGAGTATGTTCTGTCCTTCCTGGAAATGCTTCCCTTTGGCTCAGGAGCGTTCGCCGGAAAACCCTTTCGCCTACAACAGTGGCAGAAAGATCCCCTCCGGGAGTTTTACGGAAACGTTGATGAAGATCCGGAAACCGGGGAAACGTACCGCCATTTTCAGTATCTCTACGAGGAAATCCCCAAGAAGAACGGTAAAACGGAAGTAGCTGCCGGTCTGGGGCTTTACCATCTGGTAGGTGACGGGGAGCAAAATCCCCAGGTGTACATCTGCGCAGCGGATAAGGAAAATGCTTCGATCTGTTATAACGCCATGTGTGCCATGGTAGATGCCCGGCCGTGGCTCCAAAAGCGGGTATACCAAGTTCCCAGTAGGAAGGAGATCCGCCTGGCCGACGATAGCGGTTTTATCAAAGTTCTCAGCTCGGAGGCCTACTCCAAACACGGATACAACGCCAGCTGCGTGATCTTCGACGAGCTGCATGCCCAGCCAAACCGGGCACTGTGGGATGTCATGACCTTCGGTGCTGGATCCGCCCGTTGTCAGCCGGTATGGATCGTGCTGACAACGGCTGGTGATGATCCGGACCGGAAGTCCATCGGTTGGGAAATCCACAGCCAGTGCCGCAAAATCTTGGCGGCTCGTGCCGGCACAGGTCCTGCAGAGGATGATAATCCCATCTGGCTGCCTGTTATGTATGGCATGCCGGACGATCCGGAAGAATGTGCCAAAATTGATATCTATGACGAAGAAGTATGGCGCAGATGCAATCCGTCTCTCGGTGTAACGATTCCGCTGAGAACGATTCGGCAGGAGGCGCGAGAAGCAAGGCAGTCCGAGGCAAAGGAGAGATTGTTCCGATGGCTTCGGTTGAATCAATGGATCGCCACAAAGTCTGTTGGCTGGCTGCCCTTAACCTTGTACGACCGGACGCAATGGCATGTACCTAAGCTGGAGGAAGTTTATAAGGGCAACCAACTCCGTCGAGAAATGCGACGCACCTTACGTGGCAAGAAATGCTATGGCGGTCTCGATCTCGCAACTACCACCGATCTGGCAGCCTTTGTGCTGGAGTTTCCGCCCCAGCCTGGGCTGGATCATTGGGTGGTTTTGTTCTGGGCCTGGCGACCTAGAGAGGGCATCTTGGATGCAGAGAAACGAGACCATGTACCGTATCAGGATTGGGCTCGCGCAGAATACCTATCCCTATGCGATGGCGATATGAACGACTTCCAAGAGATTGAGGACACTATCCTGGAGGCTAGTCGGATCTATAAGCTGGCATGTTTGGGCGTTGACCCCTATCTGAGTCGCATGATGAGTGGACGGTTGGAGAAAGCAAAAATAACCGTGGTGGAGATCCGACAGAATATGGCGGATATGAGTCCGGCTATGAAAGATGTGGAAGTGAAGTTGCGTGGTGGGGAGATGGTCCATGAACACAACACCTGTGCTCGGTGGAACTTCGGAAATACCCGCTGTGCAACGGATGGTAACGCAAACATCAAGCCTATGAAAAACCTGTCTACCGGCAGGATCGATATCACAGTGGCGTGGATCATTTGCCACGCAGCTGCAATGCTGGCCCCGGCAAACTCCCTTTCGGAGCGTGTGCAGAGTGGTCAGTGGCGAATGTAAAGGAGCGTTCTATGAAAAATTCCAAAAACAATAAGGCATCCGCGGCAGTTGACTTGCTGGTTGTCCTTCTGTTTTTCTGCGGCATGGCCTTAATTGCAGTGGGCTTGTGGCAGATCTGGCCGCCTGTGGCGTTGGTATTCCTTGGAATTACCGTCTGGTACTTGGCTGCCTGCATAAATACGTCTGCAAAATCCCCTGAAAGGACGGATAAGAAATGAAGCTATCTGATGCACTCTTTTCGCCGGTGCGGGAGCACAGGTCCCGGAGCCCCACTGGCCGCAGCAATGCTGCAATCGTCACCGCTGGTCCGCTGTATGGCGTGTCCGGCAGTGTTCCCAGCCGGGATAATGCACAGAAGTTGTCCGCTGTTTATGCTGCCGTTGACATCCGTAGCGATGACCTCAGCACCCTGCCCAATTACCTTTTGGACACCAGGACACGTAACCGCGTTACCGGGCACCCGGTTTTGTTTCTGCTGAATGTTCGGCCTAACCCTCTGATGACGCCGACGGTACGCAGAAAACTGCTGGAGCGCAGCATCCTGCTAACGGGAGACGCCTACGATTGGATCATCCGCGATCCAGTCACCAGACTTCCCACAGAGTTGATTCCTATGACGGGAGATCTGGTACGGACCTTCGTAGATAGCAAACATCGGTGCTGGTACGATGTCACCGATCCGGTCACCCATGAAGTGTTTCGACTGCCACAGGAGGATGTGTGCCACTACAAGGGCCCGACCAATGATGGTATCCACGGCCTGTCGGTTTTGACCTATGCGGCTCAGGTTGTTCAGGCGGGACTTGCATCCCAAGAGTACAACAAGGCGTTCTATGAATCCGGTGGTCAGCCGTCCGGCATTTTGACGGTGGAGGGCGATTTCTCTGGCTATGTCATGGATGCCGAAGGTAATCCGACATCCAAAACGCAGAAAGATGCCATCCGGGAGGAATGGGAGAACGTCCACCGTGGCGCAGCCAATGCCCACAAAGTAGCTGTCCTGGATTACGGCATGAAATATCAGGCGCTATCCATTAGTCAGAAGGATGCCATGTTCATAGAACAGCAGACGCAGACAGTGGAGGATATTGCCCGCTATTTCTCTGTGCCTCTTTACAAGCTGCAGAGTGGCAAGCAGAGCTACAGCTCCAACGAGCAAAACTCCATTGAGTATACCGGCAGTCTTCGGCCCAGAGTGACACAAATGGAGGAAGAGCAGACGTGGAAACTCTTGAGCCTGGATGATATTCGTGCCGGTTTGGAAATCCGCACCAATATGATGGCTCTCTTGAGATCCGATCAGAAGAGTCGCGCTGAATACTACCAGACCATGCATCAGGAAGGCGTTTATAGCATCAACGATATTCGGGCTTATGAGGATCTTCCGGATGTTGATGGCGGTGATGAACACGCCATCAGTCTGAACTACATCCCGTTGAGCCTTTGGCGCGACCTGAGCATCAAGCGAAACGGTGGCGGTACCACTGGGGAGGTGAAATAAATGGTGACGATCAAATTGAGCGGTGAGCTTCTGTCCGATGACTGGGCAGAGCTGTATCGCTGGTTCGGTTATGAGTCCGGCTTCTATTGCCCGGCAGATATTCGCGCAGCCATCGATCAACTGAAGCCCGGAGAGGAGCTGGTGTTGGAGATCAACTCCGTGGGCGGCCATGTAGACGCGGCGGCGGAGATCTACTCTGTTATCCAAAAGCTGCCCAACCCCACCCGGGCGGAAATCCAGAGCTTGGCTGCATCTGCTGCCAGCTATTTCCCTTTAGCCTGTGACCGCGTCGAAATCTCCCTGGCGGCCCAGATGATGATCCATTGCGGCAGCTGGGGCGTTGGTGGCAACAAGTTTGACCATTTGTGGGCTGCCAAGCAGCTGGACACTACGGATCAGACTATCCTGGATGTGTATTGCCACAAGTGTGGCGAGAAGACTTCCCGGGAAGACCTGGAGCGCATGATGGCCGAGGAAACCTACCTGTCTGCCCGGCAATGCCTGGAGATGGGTTTGGTGGATGCAATCATCGGCGATGTGTCCGAATCGGGCACACCTGCCCTGGTAGCATCTATCCACAACAATACCATTCGCGCTATGCGCACCCTTCCGGACATCGAAGACCTCCGGAAACGCAAGCAGGCCCAGCTTGACAAGCTGGATCGTGAGTTGGCCGAAGAGAAGGCCAGATATACTATGTGATTAAATTCCATAAGGAGGAATGAAAAATGAGTATTTTCGCAAACGCCCGCAAGGAGCGGGACAATCTGATTCAGCGCCGTGCTGGCTTCCTGCAGGCTGCTGAGAATTTCAAAAATGCCGGCGACACTGCCGGCTACAAGGCTGAGATGGACAAGGCCAAGGCCTTGAACACTCAGATCGATGAGCTGACCGAACAGGTGCAGGAGGCTGACCGCTATGCACAGACCCACGCACCCAAGTTTGGCTCCAATCGCAAGGATCAGACCGAGATGGGTAAGGCCATGCTCGCCGGCGAGCGCGTCAGAATCGACATCGTCGATGTGGCTGCAAGCCTGCGCCGGAACGAGGGCATCGGTTTGAATACCATGGTTACCCCTGGCGGTGCCGGTGCTGAAATCCATGACGGTTTTGCCGGTCAGGTTTCCGGCCTGATCAATCAGGTCAACACTGTGAATCTGAAGGGCCTGAACAGTTGGGAAGAGCCCTATGTGGTATCTGATCCCGCTGCTGTTGCCGGTGATCCCTTCGCCCTGGCTGGCACTCTCCGCAATCCCACCGATCCTGTGTTTGCCAAGGCGGGCATGACCGCCTACGAAGCCAATGTCACCAGTTATGTACCTAAGTCTGCCGCGGAGCTGAGCCCTGCCGCCTATGCAGCCAAGGTCCAGCAGATGGCCCTGCGTTCTCTGCAGCGCAAGGCTGTCGCACTGATGATCAATGGCGACGGCACTGCATCTCCCAAGATGCACGGCATTCTGAACGCCAAGAACACTGACGGTGCCAATATTTTTGCCGCCGTTGATGGCGTGGCTGCGATCGACGAAGACACTCTGGCTAAGCTGGTGTTCGGTTACGGTGGCGACGAAATGACCGGTGGCTTTGCACGTCTGCTGCTGACTAAGTCTAATCTGGAAGCCTTCGGCAAGCTGAAGGGCGACAATGAAAAGACTCCCCTGTACGAAATCTCCTTCGATCCTGCTTCTGGTGGTAATACCGGCACTATCAAGCGTGGTGGCCTGATCGTTCCGTATACCATCTGCTCCGCAGTCAGCGAAAAGAAGCTGGCCTACGGCGATCCCTTCAACTACATGCTGACCCTGTTCGGTGACTATGTGGTGGGCACTGATGCCTCCTACAAGGCTGCTGAGCGTCTGATCACCGTTCTGGGTGATGTCCTCTTGTCCGGTAACCTGACTGTTGACAAGGGTATGTCTATCGCCACTCTGGAATAATTCCTATGGCTGTAGTCAGTAGAGAAGAACTGGCAGCATACTGCCGGCTGGATGAAGATACACTCATCGATGCTGCAGTAAAGCTGTCAGAGCAAATGGAAAAGCGCCTGGAGAGAAAAGGCGCCATAGATACGCCGGCTACCCACGGCGACTTCTGCCTGACTGTGATGGCCATGACACTTCACGAACTGGATCACCCTGGGGAGAAAATTCCCCAGGGTATTCAGGACATGATCAACGAGCTCAAGTTCGTAAAGCATGGGAGGCCTAATGCGGTATGAATGTCGGAAAAATGCGCCATCGCATCACCTTTCAGCGGCCCACGGAGGAGAAGGATTTCCTTTCCGGATATAAGGATGACTGGTTTGATGTCTGCACTGTTTGGGCGCAGATTAGCCCGGTATCCGGCAAGGAGTATTTCTCCCAGGTGCGGGAGACCTCGGTCAGCCACAAGATCTACTGCCGTTACCGTCCCGGCATCACGCCTCGGCTACGTATCAAGTTCAAGGACAGGATTTTCCGTATTATCTCCGTGCTCAACTGGGATGAGAGAAACGAGGGCTTGACCATCATGTGTGAGGAGCTTGTGCAATGAAGGAAGTAGTGGGCTTTGAAGAGTTTATCCGTGCATGTAACGGTATTGCTCAAAACCTGCAGGGGCCGCAGCTGACGCGGGCGGTGAAAAAGGGTGCTCAAATTGTACAGAAGGCTATCCGGGCAGCTGCCCCCGAGGATACTGGCGATCTGAGGGCCGGGCTGATCCTGGTGAAGGAAAAAAGCCGAGTCAAGAGTAAGGCTGTATTCCAGGTCACACCTGCCCGGGAAAAGAACCACATTTTCCAGAAGCCCATAAAGAACCCGATACGCAGCAAGTCAGCCAATGCCTATTATCCGGCCTCGCAGGAGTTCGGATACTTCACTAGGCGTCCCGGTGGCGGAATGACCTATGTCCGTGGCGATGGCAGCCAGGCGACGATGGACAAAGTTCCGGGAAAGCGCTATATGCGTACCGGTGCTGAGGCGGCCAGTGAAGCTGCGAAGAATGCCATTGCAAAGAATCTGCTAGACGAAATTGCAAAGAAGTATGGAGGCTAATATGAAAAACGGACTGCTTCTTGAAAATACGCTGGTGGCGGCACTGCGTGCTGTAGACGGACTGTTCGACCGGGTGTGTCCGATCCAGGATATCCACAAAAGCGACGGTCCACTTGCTGTGTTTGAGCAGCAGGAGGAATCCGAAGAATCAGCCATGGACGGGCTGACAGGTTTAGAAACAGCCGTCTACATTGTCCATGCGATGCATAACACCTATGAGAAAATGCGTCTGCTCGCTGAGCAGATCAAAAACACCATGAAAGCCCTGCGGCAGCATGCAGAGGGATCTTTGTTTATCGAGGATGTGGCGGTTGCCTTGGCGTCCAAAGATATCTACGAGGGTCGAGTGCAGCTGTTCCGCAGGGCGTACAAAGTTACAATTCAGTACCAAATTAAGGAGGATATGTAATTATGTCTAAATCTAAATCTTCTGGCACCGTGTTTAAGCTGGGCGATACCGCTGTCGGCGGCCTGACCAGCATCGGCGGTGTGGAAATCTCCGCTGAAACCATCGATGTAACTGCCCTGGACAACAAGGACGGTTACAAGGAATTCGAAGAAGGTATCAAGGATCCCGGTGAAGTGCCCATTGAGGGCTTTCTGGACGGCGAGGACCAGGGCCAGGCAAAGATGCTGGAGGCACTGAACGCCGGTGGTCTGCATGATTTTTCCATCGCATTCCCGCAGAAGATCGGTAAGGCCTGGTCCGGCAAGTGCGTTATCACCAAGTTTGCTACCAGTGCCGCACTTAACGATGCGGTCAAGTTCTCTGCGTCCATCAAAGTGTCCGGCAAGCCTACCCTGGCCGCGACTGCTGAACCTGCAAAAGCGTAAGGAGGTAATGCCCCATGCGTAGAAGCTACATTGTTAAAGCCGGCGGCGAAGAGTTTAAGCTGCGGCTTACGCTGGCCGGTCAGAAGAACCTGCTGGCAAAGAATCCGGACAGCAGCATCATGGCGATCGTCATGAGTGCCATCGATGACCCCCAGGATATGGACAACCTTCTGACCGAGGCTCTGAGCTGGGAAGGCAATGAGAACACCATCCGCTCCGGCGAGAAGCTCTATGATCGGCTGGTCGACGACGGAAAGAGCGGCACGGCGTTCTTTGCGGAGTTGGTGCTTGGCATTGCCCACAATGCCGGCCTGATCGACGACAATGACCGCCGTAAGATCTATCGTGGAATTGTTTCCAAGCTGAAGCGGGGCATTGACGGCCTGTTCGAGGAAGAAGATTCCTTTGAAGATCTGTCTGATTCTGAGGAGGGCGACGAAGGCTCGGAAAACCCTCCGGAGAATATGGCGACCCTCTAACCATAGAAACCCTCCGGCAGAAAATGCACGTGGCGGGCGTCAGTCCGCTGGAATCCTGGGAGTGGACCTGGGGTGAAGGCCTGGAAATGGTGAACGCCTACATGCAGAGGGAGAATGATCGTTCAAAAAAGAGGGCGGTAGCACTGTACAATGCCGCCGTCCTCTTAACGCATTCTATTGGAAATCTGTTTACAGGAGGAGAAATGAAACGGTTTGCCGATGCATTCCCGGGTTTTGATGTGGAGCAAGGGGAACCGGGAACAATGTCGGACGATGCGATGTATGCAAATGTCCAGGCATTGCACGCAATTTTTGGAGGAGAGGAGGCAGGTTAATGGGAGCAGTAAAAAATCTATTTGTCAGAATCGGCGGCGATGCGAGTGGCTCAGTAAAGGCGTTTAAGGATGCCAGCAGTGCCGGCAGCAACGCCCAAAAGAGCATTAAGAAAGCCGCAGCGGGATCCAGACAGTCTATTCGGGAAGCGTTCTCCGCTTCTGTCCCATCTATCAAGCAGTATACGGCACAGATGGCACGCACCAAGGAAGCCCATCAGGTTGCCACACAAAATGTCGGCCGACTGGAGGACAAAGTCAACGGCCTTAAAAATACCTATGAAACGGTGAAAAACGCCACAGCAGGGCTTGACCTGTCCAAGCCGTTTAACGAGACTGTGGCGTATGCGGAGCAGGCACTGGTCAAGATTGAAGCCCGGCGAAAGAAACTGGAGCAGGATCTTCGGACGGCCGAGAGCTCTCCTAAAAAAGGAAATGCAGATAAGACTGCGAAAATCCAAAATGAGTTGTCTCAGTTGGCAGAAAAGTCCAAGTTTGCGGAGGCTCGTTTGGCAGATCTTAACCGCATAGCGGATGAACTCGGTGAGTCCAATATCGGCTATGCATCCACCAAGGGCCTGGAGCAGCTGAAGCAGCAGATCCAAGCGGCAGAGAATGAACTGCGTACCACCAAGATGGTCGCAGATGAAACGGGACGATCGCTCCAATCCATGGGCGTCAAGTCCTACATAAAGCAAGTCCTTCCTGGCATAGGCACTACCGCTGCGCATGCGGCCGGCACCGGTGTTCAGAAGCTGTGGGGCGGCTTGAAGAAGATCGGCTCTGCCGTCGGACACAAGATAGCTTCTCTGCCGGCAAAACTCCGGGAGATCGGTAGAAGTGCAGCTTCCGGAAACGGCGGTCTCAACAAAATGGTCCAATCGATCCGCAATATGGGCATTGTATCCTTGGGGATGCGGGTCGTGTCCAGCGTGCTGGGCGAAGTAAAGTCTATCATCACCGGATATATTACTCAGAATGAACAGCTGAATACTTCTGTTACCGCACTTAAGACCCAGCTGGGTGAGGCGTTAGCTCCGGCCATTCACCTTGTTGTCGGTGCACTGGAAAAGCTGATGCCGATGGTGACAAGGCTTTCTAATGGCATCAGTCATGTGTTCACATCGCTGTTTGGGGACATTAAATCAACCACTAACAGCATCAATCAGGCTGTGGAGGAAACCTCCGACAGCTTGTATGGCTTTGATCAGATCACTAAAGAATCGGACGATTCGGAGGACAAGCCTGCCAGCAGTACTCCTCAGCTTACAACCCAACCGGCTTGGGTAAAGAAGCTGACCGGCTGGCTGCAGCAGATCAAAAAGGCATTTAAGGCCGGTGACTGGAATGGCCTGGGCAAGATCATGGCCGACGGTATCAACAGTGCCTTTAAGGCTCTGGATGATATCGATGTAGGTGTAAAGGTCGGCACATTTATCAACAATGCCCTGAGGACAATCCGCAGCTTTGTTACTGGCGTCGATTTTTCTGAAATCGGTTCCACATTAGGTAGAAAGTTCACGCAGATGATTGAACGAATCAACTGGAATAAGGCCGGCGAGACCATTGGTGCGACGATCCTGGCATTGCCGAAAATGCTTGTTTCCTTTGTGCTCAATACGAATTGGGCAGAAGTGGCTCAGTCAATTAGCGAATGCCTGATGTCTGCGTTGAAGAGCATATCTGAATGGATCAAAGAGACGGACTGGCTAAAACTTGGAAATTGCATAGTAGATTTTATTGCAAATGTCGACTGGTTAGGGTTTGCAAGCAATCTTTACTCTTTGTTGGGAGAGGCCCTCACTGCGAGCGTTAAGCTACTGTGGGGAGCACTAGATAACATAGCTACAAGAATTTCTAACTACTTAGGGCAGAGGTTAGCGGAAGATGGAGCCTTAGGCATTCTATCCGGTATATCACAGGGGATAGCTGATTTGTTCGGAGGGCCAACTTCCACGCAAAGTAAAGAGAGGACTAGAGACTATTTGGAGGATGTATATGGGATTACTCCTCCCAAAGCCGCCCGCGGCACGATCGTAAGCAGTCCAACCAAGCTGGAAGTTGGCGAGGACGGCACAGAGGCGGTTGTGCCGTTGGAAAAGCACACAGAATGGATGGATGTAGTTGCCACCAAACTGGCCGCCAAGGCAGGCGGTGGTGCCACCACAAGAACATCTGTCACCATCCCCATCTACTTAGGCAACCGAAAGATCACGGAGTATACGATCAAAGATATCAACCAGATCACCCGTGAGAACGGCGTGTGCCCCATTCATGTGTAAGGAGGTGGGCCGATGGAGCGTTATCCCATTGAAATGACCATTGATGATGTTGCCGTGCCGGCAGCAAAGCTCAGTGGCATGACCAAGAAATCCGAGAAAATATGGTCCAAGAACACCGGACGTACCGCATCGCTGAAGATGCAGGGAACGATCAAAGGTATCAAACGGACATATTCCCTCAAATGGCCCCCGTTGACACAGGATGAACAAGATCTGATTGAGTCCCTGGTCAGCGACGCATCCAAGCCGTTTCATGTTTTGAAAATCCGGCGTCCGGACGGCTCCGTATGGAAAATGGAGTGCTACTTTGGTACTCCGACCTATACGGAATGGGCCATGATCGGCGGCACCTGGAAGTGTACCGATGCCGCTGTAGATGCAATTGAGAGGTGAGAAAAATGTACAAACCTTCTGCCGCCCTGGTGGCGGCGATGTCGACGAAGCCCTATCTGGCTCGGATCAAGCTGGACGATGGGACAATCATCGAGAGTAATCCCCAACACCAGGACGATCCGGTAAAAGAGATCATTTTCCGCGGCGGCACTACCGCCAGCGAAGACGGCTTTTTACTGGGCGGAACAACTTCATCTACAGTTGTGCTGAGCCTGAACAGAGACGCGGTGAACTGCTCCTTCAAGGACAGGCAGCTCCGGGTGGAGCTGGGTATTGACCTGGGCTCGGCCGTAGAGTGGATCCCCATGGGCGTGTACTATGCCACCCAACCTCTGGGGGATGATGACCAGCTGACTGTTGAGGCATACGATGCCCTTTACGCAAAGTTTGAAAGAGAGTATGAACCGCTGGACGGTTTTGCATTCGGCTCTGAAAACGGAGTGGACTCTGTGGCGTTCCTGCAGGCACTGTGCACCCGCAGAGGGGTTGCTGTGAATGTATCTAACCTGCAGAGTATTCCCCTGGTGGCGGCACCTGACGGCTTCACAGAGCGTCAAATCATCGGCTTCATTGCTGCACTGTATGGCGGCTTTGCTGTCATAGACCGAAACGGCGTTCTTCGCATCCGCCGCTATGCGGCCTGCGATACCCATGTGACGCCGGACGAGTACTACGACGGCGGCATGGAAAAGGCGGAGTACACTTTCCAGGCGAAGTGGATCAAGTGCTACAACAGTACTTCGGATCTGACCATGATCCTGGGCGACACCGCCGCCCAGCAGGGCATTTACATGGAGAGTATATGGATGACCCATACGATCCTGAATGACCTGTGGGAGCAGCTGAAGGACTTTTCTTATACTCCGATATCTGAGCTGTCCTTCTTTGGTAACCCGCTGCTGGATCCCGGTGACATCGTTACGCTGACAGATCTTGCAGGACAGACGATGACCGTGCCGATCATGAAGATATCCCACGAGTACGACGGCGGCGTGATTACCCAAATCACCGCCAATGGCCAGCAGGAAGCGGAAGGCCCTTCCGGTTCTCTTCAGAATCAGCTCCGCCGCACGGAAGCCAAAGCAAAACAATATACCGACGACCAAACGGGGAAGCTCGACCAGTTGGAGCTGCTGAAGCGGCTTACCAAAGAGTGGGTCGATGAAGCTCTTTATCTTACTAACGATGGCCGCTTGGCGATAAAGGCTTCGGCTATTCTGACGGGAGTCTTGGATGCAACATTGGTTACCATTAAAAACCTGATTGCAGAAAAGCTATCATCTATATACAGAGACGATCAACTCGCGATTGATAGCTCTAGTCTGAAACTATTCCACAAGAAACTAACTACATTTTCGCTGTTGAATATCGATGGCCAAACACAGATGCAAATGACGGATTTTGATGACACGGGCAGATACTTTGGATTTTGCGAACTGGGTGCTATGCGGCTGATCTTGGGTGGAATGGGTATTGAAAATCATCCATTTGCCATTGAAGTCGGTAAAGAAGACGGAAAGCCGCGTATGAAAATTAATAACGGTGCTTTTAAAGAGCTTGATTGGCAGCCCAATGGAGATGGTACATATACCCTTATTGGAAGGTGATGAGGAGGAACTATGATTATTACACACAAAATTTGCATGGATCTGACCCGGCGGATGCTGCAGCCGCCCATCCAGGTCATGCAGGACGATCAATACAGCCGGGAGCTGGAATTCCTGCTGACGGCAAACGGCGAGCCCTGGGAGATCCCAGAGGACTTCTCTGCTATGATCCGCTGGCACAGAGAATCCGACAAGGTTGGCGGCAGCTATGACCTGATGCCGGATGGCAACCTGGCTTACAGCAAAAGAGAGAATGTTCTGACGGTGCAGCTGCTGCCCCAGATCTGTGTCAATCCCGGTCAGGTTTATGTCACGGTTATGCTGGCAAGCTCGAATGCGGTGGCTCATACCTTCTCCGTGACAATCAATGTTTGCAAGAATCCGGGCCTGCAGGAGAGCGTTCCTGCCCCTGCCCCCGATGAATACCAGCAGCTTCTCCACGGTTACGCCATGATGTCCGCCCGGGTAAACAACCTAGCTTCCTTGGAAGAGGGAAGTACCACGGGTGACGCAGAGCTCATCGACGGCAGGATGGATCACGCTGGTCAGGTACATACGAACATCGGCAGCCACATCCGGAAAATTGGTGGAATCGCCAATGAACTGTATGGCACAAAGACGGTTACAATCAGCCGGGCCGGTGGGGTGGCGGCAGAGCCGGTGGCAAGGTATGCAACCGTTCTGGAGGTGGTCGGTGCAGCTCAGTATTTGGAAAAGGTCCGGGTGCCGGTGCAGTTGGCGGCGGACAGCCTCAGCTCCGTCGATATCAGAATCTATAATTCCGAAGGAATGGGTGTGGCCATCGCAACCCAAAGCATTTCAAAACCGGTAGCTGGTCAGCATCAGGTGGAGCTGGACATGGGAAGATGGTTAGCTCCCGGTGAGAGAATTGTGATCGCCGTCTACGAAAACGAGGGTGATAACATCCTGCTGCCCCCCACCGTCCAGGAGGCCATTTCTGCCGACTTGCTGCAGGATTGCCCCGGAAGTATTGGCGATTTCAACGAAGATACCGGCGACTATCTCTTTGACAGAGAAGATGTCAAATTCGTTGGCGAGCTGGTTTTTCACGATTCCCTCCGGGAGGAGCTGCTGCGGCTGGAGGAAAAGGCAGCAACCAAGCAGTATGTGAACGATGCTGTTTCTAGAGCCGGTGCAAGCGTCGAGTATTACATCGCCGACAGAGCCTCGCTGACCATCAATGAGAAAGGCGCATCGTTTAACGGTAGGCCTCAGATAACGATCTCACAGATCAGATCTGGGTACATCTATGAGTTGTACGATGATCTCATTGAACCTGCAAAAGGGCGAGGGATTACAGTGACTATGAATAGGCTGTTAAAAACCGACCCGGATGCCGGCACTAAAGAACTTAGAGAATACGTATTTTCTCCTGACAGTGACTATAATATACCCTCTAACTTTAGCGACGTTGTCGTTGACGACAATTTGCAAAAACCAACGTTCCTCATCACCGCAGGAATCCACGGCGATGAAGTGACTACCGTTCTGGCAACCTATAAATTCTTCGAAGACCTTGTGTATGGCCGAAATCTTCCTCCGTATCTCGCCGAAGGCGCAATTTTTAAAGTCATTCCCGTCACTAATCCAATCGGATTCGATGCTGAAAAGCAGGTGGAAGTTTTGTGGTTGGATAAGAATTGCAACCCGACCAAAACGGTAACGACCGAGTATATTAGGACTAGAACGAATGGAAACGCGGATATTAACCGCAACTTCGATTATAACTGGAAGAAGGCCGGGCCTCCCCCGGAGAGACCAGACTACAACACCGGAACCTCCGCGGCGAGCGAGCCCGAAACCCAAAAAATTACGGAGTGGCTTAATAGCAATAAAGACGCTATTGTGCTTATCGATATGCACATCTCCTCCGTTGCCAACCATTACGCTGGAGTGTTTGGATCTAGATATAGTCTTGCTACCACCAAAGCAAAGAAGATCGCTCTACGCGGAGTCGATAAGGTTATACCTTATTGGAGGTCTCTGCTAGGTTCTGCCGCAGACAAAATTAAATTCCATTACGCTTGCTGCTTCGATCATCCGGACTTACCCGTCATAGGTCCCGAAATATACTACGCATCTGACGTATTGGGAATCCCGGCCATTGCGCTGGAGTGTGTGAGCGAGACGACTCAAGGATATCGTGACCCGGACAACTCGAGAGTAAGAGTAATAATTTATGACGATCCGACCGAAGATACGGTATCCGTCAGTGCCGAAGTATTGGGAAATGTCCTGCTTGAGACATACAAGCAAGAACTTTAAGGAGGAATCGTTATGGAGAAAAGAGATACCCGAGTGTTCAGAATCCCCGGTCTTCCAGGGCTATATAAGATTCCTGGCGTATATATTAGCCCATCAGAACCAGTCGAACAGGATGCGGTATTGTGGGTGAATCCTTACGGAAATAACATGCATAATACTAGCGCTATATTGAAAGATATATACATTAAAACCGCTAAAAAGTATAACACCATCGGCGATGCCCTCGCCGGGGGTAGTGGGCTAACAGACGGCACCGTACTCGCGTATACGCTAGGTGGAGTCCCGAATGTTGTGTTGACCGCAGACATTAACGATTCTGAAACTATCACCATCGCAAAAGACTGTGTCATCCACCTTAACGGTCATAAGATATCATTTAGGACCGGTGCACACTTCGACCTAAAAACCGGAAAACTGACGATCGACGGAACGGTTCCGGGTAGCGAAGTCAAGAAGTGCTTTCCGGATTCTACGGAAAGTAATACCACCTCTGAATTTTTGGTGTCCGCTTCGGCCACAACTGGAAACTTTGAGCTGCGTCTGCTTGGTGGTACCTATTCCATTACTAGCACTCATGTTAGTCGAACCTACGCTGGCATCGTTCCACTCAGCGTGAACACCGCCGAGAATGGAAAGGTAAGGCTTTCCGGTTGCACCGTAAGAGTGACGAATTGCTCTGGCTTGGCAGTTTACGGCATTCGGAGTTCATGCGACATGGTTGTTGATCGTTGCCGATTTGAATTAATTATCGACAAAGCTAATGAAAAATACTCTGCTTCCGCGCTCCTTGCCAGTAATGCTAACAGTAGTGCAGTCATTCGTAATACAACCGCTACAGTCACCGGCACGGATACAGAACACAAAACGAAAATCTACACGCTTGACTTACGTTCTGCCGATTGCGTCGTTGAAAAATGTACAATTTCTGCCACAACACCAGTCACTAATATTTGTAGTGGTATCGATCTCTTCGGTACTGCTAAGGTTGTAATGAATGATTGTGTTGTCGTATCCGGTAGTACAACCGAAGCCGCGTCGGGTGACTATCGCGCCTTGCGTACTGCTAATGGTGCAGAAGCACAAATCAACGGCGGTTATTATCGTGGCGATAGCGGCGCATTCGGGTTGTTAAGCACGATCTATATCGACGGCAACCAGGCGGACGAGACTACGCATCCCGAGTATGAGTACTGCTTTGCAGCGGAAGTTGAAACGGATGCGGCTACTCTATACGTGAAGGATGAAAACGGCTTCTGGATTGCAGTGTGCTAACAACTACGAAAGAGCCTAACACGAATAAAAGCACCATCCGACCGGGTGGTGCTACACCAAAGGAGGAATAACCAATGAAGAATGTGAAACCCGGGCATGACGTGCCCGTTGTGTGCCTGGATGCCGGTCATGCCGGTAAGTACAATCGTAGTCCAGTGGTGCCGGAATACTACGAATCCGACATGAACTGGAAGCTCCATCTGCTGCTGAAGGCGGAGCTGGAGAAGCGGGGTATCAAAGTGATCACGACCCGTCCGGATCAGGCCACGGATCTGGCCCTGGAAAAGCGAGGTAAGCTGGCACAGGATGCAGATCTGTTTGAATCCCTGCATTCCAATGCGGCCGAGCAGGAAAGCACCGATTATGTGGTAGCCATGTATCAGGTGGACGACCACTGCGGTGAGATGGACAAGCAGAGTCTGGAGATCGCATCCCGGCTGTCCAGCTGCGTGGCTGAGATCATGGGCGTCAAAGCCAGAGTCTGGGCGTCTCAGTCTGATCACGATCGTGACGGCAACGGCTACAAGGACGACTACTACGGCGTTCTCCGTGGGGCACACAGCGTACATACGCCCGGTGTCATTGTGGAGCACGGCTTCCACACAAACCCCGAGCAGGCTCGCTGGCTGCTTGACGAGGGCAATCTGCAGAAACTGGCGGAGGCGGAGGCGGAGGCCATCTGCCAGTATTTCGACTGGCAGCAGGAAGAGCCGGAACACTGGTACCGCATCCGGGAGAGCTGGGACAAGCCTGAGACCCAGGTGGGTGCCTATAAAGATCCGGAGGCAGCAAAGGCCGCCTGCCCCGAGGGGTACAGCGTGTACAACTGGGAGGGCGATGTAGTTTACACAAACACACCTGCCCCGGCAGCAACCAACTACACACTGACCCTGCCTATGCTGCAGAAGGGCGACAAAGGCCGCCTGGTCAAGGCACTGCAGCAGCTGCTCCTGGCCAACGATATCAAACTGCCCCGGTACGGTGCGGACGGAGATTTTGGCGATGAGACCAAAGTCGGCGTGATCTCGTACCAGAAGAAAGTAGGGCTTTCTGCGGACGGCGTTGCAGGCCCTGCCACCATGGGCTCCCTGCTGGGTTTGAGGTAAGGAGGCTGGCGATGGAGATCACTGTAACATGGCAGACGATCATCACGATTGCAGCAGTGCTGGCCGCCATCGGCACCATTGTGGGCGTTATTGTCAAAGCCGTCCACTGGATGGACAAGCAGAAGCAGCAGAGCGAAGATATCGACGCACTGAGAGCGACCCACAACCACGATATGGAAGCCATCAAGCAGGAACAGACTCTGCTGGTATACGGGGTGCTGGCATGCCTCAAGGGTCTCAAGGAGCAAGGGTGCAATGGGCCTGTTACCGAGGCAATTAACAAAATCGAAAAACACTTAAACCAAAAGGCTCACGAATAAGGAGGAAAAATTATGGAAAAAATCAAGACCAACTTGGCGGCTCTGGTGAAGGTAAAGACCATCGTCACCCTGCTGCTGACCATCGTGTTCTGCGTTCTGGCACTGACCGGCGTGATCTCCGGTGCTGACTTTCTCACCGTGTTCACGGTGGTGATCGCCTTCTACTTTGGTACCCAGAGCGAGAAGAACACCAACACGACTACCTACACCGGCCCCAATGAAGGCGAGACTGGTGTAATCAAATAACGTACATCCACTAAATCAGGTGCAACAAGCAAGAAACCCCTCTCCGGATCTTTACTCCGGGGAGGGGCGTTTTTTCTGACATCAATTTGACATCATTACTGTTAATTTTATTGACTATATTTGATTAAATTTGACCGGGCAAACATACCCGGAAGGGAAAGAAGAAAGCCTTAAAGTCGTTGAGACTCTAAGGCTTTTCCTTGTTGGTGGGGGAGGACGGATTCGAACCATCG
The DNA here is from genome assembly GCA_015067945.1 of Oscillospiraceae bacterium. GTDB lineage: Bacteria > Bacillota > Clostridia > Oscillospirales > Oscillospiraceae > Faecousia. The sequence goes on from SVLM01000008.1 coordinate 29,671, forward strand.
AAGCGATACGCAGCAGATTTACAGTCTGTCCCCTTTGGCCACTCGGGAACTCCCCCATATTCAGTTGCCTGTTTGTGAGCCTGTCTGGAGCCGGTAGACGGACTCGAACCCCCGACCTGCTGATTACAAATCAGCTGCTCTACCAACTGAGCTATACCGGCGGCTCAAACAGAACACGCTTATTATAGCGACGAGGTATCGGTTTGTCAAGCACTTTTTTTACTTTTTCAAAAATTGGAAAAAGACAGAAAATCCGGTGTCATTCTGAGCGTAGCGGAGCGGAGTCGAAGAATCCGTTTCTCCTGCCACCGCAAGGATGCGGATCCCTCGGCTGTGCTTGGGATGACAAAGGGGAAGACATGAAAAACCGGGTGTGGCGAACCACACCCGGCGTTTATCAAAATTCGATATCCAGCTTGGAAACCACATCGGCACAGCGGGGGCACAGACCCTCGGCATTGGCCTGCTCGGAATGCATCCAGCAGCGGGGGCACTTCTCGCCTCTGGCCTCGGAAACACCTACGGTCAGCTCGGGGAAGTTCACACCGTTTGCAACCTCTGCACCCGCAGGAGCGGACTCCCATGCACAGGAGGAAACGATGCAGATTTCTGCCAGGTTCAGACCCTCACAAGCAGACTTCAAATCATCGCTGCCGGTCAGGCTCACATGAGCCTCCAGTGCCTTACCGATCCGCTTGTCGGCACGGGCCTTTTCCAGAACGCCGTTGACATCCTGACGCAGTTTCATGACGGTGGCCCACTTTTCCATAGCGGCATCGTCCAGGCTGTAGCCAGAGAAGTCCACGGGCATCTGGTTCAGCAGCACATTTCGGGCATCGTCAGTTGCCAGGTGGGGCATAGCCTGCCAAATTTCATCGCAGGTGAAGGCCAGGATGGGAGCAAACAGCTTTGCCATGGCGTCCAGAATCAGGTACAGAGCGGTCTGGGCACTGCGGCGACGCAGGCCAGTGGCCTCCTCGCAGTACAGCCGATCCTTCAAAATATCCAGATAGAAGCTGCTCAGCTCAACCACGCAGAAATCGTTGATATCGTGGGTGATTACATGGAATTCGTAATCATTGTAAGCCTTGCGGACATCGGAAACCAGCTTGCTCAGCTTGGTCAGTGCCCACTTGTCAAGCTCTTCCAGCTGCTCGGCAGGAACCATGTCCTTATTGGGGTCAAAGTCTGCCAGATTGCCCAGGCAGTACCGGGCAGTGTTGCGGAACTTCAGGTAGTTCTGTGCGATCTGCTTGAAGATCTCCTTGGAGCAGCGGACGTCAGCGTGATAGTCAGAGGAGGCTGCCCACAGACGGACAATATCTGCACCGAAGTCTTTAATCAGATCGGCAGGGTCAACACCGTTGCCCAGGGACTTATGCATGGCACGGCCCTGACCGTCTACGACCCAGCCATGGGTCAGAACTTGCTTGAAAGGAGCACCCTGATCCAAAGCACCCACGGAGGTCAGCAGACTGGACTGGAACCAACCGCGGTACTGGTCAGCTCCCTCAAGGTACACATCCGCAGGCCACAGCTCGGGGGTGCGGTGCATCAGTGATGCAAAATGGGTAGAGCCGGAGTCGAACCAGCAGTCCAGGGTGTCGGTTTCCTTATCGAAGGTCTTGCCGCTGCAGTGGGGGCAGGTGAAGCCATCGGGAACCAGCTCCATGGCGTCCTTCTCAAACCAAATATTGGAGCCGTGCTCGTCAAACAGAGCAGAAATCTTTGCGATGGAGTCGGGGGTGGACACGGGCTTGCCGCAGTCTTTGCAGTAGAACACGGGGATGGGCAGACCCCAGCGACGCTGACGGCTGATACACCAGTCGGCACGCTCACGGATCATGCTGATCATACGGTCCTCGCCCCAGGCGGGGAACCACTTTACATCCTCAATGGCCTCCACAGCTTTATCCTTGAAGGATTCCACGGAACAGAACCACTGGGGAGTTGCCCGGAAGATGATGGGCTTCTTGCAGCGGTCGTGGTGGGGGTAGGAGTGGATGATCTCCTCGGAAGCGAACAGCATGCCGCTTTCCTTCATATCAGCCAGAATGATGGGGTTGGATTCCTCGGTCTTCAGGCCTTCGTACTTGCCGGCGTAATCGGTGTGGCGGCCGTAATCGTCCACGGGAACAACCAGATCCATGCCGTAACGCATGCAGGTCTGATAGTCGTCAGCACCGAAACCGGGGGCGGTGTGAACACAGCCAGTACCGGAGTCCATGGTAACATACTCAGCGTTGACCAGACGGCTGGTCTTGTCCAGGAAGGGATGCTGTGCCAGCATATTCTCAAAGAACTGACCGGGATAGGTGGCCAGAATTTGGTAACTGGTATAACCGCCCATGCCCATGACTTTCTCGCACAGAGCCTCTGCTACGATGAAGATCTCGTCGCTGTAGTCGGGTTTGACTAACACATAAGAATCCCTGGGGTGCAGGCAGATGCCCATGTTGCCGGGCAGAGTCCAGATGGTGGTGGTCCAAATGACGAAGAAGGTTTTGCTCAGGTCGAAGCCCGACAGCTTGCCCAGGTCGTCCTTCATGGGGAACTTGACATAAACGGAAGTACAGGGATCGTCCTTGTACTCGATGTCGGCCTCGGCAACTGCGGTAGCACAGAAGGGACACCAGGTAACGGGCTTCAGGCCCTTGTAAATAAAGCCCTTGTCGAACATCCGGCCAAAGACCTTGACTTCCTGAGCTTCGAAGTGGCGGTCCATGGTGCGGTAGGGATGCTCCCAATCGCCCACAACGCCCAGACGCTTGAATCCGCCCATCTGCTTCTGAATGAAGTCCTCGGCGAAGGCCTCGCAAGCGGTGCGAAATTCCGGCACAGACATATCCTTGTTCAGCTTTTTCTTGGAAGTTTCGATGGCACGCTCAATGGGCAGACCGTGGTTGTCCCAGCCGGGGATATAGGGGGTGTAGTAACCCATCATGGCGTGGCTGCGGACGATAAAGTCCTTCAGAGTCTTGTTCAGTGCGTGGCCCATGTGAATGTAGCCGTTGGAGAAGGGAGGGCCATCATGGAGAATAAAGGGGGGCAATCCCTTGTTCTTTTCCAGCATGGCGTTGTAAAGATCCAGCTCCTGCCACTTCTCCAGCATACCCGGCTCCCGGGCAGGCAGACCGGCCTTCATGGGGAAGTCGGTCCTGGGGGTGATGATTGTGTTTTTGTATTCCATTGGAATAACCTCCATAGTAATGTACAAAATAAAAGCACCTTTGCCTCTTCTGCAAGAGACAAAGGCGCATAACCTCTGCGGTACCACTCTTGTTCCGTCCTTCCGGACGGCACTCGAAAATGCTGTAACGGGCAAACCCGGTGCGGCCTACTGATCCTTCGGTGCACAGCTCGGAGGGGATACCGCTTTCCGCTGTTTACTGCCTTGCAGCAACCGGCAGCTCTCTGAAAACAGGGGTGGAAAGTGACGTGTCCTCGTCATCGCAATGGGGTATTTACTTTTGGGTGGGGTTGTAATTCGAACCAAACTTCAGATCGTTGAACTTGGTTGTGGTGTTGGAAACGGGATGCTTGGGGGCAGGCTTGGGAGCGGATTCCTCTGTCGGGCCCATCAGTGCTTCCAGATTGCTGGCAATCTCGTCAGCCACGGCCACAGCAGCGGTGTCCTCCTGATCGGGCTGGCTGTCGTAATCAAAAACGGCAGGCTTGGGATCGGCCGGACGGTTTGCGGTTCGGATGCTCTCCAGAGTCTGCAGGCAGCTGCGAAGCTGCTCTTCAATGGCCTCAATCTTGTCGGAAGCGGCCTGACGGGCTTCCTCCACCCGGGCGTTTTCTTCCGCGATCAGCACGTCAGCATTTTTGGTGTTCTCAGCAGCGGCAACATTGGCCTCGCTGAGCATCTGGGTGCACTTGGATTCTGCTTCCTTGACCATCATATCGCAGGTCTTCTGTGCGTTGACGATGGCATCCTTCATGCTGGCTTCGTTCTTGCGGTATTCTTCCAGCTTGCCAACCAGAACACGCATCTTGCTCTTGAGCAGGGCGTTTTCTTTATACAGTGTAATGTAATCCTCGATCAGCGGCTCCAGAAATTCATCGACCTGCTCCATATCGTAGCCGCCGAAGGGCTGCTTGCCAAAGGAAATCTGTTCAATTTGCTGCGGTGTAATCATGTATATCTTCCTTTCTGTGGCGTGTTACAGGTAGGTTTCTGCTTCGCTCTGAATATTTTCCAAATCGCCGACAACATCCATGTTGTGGGGGCAGAACAGATAGGTAGCCTGGGCGACCTTCTTGACCTTGCCGTCCAGAGCATAGGCACAACCGGACAGGAAATCCACCACCCGGCGGGACATGGCCTTGTCTACGTTTTCCATGTTGACGATCACGGCCTTCTTGTTACGCAGATGGTCTGCGGCGGTGGAAGTATCGTTAAAGTTTGTGGGGCGGAACAGAATGACCTCCTGCTTGTTGTTCATGCTGACTACATGGCCGGAGAAGCCGCTGACATTGCTGCCGGAAGCAGCGGTGTAGCTGGGCGTTTCTTCGGCAGCGGCACTGCCGCCAAACAGGGAAGAACGACGGGAAGGACGGGCAGGACGCTCAGCGGGGACTTCCTCGAAGCCTTCTGCGACCTCGTCTTCTTCAAATTCATCGTAATCATCGTCTGCGTAAGGTTGGGTAAATTTCTTCATATTGTCCCAAAAACTCATAGTAATGTCCTCCTGTATGTTCACATCGTTTTGATGGCATTAAGTATAGTTTCTCGGTCCGAAAATAGCGGTGCCCACCCGAATCATGGTGCTTCCGCAGGCGATGGCATCGACAAAATCGTCCGTCATACCCATGGACAGAGTTTCCATAACTACATTATGGCGGCTTTTTGCCATTATGTCAACAGCAAGGTTATACATTTTTTGAAAATATTTGCAATTATCCCCCGGATTTTGACTGATGGGAGGAATTGCCATCAGGCCGCGGACGGAAATATTGGGCAAATTCGGCAGTTGATCCAGAATGTCCCAAATCTCCTCAGCCGAAAAACCGCCCTTGCTGTCTTCGTTGCCGATATTGATCTGCAGCAGAATTTTTTGACAAATATTCTGCCGGGCAGCTTCTTCCTGAATGGCGGTCAGCAGCTTCATCCGGTCCACGCTTTGAATCAACTCCACTTTGCCTACCACCTGACGGACCTTGTTGGTCTGCAGGTGACCGATAAAATGCACCGGCACACCTTCATAGGCGTTCTCGGCGGATTTTTGGGTCAGCTCCTGAACCCGGTTTTCGCCGCAAAGATCCACGCCGGCGGCAATGGCCTGCCGTACAGCGTTGGCATCGTTCATTTTAGTGGCGGCACAGAGCAAAATTTCGGAAGGATTCCGGCCGGAAGCGATAGCTGCTTCCCGAATCCGGGTCTTGATGACGGCTACATTTTCGGCAATGGACATAATAGTACCTCTTTTGTTGTCATTGCGAGGAGACGCAGGAGACATGGCAATCTCCCGGATTTTGGGGATTCCCACGCCAGTGTGCATACTGGCTCGGAATGACAGGAAATTTGAAAACAAAAAAGCGACGGTGTTTGCTCCGTCGCCTTTTTGTGCTTTACGCAGTGGTAGCTGCAGCTTTCAGCGGCTTCATGGGGGCCAGGGTGGAGATGGCGTGCTTGTAGATCATCTGCTGCTTGCCCTCTGTCACCAACACCACCACAAAGCTGTCAAAGCCGGTGATGGTTCCCCGGAGCTGGAAGCCGTTCATCAGAAACAGCGTTACGGGGACTTTGTCCCGACGCACTTCCTTCAAAATGGCATCCTGTAGGTTTAATGTGTCTGTCATGGGTATGTACCTTCTTTCTTTGAGATTGGACATCCCCATGTTAGCATTTTTCAGTTGTCAAATTTGTGTGCAATCTGTCGGGCATCGGCAATAATTTTATCCATTTTTGTGTCGGCATTGCGAATCAGCCAATGCATATTTGGATTCCTGCGAAACCAGGTCAGCTGCCGTTTGGCATACCGCCGGGAGGATTGCCGCACCTGATCGGCGGCTTCATTTATGGTGATTTTTCCGTCCAGGGCATCCACAAATTCCTTGTAGCCGATGGCCTGCATGGCGGTGCATTTCGGCGGAATACCCTCAGCCAGCAGCGAGCGGATCTCTGCTTCCAGTCCCTGCTCCAGCATAAGGCTTACACGCAGGTCGATTCTGCTGTACAGATCTGCCCGGTCAGCAAAATCCAGCCCCAGCCAAACCGGGGTGTACCGGGGTGGAATGGCTTGGGTTTTTATATTGTGTGCGGTGATGGTTTCTCCGGTTTCGTAGTAAACCTCCAAGGCACGAAGAATTCGCTTTCGGTCATTTACCGGAAGGCGGGCGGCACTACAAGGGTCGATGGAGGAAAGAAGGGCGTGCATGGCTGCCATACCTTCCGCGTCCGCCTGAGCCTCCAGCTTTTCCCGCATACCCGTGGCAGGAAAAGGGGCAAAGTCGTTGCCCCTGATCAAACTGTCCATGTAAAGGCCGGTACCACCGGCAATGATGGCGGTTTTGCCGCGGGCGATGATATCGTCCACAATGGGGGCGGCCATGGCACAGTAACGGCTGACGGAGAATTCCTCCCAAGGTTCAGCCACATCCAGCATATGGTGGACGATGCCCTGCTTTTCTTCTTCCGTTGGCTTGGCGGTACCAATGTCCATCCGGCGGTAGATCTGCATGGAGTCGCAGGAAACTACCTCACCGTTCAATTCCTTCGCCAGCTCCACTGCCAATGCAGTCTTTCCGGAGGCGGTAGGCCCGGCAACACATATGATATTGTTCATAGGCATAGGCCTCCTTTGAATGGTATAAACCCTTGCCCCCCGCACTTGTGAGGGAGGTGGCTGAGCGAAAGCGAAGCCGGGGGGAGTAAAATGCAAACTCCCCCAGTCACGCTGTTCGCGTGCCAGCCCCCTCTTAAAAGCGGGGGCCGAGGGGCGGCGGTCATTGGCCGTCCGTTAAGTTCTCTTAAACTGCTTTTCCAGCTGCTTTTTCGACAAGGTGACGCAGATGGGTCGGCCATGGGGGCAGTATTTCAAATCCTCGTTGGCCATGACCTGCTTGACAAGTGCCAGCAGCTCCTTTTCGTCATTGTCCCAGCCGGCTTTGATGGCGGCCTTGCAGGCAACAGTGTGCAGTAGCTCATCCCGGACGGTATCCTTGCTGCTGCGGCGGCCGTTCATCAGATCTGCGGCCAAAGCCTCAGCGGCTGCTGCCGCATCATCCGGGGACAGATCCATGGGGATCTGCCGCAGAAGAACGGTATTATCACCGAATTCATCAATTTCAAAACCCAGCTCAGCCAGCAGCGACTGATTGCTCAGCAACTCTGCTGCCGCTTCGGCACTGAGACGCACCGGCACGGGGGACAGAAGCATTTGAGAGCTGATGGCTTCCTGGTTTGCTTTCAGCTTTTCAAACAAAATTCGCTCATGGGCGGCGTGTTTGTCAATGAGGAAGGCTTCCTCGCCCTGCTCTACAATAATATAACTGTTGTACAGCTCGCCCACCATCCGCCAGGGAATTTCCTGAGGCATGGGCATGGATTCCTGTACCACTTCCGGCTGGGAAGGGGGGATGATCGTTACCGGAATGACCGGCTCCTGCTGGGTGGGAGGGAGCGTGATTTTTGGGGATATCACGGGTTCCCGGAGAGGTGCGTTTTTCTGAGCTTCCATAGCCTGAACGGTTGCGTGAGCCGCTTCCGGCTTCGGTTGGGGAGCGTTCTGCATGGCGGCGGAGAAGGTTTTGTATTCCTCCGTGGTCATGGTTCGGAAAAAGCTCTCCTGTCGGGGGGCGGGCTGGGGTGGAGCAGCAGGTGGCTTTGGAGCGGGTGTGGTGGGTTGGGACTTAAACTGCACCTGAGGCCGGTCGGGCTGCTTGTTCAGTGCCGCAAGGACACCGTAGTGTACGCAGTCAAAAACCGACTTTTCCGACAGAAATTTGACCTCGGTTTTGGCAGGGTGGACATTTACATCCACTGCGTTGGGGTTTAATTTCAAATGCAGCACGCAGGCGGGGAATTTACCTACCATGATCTGGTTACGGTAGGCCTCCTCCAAGGCGGCAATCAGCAGTCGGGATTTTACCGGCCGGTCGTTGACGAAGAAGGTCTGCAGATTGCGGCTGGGCCGGGCGTCCGTGGGCTTGCTGACATAACCGGTGAGCTGATAACCGTCCCACTTGCTGTTGACCAGCACCATATGGGCACAGTCTCTGCCGTAAACGCAGTAGACTGCTGCCTCCAGATTGCCGTTACCGGGGGTGGAAAGCACCTGCTTTCCGTCCCGCAGGAAGGTAAACGCCACCTCCGGGTGAGCCAGAGCCTGCATCTGCACTGCTGCGGCGGCACGGCCGCCTTCGACAGTGTCGGACTTCATGAACTTCATCCGGGCGGGGGTGTTGAAAAACAAATCCCTTATAATAATGGTAGTGCCCTCGGGGCAGCCTACCTCGGACTGCTCTGTGATGTTGCCGGCCTCCAAGTGCAAACTGGTGCCGCTGATGCTGCCGGCGGTCTTGGTCATCAGGTCGATACGGCTGACCGAGGCGATGGCAGCCAGTGCTTCACCCCGGAAGCCCATGGTGGAAATGGCGGCCAAATCCTCGGCATTGCGGAGCTTGGAGGTGGCGTGCCGCAAAAATGCGGTTCTGGCATCTTCCGGTGACATACCGCAACCGTTATCCGTGACACGAAGAAACGTCATGCCACCGTCCCGGATCTCCACGGTGATCTTGGATGCACCGGCATCCACGGCGTTTTCCAGCAGCTCCTTAACGACGGAGGCAGGCCGTTCCACCACCTCACCGGCGGCGATCAGGTTGGCAACATGGGGTTCCAGTTGTAAAATCTTGGGCATAAGTATTACCTCAATGCAATCATACCAATGGCATTTACTGCCATGTGGATCAGGATGGGGGCGACGATGGAGCCGGAGAGGTGATAGGCCGCAGCCAGACACAGACCGGCAGGGATGTATTGCAAAATACTAAGTGCGATGAGGGCGGGGTCACCAACCTGCCAGTGAATGTGTATCACGGAAAATATGATGGTGGAAACCGCATAGGCAAGGACGGGATTCCGTTTGAAAAGGCTGCCGAAAATGACGCCCCGGTGCAGACATTCCTCCGTTACCGGCACCAAAAATACGGTGCAGATCAGTGTGGGAATGTAATAATTGCCTGCGATGGCGGCAACGCTTTGGTCGTTGACATTGATAAAGTCCGGCTTCAGCCAAAGGATGAGCCGACCCAGTAATTGGCTGACAAGCAGATAGACTGAGAAAAGTACCACCGCAATAAACAGACTCCAAAGTGTCCGGTTTAAGATCTCTTTGCCGGTTCTGGCCCAAAAACGGCGGAACGCCAAGGCTACAATCAGAAAATTCAAAACGAAATAGACCAGATTCAGGTAGGCACCGTGCAGCCTGAATCCCAAGCCGGAGCATAGGAAATTGATAAGATAGGGCAGGATCTCTACGCCGATAATGGCGTAGATCCAGCCGAAAATACGCTCCTCACGGGAGGGGATAATCATATTCTTTCGCATATCAGTTCAACATCTTCTTCAGTTTGTAAAGTTCGTTCATGGCTTCGATGGGGGTCAGGGTCTCCACGGAAATGCTTTCCAATGCGGAAACCACCTGCTGTGCAGAAAGATCCAGCATACTGACCTGATCCTCCGGCTCTGCCGCCTGAGGGATGAGCCGGACAACACCGGCTTCGCTTTCCAGCTCCTGCAGGATTTCTCTTGCCCGGCTGATTACCGGGGCAGGCAGACCTGCCAGCTTGGCTACCTCAATGCCGTAGCTGTCGTCGGTGGCACCGGGAACGATCTTACGCAGGAAAATCATCTGATCGCCACGCTTTTTCACGGCAATGTTGTAGTTTTTTACATTGGGCAGCTTGTTTTCCAAGGTGGAAAGCTCATGATAGTGGGTGGCAAAGAGGGTCTTTGCACCCAATCGCTTGGGGTTGGCGGCATATTCAAGCACCGCCCGGGCAATCGCCATGCCGTCGTAGGTGGAAGTTCCTCTGCCGATCTCGTCCAGAATCAGCAGGCTGTGGGCGGTGGCGTACTTCAAAATGGATGCCACCTCGGACATTTCCACCATGAAGGTGGATTGACCGGAGGCTAAGTCGTCGCTGGCACCGATTCGTGTGAACACTCGGTCTGTCAGACCGATCCGGGCACTGCGTGCAGGCACGAAAGAGCCGATCTGTGCCATCAGCACGATCAGTGCCACCTGCCGCATATAAGTGGATTTACCGGCCATATTGGGACCGGTGATGATGGATACCTGATGATCCGCACCGCCCAAATGGGTGTCGTTGGGAACAAACAGGGAATCGGTGAGCATGGCCTCTACCACCGGATGGCGGCCATCGGTGATGGAGATTTGGCCGTCAAGGGTTATCTCCGGACGGCAGTAGCCCCGCTGCACAGCGACAGCTGCCAGGGAGCAAAGCACATCAGTGGCGGCTACCGCAGCGGCGGTAAGCTGTACACGGGCGGCCTGCTCCGCAAGCCACAGCCGCAGCTCGGAGAAGATTTGGTATTCCAAAGCGGTGAGCCGGTCCTTGGCGTTCAGCACCTGATCTTCCAACTCTTTCAGCTCCGGGGTGATGTAGCGTTCGCAGTTGGCAAGGGTCTGCTTGCGGATGTAATGTGCAGGTACCTGCTCCATAAAGGACTTGGAAACTTCGATGTAATAGCCGAAAACCCGGTTGTAGCTGACCTTCAGTGTACGGATGCCGGTGGCTTCCTTTTCCCGGGCTTCAATGGCAACGATGATGTCCTTGCCACCCTCCATGATGGAACGCAGGTGATCCACCTCGGGATTCGCACCGGGGCGGATGATACCGCCTTCCCGGACGGTCAGGGGCGGCTCGTCCACAATGGTATTTTCAATCCGGTCGGCACATTCGGTCAGCGGATCCATGTTCTGCTCCAGCCGGCGGAGCATTTGGCTGTCCATGCCGGCAAGCTGGGCCTTGACCTCCGGCAGAGCACGCAGACCCCGGGCAAGACCGAGAAGATCCCGGCAATTGACAGTGCCGGTAACGATGCGGGTCATGACCCGTTCAAAGTCGGAAATGTCTTTCAGGGATTCAATCAGCTCACTGCGGCAGAAGGTGGCTTCCACCAATTCTGCAACCGCTCCGTGGCGGCGGCTGATTTCCGCGGCATCCAGCAGCGGCTTTTCCAACCAGCTGCGGAGCATTCTGCCGCCCATGGCGGTGTGGGTTTTGTCCAGTACCCACAGCAAAGAACCCTTCTTGTCCTTCGAACGCATGGTTTCCGTCAGCTCCAGATTTCTCCGGGCATCCAAGTCCAGCTCCATGAATTTGCCGGTGGTGTAGTATTCCAGGTTGCGAATATGGGCAAGATCGTTCTTTTGCAGGGTCAGCAGGGTCTGCAAAAGCGTACCGGCGGCGATGATGGCGGTGTCCATGCCGGTCAGGCCAAGGTTTGCCAGCTCTGCATGAAAGTGCTGCCGGAGCAGCTGGGCGGCATTTTCTTTGTTAAATTGCTCCGGTCTGCCCTCGTTGACGCAACAGCCGATTCGCCGCAGCAGGGCATCGTCAAACTGCTCGGTCTGCACGCCTTCACCGAAGCGGATGATCTCCGCAGGGGAGAAGCGACCCAGCTCGGAAAGGGCAGTGGTGGCATCAGCACAGGCGGTGACATAGAACGCACCGGTGGAGATGTCGCAAAAGGCCAGGCCGAATTTGCCGTCCTGACCGTACAGGCAGGCAAAATAATTATTCTTGCTCTCCTCAAGCATACAGCTTTCGGTGACGGTGCCGGGGGTGACGGTACGGGTGATCTCCCGCTCTACCAAGCCTTTGGAGGCGGTAGGGTCGGAGGTCTGCTCGCAGATGGCAACCTTATAGCCTTTTTGCACCAGCCGGGCAATGTACGCATCCACACTGTGGTAAGGCACGCCGCACATGGGGGTCTGCTCTTCCTTGGGCTTGCTCCGATCCCGGGTGGTGAGGGTCAGATCCAGCTCCCGGGATGCGATCCGGGCGTCTTCGTCGAACATTTCATAGAAGTCGCCCAGACGGAAAAACAGAATACTGTCCTGATTCTGCTCTTTTATTTCATGATACTGACGCTGCATTGGGGTCAGTTCTTTTTCCTTCGTGGCCATAATCGAAAATCCTTTCTAAGCTGTCATTGCGAACCAGCGTGCACGCTGGTGTGGCAATCTCCTTCGAACCGGGGGATTCCCACGCCAGTCTTCAGACTGGCTCGGAATGACACCGTGTTATTGCGCTAGCTCGCCGGTCAGGCTCCAGGTGGTGGCACCGGTGATGAGGACGGTTTGATAGGTGCCGATCAGATCGGCAGAGCCTGCAAACCGCACCAACCGTCCGCCCTCGGTCCGGGCGGTGAGCATATCTTTATCCATGCCGTCTACCAGGCAACGCATACGCTTGCCGATATAGTTCTGGTGGATCTGCTCGGAAATGCCGTTTTGCACGGCACAGAGCCGGTCAAAGCGGCGGCTCTTTTCCTCTTTGGAGGTGGGATCGTCCATGGAGGCGGCAGGCGTGCCGGTACGAGGAGAGAAGATAAAGGTAAACAGAGAATCGTAGTGCACCTGCTCAATGAGGGTGATGGTTTCTTCAAATTCTTCCTCGGTCTCACCGGGGAAGCCCACGATGACATCAGAGGTCAGCACCAGCTCCGGCATGACGGACTTGGCGTAATTTACCAGCTCCAGGTACTTTTCCCGGTCGTAGTGCCGGTTCATTGCCTTCAGCACCCGGGAGGAGCCGGACTGGAAGGGGAGATGCAGCTGCTTGGCGATCTTGGGATTTGCTGCCATGGTATCAAAGAGCTTTTTGCCAGCATCTCTGGGATGGCTGGTCATAAAGCGGATCAAAAATTCTCCGTCCAATGCGGCAATGTCAGCCAGCAGATCGGAAAAATCTCCGTTACCCTCCAGATCCTTGCCGTAGGAGTTGACATTTTGACCCAGCAGGGTGATCTCCTTGCAGCCCTTGGCGATCAAGCCTTGGCATTCTGCCAGAATATCCGCTTTTTTGCGGCTGCGTTCCCGGCCCCGGACATAGGGCACAATGCAGTAGGTGCAGAAATTGTTGCAGCCGTACATGATGGATACCCATGCTTTCAGGCTGTTGTCCCGCACCTGAGGAATGCCCTCGGCAATGGAACCGGCTTCATCTTCTACATAAAACTGCCGCTTGCCACGGCTTAATACATTCCACAGAATTTCCGGGAACTGCCACAGATGGTGGGTAGAAAACACACCGTCTACAAAGGGGTAACTCTTTCTGATCCGGTCGGAGACCTTGGTTTCGCCGGCCATGCAGCCGCAGAGGAAGATCTTTTGAGCCGGATGGCGGCGTTTGGTATGGGTCAGGGCACCTAAGTTGCCGAAAACACGTTGCTCAGCGTGTTCCCGGATGGCACAGGTGTTCATCACCACCACATCCGTACCTTCGGCTTCTCCGATGATGGTATAGCCACTCATAGCCAAATAACCACGGAGCTTTTCGGAATCGGCCTCGTTTTGCTGACAGCCGTAGGTTTCCACATAGGCCTTGGGGGTGGTATCTCTATCGATCCAGTAGGCGTGGATCTTATCGCAAAAGGCAAACTGCTGCTGCAGCTGCTCTTCAGAAATCACAGTGGTTTTGGTATCCATGAAGGAATCCTCCGAAATATACTTTCTCAACTGTAAATAATAGCATTTTTTGCGGATTTTTTCAAGGGATTTTCAAAGGGAATTGTAAACAATTTGTTCCGCTGAGGGTAATGGCCTATGGCTATGGGAAAATATGCTCTACATTACAACACCCCGGGAACTTTCATTCCCGGGGGTGGGTGTATAGGCATTAATTCATGAAGCTAAATACCCACATGCGGAACAATACTGCATCCCACCTATGTCGATCCATGTGTGCCACTCAAGTTTCCATCCTGTACACCAACAAAAGCTCTGATGATACGCGTTGTCATATGGCTCATGATAGGCGTTCATAATATGGCTGCTTAACACCTTGTATGCATTCAATCTACCGTCTGTTGCACATTTTCCTATCATTGAATCGCATACATCAACACCATTGATGATGTGATACCGGACTGCGGAGTAGCTCATCACCTGATCTTGATACATCGACAAGAGTAACGATGCGACACCCGCTACATATGGTGCTGCAAACGAGGTTCCGGAACCGTAATGATAACCGTAGTCGTAGTGATGATTTGATGTACAGTTATTGGAACTACACAGTGCCATAGGATGACAACTGAGAATATCTGCACCCGGAGCAAACAAATCTACATCATCGGGATGATAATTTGAATCTACACACGGATCATCATCCGTGTTGGAAGCACCCACAACGATGATATTATTAGAATCAAGACATAGAGGGTATGTATCAAGGACTGCATCAAGATTCTGTCCGTCGTTTCCTGCTGCACAGACAATCAAACCAGGATATTGTCGAACTGCATACAGCAGAGCCGTAGCACCGTTATCCCATAGAGGTCCTACAGAAACGTTAAGGATGGGAATGTCCTGTTCTTGAGCTATTTCTATGGCTTCCAGCATTGCGCTTAACGAAGTTTGAGCTCCATCGGCATATATGTCTAATGAAACAATTTCCACATTATAGTTAATGCCAGCTATTCCTCCATTGAATGTTCTTGCACCAATAATACCAGCAATTTTAGTGCCATGTCCAGAGCTATCTGTTGCATAAGTGACTTGCTGCCGCTCTCCATCCAAATCAATCACCCAAGATGCTCTGGAACCTTCTGCTTGAACTAGCTCCGGGTGTGTTAGATCTACTCCGTTATCAATAATACCAACGGCGACTCTGCTAGTTCCGCCAGTCGCCAGATCCCAAGCGTCACGCAGTTGAATCGCATCAATAGCCCATTGAGCATCGATCGCATCCCAAGGATCAATTCTGTATAAAGAGCGGGAGTCCTCAGGTTGATCTATTTGATATATATAGTTTGGTCCGGCATATAATACATCTGTCCTTTGTATGAGTTTCTCAATTGCAACGAGAACATTTTCTTTCCCAGGCTCCGCTAATTCGATAGAAAGCACTTGATGAAATTCTTCAGTATTAACATTGTATACATTGCTCAATGTTACGTATTCCGAGGATATACTTCGTTGTGAAGTTTCCTTTGTTCCGGAAAGCTTTGCAGAAATTCTGTTAGTTGCCGTTTGTGTAAGGTTTTTGATACTTTTGCAGTTAATTTCATCAAAATCTTCGCACTTATATTCCAATTTAGCTAGGCTTGCTGCATTAGAAATAACTACCAAAACATGATTATCATCAAAATCATCTGCTAGAGTGGCCGTAGAATAGACTTTATCTTCAATTGTAATAACGGCTATTTCGCTTGATAATTCAGGTGCTGTCAAATGCGAACACCGTTTCCGATAAAGGATAGTATTATAGCAAAAACAACTAACGTACATGTTAACCTCAGCTTAATCATATAAGACACCTCTTATATTCGTATCAAAATGCATACATACTGTATATTTCTTATCTAGTTTCGTATTCTTGATGAACTTCCCAGATTTTGGCAATCGTACTTTTCGTTACAAGGCCTTGTTCAAAAGCGTCCTCTAACTTCATAAATTTTCCATCCTTGTATACTGTTATTACAAATACATAGTTTGAATTAAAAACTCTACCCCCTACCCTCAATTCACCCAAGGCACACATTCCGGTATTTTCATATAAAAACACGTAGCCGTTCTCTGTTCCGTAGTATCGGATATGGCTCTCATATTCCCAAATATCCTTGCTGTATTCTATGTTGTATTGCTTTTTATAGGCTTCTAATATTTCCTCTTTCATCCAATCGGAGAGCGTTCCGTCGTCATTTTCAATAGGCCCGTTAATGAGCTCCTTGAGTTGAAGACATCCGGAAAAGCACCCCAGCAGAAAAACAACGATCAAAAACAAACAAACTTTTCTCATAAATTGCCTCCTAACAATACTGGTTTACGGCGTGATGCAGCCTAACAAGCACCCACACCGCAACATATTACTTCATCGGAAACACCTCCCACTTTTGCTCTCACTTACAAAGAGTAGAATGTTTCCCCGATTCGATACAAAATTCTATAAAAATTTAAAAGCACACAAACTGCCCATCGTTCGGTGCAGCTTATGTGCTTGCTATGCTCGTATTTCCTTTTAAGCGGTGCCCCACAGCAATGCACAAAAAGCCAAACCGACTCACTGCGTTTACCATGGCGATCACCTCCATAATTTCATTGTCAGTATAGCATAATTTATATTATGTGTCAACGAAACAGAGCGGGTATTTGACTCGGAAACTGTAAACATTTCGTAAAGGGAATTGTAAACAATTTGTGCTGCGTATTGAAAAAGGGAAAGGATTGTGATAAAGTATTTTTCATAACCGCCCAGATTCTGGGGGAAAAGAGGAAACTATGTTTTGTAAGTATTGTGGAAAAAAGCTGCAAAAGGGCAATTCGGTTTGCCCGGAGTGCGGAAAAAACAACGGAAATGATGTTGTAAAGATCATTTTGGCGGCGGTTCTTGGCGTACTGCTGGTAGCTGCTTTGATCTTTGTCGTATATGTGGGTACCAACGGCTGGCCGAAATTCGACAGCGACCCCACCAACTCTTCAAGGCCTTCTTTGCCCACAGAGGCACCGGGAACCATCCCTACCGACGGCAATCCTGAGGATGTTACCTGCAAGGGTACTTATACCGGCGACAAGTCTCAGGTGGAGACCGAGAAGGACACCGTCGTTGCCACCATGGGTGAGTATGAGCTGACCAACAGCCAGCTGAACATCTATTACTGGATGGGTGTGTTGGATTTCCTGAATCAATACGGCAGCTATGCCTCTTACTTTGGTCTGGATTATACCAAGCCTCTGGACGAGCAGCTGTATGACAAGGAAACCGGCCAGTCCTGGCAGCAATATTTCCTGCAGAGTGCTCTTGATAACTGGCATCATGATCATGCCATGTTCCTGGAAGCAGAAAAGGCAGGCTTTGTAATGGATCAGGAGTATCAGGGGTATCTGGACGGTCAGTATGAAGAGCTGCTGGAGGTGGCGACAAAGGAAGGTCTGACCGGCGTGGATGCTATGCTGCAGATCGATCTGGGTGCGGCGGCGAATTTCCAGAACTACATGTACTATATGAACCGGTACTATAAGGGCAATTTGTACTACAATTCCGCGTATAAAGACGTGGTGGTAACCATGCCGGAGATCGAGGAATATTACGAGAAGAACAAGGCTGCCCTGGAAAGTGCTTACAAGGTCAACAAGGAGTCCGGCCCGATTGCGGATGTGCAGTATTTGCTGTTCTTCCCCGAGGGTGCAACTGCGGAGAATGTTGCAACGGATACATTTGACGAAGCTGCCTGGGAGGCTGCCCGTGCAAAGGCTCAGGCGGTGCTGGATAAGTGGATCGCCGAGGGTGGAACCGAGGAAGGCTTTGCTGCACTGATCGCAGAATATGGCAAGGAAAGCAATACCGGCGGCATGGCTGCGGATTATCAGGGTTTGCCCCGGTACGATATGTCCGAGGTGGATGTGCGTCACATTCTGCTGGTTCCCGAAAACGGCACCAAGGACGACAAGGGCAATACGGTTTACAGCGATGCAGATTGGGAAGCCTGCCGGGTGAAGGCTCAGGCTCTGCTGGATCAATGGGTTGCCAGCGGTGCCAGTGAGGTAGACTTTATCAATCTGGCCAAGGATAATTCCGCAGACTCAAATGCCAGCAAGGGCGGCCTGTACACCAATGTAACAAAGAATTACATGGTGGCAGAGTTCGATGCATGGATCTTCGATCCTTCCCGGGAGTATGGCGATTACGGCCTGGTTAAGACCCAGTTCGGCTACCACCTGATGTTCTTTGTCCACGGCGACACGGAAGTGGATGAGTGGATCTTCAACGAAACCCATCAGGTGGGTGATTACACCCTGGTCAGAACCGACTATGGCTACTATGTGCTGCGTTTCACCGGCTGTGAGGAAGGCTGGATCCGCTATGCCCGTCAGAGCCTGCAGGCAGAGAAGATGACCGAGCAGGTCACCGGTCAGTATCCTCTGACTGTGGATTACGAAAAGATTCTGCTGTGGACTGCGTCCCTGGCATAAACGGCAATTTAATGCCCGTGCATTCGTGCACGGGCATTTTTGTCGAGGCAGAGCAAAAAGGGCTTTACGATTCGGGATTACTGTGGTATATTATGTTCACTACACAGGAGGTTTTTCCATATGCCGAACCGTACAAGAAAGAGAACCGATCCCAATCAGATTCTGCTGATGCTGATTATTGGATTGTCCATAGTTTTAGTGGTCGTGATCTGCCTTGCCTTAATGCTGGGAACAGGCAGTATTAACCAAGATCCGGAGCTGTCCGGAAGCGTCCCCACGGTATCCACAGAGCCGAATTGCACCTATCCCGACGGCCTGATTCTTACTGCCGCCCCTGAAAAGCAGGAGATGACGGTGATGGTGGATAAGCTGACCTTCGCGGGTCTTTCCGACCCCGGAAAATCTCTGCAGATTGATGGGGTGGATGTGCCCCGGAATCCTGACGGCAGCTTCTCTACGCAGGTGTTTTTGCTGTTGGGAAGCAATACAATTACCCTGTCTTATGACGGTCAGGAGCAGGTCTATCAGATCACCCGCCGCTATGCCGTGGAAAGCTGCAAGCCCTTGGGCGATCAACAGTACAGCAGCGGTGCGACCATTTATTTTGAGGTTTCTGCTCGTGGCGGCAGCACGGTGGAGGCCTCCTTCAACGGCAAAACCATTCAGCTGGCGGAGGATAAGTTCCAGATGGGCACCAACACCGCTGAGGGATTCCTGCTGTTTACCGGTGAGTACAAGCTGACCAATACCAATGTAAGAGATCTGGATCTTGGCACTATTACCTATACCGTTACCTGCGACGGCGTAACAGAAACCATGACCTCCGGCACCATTACCTGCCTGCGGCCCTCCGATATTTTGCTTTCCAATCCCTCGGTAACACCCAACTACGGCAAGTACATCAATGTTGGCTCCGGCTATATCGCGAAAATCGTCACCTTCTCTGCGGAGACCTTCAACGGCAGTACGGTGGATGACTATTCCCATCCTTACAACAACTATCTGCCGGAAGGTACCATGGACTACTGTTCCACCAATACAGTCACCCTTGGCCAGCTTTCCTATGTTGTGCTGCGGAGCGGACACCGTGTGTATATTGAAAAGCGAAATAATCCTACTTTGGCGTGGGTGGATATCGTGGATCAGTACCGGGGCAAGCTGCCGGATCATAATGAGATCGGTTTTGATTCTCTGGTGGTGGATGGCCGCCACACGGTGCTGACGCTGGACTGCCTTTGGAAGGCACCCTTCTACTTTGATCTAAAGCCCCAAAGATACCAAAATCCCGCCAACAGCTCCGACCGCAATTACAGCATTACGAAGCTTACTGCCGAATATGTGGATATCACTTTCTGCTATGCTACCAAATTTACCGGAACTGTGACCATTCCGGCAGACAATCCTCTGTTTAAGTCCGCGGAGCTGATCCGGCAGGAGTCCGACTGCATCCTGCGTCTGTACCTGAAAAAGACCGGTGGCTTCTACGGCTGGGATTGCTATTACAATGACGAGGGTCAGCTGTGCTTCCAATTCCTGAACCCTGCCAAGGTTACTGCATCTGAAAATGCCCTGGGTGCCGATTTGACCGGCATTAAGGTGGTCATCGATGTGGGTCACGGTGGCTCCGATCCCGGAACGGTACGGGAAAACTACAAGGGTCAGGATGTGTACGAGGCAGATCGCAATCTGGCACTGGCCAAGGCCATTCAGAAGCAACTGGAGGCTGCCGGTGCGGAAGTTATTCTGGACCGGACTACCGATGTGCGGATCACTGTGGATGAGCGGGCCAAAATACTCAAGCAGGAAAAGCCGGATTTCTGCGTCAGTGTCCATCACAATTCCATTGGCGGACATCCTGATTTTGACCGCTTTGAAACCTTTTACTTTACACCGTTTTCCCAGCTTGCCACCAGCTCCATCCGGGAACGGACGGAGGAATCCGGGGTGTACAGCAGCAGTATCATGAACTGGCACCATTTCTTCCTGGCAAGACAGACGGTCTGCCCGGTGGTACTGACGGAAAACGGCTACATGAGCTGCAATGCAGCACTGGATAAAACGTTGGATCAGGAAGCTATCGAAGCCAAGGCGGTTGCGATTGCCGAGGGCATTGCGGATTACTTCCTGAATATCAACGAATAATTTCCATTTTTCGCCATGATTGCTTCCGTTCGGTTTGCACATACTAAGTGCGAACTCAAAAAAAGGAGGCTGAAAGTCATGAATTGTCACGCAAACAAGAGCATTGAATGCACCGTCCAGCAGTGTGCTTACCATTGCGATACTGAGAACTACTGTTCTCTGGATCGGATCATGGTTGGTACCCACGAGGCCAATCCTACCATGGATCAGTGCACGGACTGCAAGTCCTTCCGCAAGAAGTAACCAGATCAAGTGCGGCGGCAATAGCTGCCGCACTTTTTTGTTGACGGCTTGGCAAAAGCAAGGTATGATAGACAAAAGAAATCTTATTTATTTAAAAAATATTAGATTGTTGTACACAATATCTTCATATCTGTTTCCTAAAATGGAGACATCCGGAAACCGAAAGGATAGATTACTATGGATAGCTACGAAGCGAACGGTATTTCTGAGGAACTGGAGCAAGACATTCCCGATGTACCCGTTGTGCCCGAGACGGAGTCGGTTGAGTCTACAGAGCAATTTGTGTCGGAGGAGCAAGAAGAAACCATTGTGCAGGAGGAGCCGATGGTTTTCTCTGAGCCCCAGGAGCCGATGAAGCCTGCCAAAAAGGAAAATAAGTTTTTTAAACGTATTGTGGCGGCGTTGCTGGTTCTGGCACTGATAGCAGCCGGCTGTGTTGCCACTGCCATGATTGTGAATGAGTATTGGGAAGATCGGCTGGAAGACAGCAATGAGCTGACCTCCTACGCCATCTATACACTGCAGCAGCAGATCTTGGATCTGCAGCTGCAGATTAAGGACAATTCCTTCACCGGTAACGGAAATTCCGTGTCCGGTACGCCCAATGTAACCCCGGATGGCAGCCTGACTCCCGGTCAGGTCTATGCACAGAATGTGAAGGCTGTTGTTGCGGTTTCCAATCAGGCAACGCAGAATATTTACGGCCAGGTCACGGAAACTGCGTCCTCCGGCTCCGGTTTTATCATCTCTGCCGATGGTTATGTGGTTACCAATCACCATGTGATTGAAGGTGCTACCAAGCTGACTGTAATTTTGCACGACAGCACGGAATATGTGGCTAAACTGGTGGGTTATGATGCAGGCAATGATGTGGCTCTGCTGAAGATTGAAGCCACCGGCCTGCCCTTTGTAAAGCTGGGCAACAGCAAGGATTTAATCGTAGGCGATCAGGTGGTGGCCATCGGCAATCCCTTGGGTGAGCTGACCAACTCCCTGACCGTGGGCTATGTCAGTGCCCTGGAACGGGGCGTGAATACCGGCGGTGCAAAAATCAACATGATCCAGACCGATGTGGCCATCAACTCCGGCAATTCCGGCGGTCCGCTGTTCAACATGAAGGGCGAGGTTGTGGGCATCACCACCGCGAAATTCTCCGGCACCAGTAATTCCGGTGCCACCATTGAAGGTATCAGCTTTGCCATTCCCTTTGACGATGTCCGAAAAAGGGTCACCGATTTGATGGAATACGGCTACCTTCGCGGCCCGTATCTTGGTATTACGGCGTCCGATGACACCTCCGGCAAGGGTGCATTGGTACGAGAGGTGTCCGCCGGTTACTGTGCGGAAAAGGCCGGTATGCAGGCGGGGGATGTGATCCAGTCCTTGGGTGGTTACAAGATCACTTGTATGAACGATCTGAGCCGGGCACTGGGGTATTACAGTGCCGGTGATACTGTTCAGGTTCAGGTTTTGCGAAACGGCAAGCAGGTTCTTTTGGAGCTGACACTGGATGAGCGGCCCAAAACCACAAATACCGACGCCAGCGAGCCTACCGAACCTGTCCAGACCCCGACGGAAAGCACCAATCCCGTGCCGCAAAACGGCACCATGGAAGACTGGTGGGAATACTTCTTCGGCAACGGCAACTGATTAAAAAGGACCGCCTTCGGGCGGTCCTTTTTGCGTGGCGAAAAAAGGCGATTCTTTTCAGGTGCAAAAATCGACACAATATGCTATGTTGAAAGTGAATATTGTGCGAGGTGAGCGTCATGGAAAAAACAAAAATACTGATCGCGGATACATCGGAGGAGTTTTGCAGGACGCTGACACAGACACTGGGGAATACCTACCGGGTGTGCTGCTGTCAGGACGGAACCACTGCGTTACAGCTGCTGCAAACCTTGCGTCCGGATATCTGCGTTTTGGACCTGATGATCAGCGGTCTGGATGGCATCACGTTGCTGCAGACCGTCGCTCAAAAGGGCATTCGTCCGGTGGTGCTGGCGACTACCCGGTATGTTAGCGAGTATATTTTGGGCTCTGCGGAGCGGCTGAATATCGGATATCTGATGGTCAAGCCTTGTGAAGCGGCGGCTGTTGCCGCCCGGGTGGCAGATATGACCCAGCGGATCCGACTGCCGGTGTTTGCCCATCCGGAGCCAAGAACCCTGGTGTCCAATATGCTGCTGAGTCTGGGCGTGCCCACCAAGCTCCGGGGCTACAGCTATTTGCGGGAGGCGGTGCTGCTGATGGTGAAGCGACCGGCACAATCCATTACCAAGGAGCTGTACCCGGCGGTGGCGGCAGGCTGCGGTGCTACGGCGGCTCAGGTGGAGCGATCCATCCGCAGTGCGGTGAAAAACAGCTGGCAGCGGCAGGATGATTCTACATGGCGGATGTATTTTCCCACTGGGGATGCCGGCAACCGCCGATCACCTACCAATAGCGAAATGATCTCTTGTCTGGCGGATCGGCTTCGGCTGACGCTGCAACCCCAGGAAGAATAAATAAAGAGCGGCTTCCATATAATAAAAACGGCTTTTTAGAAATATATGGGCCACAGGACTAGCTTTTTCGACATCAATCGATTATAATAGACAGGTAATTGTATGATTCCTTGCGTTTGGAGGTTATTGTAATGAAAAGATCCCATGCAGGGGGCTTGTCCTGGTCGCAAATCGGACTGATCGCCCTGTGCTCTTTCCTGGCGTTGGTGCTGCTGGTGATGATTTTTGCCACAGCCTACGCCAACCACTTTCTGAACCAGATCAACTATATTCCGTTGAATACAACGCTATCCTCTGAGGCAATCGCGTCTATTGAAGCCAACCTGACGGAAACTATCCCACCGGACTATACCGGCGAGGTGGTGAATCCCACTGATGTGACACTGCCTACGGAGAATCAATATACCACCATTATTCAACACAGAGATCTTGTGAACTTCCTGCTGGTGGGTCAGGATCGCAGACCCGGTGAAGGCCGTCAGCGGTCGGATACCATGATCGTGGTTACCATTAACAAGCGGGATCGCACCATCACGTTGACTTCCTTCATGCGCGACCTGTATGTGGATATTCCCGGGCACAAGTACAACAAGATGAATGCGGCCTATCAGCTGGGCGGCTTTGGCATGCTGTGTGAGACACTGCTGACCAGTTTTGGTGTTACCATTGACGGCTGTATGGAGGTGGACTTTGACGGTTTCTCCGCCATTGTGGACTTGGTTGGCGGTGTGGACATCGAACTGTCTGCGGCAGAAGCCAAAGACCTCAATAACACTTACGGATGGGGGCTGAAGCAAGGAATGAACCATCTGGACGGTGGCCAGGCTCTGGGCTATGCCCGTACCCGTAATGTTGGAAATGATTTTGGTCGTACCGAGCGGCAGAGAAAGGTGATCATCAGTATTTTCGAAAAGTCGAAGAATTTGAGCTTTTTGGAAATGCAGACACTGATCAACAATGTGTTGCCCATGATTTCCACTACCATGACACAACGGGAGTTGACCAACTATCTGACAGAGCTGTTTCCCATTATCTCCGGTGCAACTATGCAGACGCTGCGGATCCCTGCCAGCGGTGCCTATACCGATGTGATGATCAGTGGTATCGGTGCATCTTTGGTGCCGGATCTGGACAAGAATCGGCAGCTGCTGCTGGAGACCCTGATGCCGAAATAAATGGTTTTTATTCACACCCTTGCCGGTTTTTGTCGGCAAGGGTGTTTTCTTGTCAGGGGCATAAAAATCGGGGTATACATTTCATGCTCATGGGTAATAATTTCCTATAACTTCCACATCGCTATGCGAGAAAATTCGAAATTTCCAAAAAATATATAGATTTTTGGCAAAAAGTAATTGACAAAAATTTACATTCCATTTATAATGAACACGCAAAAAGGAGGGGATCTTATGCAACTGACAAGAAGCGAAATGGAAATTATGGATGTTCTGTGGGAAGATGGCGGTGAGCTGTCCAGAGCTGATTTTCTGGAGCGTTCTGCTGAAAAATCCTGGAAAGACAGTTCTGTGCATATCCTGCTTAACGGCTTGCTGAAAAAGAAGGCCATCCGGGAAGTCGGCATGGTCAAACGCAGCAAGACCTTCGGCCGTACCTTCCTGCCTACCATGACCCGGGAGGAGTATTTTGCCAATACTATTTTCTCTCATCGGCATAAGCCCGAGATGGTGGGCTTACTCAAGGCATTAATGCAGCGACCGGAAATGACGGAAGAGGTCAAGGAAGAACTGCGTAAAATGCTGTGAGAACACACATAACCAAAAAATGCTCCGCCATATGGCGGAGCATTTTTCGTTCTGCAAAAACTTGTTTTTGCAGAACGTCAGCGGTCAATAAAGCTGTCAAGACAAGCAACTGCACCCCGAAGTGTATATAGATACTCGAGAGGGGGCAGTTGTGCAGCAAGTCAAAAATCTTGCATAGCAAGCTTTTTCGAACGCCACATCCGTCAAAAATCCGAGCTTTTTGACACCTTCTCCTCAAGGGGAAGACTGTCCCGAAAGGCTATATTTGTATTACTTTTTGACGGTTGGCAGCTTTTGTGACACGCTGAAAACGCACTCCGCTGGTTTAGCGGAGTGCGTTTTACTATTGCCGTCTGGCCAGGGTGTAGTCGTCTCCCTGGCGATAATAAGGACAACTGTTTCGTCCGGAGGATAAAAACCGGTAGACCTCGTCCTCGTCCAAGTCCATCATGCAGTAGTATTCGTCGTATTCTTCGTCGTAGTCGTAATACCAGCAGGTATCACATTCCCGGCTCTGCATCGGATCAGTCCTTTCTGAGGTAGGCTTCCATATCGAAGGGTCTTAGCTTCTCGTCTTTTTTGAGGTAAAGGGGATGGTGGGGATGTCCTTTTTTGGAGATGGCACCGGCACAGCACCAGCAAGCACCGTATTCCTCTGCGGCCTCTACCATATCCCGCAGGCAATCGGCAAGATACGCCCGCTTTTCGATGATCGCACCCCAGGCTGCCCAAACGGTGGGCTTTTCGGAAATGGAAAGCACATAACGGAAGGCTTCCAGGTTTTCTTTGTGCAGCAGGGGGTTGCAGACCTTCTCCATGGCGTCCGGGTTGGTGGCCCGCTGGGCGTAAACATTGAACATAATAAAGCTGTCAAAGCCGTTGCCTTTGGCGATCCGGTCCACAGATTTCAGGGTGTTGTCCAGATTCCCCGGTTCTGCGGTGGAGGGGTTGATGCCGATGCAGATCAGAGGATTTTTGCCTCGGGTACCCAGTATGTAACGGTATTCTGAGTAAAAATTGGGTGCGTACAGCCATTCGGCAATGTCGTAGTGATCGTTGGGCGTGTTTGCAGCGGCCAGTGCCTGACGGAAGGTTACCAGCTCCAGCTGGGCGGTGTCGCCATTGGGAATATGCATATTATTCTCCCTCCGTGTTCGGAAACCAACAGCTGTTGGTTGGGTCGTAAAAATCGCAGCTTTTCGGGTCGCGGCCGGTTTGTCTGCACCAGCCGTCAAAGGCCGCATCCAAAAACGGATATGCTCCGTCCATGTTGGACTGCACCATTACGGCAGAGCCGTCGGCCATGGTCAGTTCGATCAGCGTGTTGCCGCCGGTAAGGGTGTACAGCTGCTGGGTGCGAATATCTGCGTACCGATAAGTCCGGCTCTTTTGGAACAAACCGGTACAGAGAAAACTCTCCGAATCGTAGAAAATGCCAAACTGCAAATAGTAGATACTCAAACCTGCACCGGTCAGAAGGATAATACCACCACCGATGAGAAACAGCAGGCGGCCCTGATTGAACAGCAGAGCGGCAATGCCCAGGCTGATCAGCAGAAGACCGGCAGAGCCATTGCGTTTCGGTGCTCTTACGGCAAGTCCTGAGGCGTGCTGGGTCTTATTGCGAAAGAGCTTGCGAAAGCCCTTGTCCGCAAGAAAGCAGAGGCCGAAAACAATGCCTGCAAACAGCAAAAGCGGGATAAATTCCATATATTCTCCTATGCCCAAAGCACACAGTCCACGGGAATGTCAAATTCCTCCGTGGGGATGTGCTCCAGCAATTGAAATTCGTAGCATAATGCGATGGTGGGGTGACCCGGTTCTGCCGCCAGAAAACGGTCGTAAAATCCGCCACCGTAGCCTATCCGATGTCCCTCCCGGTCAAAGGCCAGACCCGGCATCAAAACCAAAGCGGTGGGGTCACTTGCCACCGGGCCGTCGGCAATCGGCTCAGGGATAGAGGCATAGCCGGGTGCGACTTGACTTAAGTCATCCAGCAAAATAAAACGCATTTCATCGTCATAAACCTTCGGTACAGCTACCTGCTTGCCGTCTTTGCGTGCCTGCTCCAGCAGAGCCCAGGTCAGGACTTCCTGATTATAGGGTAGATAGCCGTAGATGGTTTTTGCCCTGTGGTACAGGGGGTGAGCAAGAAATTGCTCCGTCAGATTTTTGCTGGCGGTACAGATGGCGTCTTGTGACAATGCCAGCTTGAGCTGGCGGATGTGTGCCCGGAGGGCTTTTTTATCCATGATCATTGCGTGTCCTCCGCAACCGGGCGAAACAGCTTAAACCACAGCAAAATCGCTGCCTGACCGGGGATTCCCAGCAAGAAGATTCTCCATATGTTGATGCCCCAGATCACATACAGTGTGGCGAATATGCTGACCAGGCTGCCCCACATAATGCCGCTGATCAAGGCACGGTTCCAACGGAAATCATGCCAGGCGGACAGCAGACTCAGCATAACGATGCAGTCAGCAGGGATGGCATAGAAGAAGGCCAGCCAGCTTTTGGGAACGCCAATGGAGGAAATAACCACATAAATCAGCAGAGCCACGAACCAAACCAAAATGGAAGAAAGGCCCAGAATGGTCTTCTTGTTGGCTTTGCGTTTCAGGGCCTTCTGCACCACTTTTTCCATGGTTTTTTCAACACGGCTGCCGCTGTTTGCAGGCAGCTCGTTAGGGTCGCAGAGCAGGTCTCCCACGGTGGTTCCCAGTTTATCGGCAATGGCCATAATGGTGGGGATATCCGGGCAGGACTCGCCCCGCTCCCATTTGGAAACGGCCTTGTCGGAGTAATTCAGTTGTTCAGCCAAACCGGCTTGGGTCAGTCCGGCACGCTTTCGGTAAGCAGCAATATTCTCGCCGATCCTGACTTTCAGCTTTTCGTCGTCCATATTCGACCTCCGTAAAAAGTTCCATTTTATTTTACCAAAAAAGAACGCTCATTGCAAGAAAAAAGAATGTGAACATTTCTTAAGCCCTCCCCAAAGGGGAGGACAGGAGGCGGAAAAAGCACGCCGCAAATGCAGCGTGCTTTATGTACACTCAATCCTCCCGGAATAGCTGGTGAGAGCAATACTGGATAATGGAGCTGCGGGTGATGATGCCGATAAAGGTGTTATAGTCATCCACCACCGGCACAAAATTTTGGGTGCTTGCCCGTTCTACCAGATCCTGCATGGAGGTAGTGACCCGTACGGGGATATGGTCCTTCCGGCGGGAGATTTCCATGATCCGATGGGCCTCGGCCTGGCGGATATCCATGTAGCACATATTTTTAATGCCCCACAGCAGGTCGCCTTCTGTCAGCGTTCCCCGATACTCGCCACGCCTGTTCAGAATGGGCAGTGCAGCGTAACCGGCGGCTTCCATCTTCTCCAGTGCTTGACGCATGGTATAATCATCGTATAGATAGGCACACATGGCCTTGGGTTTGAGGAAGAATAAAATGTTATCCATAAGGGCTCCTTTTCATCGCTTGGTTGCGGTGATTGCCACCACTAATATTATAGCATAGATTTTCAAAAGAATCATGAAAAAATCAAGTAAAATTGCCGTCCGGGCGACGAAAAACCGGACGGCAATTTGTGCATATTTACCAATTACTCCGACAAATCAAATTCGGAGAAATCCAGGGTGGCGAAATAGTCGGCAGGCTTTTCCGCACGACGGATCAGCTTGAAGGAGCCATCCGGCCGCAGCAGGACCTCCGCACTGCGGAGCTTGCCGTTGTAGTTGTAGCCCATGGAGTGGCCGTGGGCACCGGTGTCATGGAGCACCAGAATATCGCCGATGTCGATCTGGGGCAGGCTACGCTCAATGGCGAACTTGTCGTTGTTCTCACACAGACCGCCGGTGACGTCGTATACATGATCCAGAACCGCGTCCTCCTTACCCAGCACAGTAATGTGGTGGTAAGCACCGTACATGGCAGGCCGCATCAGGTCGGCAGCACAGGCGTCCAGACCGATATACTCCCGGTAGATGTGCTTCTGATGCAGTACGGTTGAAACCAGATGGCCGTAGGGAGCCAGCATGAACCGACCCAGCTCGGTGAAGATGGCGATATCATCCATGCCCTCCGGGGTCAGGATGCTCTCGTACTGCTGGCGGACACCCTCACCGATGGCGGCAATGTCGCACTTGGGCTGCTCGGGACGGTAGTCCACGCCCACGCCACCGGACAGATTCACAAAGGAAATGTGTGCACCGGTGGCATTGTGCAGACGGACTGCCAGCCGGAACAGATTGGCGGCCAGCTCGGGGTAGTATTCGTTGGTAGTGGTATTGGAAGCCAGGAAAGCGTGGATACCGAAGTGCTTGGTGCCCAGCTTCATGAGCCTAACCATGGCGTTTGCCATCTGATCCTCGGTCATGCCGTACTTGGCGTGGCCGGGCATATCCATAATGGTGTTGCCCAAGCTGAAAGAGCCACCGGGGTTATACCGCAGGCAAACCGTTTCGGGAACGGCACCGGCTACCCGGTGGAGAAATTCCACATGGGTAGAATCATCCAGATTGATATATGCTCCTAACTCGTAGGCTTTGCGCATATCCTTTTCCGGGGTCACATTGGAGGAGAACATAATGTCCTCACCGGTGGCACCCACAGCCTTGGCCAGCATCAGCTCCGTATAGCTGGAGCAGTCACAGCCGCAGCCCTCCTCCAGCAGAAGCTGCAGGATGTAGGGGTTGGGGGTGGCCTTTACGGCAAAGTATTCTTTAAAACCCGGATTCCATGAGAAGGCCGCTTTCAGTGCCCGGGCGTTTTTCCGGATACCGTCTTCGTCGTAAATATGGAAAGGTGTGGGGATGGCCTTGGCGATCTCCTTAGCCTTTTCCAATGTTAAAAAAGATCTTTTTTCCATAACAGTTCCTCTTTTTCAGAAGGCATTTATGGTGGAATTTTACTGCAAAAACTGTGGCTTGTCAACATTTTTTCTCGCTCCACCGGCAGTAGAATGGGGATTCTACCCTTTGGAGATGCCTCTGCTGAGGCTGTAGGGTGCAAATTCCGGCAAAACGGTTACAATGAACCTGAAAATGAAAGGAGCGATTCAAATGAAACGAATCAAATTGCGGGATCGGAAAATGCCCACATACACCCATGGCGAGGAAATTATGAATATGGTTACTCATATCGTGGGCGGAGCAGTGGGACTGGTGGCTCTGGTGCTGTGCCTGATCCGGGCGGACAGTACCGCAGGGGTTATTTGTGCTTTGGTGTACGGGGTCAGTATGATTTGCCTGTACGCTATGTCCAGCATCTATCACGGATTGCGTCCGAGCATGGGCAAACGGGTCATGCAGGTGCTGGATCACTGCACCATCTATTTTCTCATCGCCGGTACCTATACGCCGATTACTGTGCTGGCACTGCGGCCACTGTTTCCGGTCATCGGTTGGGGATTGCTGATTTTTCAGTGGGCGTTGACGGCATTGGCGGTAACGCTGACAGCCATTGACCTGAAAAAGTACACGGTGTTTTCCATGATCTGTTACATTGGCATGGGGTGGGCGGTGATCTTTTTTATACCGCAAACATTGCAGGCTGTAGGAAAGGAAGGCTTTGCCTGGCTTCTGTCCGGCGGTATTGCCTATACCTTCGGTTCGATCCTTTACGGCATCGGCTCGAAGAAGCCCTGGTTTCACAGCGTTTTTCATATTTTTGTTCTTCTGGGCAGCGTTTTGCAGATGATCTGCATTGTTTTTTATGTATTTTAGTGCGAGAAATTTCTTGCACACCGCCCCGGCATATGGTACAATGAGCAAAAATGTTGCAAAAGGTGATGAGATGCTGGGTAAATATTTTTTGGTTTTTCTGATTTCTATGGTGCCGCTGATCGAGCTGCGAGGCGGCGTTCCCTTTGCCGTGGGCATGGATTTGCCGTATTTTGAATCTTTGATTGTGTGCATCATTGGCAATATGCTGCCGGTTCCCTTTATCTATTTCTTCGCAAGAAAAGTGCTGATTTGGGGAGCGGATAAAAAGTACATCGGAAGATTTTTTCGCTTCTGCCTGGAAAAGGGCGAGAAGGGCGGGCAAAAATTGCGAAAAACTGCCGGTCGTGGCGGTCTGTTTGTAGCGCTGATGCTGTTTGTGGGCATCCCGTTGCCCGGAACAGGGGCCTGGACGGGCACTTTAGCAGCCAGTTTCCTGAACATGGGTATCAAGTCCACCGCTTTGGCGGTGTCTTTAGGCGTGATCATTGCCGGTATTATCATGGGCCTTGCCAGCACCGGCGTATTCAGTATTATCGGAATATAAGGAGAGATAATTATGTGTCTGTTTTGTAAGATCGCAGCAGGGGAGATCCCCTCTACCAAGGTGTATGAGGACGACAAGATTCTTGCGTTCCGGGATATCGCTCCCATGGCACCAACGCACATTTTGGTGATTCCCAAGATTCACATTCCTTCTGTGGACGGCATCACCGCCGAAAACAGCAATCTGATCGCCCATATTTTTGAGATGATTCCCCGAATTGCGGCGGCAGAGGGGTTAATTGGCGGATACCGGGTGGTTTCCAACTGCGGCCCCGATGCCGGTCAAACCGTGAATCACCTGCACTTCCACATTTTGGGCGGAAAGACGCTGTCCACGGAAATGGCATAATAACTGCACAGAATCGTCACCTCCGGCATAAGATTACCGGAGGTGATTTTTGTGTCCATTGTAAGAACGGATGTTCCCATGACCTCCCGGCTCTGCGAGGAAACGATTGACAGACTTTTGGAGGCTTATCCTTTTTGTCGCAGTGAAACGCTCACAACCACTGTCTTTGACCGACCGATCCGGACGTTGGTCATTGGCCGCGGACCGAAAAGGGTGCTGTATACTGCTGCCCATCACGCCAATGAATGGATCACTGCCCCGGTTATCTTGAAATTTGTGGAAGATTTGGCTCAGGCTATTCAGACCGGCGGTACATTGGCCGGGGTCAATGCCCGGGAATTGGAGCAGCAGGCTACCATATATACCGTGCCGATGGTAAACCCGGATGGGGTGGATCTGGTGACCGGGGCGATTCGACCGGGGCAGCTTGCCTATGATATGGCCGCCCGATTGTCGGAATACTATCCGACGATTCCGTTTCCGGACGGATGGAAGGCAAATCTTTTGGGCGTGGACTTGAATCTCAACTATCCGGCAGGCTGGCGGCAGGCTCGGGAAATTAAATTTGCCCAAGGGTTTACCCGACCCGGTCCCCGGGACTATGTGGGAAGAGCTCCGCTCAACCAGTTTGAGACCCGGGCGTTGGCGGCTTATACGGAGGAAATTGATCCCGCTTTGGTGCTGGCGTATCATTCACAGGGCAGGGTGATCTATTGGCAGTTTTCGGATATTGTGGTTCCGGGAGCAAGAGCCTTGGGTGAGCGGTTCGCACAGCTTAGTGGCTATACCCTGGAGGATACTCCCTATGAATCCGCATTTGCCGGATATAAGGACTGGTTTATCCAGAATTTCCGCCGGCCGGGATATACCATCGAGGTTGGCTCCGGTACAAACCCGTTGCCGCTAAGTCAGTTTGACGAGATCTACCGGGATAATCTGCCTATTTTAGTTACTGCCGCAATGGAAGCACCTGATGTTGACAATAGCGGCGAAAACGGATAAAATAAAAGAAAAACAAAGGAGAATTCCGATGAATCAGTATCTTGATATCCATCCCGAGGTTGCCGAGGCTCTGCGTACCGGCAAACCCGTGGTTGCCCTGGAGTCCACCATCATTTCCCACGGTATGCCCTATCCTCAAAATGTGCAGACCGCCCTGCAGGTGGAGGAAATTATCCGGGAAAACGGTGCTGTGCCTGCCACCATCGCCATCATCGGCGGCCGGCTGAAGGCGGGTTTGTCTGCCGATGAGATCGAATATTTCGGCAAGAAGGGAACTGCTATTCACAAGGCATCCCGTCGGGATTTGGCGGTGCTGTGTGCCAGAGGGGAGGACGGTGCCACCACCGTGGCCACCACCATGATCATCGCCCACATGGCCGGCATCAAGATATTTGCCACCGGCGGCATCGGCGGTGTCCACAGAGGCGCGGAGACCACTATGGATATTTCTGCCGACCTGGAAGAGCTGGGCAGAACCCCGGTAATGGTGGTCTGTGCCGGTGCAAAGTCCATTTTGGATCTGGGTCTGACTCTGGAGTATCTGGAAACCAAGGGCGTACCGGTGATCGGTTACGGCACGGAAGAACTGCCTGCCTTCTACACCCGGCAGTCCGGCTTCGGTGTGGATTACCGGATCGATACACCTGAGGAGCTGGCAAAGGCCTACTTTGCCCAGTGTGCAATGGCTTTGGGCGGCATGCTGGTGACCAACCCGATTCCGGAGGAATTTGCTATGCCCAAGGATGTGATCGACAAAGCCATCGATCAGGCCATTGCCGAGTGCAATGCCAAGGGCATCCACGGCAAGGAAACCACACCCTTCCTCCTGGCCCGTGTGGCGGAGCTCACCGGCGGAAACAGCCTGGCGTCCAACATCCGCCTGGTTTATAACAACGCCGCTCTGGCTGCCAGAACCGCCGTGGAGATGGCAAAGCTGTAACAATAAAAGCACCTGACAAAATTGTCAGGTGCTTTTTGATCTTGTTGGGTTAGCCGATACCTTCGGAGGAAGTTTTGTATTCAGCGGGGATTTCCGGGGTTTCAAATACGGCCTTCCGTGCAGCTTCCTTGAGGACAGCAGCTTCCTGGGCGGTCAGTGTGCCGTTGAAATTAACCGTGGTGGGATCGATCTGGAAAATCTCAGCAAACAGCGTGGCTGCAGACAAGAAGTTACCGGCATAGCTGGGGTGGGTCTTGTCGTCGTTATAGATCTCGATGCCGCTGTCGCCGGTGTAGACATCGTAAAATGCCAGGCCGACGAATGCCACGGGGATATTCAGTTCCTCGCCCATGGCCTGATATGCAGCAGCGACCTTCCAGGTCATGGTTTCGTTGGTCAAGCCATACTGGGGAAGGGCAGCACTGCCGGTCTTTCTGCCCCAGGTGGAGTACAGAACGGTCTGGGCACCGGTGGCGGTGATCCGACTGTGGAGGTTACGGACAGCGGTATAAAACTTGGGCAATTCCTCTGTAGCGGTGAGGATGCTCTTTTCCTGCAGGACGACAACATCGTAGCTGTTGGATTTGTTCAGATACATTTCCACACGGGCACCGTAGGT
This sequence comes from Oscillospiraceae bacterium, assembly GCA_015067945.1. Classification (GTDB taxonomy): domain Bacteria; phylum Bacillota; class Clostridia; order Oscillospirales; family Oscillospiraceae; genus Faecousia. The sequence continues at coordinate 63,681 of SVLM01000008.1, forward strand.
GTCGTTGGGGTCGGCAAACAGAGTTAGCTCATGAGAACCCTTGACAATGGTATCAACGGCTACCTTGTAGCCGGCGGCTCTTGCAAAGCCGGAGAACAGTATGGGCATGGTATCATTGGTATAGCTGTTGCCAATGAACAAAATTCTGGGATTTTCAGGCATAGGCTTACGCTCCTCTATAGTAGGTTCTGTGGGGGATTCGGTGGATGGCTCGGGGGTGCTGCCGGTGTCCCCGGGGGCACAGCCGAACAGCAAGGCTGCCAACAAAAATACAGACAGGATCAGGCAAAGCAGATTACGTATTTTCATGAAATTTTCTCCCTAATTTATGATTGCGTCTTGATAATATCACAGTTGCATGCTATAATCAAATATATATTTACTTTTAATTATTATAGATAGAAATCTATATATGGAGGGTCTATGGAACTGCCGCAGAAGTATGTCTATGCTGTTTGGGAATACAAAAGTTTTTCCAAAGCGGCTAAGGCGTTGTTTGTTTCACAGCCGTCACTGAGTGCCACCGTTGCAAAACTGGAAAATGAGTTGGGTTTCAAAATCTTTGACCGCTCCACCCATCCGATTTCCCTGACCGCAAAGGGAACGGTGTATATGAATTTCTTGCGGGAGACCAGCGAGCTGGAAAAAATACTGGCACATCAACTGAAGGCTACGGATGATATGAACTCCGGAAGCTTGACGATCGGTTGCCGTATGTCTTCGGGATACAGTATTTTCCCCATTGTTTGCGGAGAGTTTTCGAGAAAGTATCCCAACATCAATGTCATCGTGGATAACGATTCCTCAGAGGAAAAGCTGAAAATGCAAACTATCGATCTGTTGCTTTCTTTTGCCCCCCAGATCACAGAATGTGCAGCAATTCCGTTGTTTCAAGAGCGATTGTTTATAGCGATCCATAAAAATCATCCGCAAGCACGGGAGATAGCCGCGTTTGCAGTGCCCTATCAGGCCATTGTATCTCAGAGTATTTCTGCTGAGCAAGAAATTACCGATATGTCGGTATTTTCGGATGTTCCGTTTATCGTCACAGGAATGGGTACGGATTCCGATCGCAGACTTGCTATGATGGTAAAAAACCACAAGACGTCATCCTGTATTGTTATCAACACAAAGAATTTTGATATCCGATATCGCCTTATGAAGGAGGGCCTCGGTGCGGTTCTTGTGTCAGATGTATTTTTGTCAAACTATCCGCAGGACAGCGAAAATATCTACTATTTTGCACTGCAAAATCCGCATGCCTACCGCACGCTGTATATCCAGCATCTGAAAAGTATGGGGGATAATAAAATCCTCAGCAAGTTTATCGAGGCAATGCTCACAATCTGTCGAGACAAAGCAGCCATATTGCAGCGAAAGAATTTCTTTTTTGCTTAATTATAAAACAGCAGGGAAAACCAAGTGACTACATTTTCGCCATACTGGAAGCTGAGCCCCAGCTCGTCCAGCAGACCAAGGATGTTGATGCCGTGGCTTTCTACGCAGGGGTGCATCTTGCCGGGGAGCCTGCAGGGCAGGCCGTCAAGGTAAGCACAGCGTTCGCAGATGGCACAGGCCTCGGTGGAGAGAATGTAGGGGTTTACCCCTTGCTCACGCATCAGATCCCGAACCTGGTTCGTAATCTTTTCGTGGGCAGGTCGGGTATCCAGGGTCTCCTGCAGGTCAGAAATGTCATGGACTTCCGTAATGGTGGAAATCATCAGGCAGTTTACATAACTTTTGCATTTCTTTTCGCATTCGGAAACCTCTCCCACGCCTGGAGGGCAGGCCCAGGTGGTGCCGTACATAGGACACTCATGCTGGCAGATCCAGCGAATCCGGTCGGAGAACTCTAAATCCTCCGGGGTGATGAAGTGGTAAGTATATAGGGGCAGCTGAGAAAGCTGCTCTTCAAGTTGTGCCTTGTCGATCATGTCAGTTCCTCCAAGATGCGGCTGCAGCCGGTGAGTATGTCATCCCAGGTCTGGGAAAAATCCCCGGTGTACCAGGGGTCGGCCACATCTCGTGCAAGCAGCGGCAGGCATTTTTCGGCCTTGCTGCCGAAAAGTCGGTTTAAGTACCGGGCATTGGATGCGTCCATGTAGTAGATGTGGTCGTAGTGAATGAGGTCCGCATCGGTGATCCGACGGGCGGTTTTGCCAGCACAGGAAATGCCGTGGCTTTGCAGCTCCCGACGGGCGGGAGGATAGACCGGGTTTCCCAGTTCCTCACAACTGACCGCCGCTGAGGCGATCTCAAATTCCTTGCTGCGACCGGCCTTGGCCACCAGATCTTTCATTACAAACTCCGCCATGGGACTGCGACAAATATTCCCGTGGCAGACAAATAGTATCTTTTTCATTGCTGCGATCCTCCTCGAAAAACCACGATTTGCGTTGTGCCACAAGGGTTTTCGGGTTTTTCGTTTTTCAACCCCATCGTGGCTTAAAGTTGCTTATTGTGGCGTATTTGCTTCTGCAAAAGTAGTAAAATTGGTAGTAAATTGAAACCGTTTACTACCGGCCTTACTACTTATGGCAGACAAACACTTTTTTGCTGTATTTTCAGCCTCCCATAACCCGGTCAAATTCCACCCTTGCATCGTCAAATTTGACGTGGGCATAGGTGCCCAGCGTGACGCTGATATCCGAGTGCCCCATGATATATTGCAAGGTTTTGGGGTTCATACCGCTGTGCGCCATATTGGAACAGAAGGTGTGCCGACACACGTGGGGTGTGATCTTCGGAAGCTGAACTCTGTAAATGCTGTTGTATTTTTGCAGAATATGCTTAAAGTAATGTTCCCAATGCAGGGCGACCATAGGCATATCGTTCTTGTCTAGGAACAGGAACCCGGTGTAACCATCGATCATCGGTTCTACAAAGGGCTTGGAGCGATTTTGGATGATTCTTCGGAAGCAATCCATCACTTCGTTGCTCATCGGAATAAACCGTGTGCCGCTTTTGGTTTTGGTATCTTCAATAACGTATGCCATCTCTCTGGTGCGCTGCAACTGATGATCCACCCGAATCCGTTTGTTTCCAAAGTCGATGTCCGAGATGGTCAGACCGCAGAGTTCCGATACACGCAAGCCGGTATTGAACAGGATGAAAATCCCGTCGTAATACTTGCTGAAGTGCTTGTCCTCCCGGATAAACTTCAGGAAGGCACGCTCTTGGGCACGGGTGATGGATTCCCGGGTGACGCTGTCGTTAACCACCACAGTTGCCAATTCGAACTGGAAGGGATTTTTACGGATCAGATCATCCTGCAGCGCCATCTCAAAGGCGGGACGAATCACACCTCGGATGGCGTGGATGGTGCTGTATCCACGACCGTCCTGTTTCTGCAGTTTGATTAGCCAGGCTTTTGCATCGGATAGCTTGACCTTATCAATTCGAAGACTACCAAAAGTCTCCTGGCGGATGATATTCAGCACGAAGTTGTAATTGGCTATGGTGTTATGGCGGACATTGACTTTCAAGGAAATGTACTTCTCTACCAGTTCCAGCACGGTCATATCGCCACCATTGGGGACAATCTGCGCAAACAGATCCTGCTGAATCTGTCGCTCCATTTCCCGCAGGGATAGACCTCTTGGTTTTCCTGCAGGCGGCCGGTCGTTTTTGTCCAATCTCCAGCTGTAGACAAACTTGATCTTGCCATATAGGTCTTTGTACTTATAAGAGTATCTGCCATCGGGGCGTTGGCTCTCTCCAACGTGTAAAATACGATTGCGGTTATCCCGCCGCTTTTCACTCATAAAGTTCTCCTTTCTTTGGAAAAGAGCCCCGATATGACACAGCCATTGTATCACATCGGAGCGCATTTATCCAGTAAAATATTATTGCCAATTTCCAATGGCAGAGATCAGATCACGGTTGCGCTGTCCAGGTATTCCTCGAACAGCTTGCGCTTGATCATAATCCGGTTTCCACTTTCCAAAAGAAAGGGGGCACCTAGATTGTCGTCTACGATTTGGCGCATTTTCTTTTCGCCAATGTGGAAATATTCTGCGGCTTCCCGGAGGGTCAGCATATATTTCTCCCAATACGGGATCTCGTTATTGCGCATCCTTTGATGCCTCCTTTCTAAATTGTTGATTGCGAGTAAGGGGGCTTTGCTTCGTTGTTGTAATGTCTTCGATCGGTGTTGCACTCCCCCAAAACGGGGCTTTTTTCATAGGCGTTATCCTCCATAAAATAATAATGTGACCGGCAATGTGCTTGCCGGTCTGATTTTTTCTTTACATTCCTTGGTAGCCACGTCGCATTTGACGGGCGTAATAGTCGTCCGGTTCGTCATCTTCATCGATGATGTTACCCAGATGTGCGATCATACGAGCTGCAGCGAGACCAAAATCAACTGGATCAAGCTGGGAATCAGGCTGATCAGCAGACACCGGATCATCCATTTGCGCATTTGTGATTTCTGCTCGGAGATGGCTTTCGAAAACTCCTCGCTCACTTTCCCAGAGTGTATCTCGATGGCTCTCGCGGCTGTCTTCATCAGTTGCTCTGCGTCCGCTGCTGCTTTCGCTATGCTCTTCTGATATGCCAGGGTGGATTCTTCGGTCTCGTTCTGGCACTCCCTCAGAAGATAGATCTGTTCCTGCATCGATTCCCGAATTCGTTCGTCCGTTGCCAGCAAATGCAACCGCTCCAGAATCAGCGCAAGGGTTTGAACCTGCTGCTCCTGGGATGAGATCATCGCCTTCCAATTGGGTTCTGTCACGGCGACGGTCGGCTGCACCGCTGCTGCCTGTGCCAGAGTTTGTTTCTGCCGCTCCCTCATATCTGCGGCAGATGGCCGAGCGTAACTCGAATTCATATTCCATTTCCTCCTTGAGATATTTTCTTCCGTTCAATTTTCTGTCTCTGCACTTAAAGCCTTGGGGCGTGGTGTAGGTGATGTTCTTCCGGGTGTCCGTCCAGGTAACTTCGTACCCTCGAAAGCCCATCAGCTGAATGAAATGCTCCCGGCTTCGGGCCAGGGTCATACAATCATCAATGGATAGTTCCAGTTCCATTTTCCAACTGTCACCACGATCGTAGGCACGGTACTCCCGGTCGTTCATCCTGTGTTCTTTGCCGTTCTTCTTTTGTACGATTGAGAAACCATACTCCAAACAAAGTCTGTCGGATGCATCCCACAGGGTTTGCAGAGATTCCGGATCGCTGTGGTACTTCTTTCCGGTTTCAAAACTGACAGAGTTGATCACAAAATGAGAATGCACGTGATGGGCATCCCGATGTGTTGCCACAACGATTTCAAAACCGGGAATGGATTCTGCCAACTTTAGTGCAATCTCGTGGGCAACCTCCGGCGTGATATTTTCTTCCGGAGAGAAGGATTGCACCATGTGATAATACATCCGTCCGCTGTTTTGATTGTGCAATCGCTTGGTGTTCATGAACTCCTGCAATGCAATTTGCGGGACACAATTGATGCCGGAGACAAGCCGCTGTCCCTCGTGATTGGTTTTTGCATCCCGGCAGCAGTACGCAATGACACCGCGCAAACCGGATACGCTTTGGGCGCGTGGACTGTTGATGATCTTCACAATCGCCGTTATGACCACCGCCTTCGTTTTAGAATTCCGGAAAGCAAAGAACTCACCTGCCCATAGGCATCGGTGAGTTCTTGCAGGAAAACAACATTGATTTTCCCCATATTGGCCAGAGCGGTCAGTTGATTTAGATTCCGGCCAATTGCTTTCTGCTGACGCACGACTTCGTCCAGACTATCGATGATGACAATCTCTTTTTGCAGACCGCAGGCTGTGAGATAATCCGTCAGCGTCATACCTGCGGCTTCTGATTTGTTGTGTAGCTTCTGCCAGTGGCTTTCCGATACACGGAGGGTAATTCTTTTGCTTTTGATAATTATCAGCTCCTTTCAAAAAAGTGGGTTTGGGCTTCTGCCCGATTATTCTGCGTTCGGCGGCTAGCCGGGCGCGATGCTTGCCACGTCGAAACGACGTGAATCGCCCGCGGCTACAGACGTCCCGCACCTATACCCCGACAGAAGGAACGCAAAATGTGCCGGGCATTGATAAAAGTTTTTTGAAAAATAAAACGCCCTCAGAAGCAAACGCTTCTGAGGGCGTGGTTGTGTATTCAATTACTCTACAATAGCCGCCAGATTATTAAGCAGCTGGGGAATGTCGTTCTTGACGGTGTCATAGACCACGGACAGGTCTACATTGCCGTATTCGTGAACAATCCGGTTACGCAGACCCTTGATGGCTCGCCAGGGGATATTGCTGTGATATGCTTTGAAATCTTCTGTCAGCTTGTCAGAATTCTCGGAGATTTGAATCAGCCGGAACATGACAGAATCCAGTAGTATTTCGTTTTTCGACAGATCGTTTTGGGAGAGACTGCTGGTATGTTTGACGATAAAAGCCAGATCGGTTACGATCTTTTTTACATAGTATTTATTGTCTTTCTTGTTATCCATAAATCTTGATTCCGTCCTTCAGAATTTCGTGCATCAGCTCCGGATTGTCGTTCAACTGCTCACGGTTCAGAACGTCCACTTTCTTGTGCAATGCCTCCCGGAGGGCTTCCACCAAGTCGTAGAATTTCATGCCGGAAATGGGTGTAGCAATCAACAAATCTACATCACTGTTCTCGGTGGCCTTGCCTTTGGCATAGGAGCCGAAAAGATAGCAGTATTCAATTTCGTACTTTTCAAACACAGCAATACAGATGTCCTTGATTTGCTCCTTCTTCAAAATGCCGTGGGTTTCATCCACAAAGCCGTATACCTCCAGCTTCTGCAGCATAAAGGCATACTTCATAGAGTCAACCTTGGATGCATCGGTTTCGTAATTTTGATAGGTACGAAGGGGAATGCCCAGATATTTTGCACAGGCAGCTTGGGTCAGCCTCTTCTGTTTGCGTAGGTCTTTGAGCGTCATTTCGCATCACCTCAATGCTTATTATACCCAAAGAAAATGAAAAATCAATAGAAATACGCAAAAATTGCGTGTTTTAGAAAAATAATTTACGCAACAATTGCGTATTTACAACCAGAAATTATACGCAACTTCTGGAATTTAAAAAGGCGTAAAAGTCTTGTTTCAGCCGATTCAGCCGCTTTGAGATGCCGGAGTGATCGGCAAAACCCAGTGCTGCAGCAATCTCTTGTTGGGTTTTGCCATCGGCACGCAGGGATATGATTTGCCGATCTGTTTCGCTTTTTAGACTGGCAATAAAGGCGTTCAGCAGTTGCAAATACAGTTCATCATTGGTCTCTGCAACAGGGAAATTCATATCAACAGAGTCGGTGGCAATGGTTGCAACCGAGGAGGGAAGTTCTTCCAAGATTGCCGGAGTCAGAGACAGCATCTCACCGACTTTTGTGCGCAGGTGATCCCATCGGCGATGGAAATCGATCTTGTCGTGATTTTTGTACACGTCCTCATCGAAATCCTCGTGTGCACCATTCCGGGAAAGAAACTCGGTAAGTTCCGGTACATTCTGCACCTGCAGCAGAAGCTGCATCATCCGGGAGAGGAATTCATCTGCAAAGCAATCCACAGCCTGCTGGAATTCTTTTTCCGTAAGCTCCGGAACGATCTTGCCACGGACACTTGCATACTTCTCAAGCTCTGCGTTCATTGGCTCTTGCATGCTGACGAAGACCTGGTCGATCAGCTGTTCCGCCAAATCCTCTTTACGCAGAATTTCCATTACAGTACCGGCCACCAGCTTTTCTTCTGATTCCTCAAGACATCGGATGGGGGCATCGGGTGAGAAGTTACGCAGAGTTTTCGTTTTCGTCAACTGACCCATCTGCTGATTCCACGCTGCCAGAAACTGCGCTTTGAACTTTAAGTACAAGCTGTTCTCTTCGGAGGATGCTGTGCTCGGATTGTAGCGGGATACCATAGTGCTGAAATCATTGGCACGAAAATGCGCCTGCAAAGCTTCCATAGTTATGGGTACACCAGTATCAAGCAGATCCTGATTCTCCATGAAAGACCCCTCCTTGTTCTGTGTTCTGAAAACAGCATACCAAGGAATCCGTCCAATAAATAACACGTTTTGTATATGTAGTTACCTATACGACTCGCTGCTTCAGGGATAGTTTTCATATACCCAGAATAAATTATCCGAGCGAAGCGAGGAACAACTATTAAAACCGAAAGAAAGAATATCTAATCAAGTTTAGAAATTCAGAAAAAGAGATGCCCTGCTGCTATTTCAATAGCAGCAGGGCATCTCACGCAAGCGAAAGGAAATTCGATGAGCCTATAGGCTCGGCTAGTAAAAGGCCCTAAAGGGGCCTGTGCATACCACCGGCACGGCCGGTGGTTATGATTTGTAGGGCGCATTTTTTCTAATATAAGGCCTGACTTGATCAGTATGTTCTCTTTGTATAATTTACCTAAAAAGCCGTGTTGTTCACTAGCCGTAACTTACAAAACTGCGCGGAGGGGGAGGAATTTCGTTGACACTTTTCCGGGAAAATGTTATAATGCAAGTGAACCGATTCACTAAATATGAAAGGGGAATGCATAATGTTTTGCGACAGCACGAAAAAAGAGGTAAAACCTTACCGCTTTGTGGAGCAAGCTACGACCCTGCCGAAGTGTCAATTTCCGGTATATTTGGGTTCAGGTGAATGCGTAATTTCCTTGGATGCAACAGGTATGCAAGGCATCAATAACCTCTTTCAAGACGCATATGGTGGAACGCCCCATGCAGGAGACATGTATGTGGTTGGCCATGGAATTCTGGCGAAGGGCGTCAATCGGTTTTTTGATAAGCGTTATTGGGGAGAGGATATTAATACTCTTCCATACGGATGGTTGGATTATGCGCTTGTGGTTGATGGACAGATTTATGAGCCGGAGGATATCGCACAAAAGGGTGCGGTGTTTATGCGGGATATTGATCTGAAGCACGCACAAGTTACTACATCCTATATTTTAGATTCCAAAATCAAGGTGGAGATTTGTGCTTTTGTTCCTTACGGCACATCTGCGCCGGTTTTTGCATTTCGTGTAAAGAGCCATGAGAATGCACGGTATATTCCTAAGGAGAACCATTCCGTGCAGGTAGTGGCCAGATTGCATTTGACAGTGCGAGATGGCAAGCCGCTGTTTGATACGGTGGAATACGCTGGTGATCGGCTGACGGTTACCAAACGTGGGCACGAAGATTATTGTCTGCATTATTTGCTGAGCAACACGCAAAGTGTCCCGGTACAGTCGGAAGCATTGATGGCATCGATGCAGTTGAATATGTATGCGGAAAAGGAATGGAGCTCGTGGCAGAGTGTCATGTTCTCCTTTAATGCAAAACATTCGGTGAATGATCTAGGCGTCCTGAGACAGCAGCACATCCGTCATTGGCATGACTTTTTTGAGTCGATTGCAAGCGTTGAAACGGGTGATGCAGAGGAAGAATATCTGTTTAACCATTCAAAATACTTATTCCATATGGCTTACAATATGGAATATAGCATCCAGTTGGGACATCCGTTCTATTTCCTGGGCTGCTGGCAGGCATGCACATTCTGGGATACCGTTTTTGCAGTAGACGCTCTTTGTCGCCTGAATGATAGGGAATCGATGGATAAACTCGTAGGATACTATCATCGCATTATGCGCAAAGAAGGTAAGCCTTATGTGTGGATGACGATTTATGATGGGCATACCTTCCTGGATCCAAAAAAAGATAATGCCCCGTTGGTGATTTCGGCTGTGGCGATGATCGCCATTCGCCATTATGAAAGTTTTAAAGACGATGCTTACCTGCGGGACTGTTTGTACCCGATTATCAAAAGTTGTGCTACATATGCAGTGGAGAATATGTTTGTCCAGAATGAAGCGGGCAAATGGTATGTGGGTATGCCGGTTAGCAACGATGTAGTGGATGAAGAGGGCGAAGAAGTCAACCAAACCTTTACTACTTTGTGGTTTGCTACGGTACTGCGGAAGGCTTACGAATATGGCGTTTTGTTAGGAACTCCGGAAGAGCGGTTCAAAGAAATTTCGGATGGCATTTATGTAGAACAAACTGAAACGGAATATCTACACTGCAAAGGAACGACTGCAGCTGAATGGCATTGGGCATCTTGGATTCCTTTTATGCTGTATCCGACAGAGGCGATGCCTTTCGTAGATATGGATCTTTGCCAGAAAACACTGGATCGATACACATATACAGATTTGTATATGGAGAAGCAAAACAGTTGGCAGCCGTGGACAGAGTGTATTGAGGCACAATCGCGCAATCGTGCTGGGCGTCCGGACGAGGCATACCGATTGATCAGAGAGGCAATGGGGCATACATTTGGTGCCGGTTACTTCTCGGAAATCGGACCGCATCAGCAGACGGTAGCATATCCTCCGTATGTGAGTGCCCATGGATCTTTTACAGCGGCTTTTGCCGATCAGTTTGCAAGTGGCTCGATTTGGGAACGGGCAATTAAACTGTTCCATATGTCTGGTCATTATTCCGGACGCAGAATCGAGCTGAAGAATTTGCGCTGTGTTCCGAATGTGCTGATTAAAAAAGCTGTATATCGACCGGACGGTGTTACGCTTGCACTGCAGGGGTCGCTGGATGGGCTGTCCATCGAACTGAACTTGCCGGATCAAGTGGATATCAACACGGTGAAGCTGTTTGTAAATGGAGCGGAGCATTCCTTTAAGAAGGTTTTGCGCAATCATAAGATCATTTTTGAGTTGGATTGTTGCACAGATGCTGATATTGAGGTGGTATAAGATGGCAATTACAATTTCCGAGATTGCAAAAATGGCAGGTGTTTCTCGCACAACGGTTTCATATGTGCTGAACGGAAAGGGAAATATTCCGGATTCTACTCGTAACCGCATTTTGAAAATCATGCAAGAGAATGAGTATCAGCCGAATGATAATGCCAGACGATTGGCGATCGGTAAAAATTTACGCGTTGGCATTTTTATTCCTAGCGCAGAGTACTTGAAAAGATCTGTGTTTTTCTCGGAGTTTTCTGCTACGATTTTGCCTGTTATCAACCAGCATGGTGTTGACCTTGTGGTTGAGATTTATGACAGCATTTACGAGCACTGGCTTCAAAAGGTCTCTGGTTTGGATGGTGTTATCCTAATTAACCCCGGACAAGACGGAGAGCAATTGCAGTGGCTGCGCAATGCAAAAATCCCTGTGGTTGTTGTGGGTCGCCCGGACCACTCTGACAGCATACATTATGTTGATGGTCCGAATACAGATATGGCTACGGAAATGACGCAAAGAGTCCTTGCTTGTGGACATAGAAATATACTGTATATCTTACCGGATGCACGATATACCTTGACGGAGGACTTCTTAACGGGTATTCAAAGGGCGTTGGATCAGCAAGAAGATAATATTCAAGCGCATTACTGTTATACGACTTATGGTGAAGAGTTGCAACGTGAGTGGCTTCTACAGAACCTGGAAAAGGCCGGAGATGTTACTGCAATCATTGTGGACTCTGATTACAAAGCGGTTCAAACATTGGAGTTGTTGCAGCAATGCGGAAAGCGCGTACCCGAGGATATATCGCTGGTGTGTTTGTCTGGCAGTTACTTAACGCAGATCCCAACCCCAAAGATTTGCTCCAGCAATCAGAATGTTTCGGCCCTCGGAGAACGGGCTGCGCATCTGTTGCTTGACTTGCTGGAGGGTAAAGTGCAAGGTGTGCAACAACCCTGTATAGTCGATTACTTCGTTGTAGAAGGCGAGAGTTTGGATCGTATTAAAAAGAAGGTGTGATAGCGTGAAAACCCCAGCGTCAAACAAAAAGTCTTGGAAAGCAAATAGCCGCCTTCGGAAAAGCATTCCGCTGTACCTGTTTATGGTTATGCCGATCCTTTGGTATATATTATTTTGTTATGTTCCAATGTTTGGCAACATTATTGCTTTTAAGGATTACAACTCGTTCCTGGGTGTCTTTAATAGCCCCTGGTTAGAGGATCCGTTGGAGCATTTCAAAGCGTTTTTGACCAATAAGGGCTTGTTTTGGGATGTTGTCTTCAAGAATACACTGCTCGTAGGTTCTGTTACTACGGTGATAACCTTTGTTGTACCAATTGCGTTGGCGTTACTGTTTAACGAACTGAGATTGGAACGTTACCGTAAGACATTGCAAACGATTTCTTATATGCCTTATTTCGTTTCTACAGTTGCAATTGTCAACATTGCACTGACGATGTTGGCACAATCCGATGGCGTTATTAACAATTTGTTAGAACTGCTTGGCCAGGAGCGGATTGATTTTATTAATCAGCCCGAGTGGTTCTTGCCAATCTACATTATTCTGAATCTTTGGAGAGGCGCCGGCTGGTCTACGATTATTTATACCTCTGCAATGACCAGTATTGATCCCCAGTTGTACGAATCTGCAGAACTGGACGGTGCAAGCCGATTTGATCGAATTTGGCATATTACCTTGCCGGGAATTATGCCTACCATCATTATTATGATGATTCTTGCAATCCCAGGCATTCTGAGCGGTGATCTAGATATGATTATGTTGCTCCAGACTCCCGGTAATTCGTCCATTTCTTACACTATGCCGATGTACATTTATGATAAGGGTATTTATGGCTCTCATGAGTATAGTTACACCACTGCTGTAGGTCTGTTTATGTCTGTATTGAATCTGGTGCTGATCTGGATCGCCAATAAAGTGTCCAGTAAAGTGTCGGAGACCAGCTTGTTCTAAGGGAGATGGCGTATGAAACGTAAACCGTTATTTATTAGCCGTATGTCAACCGGAGAACGGGTCTTTGAGTTTTTTAACATCATTTTTCTGGGCTTGTTGTGCGCATTGCTGCTGTACCCCTTGATTTATATGATCTCGGTGTCGGTAAGTGGCTACGGAAAAGCCGACGAGGTTTTTTTGCTGCCGATAGATGTCCAATTCAACGCCTATAAAATGCTGACAAAAATCCCTAACGTTCTATCTGGTTATCAGAACACTATTCTGTATGTGTTCTTTGGCGTTTCTACCAGTATGATTTTGACAACCATGATGGCATATGCGTTGTCAAAGCCGTATTTGATTGGCAGAAGATTCTTTTCTTTGTTTATCGTAATCACGATGTATTTTTCCGGCGGCTTGATCCCGTCCTATATTTGGATTACCAATGGATTACAATGGGGCAATACATTTTGGGTTATGATTATCCCGGGTGCAATTAACACATATAACCTGATTGTTATGCGCACCTACTTTACTTCCAGCGTACCGAGAGAGCTGGAAGAGGCGGCAGAGATCGATGGCGCAGGAACACTGCGTACCTTCTGGTCGGTGTACTTGCCGTTGTCTAAGCCTATTTTGGCCACGATTACATTGTTTTATTTTGTTGCTGGTTGGAACTCCTGGATGGGTGCGTGGTTGTATCTGGATGATCCTACAAAATATCCGATTCAGCTGGTTCTGAGAAATGCAATGCAGCAGTCCCTGACATCCGGTCTTTCCGGTGGCTTGATGGCTGAATTGATTCAAAATAAAATTGACGGAACATCTTTGAATTATGCATTGACGGTCTGTGTTATTTTGCCGCTGCTGATTTTAGTGCCGTTTTTGCAGAAATTCTTTGTTCGTGGCGTTACCATTGGCAGTGTAAAAGGCTGATGTGCGTATATTCACAAAAAAGAGGAGGAAAAACAATGAAGAAAATTCTTGCGACTCTGTTGGCTGTGTTGGTCGTGGTATCTATTGTTGGTTGCGGACCGACCGTAACTCCTAGCGTGGCGGAATATGTAGTTCCTGACATGTCCACGGATGTAAAGCTAAATTTGACTTGGATGATGGCCAGTCAAAGCATGCTTTCTGCAGCAGAAACTCCTGCTATGAAATATGTTGCAGAAAAGTTCAATGTATCCTTGAATATGACGGAGTTGACCCCTGCTGACCATGACGTTCAGCTGGAGTTGAATATTTCCGGCAACAAAATCAAGAATATCGTAAGCCGTATCGATATTAACCTGGCAAACGAGTATGGTAGTTACGGTGCGTTCTTGGATTTGGCACCTTATATTGAGAATGGTCATTTGCCGAACATTAAGGCAATGATTGATAAGGCGCTGGAGGAAAATTCCAACAATGCGTCCCTGCTCTACGATGACGAGGGCCATATTTTCCGAATCCCGTCCTATAACGAAAATCCCATGCCGATTTACAACTTCTCTTACAATCAGGAAGCATTTGCGGCTGTTGGCTATCCGAATCCTCAGACCTGGGATGATGTGTACAACGCACTGGTTGCAATCAAGGGTGGCAAGGAGAATGTTTATCCCTTCCAGATGAGAACCTTGGGCACGGATCAGCTGGGCACGCAGATCACTAACTTTATCATCAGTTTTACCGGCGGTTATGCCAATGGTCAGGAATTCATTGGTTATGATCCGAAAACCGATCAGTTTGTGTTTGCTATGGAAACTGAAGGCTACAAGGAAGCTATCAAGTTCTTTAACAAGATGTACAACGCAGGCCTGATCGATCCGGCTTATTCTACTGCCTCTATTACAACCATTCATGAAGCCATGCGGGATGGCACCTGCGTAATGACCTGTGACTATATGGGTGGCTTTACCGGCGTAACCGGCTATGAGGAGTATACAAGTGCATTCGTGCCGATGTCTTTGCCTCAGGCTGAAGGCCAGCAGCAGACCCACGGCTTCTCCATTGCACAGTTTGATGCTTATGCAGGTACCGCAATTTCTGCAGAAGTTGCAAAAAATCCTGTTCTGTTGGGCCGTATTCTGCAGGTTCTGGATTATATGTACTCTGAAGAGTTCATTAATCTGCAGTGGTACAATCCGGATGTTTGCGAAGGCAGCTTTGAGGCCGGCGTAACGGATCCGACCAAGTATACTTATCAGCTGAATGCAGACGGACTGCCGATTTATAAAGATAATGTATATGCAGTAACTTCCCTGGCAGATATGCAGAATATGTATTTCTGCTGGAGTCTGTATTCTGCCTTCTACAATTTGAATGACCCGATCTGTGATGCAAGTAAGGCTCCTTATAATCGCTACTATGAATTCCGTGATAAGCTCATCACAGAGACCGATAAATATGTGGATGTACCACTGCCGATCTTTACGCCCGGTGAGTCCAAGAAGATCAATGCTTGCGAATCCAACATGTTTACCGTGTTTAATATGCGGATGGTTACATTGCTGACCGGCAAATTTGCAAGTGATGCGGAATTTGATGCACAGTGGAAGCAAACCGTTAATGCAGTAAAAGACCAAGGCGCGGACACCTTGGTTGATATATACAACGATGCCTATCAAAGAATGAAGTAAAGGAGAGACTATCATGAAGAATGTTATGAAGCGTGTGGTATCCCTTTCCCTGACGCTGTGCCTGCTGATGGCAATGGTGCTGACAACAATCCCCGCTCTGGCAGCAGAGAATGAGGGTATGTATAAGCCCTCTGCCGCTGGCGAGATTCTGTACTGGGGTTCCAATGCAGTGAGCGCCAAGAATCAGACCGTTAAGTTTACCGCTCGTCTTAACAGTCCCAGCGATAACTACAACAAGAGCCAGTTCCTGATTTCCCTGCGCGCTGAAAGCCTGGGCAATCCTTGGGACGGCGCCAACACCGGCTACTGGATCTATGTGGATAACACCTCTGTTCTGGTTCGGTACAACAATGCAACCATCTTTAAGACCGACGATGATTCCTTCTCTGCCGTTCCCGGCTATGCTGATACCCGTTGGACTCTGACTGCTATGGAAGAGGCTGCTGGTAGCCGTAAGGCTCTGTGGACCGCCGAGCACGAATATGAGTTCTCCGCTATCAATGAAGACGGCGGCGTTCGTCTGATCGCAAAGGTCGATGACAGAGTCATTCTGAACTGG